>CAVEQS010000016.1:0-53343 GCA_963618015.1 bacterium | reverse complement strand
ATCATCGCCATGAGCGGCATCGGCGATGTTACCATCGGCGACACGATCTGCGCCGTTGGCACGCCGGAGCCGCTGCCGTTTGTAAAGATCTCCGCGCCGACGATGGAGATGACGTTCTCCGTCAACAACTCTCCCTTCGCCGGACGCGAAGGCAAGTTTGTCACGAGCCGCCAGATTCGCGACCGTCTCTACCGCGAAACGCTCAAGGACGTCTCGCTGCGCGTTACGGACGTCGAGGGCAGCACCGACAGCTTCAACGTTGCCGGCCGCGGTGAAATGTCGCTCTCGATCCTGATCGAGACGATGCGCCGCGAAGGCTACGAGTTCCAGGTATCGCCCCCGCGCGTGCTCATGCAGCGCGACGAGAAGGGCAATCTCATGGAGCCGATGGAAGAGCTTGTGGCGGACGTGCCGCAGGAGTATGTCGGCTCGGTCATCGAAAAGCTCGGCACGCGCAAGGCCGAACTCAAAGAGATGACCCCCGTGGGCGCGCGCATGCGCCTCATCTTCCTCGTGCCGAGCCGCGGTCTCTTCGGCTACCGGAACGAATTTCTCACCGACACCCACGGCGAGGGCATCATGGCCTCCGTGTTTGACAGCTACGCTCCCTATAAGGGCGAGGTCACGCGCCGCTCGACCGGCTCTCTCATCGCGTGGGAGCAGGGCGAGGCCGTTGCCTACGGCATCTGGAACGCGCAGGAGCGCGGCGTCATGTTCATCACGCCCGGCACGCCGGTCTACGGCGGCATGATCGTCGGTGTCAGCCCCAAGCAGGAGGATATTCCGGTCAATGTCTGCCGCACGAAGCACCTCACCAACACCCGCGCCTCCGGCTCGGACGAAGCGCTGCGGCTTATCCCGCCGCGCCAGATGTCGCTCGAGCAGTGCATGGAGTTCCTTGCGGACGACGAGCTTCTCGAAGTTACGCCCAAGAACCTCCGTCTGCGCAAGCGCATTCTCGACCACAGCCAGCGCATGAAGAACATCCACGGCAAAAAGTAATAGAAAAACGCAGAAGACGGGCGGCTCCCAAAATTGGAGCCGCCCGCCATTTTTTATTCCGCGCCGCTGCCGAGCCGGTCCATCCAGCTCCGGCGGCGGAACACCGCCAGCGATACCGCGAGACGGAAGCATTCCTCCAGCGATAAAATGAAATACACGTAAGGGATCGAAAGCTTCCAGATAAAGGCGCTCAAAAGGCCGAGCGGCACGCCGAGGCACCATGTGCCGGCCATGTCGATGGCCATGATGTACGTTGTCCGCCCGCCGCTGCGGAGGATGCCGCCGCCAAGGATCATGTTGAGCACCTTGCACGGCGCGATCATCGCATACGCGAGCAGGATCTGCCGCGTCATCGCCTTCACCGCGCCGTCCACCCGGTAGATATCCACGTAAGGCTCGCGGAGCAGCACCACCGCGGCGGAGAGAATGAGCGCGCCGAGAGCGCCATAGACGAGCAACCGCTTGCCGGAACGGTACGCCGCCTCGCGCTCGCCGCGGCCGAGCTGCTTTCCAACGATCACGCCCGCCGCCTGCGAAAGGCCGCAGAGCGCGCCGATCACCAGCCCCTGCACGGGATTGATGAGCGTCATGGCGGCGCTCGCGCCGGTGCCCATGTGGCCATAGATGGCGGCGTACACGTTCTCGCCGAGACTCCAGCTCCCCTCGCAGAGAAGCAGGGGCAGCAGCATGGCAAGATAGGTGCGCCAGCTCCATCGCGCCGCACCGCCGTCCCCGGCTTTCGGAACGGGGCGGCAGCGAAAGGCCATAAGCAGCATACAAAGGACGTTGGCGCATTGGGAAACGACCGTCGCGATGGCGGCACCCGTCACTCCGAGCGCGGGAAAGCCGAGTTTTCCGAAAATGAGAACATAGTTGAGACCGGTGTTGAGCAGCGCGGAGAAAATGCTCGAGTACAGCGGCAGCCGCGGCTTTTCCGCGCAGCGAAACGCGGTGGAAAGGAGCGTCGCCCCGGCCACGGGGAGAAACGTGGCGGAGATGTACCGGAGATATTCCGCCGCGGCCTGCCGGGTCGCGGCATCCTTCGTATAGGCGCGCATGACCGCTTCGGGAAAGAGCGCGCAAACGACGGAGAAAAGCCCGGCGACCACGGCGGCGAGCGCGAGATTGGCGAAAAAGCTCCGGCGCACCTCCGCGCTCTTTTCCTGCCCGAGGTATTGCGAGATCATGATCCCGGCCACGGCGGCGACGGCGGCGACGATGACCGAATAGATCGACACGAATTTCCCCGCCATGCCGACGCCCGCCACGGAAATTTCGCCGAGCTGCCCGATCATGATCTGATCGACCATGCCGAACGACGATTGCAGCATCGATTGCAGCGCCGCGGGGATCGCAAGCACGCAGACGGTTTGAAAGAAAGTTTGTTGTCTCTTCATAACGCACCTCCCGGTTTTCCCCTTTATTGTAGCGGGCGGGGAGGGAGGATGCAAAGGTTAACCGCATAACCATATACAAAAAGAGGACGCCGCATTTGTGCAGAATTATCTTCTGCGCAGTGCGGTGCTTTTTCGTATCACCAGCGAGACAGGCAGCGTGATCTCCGGCTCGACGTCGCGTCCTTCCCTGAGCTCCCGCAGCTTTTCCACGGCGAGCTTCGCGCGCAGCGCGCCGTCCTGATGCACCGTTGTGAGCGTCGAGCGGAGCATTTCGCACACAGGCGTATCGTCAAAGCCCGCAACGGAAACATCCTCCGGCACGGAAATGCCCTGCTCCGCGAGAAAGCTCATGAGTTCAATGGCGTAGGCGTCGGACACGGCAAAAACCGCCGTCGCACGGCGGAATGCCTCCAGATGTTCCCGGTAAAACGCCCATCGCTCGGCTCTCTGCATGGGGACGATAAGCGGCTCGGCGCGCCCGGGCGCGAAGCCGCGGCGAAAGCCGCGCATGCGGTCGCGGTCAATGCCGGTATCATTGTCCGAAAGGCAGAGGGCGGTCTCATGACCCAGTGCGCGGAAATGCTGCCCGACCTGATAACCGCCGTCAAAATTATCGATGGTGAGATTCAAAAACCGCCGCGGCGGGCGGCAGAGCCCATCGTACACCGCGAAGGGGATGCGCATACGGCTTCGGAGAAGCTCGTAGTCCTGCTCGCAGAAGCCGATCACAACGATGCCGTCCATGTTCCACATGGAGGCAAACTGCACGATCTCCTCCGCGCTCGCGGCCTTTTTCACCATCATGAACTGGCCGCTGCGCTCGATCTCTGCGGAGAGGCAGTTCAGCGAGGAGGCGATGAAAAAGTCGTCGAGCGTGTGACCCTCGTACTTCGGGTGGTCGTTTACGAAAACACCGAGAATGCGCGAACTGTTCCGGGCGAGCAGGATGCCCGCCATGCTGGGGATGTACTGCCGCTCTTCCAGAAGCTCCGTTACACGCTCGGCGGTCTCCGCCGAGACCTTGTTTGTTTTGCCGTGGATCACGTTGGAAACGGTTGCCGTGCTCAGTCCCAGCTCTTCGGCAATATCGCAGATCCGCACGCGCTCCGCCATGGCATTATCCTCCCGTCGTCACAGAAATCAACGATCCTATTTTATGGGAGCGGCGCCGATATGTCAAAGGTTATCCGCGTAACTTATCAAAAAACGCCGTTCCGTCAAAAAAACCGGTTTTTTTCGGCGTTTTGATTTTACAGAAGGGGAAGCAGCATATATACTGAAAATCAGGCGACGGCGGCCGCGCATGCCGTATTGATTGAGGAGAAAGACACATGAACCAATACGTATTCTATGCCATACTCTCCGGCGCGCTGGCCGGAACGAACGGGATGATCGGCCGGATACTGACGGAGGGCGGGATGAGCTCCACCGAGATCGGCACCTGCCGCTTCGCGATCACAACGGTGATTTATTTCGTCGCGGCGCTCCGCGAAGGATCCTCTTCTCTGAAGATCCGGTGGAAGGATCTCTGGATCTTCCTCGGCACCGGGGCGGTAGGTCAGCTTCTGTATTCCGTGCTGTTTTTTTCCGCGGTGAATATAATGCCGCTTTCCGTAGCCTCAACCATCAGTCTTACGTGGCCGTTTTTCGTGATTTTTCTGGCATGGATCTTTTTTCGGGAGAGTCTTACGGTGCAGAAGCTTCTGGGTGCGGCTCTGGCGTTCGGCGGCTGTGCGCTCTGCTCCGGCGCTCTCGGCGGAGCGCGTCCGCCGCTGCGGGGCGTTCTTCTGGCGCTGGGGAGCGGACTGAGCTACTCCATATACAGCATTTGCAGCCGCGCCGCCATGCAGAGAGGGTATACGCTCAAGACGATCAATTTCTATACGTGGCTCTTCGCTTTTCTCGGCAGCCGGCTGTTCTGGCCGGCGGACCGGCCGTTCGTACATATGTTTTCCCGGTGGGAAAATGTGGCGGCGTGCCTCTTCATCGGCGTCATGGTCGGGTATGTGTCAAGCCACCTCTACCTGAAAGCGCTGACAAAGCTCGATGCCGGGAAGGCGTCCGTTTTGACATTCAGCTCGCCTGTCGTTGCGGCGATCCTCGGAATACTCATTTACCGCGAGCCGGTCACGCTCTGGCAGGCTGCGGGGGTTTCGCTGATCCTTGTTGCCATGCTGATTTTAAACCGGAAATCGCCCGTTCCGGCGCATGAATAACCGTTTTCCGCCCGCAGACACCGTCTGCGGGCGGAAAAACTATTTTGGACTCTGCTCTTTTTGTTTGCGGCAGTGCCGGAGGGCGTTGCGCTTTGGTGGCGGGTTTGCTATAGTATATAATATGTAAGTGTAAACAAGCGGGACGTGGAAGGACTTCTATGAACGGCAGCTATTTTCTTTTGACCAACCTCCTTTCGGAGGATGAAAAGCGCGTGATCACGGGCATTGCCGCGCACATCGAGCGCGGGGAAAAGCGCGTCGGCATCCAGCAGATCGCGAGCGAAAACTTTCTCTCCGCCGCGACGATCGTGAAAATGTGCAAGCGCCTCGGCTTTGACGGCTACAGCGAGCTCTATTATTATCTCAGCCGCCAGATGGACCGCCGCGGCGAGCGCAGCGCGGAAAATCTCAAAACGCTTGTGGACAACTATTCCGAAAAGCTCGTGAACGACTTCTGCGCGCTGCTGGACGCTTCGCGTTCGGCAAAAATGTTCACGACCGGCGAGGGCTTTTCGAACATCGTCGGCGCATACATCGCGCAGCGGCTCTCCATCTGCGGCTTCATGGTGTATAACAACGTCCATTTTTACGATCATATGCTCTTCTGCACCGCGCACAATCTCACCGACGAGGACGCCGCGCCGAGCGTCATGTTCGCCGTGAGCCAGAGCGGGGAGACGGAGCCGGTGCTCAACGACGTGCGCCACGCCCGGCAGAACGGCCACAAGATCGTGACGTTCACCAAGCGCGCCGATTCCGCGCTCGCGCGGCTCTCCGATCTCGTTGTCGTGGTGGACGGCTCGAAGCAGACACTGGCCGGGAGCCTGCCGAACCCGTTCTTCGGCCATGTGATCCTCGCCTTTGAGGAGCTGGTGGCCTATTACTTCGAGCGGGACGACACAAAGAACTAACATTTTTACTGAATCGGAAAATTTTTCTTTCCCGAGGTGTGCTATACTCGTTTTGGAGCATGGCGCACCTTTTGGTTTGCCGTGCGTCCGAGAAAAAAGAAGAGTATTATCGGAGGAAAAATGATGAAAAAGATTTTTGCGCTCCTGCTGGCGGTCGTCATGACGCTCGGCCTGCTGGCCGGCTGCGGCACCACCGCCGAGACCCCGGCCACCGAAGCTCCGGCTACCGAGGCTCCCGCCGCGGAAGAACCCGCCACCACCGAACCTACCGCGAAGAAGATCGACACGCTGACGGTCGCTTTCGTCCCGTCCCGCGAGCCGGAAGAGATCATCACCGTCACCGAGCCTCTCAAGGAGATGCTCAAGAACGAGCTTGCCACGCTCGGCTACGAAGTCGGCGAAGTGGCGATCACCGTCGGCACGACGTATGAAGCGGTCGGCGAAGGTCTCGAAGCCGGCACGATCGACGTCGGCCTCATCCCCGGCGGCACCTACGTCCTCTATGACGACGGCGCCGAGGTCATCCTCACCGCCACCCGCAACGGTCTGAGCAAGGATTCCGACAACGCGAAGGATTGGAACGACGGCCAGCCCACCGAGGCTTCCGAAAAGCAGGCCGTTTCCTACCGCGCTCTGTTCATCGCCGGCCCGTCCGAAAAGGGCAAGGAGCTGCAGGACAAGGTCAACGCCGGTGAAGAGCTCACCTGGGAAGACCTTGACGGCGCCAACTGGAGCGTCATGGGCACCTCCTCTCCTGCGGGCTACATTTACCCCGCTCTCTGGCTGCAGGATCACTACGGCAAGGGCATCTCGGATCTCTCCAGCGCCGTGCAGTCTGACTCCTACGCCAGCGCGTTCGCCCGCCTCGCCTCCGGCCAGGTCGACGTTCTCGTGACCTATGCCGACGCCCGCCGCGACTATGCCGAGCGCTGGAACAGCGAGTTCGGCCGTGAAGCCTCCATCTGGGAGGAGACCGGCGTCATCGGCGTCACCGCCCCCATCTACAACGACACCATCTCTGTGAGCAAGAACTCGCCCATCATGGATGCCGACCTGATCGCCGCGCTGCAGCAGGCGTTCATCAACATCGGCAACACCGATGCCGGCAAGCAGGTCATTGCCATCTACAGCCACAACGGCTACCAGGTTGCGCAGTCCTCCGACTACGACAACGAACGCGCCGCGCAGAAGCTCATCCAGGAGCTCACCGCCGCCAACTGAGACACTTTCCCAACTGCGGGGAGGACGGCACAGCATCAAACCTTCCGCTGTGCTGCCCTCCCCGCGCGCCATATAGAAAGAGGAGTCCGTATGATTGTATTTGACCACGTTTCCAAGGTTTATCCCAACGGCACGGTTGGATTGGACGATGTAGATCTCACGATCGCCGACGGAGAGTTCGTCGCCATCATCGGCCGCTCCGGCGCGGGCAAGTCTACGCTGCTGCGCTCTGTGAACCGGATGCACCAAATCACCTCCGGCACGCTCACGGTGAACGGCACGGATGTGAGCTCGCTCTCCGGCAAGAGCCTGCGGCGCTTCCGCCGCGGCATCGGCATGGTGTTCCAGTCGTTCAACCTCGTGACGCGCACGAGCGTCATCCAGAACGTTCTGGCCGCGTGCGTGCCGGATATGCCGTTCTGGCGCGTGCTGCTCGGCGCGTTCCGGAAAGCGGATAAGATCAAGGCGCTGGAATCGCTCGACAAGGTCGGCATTCTCGATAAGGCGTATATGCGCGCCGACCAGCTCTCCGGCGGCCAGCAGCAGCGCGTGGCGCTTGCGCGCACGCTCACGCAGGATCCGAAGATCATCCTGGCCGACGAGCCGGTCGCGGCGCTCGATCCCGTCACCGCCAAGCAGGTCATGCAGGACTTCGTGCGCATCAATAAGGACATGGGCATCACGATCTTGCTGAACATCCACCACGTGGAGCTGGCGCTGGAGTATGCCGACCGCATCATCGGCATCCGCGCGGGCAAGATCGTCTACGACGGGCCGTCCGCCAATGTGGATAAGGACGTGCTTGCCGCAATCTACGGCGAGGACGAAACGGAGGAGCCGGCATGAGCCTCTACGACCGCGTGTTCAAGCCCCGTACCTACACGCTCTCCGACGGTACGGTCGTGAAGGAAAAGCGCAGCCGCGCGCCGATCGTCATTCTCATCGTTTTGGTGCTCGGCGCGATCTCTGTGCGCATCACGGGGTTTGATTTTGCCGTGCTTGTAAAGCGCGGCAGCAAGTTTTTCGACATCCTCAAGGCCATGTTCCCGCCGAACACCGCCTATCTCTCCAAAATCTGGACGCCGCTGTGGGATACGATCAAAATGTCGTTCCTCGGCTCTTTCGTCGGCGCGGTGCTGGCCATCCCGTTCGCCATCGCCGCGGCGAGCAATATTGTGACGAACCGCGTCGTTGTATTCATCGTGCGGCTCTTCCTGAGCCTTGTCCGCACGCTGCCGACGCTCGTGTGCGCGCTGATCGCCACGTATATCTTCGGCCTCGGCACGATGGCCGGTACGTGCGCCATTGCCGTTTTTACGTTTGCCTATGTCGGCAAGCAGCTCTTTGAGATCATCGAAACGGTCGATATGGGGCCGTATGAGGCGATGGAGGCGCTCGGCGCAACGCGCCTGCAGGCATTCACGACCGCCGTGTTCCCGCAGGTGCTGCCGACGTATCTTTCCGTGTCCCTCTTCTGTCTGGAGGGCAACGTGCGCTATGCGTCCATCCTCGGCTACGTGGGCGCGGGCGGTCTCGGCCTTATCATGAACGAGAAGATCGGCTGGCGCGAGTATGACAGCCTCGGCATGATCCTTATCGTTCTTTTCGTGACCGTCATCGTCATCGAGGCGCTCAGCCATTGGCTGCGCAAGCGACTGACCTGAGGGGGGACGAGCTATGGACAAGAAAATTCTCAAGGCCTACGAATCCGCGCCGAAAACGTGGATATGGCAGCTTTTGGCGGCGTTTATCGTCGCGTGCCTGCTCGCATGGTCTGGCAGCGCTGTGCGCGTGAGCAACCCTACCGGCAACGGCCTTGCTGTGGCGGGGAACATCCTCTCTGGCATTTTCCATCCGTCGGGAAAGCTTCTCTTTACGCTCGGCACGAACGGCGTGCCGTATCTGCTGCTCGAAACGTTCTGCATCGCGTTTCTCGGCACGATCGTCGGCGCCGTCATCTCGCTGCCGCTGGCGTTTCTTTCGGCAAGCAATCTTGTGCCGAAGCCGGTCGCGCTCATCGGGCGCACCGTGATCGCCGCCATACGCACGATCCCCGCGTTTGTCTACGGCCTCATGTTCATCCGCGTCACCGGCCCGGGGCCGTTCGCGGGTCTTCTCACGATGTCGCTCTGCTCGATCGGCATGGTGACGAAGATGTTTATCGAGAGCATCGAGGATCTGGATAAGCGCATTCTCGAATCGCTCGACGCCGCCGGATGCACCACGTTCCAGAAGATCCGCTACGGCATATTGCCGCAGCTCACCGCGGACTTTACCTCCACGATCATCTACCGCTTTGATATGAACCTGCGCGACGCGACCGTCCTCGGCCTTGTCGGCGCGGGCGGCATCGGTGCGCCGCTCATCTTCGCGATGAGTTCCTACCGCTGGAACGAGGTGGGCGCGATATTGCTCGGTCTCATCGTGCTCGTGCTCATCATCGAATGGATCTCCGCAAAGATCCGTACCAAGCTTGCAAGGGGATAAAACGCTATGGCAGACAAGAAGCTGACCATTTACTTCACTTCCGACCTGCACGGATACATTTACCCCACGGATTACCGTAGCCGCGACGAGCGCGACATCGGCCTTTTCAAGTGCGCGAGCCGCTTTGAAAAGGACGGCAACACGCTTGTTATCGACGGCGGCGATCTTTTGCAGGGCTCGCCGCTGGGCGCTTTCTGCCACGACACGATCGGCGACGGCCGTGCCTTTGCCGAGATCATGAACCGCTGCGGCTACGACTATGTGACGCTCGGCAACCATGACTTCAACTTCGGCATGGACTACCTCGGCTCGTATCTCGGCAATCTGCATGCGCGGTGCGTGTGCGAGAATGTGAGCGCGAAAAACGGCTGCGCGCCGCTCTATCCGGCGTGCGTCCACACACTCGAAAACGGGCTGCGCGTCGGCATCGTCGGCATCGTGACGGACTATGTGAACATCTGGGAGCGGCCGGAGCACATCGCCTCCATCCGCATCTCCGACCCCCTCCCAGCGGCTGCCGAAGCGCTTTCTAAGCTCAAGGAAATTTCGGATATCACGCTCTGCGTCTACCACGGCGGTTTTGAGCGCGATCTTGCCACGGGGCGCGTCCTCTCTGCCACGCACGAAAACGTCGCCTACCGCATCTGTCAGGAGCTGGACTTCGACATTCTCCTGACCGGTCACCAGCACATGTCCGTACCGGGGCAGACGCTTTTCGGTACGTTCGTCGTGCAGCCGTCCGACCGCGGGCAGGAGTTCATCCGTATTGAAGCGGAGCTCTCCGAAGAAGGGAAGCGCATCACGAGCGAGACCGTCCCCGCGCACGGCGCGTGCCGCCGCGCGTGGCTGGAGGAGTTTTCCGAAATGGAGCGCGGCGCGCAGAACTGGCTCGACGAGGTGATCGGCACGCTGCCGCGCGCTCTCACGCCGGATACGCCGCTGCGTATGGCGTCGGAGGGCAACGCGCTCGCCGAGCTCTTCAACGCGGTGCAGCTCTGGGCGAGCGGGGCGCAGCTTTCGGCGACGAGCCTTGCGAACGATGTGGCGGGGCTTCCCAAAACCGTGCGCCGCCGCGATCTTCTCATTGCGTATCCGTATACGAATACGCTTGCGGTGCTGGAAATCACCGGAAAGGTGCTTCGAGCGGCGCTCGAACGCAGCGCGGAATATTTCTCCCGCGGCGAGGATGGAACGCTTTGCGTTTCGGACGTGTTTCTCCGCCCGAAGGTGGAGCATTATAACTACGACTACTATGCCGGCGTCTCGTATGTGTACGACATTTCCCGCCCCGTGGGCGAGCGGGTGACGTCCATGCGCGTGAACGGACAGGATGTGCGCGACAGCGACACCTTCACCATCTGCCTCAACAGCTACCGCGCAAGCGGCACGGGCGGGTACGACTTCTATGTCGGCTGCCGCGTCGTGCGCGAGATCGGCACGGAGATGGCGGATCTGATTTTGGACTATTTTAAGGAGTTCAAGGGCAATATTCCGGCACTGCACAGCGATTTTCACGTGATTTGAAGCATAGAATGTTTTACGCGCATACGGCGCGGGAGGTCTTGCGGAAAACGAACGCTTGACACCCGTGCCGTATGCGCGTAAAATATAAAGAAACGGTTAAGACTTTCTTAATTCGACAAGAAAACTAAATCCTCCCGCGGTTTTCCGCAGAAAGGGGGCCAATATGCTTCCCTATGTCGTCACCATTCTCGGTGCATACCTCATCGGCTGCTCCAACATGGCGCTGTATCTCTCCCGCTGGAAGGGCGTAGACCTTCGCGCCGGCGGGTCAAAAAACCTCGGCGCGTCGAATGCCTTTGCGCTCATGGGCTGGAAAGCGGGCGTGCTCGTTGCTGTGCACGATATCGGCAAGGCTGTGCTCGCGGTCGAGCTTTCCAAGTGGATTTTCCCGGCGGTGCCGCTGCTCGGCTTCATTGCGGGCGTGGCGTGCGTGCTGGGGCATATGTTCCCGTTCTATCTTAAATTCAAGGGCGGCAAGGGCTTTGCCTCGTATCTCGGCATGATCCTCGCCATCAACTGGAAGTTTGCGCTGTGCGTTCTCGCGGCGGTCGTCATCCTCACCGTGCTGACGGACTATATCGTCGTCGGCACCGTGACGAGCGTTGTCTCCTTCCCGATCTACACCGCCATCCGCAGTGGCTGGCTGCCGCTCGTCATTCTCTGCGTGGCGACGTTCGCCATCCTCATCAAGCACCGCGAAAACTTTGTCCGCATCTGGAACGGCACCGAAATGGGCCTCTCCGGCGCCGGACGGGGAAAATACAAAGTAAAATAAGATGAGTAATAAAGAAACCGGGAGGACGGATCGTCCTCCCGGCTGCTTATAGAGCAAAAGCCCTCCCGTTGGATGAATCCAACGGGAGGGCTTGCTTTATCTTATTCTTCTTTTTTGCCTTCCGGCTCGCCGGGAGTCTCGGTGCTCTGCGGGGCGGGGATTTCGGCTTCCTTGCGAAGCTCTTCTTCCTTCTGCTTCACGGCGTCGGATTTCTCCGGCAGCGGGGGCATGCATTTGTGATCGCAGAAATAGCGGAAGTCGTCGCCGTCGATCGTCTCGTTGATGAGCAGATACTCCGCGAGCGCGACAAGCACGTCGGCGTGGGCGCGCAGCACCTCTTCGCACTTGAGCGCGGCTTCGTCAAAGATGCGCTTGACCTCCTCGTCGATAACGGCGGCGGTCTCTTCGGAATAGCTCTTCGTCTGGCCAAAATCACGGCCGATGAAAATGCTGTGGCCCGAGGAATCGAAGCTGATGGGGCCGAGCCGGTCGCTCATGCCGTACACGGTGACCATGTTGCGGGCGGTGTGCGTCGCCTGCTGGATGTCGCCGGAAGCGCCGGTGGAGATATCGTCGAGGAAGATCTTCTCGGCCATACGGCCGCCGAGCGCCACAACGATGCTTTCAAACATCTCGCTGCGCGAGCGGGTGTCCTTGTCGTCCTGCGGGCGGAACAGCGTGAAGCCGCCGGCGTGGCCGCGCGGGATGATCGTGATATACTGCACGGGATCAACGTGCTCGAGATAGTGCGCGGCGATGGCGTGGCCGGCCTCGTGGTAGGCCGTGAGCCGCCGCTCCTTCTCGGTGATGACGCGGGACTTTTTCTCCGGACCCATGGAGACCTTGAGAATGGCGTCGTCAATGTCCTTCTGCATGATGAACCGGCGCTTGCGGCGAACGGCAAGGAGCGCCGCCTCGTTGAGCAGGTTTTCGAGATCCGCGCCGGAGAAGCCGGGCGTACCCTTGGCGATGTCGTGCAGATCGACGTCCTCGCCGAGCGGCTTGCCGCGGGCATGGACCTTCAGAATGTCGGCGCGGCCCTTGATATCGGGCAGGCCGACGTACACGCGCCGGTCAAAGCGGCCGGGGCGGAGGAGCGCATTGTCGAGAATATCGTCGCGGTTCGTCGCCGCCATGACGATGACGCCCTGGTTATCGTTGAAGCCGTCCATTTCGACGAGCAGCTGGTTGAGCGTCTGCTCGCGCTCGTCGTGGCCGCCGCCGAGACCGGAGCCGCGCTGACGGCCAACGGCGTCGATCTCGTCGATGAACACGATGGCGGGGGCGACCTTCTTGGCCTGCTCAAACAGGTCACGGACGCGGCCCGCACCGACGCCGACGTACAGCTCCACGAAGTCCGAGCCGGAGATGGACAGGAATTCGACGCCCGCCTCGCCGGCGACCGCCTTGGCGAGCAGCGTTTTGCCCGTGCCCGGAGGGCCGACGAGCAGCACGCCCTTGGGGATGCGCGCGCCCATCTTGGAGTAAGCGGAGGGATCCTTGAGATATTCAACGATCTCCTGCAGCTCTTCTTTCTCCTCGTCGGCGCCCGCAACGTCGGCAAACGTCTTCTTGTTCTTTTCCTCGCTGCCGAGACGGGTGCGCGCCTTGGAGAATTTCATAACGCCGCCGGCACCGCCGCCGCCCTGCGCCGAGCGCATCATGGAGTACCACAGCACGCCCATGATGACGAAGATGATGAGATACGGCACAAAGCTCAGCCACCAGGCCGCTTCCCACGCGGGCGGGTAGTCGTACTCGGTAAGAATGCCTTCGGCCTTCTGCTCCTGCACGAGATCATTGAGATCGTTGTAGAAGATGCTGAAGCTGCCGCACTCGTAGGAGTACTTCGTCTGTCCCTTGTAGGCGGAGCGCAGCTGCATGGTGAGATTGCCGTCGGTATCGATGGTGAAGGATTCAACCTGCTTATTCTCAAAAAGCTCGATGACTTCGGAATAGACAAGCGATTCCTTGGCGGTGTTTCTCGTCATGGAATAGATCGTGCCGAGCAGCAGCACGAGGATCAACACGAGAAAGCCGATTTGGCGGGTCTTGTTGGGGGAGGGTCGGTTGTTCAAAAACGGTCACTTCCTTTTCTGCCGTCCCACCGGACGGCGCGGACATATATAAATCAGAGATTTATTTTTCGTAAACTTCCGGCTTGAGAATGCCGATGAACGGGAGATTGCGGTATTTTTCCGCATAGTCCAGACCGTAGCCGACGACGAAGGCGTCCGGCACGGTGAAGCCGACGTACTTCGCCTGCACATCGGCGCGGCGGCGCGCGGGCTTATCGAGCAGCGTCGCGATGCAGATGGAGCTCGGGTTGCGGTTCTGGAGATACTTGGTGAGATAGCTGAGCGTGACGCCGGAGTCAAGAATGTCCTCAACGATGATCACGTCGCGGTTTTCGATGTCCTGGCTGAGATCCTTGTTGATCTTCACCGCGCCCGTGGTGGAGGTGCCGTTGCCGTAGGACGACACGGCCATGAAGTCCACGCTGCCGGGGATGGTCACTTCGCGAAACAGATCCGCCATAAAAATGAAGCAGCCCTTCAATACGCCGACAAACAGCGGCTCTTTCCCGGCATAGTCGCGGGAAATTTCCTCGCCCAGCTCGCGGACGCGCGTGTGAAGCTGCTCCTCACTGAGCAGTATGGACGCAATATCTTCTCTCATTCTCTCTCTTCCTCCGAAATTGGCGAAATGGTGATTTTATAAAATTCTTCTTCCGGCGCGGGAAAAGCTCTCTCGCTCTGCCCTACGCCGTAAACGGCTAAAACGCCCGCCTCGTCGCGCACGAGGGGAATACCGTCGCGCTGCGAAGCCGGAATGCGCGCCTCGCCGAGCAGCTTGCTCACCGAGCGCGTGCCGCCGCGGCGGCGCAGCACAAGCGAATCGCCCGCGGCGCGGGACGCAACGGTCAGTTTACCACATATATTGGCACATGAAAAGCAAAAAGTGTTGAACGAAGTTTGAATTTCCGCGCCCGCGGCGCAACTTTCGCACGAAATCTGCCACCGGCGGGGATAAACGATCGTCTCGCCGGGGGAAAGCGGCCGCTCTTCGAGCTTCGGCGCGCTCTCTTCTTCCAGGCGCAGAGAGCCAAATTCCCGGCGGATGCGCCGCCCCGGCAGCTCCAGCACGCCTGCACCGTCTCCGGCGGCGAAGCGAAGGAGCGCTTCAAAGCGCTCGCGCGAGAGCTCTCCGCCGAGCCAGCGCGCGAGAGCGCGCCGCGCAACAGACTTTGGAAGCGAGCACAGCTCTTTCCCGGGGATCGCGCTGCCCCAGAGGGCGAGCTTTTCCTCCGCAAGCGAGGCGAGAAACGCCTCGTCCTCGGCGAGCGTTTCGCTCATGCGCGCAATGCCCGCCGCCGCACCGGGGTGGATGCTCTCGAGCGCGGGGAGCACGTCAAGCCGGATGCGGTTTCGCGCGGCGTCCGTCTCCGCGTTTGTGGAATCCTCCACATGGGGAATATTTCGCGCGGCGAGATATTCTTCAATGTCGCATCGCGGCGTTTTCAAAAGCGGCCGGACGATGCTGCCGCGCCGCGCCGGGATCCCGGCGAGCCCGCGCAGCCCTGTGCCGCGCGCCATGCGAAAGAGGATGGTCTCGGCGTTATCGTTTAAGTTGTGCGCCGTGGCGATGACATCGGCGCCTTGTTCTTTGGCGGTTTGCTCCAGAAAGGCGTAGCGCAGCTCCCGCGCCGCGGTCTCAAGGCTCAAGCCGTGCTCTTTGGCATACACCGGAACATCGCCCCGGCCGAGAAAGAACGGGATGCTCCATTCCTCGCAGAGCGCTTCAACGAACGCGGCGTCCCGCGCGCTCTCCGCGCCGCGGATGCCGTGGTCAAAGTGGGCGCAGAGCACCGTTACGTCGCCGAGCCGCCGCACGAGATCGAGCAGACACACCGAGTCCGCCCCGCCGGATACGGCGCACAGCACCGTGCACCCGGCCGGAAGCAGAGCGCGGTCGAGCACCGGCTCACTCATTGTGCCAGCGGTCGGCGTCGCGGAACGTTGTATACTCGCCCTGCCACTGGAGATTGTCCTTGCCGGTCTCGCCGTGGCGGTTTTTGAGCACGATCAGCTCCGTGAGATTCGGGTTTTCGATCTCCTGGTTGTAATAGCCTTCGCGGTAGATGCCCATGACGATGTCGGCGTCCTGCTCGATCGAGCCGGACTCGCGAAGGTCCGAGAGCATGGGGCGCTTATCCTGCCGCTGCTCGTTGGCGCGCGAGAGCTGCGAAAGGCACAGCACCGGCACGTTCAGCTCCTTCGCCATGATCTTCATCATGCGCGAAATGTCGCTGACGACCTGCTGGCGGCTCTCGTTGGCCCAGTTGTTCTTGCTGCCGGAGCCCTGCATGAGCTGCAGGTAGTCGATCATCACAAGGCCGAGATTGTTGAGCCGGCGGCACTGCGCGTTCATCTCCGCAACGGTGAGCGTCGGGTTGTCGTTTACAAGAATATCGAGCGAGGATACCGCGGCGCAGGCATGCGCCGTGCGCTTCCACTCGTCCATCGAGAGATTGCCTGTGAGAAGATTTCCGAGCGGGACTTCTCCCTCGCTGGAGAGAAAGCGCGTTACGAGCTGCTCGCGGCTCATTTCGAGCGAGAAGATGGCAACGGTCTTTCCGGTGGCCTTCGCGGCGTTCAGGCAGATGTTCAGGCCGATACTCGTTTTGCCCATGCCGGGGCGCGCGGCGACGAGAATAAAGTCGCCCTTGTTCATGCCCATGATGCGCCGGTCCACGTCCCGGAAGCCGGTGGGGATGCCGGGGATCGGCTGGCCGGAGGCGGCGAGCTCGGAAAGGTTGGAGTAGACGCTGTTCACGACCTGCGACACCGGCATCAGTCCGCCGACAACGCGATCCTGCCGCAGCGCATAGATCTTCTTTTCGCAGAGATCGAGCACATCCCCGGCCTCGCCCGCGCCGGAGGACGCGGCCTCGACCGTCTCCTCGCACACGGTGATGACGTTGCGGAGCAGCGCCTGGTCGCGCACGATGGCGGCGTATTTCAAAACGTTCGCTGCCGTGGGCGTCAGGCGCATCAGCTCGCGGATATACTGCTGCGAGCCCTCGTCATGGTAAACGCCGCGCACCTTCATCTCATCGAGCACCGTGACCGGGTCGATGGGCTTGGCGAAGGTGAACATGGAGAAGATCGTTTCAAAGATCTCCCGGTTCTGCGGCAGATAGAAATCCGCGCCGCGCACCGCCGTCATGACGTCCGGCAGGCAGGACGGGTCGATCAGGCACGAGCCGAGCACCGCCTGCTCCGCTTCCGCAGACCAGGGCACCCGCCGTCCGAGCAGTTCTTCCATCCGCTCTTACTTTTCGATGACGAGGAGCTGTACGGTGCCGTCGATGCCGTAGCCGAACTTGCACTTAACTTCAAAGCTGCCGAAGCTCTTGATGGGCTCGGCCTGCACGATGCGGTTCTTCTCGATGGAGACGCCGTGCTGCTCGCGCAGCGCGTCCACGATCTCCTGGGATGTGACGCTGCCGAAAAGACGCCCGTTCGCGCCGGCCTTGGCGCGCACCGTGACGATGACGTCCTTGAGCTTGGCGGCGGCTTCCTCGGCCTCGGCGCGCTCGCGCGCCTCCTGCGCCTTTTTCGCCTTTTCCTTGAGCGCCAGGGTGTTGAGATTGTCCTTGTTCGCCTCAACGGCGAGACCGCGGGGGAGAAGGTAGTTGCGGCCGTAGCCCTCGGAGACTTCCTTCATCTCGCCCTTTTTGCCCTGTCCGCGGACATCCTGCTGGAAAATAACTTTCATGGTATATGACCTCCTTCGGTCTGATGGTTTTTTGATTCAGTTATCGGTGGCGCGGTATTCGTCGATGGCGGCGAAGAGCTTGTTCACCGCGTCGCGCAGCGAGCAATTGGCGATCTGCGCCCCGGCGGCCGAGCGGTTGCCGCCGCCGCCGAGCGTTTCGAGCAGCACCTGCACGTTCACATCGCCGATGCTCCGTGCCGACACCGCGACGCCGCCGTCGCCGGTGGGGTAGAGCACCGCGCTCGCGTTCACGCCGGAAATGTTCAAAAGCTCGTCCGCGGCCTGCGCGGCAACGATGCGGTTCTGCGTCTCCTGCGCGGCGACCACGGCGATGCCCTTGTAGATGCGCGCCTGCTTCATAATGTCGTAGCGCTCCATGGTCTCCTCCATGCCGTTCTGGAAGAGCTTCTTCACGCGCGTGGTGTCTGCGCCGCTGCGGCGGAGGAACGCCGCGGCGTCAAACGTGCGGTCGCCGGTGCGGATCGTGAAGTTTTTCGTGTCAAGCACAATGCCGGAGAGCACGGCGTCTGCCTCAAAGGGGAGAATGTCCGCCGGCTCGCACAGCTCCTGCATGAGCTCCGTGACAAGCTCGCACGAGGACGAGGCGTTCGGCTCATAGAGCGTGAGCGTGGCATTTTTGATATACGTTGCGGCGCGCCGGTGGTGGTCGATGACCGCGAGACGGTTGCTGCACGCGGTGAGCAGCGATTCGTCCTCCACCTGCTCGGGGCGGTTGGTATCCACTACGACGAGCAGCGTCCGGCTGTCGGCCTCGAGCAGCGCCTCCTGTGCGCTGATGAAGGCGCCGTGGTATTCCTCCTCGTCGTGCAGCATGGTGAGCAGCGGCCCGACGGCGTTTTTGTCCATGTCGAGCACGATCTTCGCCGGGCAGTGGAAGCGCCGGGCGATGCACCGCACGCCCACCGCCGCGCCGACCGCGTCGAGATCGGCGTACCGGTGACCCATGATGAACACCTGCGAGGCGTCCTGCACGAGCCGGGAGAGGGAGTTGGCCATGACGCGGGACTTGACCTTTGTGCGCGTTTCGACCTCTGCGCCGCGCCCGCCGAAAAATTCAAAGTTGAATTTGTTCTTCACAACGGCCTGATCGCCGCCGCGCGAGAGCGCCATGTCCTCGGCGAGCGTGGCGAAGGAGTAATCCTCGTCGTAGTTCGCGCCGTCGAGCCCGACGCCGATGCTCACCGTGGCGTGGATGCCCGTGAGATTGACGATGGAGTGGATGCTCTCCACAAGCGTGAAGCGGTTTTTCGTGATCTCATCCAAATGCCGCTTTTCAAATATAAAGATGTACCGGTCGCGGTCCACGCGCCGGAGAATGCCGCCGCGCCCCTCGCACCATTTCTCGATGGCAATGTCCAGCTGGCCGCGCAGCTCGGTGCGCTGGCGGTCGGTGAGCGGCTTCATGAGCTCGTCGTAGTTATCCACGAGCATGACCATCACGACCGGGCGCGTGGCAAGATATTCCTGCTTCACGTCGTCGTACTCGGTCACATCCACCCAGTAGGTGATGCCCATGAATTCATAGGTCTCCTCGCGCTCTCCGGCGCGGACCATGTTGCCGTTGACCTGATACTTTTTCCCGTCGACCTCCAGAAGCTCGGCCATGCGGCTCTTGCCCTCGAGCAGCCACTTGCTGTTGAACTCCGGTACGAGCGAGGCGAGCTTCGCGTCAAACGCGGGGCTCGTCCGGCCGCACATCTCCCAGAACGGCTGGTTGCCCCAGACAACGCCGCTGTCGTTCAGGCGGAACACCGCCATCGGCAGCGGGAAGTGGATAAGCGTGTTGTTCGTGGCGGATTCGGCATTATACGTGACGCTCTCAACGAACGCCTGCAGCTCCTTCTGGCGCGCTCTCGCGCGGATGAGCGCGTAGATCGCGAGCAGCACCGTGACAGCCGCCTCGCCGTAGGCAATGTAGCGGTTGAAGCGGGCAAAAAAGAAGGTCACAAGCGCGAACAGGAGCATGATGACCAGGCACATACGAATGCCCGGCTCGGCAAATTTCTGCGGTTTGCGGCTGTTCAAGGTATCCTCTCCCCATGCCCGCCGGAAACACAGGGCGGGCAGATAAAAATACAGAATATAATATACCACAAATATCCAAAGAATGCGAGACCTTTTCGCCGCATTCTTCCGCGCTCTGCATATTTTTTCGCGTCAATGCAGAAACTTCCTCCGTAAAAAAAGAAAAAAGGAGCTTTTATACAAAGATGAAAGCGGTCATTTTGGCGGGAGGAAGAGGGACGCGGCTCGCGCCGGTCACGCACGGCGCGGTGCCCAAGCCCATGGCGGAGCTGCTCGGCGCGCCGATGCTTGAGAGGATCATCGCCCTTTTAAAGCGCTGCGGCTTTCGCGATCTCTGCTGCACGACGGCGTGCCTGCCCGAGCAGATCGAGCGGTATTTCGGCGACGGGAGCGGCTTCGGCGTGCACATGCAGTACCGGCGCGAGGAGCACTCGCTCGGCACCGCGGGCGCGGTGAAAAACTGCGAGGATTTCATCGCGGGGGACAATGTGCTTGTCATCAGCGGCGACGCCGCGTGTGATTTTGACCTCCGCTCCCTCTGGAACGAGCACCGTCGCGCGCACGCCGCCGTGACGATGGCGCTCTATCCGCACGAGGCGCCGCTGCCCTACGGTCTCGCCGTAACGGACGGCGAGGGCTGGGTGCGGAGCTTCATTGAAAAGCCCGCATGGGAGCGCGTCGTCACCGATCTTGTGAACACCGGCATTTATGTGCTGTCCCCGGAGGTGCTGCGCTTCATCCCGGCGGATACGCCCTTTGACTTTGCGCGCGATCTCTTCCCGCGGCTGATGGCGTCCGGGCGCGGCATCCGCGGCGTGCCGATGGAGGGCTACTGGCGCGATATCGGCGACCCCGGCTCGTATTACCGCGCGAATCTCGACGCCTGGGAGGGGCGGCTTCGTCTGCCGGAGCAGGAGAGCAGCACGATCGAGCGCGCGCCGGACGCATCTCCGGAGCGGGCGCGGTATGCCTGCCGGGTGTACTGCGGCGCGCCGCACCGCGCGCGGCTCATGCGCGCGCTCACCACAGGGCTCATGGAGGCTGGCGCCGATCTCACCGACGGGCTGACGGTGAGATCGGTCCCGGGCGGGGTGCATATCGCCCCCTGCGCCGACCGCGCGGCGCTCTGCATCGAGTCCGACAGCCCGGACACCGCCCGGCGCTTTGAAGCGCTCGTGCGCGATGTGGAGCGGCGCACGGAAAGAGAAGAGGCCTTTTAACAAACGGAAATCGGCGGAAGCACGTCAAGTGCTTCCGCCGATGGATTTTTATTTCTTCTTTGTTTTCTGTGTTTTTTTGGCATTGCGGTTTTTGATCCGCCGCGCCATGGCGATGCCGCCGAAAACGGCGGCGGCGTAGGCCGCGAGCATCCACGGGCTGGACTCGATCTCGTCCTTCGTCATGCCCGCAAACAGGCTGTCCGGCGGCTGCGTCGGCTCCGGCGTCACGGACGGATCGTACGGCGTCGCCTCCGCGGCGGGGGTTGCCGTGGGGGCAGCTGTCGGCTCGGCGGCAGGCTGCGCGAGCGGGCCGTTCATCAGCGCGAGAAAGAGCAGCGAGAGCAGAATGCCGACGGCGAGCGCAGGCAGAAAAATGCGGAGGATCCCTTTGACTTTCGGACTCATACCATTCCCTCCCGGCGCCTCAGCGCGTGCCCGTGCTGCCGAAGCCCGCCGCGCCGCGGCCGGTCTCGGAGAGCGTGTCCGTTTCCTCGATCTCAATGTCAAGGCACGGCGTGATGACGAGCTGCGCGATCCGCTCGCCGTTTTCCACGGTCTGCGGCTCGGTGCCGTTGTTCTGCAAAAACACCCGCAGTTCCCCGCGGTAATCGGCGTCGATCACGCCGACGCAGTTGGCGGGGGCAAGCTGGCGCTTCGTGGCGATGCCGCTGCGGGCGAACACGAGCCCGACATACCCCTCCGGGATCTCCACGGCGATGCCGGTGGGGAAGAGATATTTGCCCTGCGGGGCAACGGTGGCGCTCTCCTGCCCGTCCGGCAGCAGGGCGTAAAGATCGACGCCCGCGGCGAGCGCGGTGCCGCGTGTGGGCAATATGGCGTTTTCACGGAGCTTTTTGCATGGAATTTTCATGGGCTTGTTTCTTCCTTTTCTATTTCTCGCTGCGCGGCGGGAGCTGCGCGCCGCACTTGGGGCAGAATTTGCTCGCGGCGGGGATCTTTTCGCCGCAGTAGGGGCAATATTTCACGTCCAGCGTTGCCGGAGCGGCGGGGGATTCCGTCGGAACGGCGGGCGTCTTTGGAAGCGCGTCGGACGCCATGGCCTGCGCGGCGGCTTCCTTGTCCCGGCGTATCTTTTTACTGAGGATAAAGAGCGCGGCGAGGACAACGACAAGGAGAACGCAGCAGACGATGGTTTTGACAGAGCCTGTCTGGGATCGTGGTGTCGGAACAGCAGCGGAAAACTTCATGGAGTCCATAACGCTGTTCGCGAGAGCGTCCTCCTCCGGTGTACCGGAGCTGAACATGAAGCAGAAATCAATGCGGATGGAGTTTTCACCGCATGCAGTGAAAAAGGACACTTTGTAGTCCGTTGTGCCATCATCGGCCGGGTTGAGATATCCGAACCGTAGGATGGTATTTTCCGGGTGCGGATACGTCTCCTTGCTCAGAACTTCCGCACCATCCTTGGCAAAAAGGTCTGCCATGGTATCCATAAGAATGTCCAGCGCGCCATCTTCGACGGCGGAAACAAAGTGGTCACGGCCGTTTGGGTAGGCACGCAGAGAAAAAACACAGCGCATGGGGTCCGACGTGCCGAGAAAATAGCAGTCCCCGTCGCCCGTAAACCACCGATCCAGGTTTTCCATCGTGTAGGGAAGCTCCTCCACCACAGGATCATTTTCATACGAATCCCGGGAGACGATCTTGAAATCCGCCGGCGCGGAAAAGGAAAGGCCGAGCTCGGAAGATTCGTATTCCACCGTGTCGGCAGCGAGAACTGCGCCGGAGAGCGCAAACACCAGAGCAGCGCAGAGGAAAAGGATCGCGAAGAGCCGTTTCTTCATTATCGGACACCGCCTTTCGATTTGATTCTACACGCAAAAGAAACCGCCGTCAATGAAAAACCGCACGGTTATACACCGCACGGTTTTATTGCCCGGTCTAAAATTTTCCGCCGTTTGCCCGGCGGCGGGACTCCTCCGCCAGACGGAGGATGACTTCCTCCGGCGTCGGTTCGCTTCCCTCGCTGGGAAAGCTTTGCCAAAACGCCCGGGCGGCGGGGCTGGGATCGTTCCGCCCCATGGCGATCGCGGCGCGGATCTCCTTGCGTACCGCGTCCACGGTCGTTCCCTCGCGCTCGGCGATCTGCCGCAGCGCGTTTTCGGCAATGCGAAGTTTTTTGCTGTCCATCCGGCATCCTCCTAACTATTAGGCTATGCATAGCCTAATAGTAGCATGTATAGCCTACTTCGTGCAATATGGCTTTGTATTCTTGTACCTGTAATTACATAAAAAGTAAGGCAGGGAAAAGAAATGGACACGATCACCGCGCTGCGCACGCGCATTCTCCGGCTCTGTGAGGAGCGGAAGCTTACGATCAACCATCTGGCGACGATCTCGGCGCTCCCGCCGTCGAGCATCAAGAACATCCTGTATGGAAAGAGCCAGAACCCCAAGCTCCTGACGATCAAAATGATGTGCGACGGACTGGGCATAACGCTCGGCGAATTTTTCTCCGCCCCGGAGTTTGACGAACTGGAGCAGGAGATACAGTAAACAGTAAACAGTAAACAGTAAACACGCCGCCTCGAACGGCTCTATCTACGCACCAGCGTAACATAATTTTCCGAATTACGCAAGTGCGTATACGCACGCGCGATCATCTCAATACTATCGGTTTGAGGTGATACGTATGTCGGTAAAGGACGCGGTAGCGGCGCGCTTTGCGGCGCTCTGCCGGGAGAGGGGAATAAAGCCGAACGAATTGGCGACGCTTTCGGGCGTAACGCCGTCTACGGTGTACAGCATGTTGGACGCGCGGCGGCGGGACGTCTCCGTCGTCACGGTCAAGAAGCTGTGCGACGGATTGGGTATAACACTCGGCGAGTTCTTTTCTGCGCCGGAGTTTGACGAACTGGAGCAGGAGATACAGTAAATAACCGGCGTTCTCGCGCTTAAAGGCTCCCTTGTGTAAAGGGAGCTGGCAGCCGTAAGGCTGACTGAGGGATTGCCTTTTCGTCTTGTCTTGCGGATACGCGTACAATCCCTCCGGCTTTTGCCTGCGGCAAAACCCACCTCCCTTTACACAAGGGAGGCTATGGGTTTGCGGAAAACCTTCTTGGCTCCCCTAACAGGGGAGCTGCCGAGCTTGCGAGGCTGAGGGGTTTTCTCTCGCGGCGGAGAACTCCTTCAGTCAGCGGCCTTGCCGCCGCCAGCTTCCTCAAAGAGGACGCCTCAAGCCTCCCTCTCTGAGGGAGGTGGCTCGGCGCAGCGCGCCGAGACGGAAGGAGTCTGCAATTAAGGAAAACGAAAAGGACGCACAGTTCAACGCTGTGCTTCCTTTCCTTTTTCGGGATCGATGCCGTATTTCCGAAGGAGGTCTTCGATGGCGTCATCCAGCAGACGGCTTTTCGGGATGCGCGTCTGCTTGGCAAGGTCGTTAAAAAGAGGGACAAGCTCATTTTTCATTGACGAGGTGAATCTCGTCCGGTATTTCAAAAACGGTTCGGCCATCGTTTTCGCCCCTTTGTGTTTCCAGTAGTTTCCTGCTGTCTATTGTATCCTTTCTGTCGATTTTGCGTAATTGGTTGAAGATAGTGCCTATATAGCGCCAGATAGTGCCTATGTGAGAAAGCGGCAGCTCGCCGCACAGTTCCGCGCGGGAAAAGGCTTGCCATGCTTGCCTTTTCCCGCGCGTTGGTGTAAAATACAAACTTACCGCATATCCTTATTGTGGAATCGTGCGGTGCACCACCGCAAAGGAGGGACTGCCTTGTCGGAAGCCAAAAAGCAAAACTATCTCCACGGCGCGGCGATCATGGTCGGAACAACGGTCATCGTCAAGATCGCGGCGTTCTTCTATAAACTCCCGCTCGGCAGCATGAAGCTGCTCGGCGACGAGGGCTTCGCCCACTTTATGGTGGCGTACAACATCTACAGCTTTTTCCTCACGCTTGCGACCGCCGGGTTCCCGGTGGCACTCTCGCGCATGATCTCGGAGGCAGACACGCTCGACCGGCCCGCCCAGGTGCAGCGCATCTTCCGCACCGCCGCCGGGACGCTCGTGGCCATCGGCGGATTCTTCACGCTGCTGATGCTCCTCTTCAACCGCCAGCTTGCCGCGATGATGGGAAATATCGACGCCGCGCCGAGCATTCTTGCGCTCGCACCAGCGGTCGTGATCGTGTGTCTTACCTCCGCCTACCGCGGCTACTGCCAGGGACGCGGGAACATGATCCCCACGGCGTTCGGCCAGGTGATCGAGGAAGTCGGCAAGCTCGTTGTGGGTTTGACGCTTGCGTATCTTCTCATCCGCGCGCACAAGCCCCTGCCGATCGCCTCGGCGGGCGCGATCTTCGGCGTAACGGCGGGCGCGGTCGGCGCGCTCATCTACATGATGCTCTACAAGCGCCGCAACTACCCCGCGCGCCCCTACGGCACGGCGGATATCCCGGACAGACGCGATACGATCGTCCGAGCGTTCCTTCGCATCGGCATCCCGATCGCCATCGGCTCTTCGGTGCTCTCGCTCATCAATCTGCTCGATAACGCGCTCTGCCTCAACCGGCTGCAATCCGCCGCCGGATTTGTGGAGAAAAGCGCCCGTGAGCTGTACGGCGTATACGGCAAGGCGCAGACATTCTATAACCTCCCGTCGTATTTCATCACGCCACTCACGCTGAGCATTGTCCCGGCGATCGTCGGGAATCTTACGCGCGGCAACCGCGCCGAGGCGGGCGAGCTCGCGGAATCGTCGCTGCGTATCTCCGCGCTTGTCACGATGCCGATGGCGGTGGGACTCTTCGTCCTCGCCGACCCGGTGTTCCGCGTGGTCTACTGGGGCAGCAACCCGGCGGGACCGGGGCTTTTGAAGCTGCTCGCCGTTGCGTCGTTCTTTGTGTGCATGTCCATGATGTGCAACGCCATTTTGCAGGCGAGCGGGAAGGAAAAGCTCCCCATCGTCAGCACCGCCGTGGGCGGTGTTGTGAAGATCGCGGTCAACTGGGTGCTCGTCGGCACGGCGGCTATCAACATCCAGGGCGCGCCGGTCGGCAGCATCTGCTGCTTTGCGATCATCTGCGTTATGGACTATATCTTCCTCTGCCGGACGCTCGGCAGCTCTCCGCGGCTGGGGCGCGTGCTCGGCGCGCCGCTCCTCTCAAGCCTTGCGATGGGCGTCGCGGCGTGGGCGGTGTATGGGCTTGCGCGCATCCCGCTGCGCGGCGTGAACGAGCGGCTTGCGATGGCGGCGGCGATGATCGTTGCCATTGCCGCAGCGGTGGTCGTGTATGTGCTGATGATCGGCCTCACCCGCGCCGTTACGATGGAGGATATGGCGCTCATCCCGCACGGAGAGAAGATCGGGCGGCTCCTTCATCTGCATACGCTGGACGAATCGGCGCGTCATCGCTCGTCGGGCAGCATGCGCCGGAGCGCGAGCCGCGGCGGCGCGCATCTCAAGAAGAAAGACCGCTGAAAACACGCTTTACCGGAAAAACGGGTAATATTCGCCAAAAAAGCACGCAAAACCGGGCATTCGCTGAATTTCCTCTTGCGTTATGGTGAAAAATATGGTACGGTTTCCGGGCGCACAAAAATATGACGCTTTTTTTGCGCCGAAAAAAGAATTACAGCGGCTCAGCGCCCGGCGGCGCCGGCCGTGGGTTGTAAACAAAAGAGGAGGATATCCATGAACAAAACAGAACTTATCGCTCAGGTTGCTGAAAAGACCGGTCTGTCCAAGAAGGACAGCGAGCTTGCCGTCAACGCCTCTCTGGAGGCCATCACCGAGTCCCTTATTCAGGGCGAGAAGGTGCAGCTCGTCGGCTTCGGCGCTTTTGATGTCAAGGAGCGCGGCGTCCGCATGGGCCGCAACCCCAAGACCAAGAAGGAGATCGAGATCCCCGCTTCCCGCGTTCCCCAGTTCAAGGCCGGCAAGGCTCTCAAGGAAGCCGTCGATAAGAAGTAAGATATTTTCCGAAGAGCTGCCCCAACACCGGGCGGCTCTTTGCTTTTTTGGCGGAAGGAGCCGGTAATGACAGCTAAGAAAAAAACTGTGATCGGGTATGTTCTCGCCTCGCTCGCGATCATCGCGGCGGATCAGGCGCTCAAGGCGTGGGTCGTGCGGAACATCCCGCTCAACGCCGCGGCCGCGCAGCAGCGCGCGCTGATCCCCGGCATCGTACATCTCACGCACATCCGCAACAGCGGCGTTGCCTTCGGCATGTTCTCCGGCGGGCGGTGGCTCTTCCTCGCGCTGCTGGCGGCGTTCTGCGTGATCGTTATCTGGGCGCTTGCGCGCCATAAGCTCACCGCGCCGTGGGAGCGCTGGCTCGCGGTGCTCGCCATGGCCGGGGCGATCGGCAACGGCATCGACCGCGCGCTCTACGGCTACGTCGTGGACATGTTCGAGCTTGAATTCATGCACTTCGCGGTGTTCAACATTGCCGACATTGCCATTAACGTCTGCTGCATTCTCTTTGTGCTGCTCATGCTGCTGCGCAAGGAGCCGGAGAAGCCGGAACAGAAATAATGAAAGCGCCCGCCGCACGATAAAACCATCGTGCGGCGGGCGCTGCCATAAAGGAAGAAAAACCATGCCGGAATATACCTATCATCCCGATCTGCGGCTATATGCGCGCATGAAATTCCCGCTCTCGCCGCGGCTCGTGCGCCTTTCGCAGGGGCCGATGAAGCTTTTGTACGCCTTGCAGCGGAGTGATAAATCGCTGTGCGTTTCGCGCGAGAGCGTGCCGCGGCCCGACGGGAGCCGGATGCGCATGCTCCTTTACTCTCCCGCAGGGGAGACGGGGACGACGCCGTGCCTGTATTTTCTCCACGGCGGCGGGTTCGCGTTCAACGCCGCGCCGCACCATTTTGCGCTGGCGAGAGAGCTTGCCCGCGCGCTCGGCGTGCGCGTTGCGATGCCCGATTACCGGCTCGCGCCGCGCCATACGTTTCCTGCGGCGCACGAGGACGCGCTCACGGGCTACCGCTTCCTTTTGGAGAACGCCGCGGCGCTCCGTATCGACCCGGAAAAAATCGCCGCCGCGGGCGACAGCGCGGGCGGGAATCTTGCCGCAGCGCTCTGCCTTATGGCACGAAAGGAAAACCTTCCGATGCCGTGCGCGCAGATGCTGCTCTATCCGGTGCTGGATGCGCGCATGAATACCGGGAGCTACCGGCAGTTCACGGATACGCCCATGTGCAATAGCCGCGACATGGCAAAATACTATGCCATGTACGCGCCCGGCCCGTCCGCCGCGCCGCGGGAGTGGCTCTCCCCAGCGGAGAGAGCGTCGCTTAGCGGACTTCCGAGCGCGTACATCGAAACGGCGGAGTATGACTGTCTGCACGACGAGGGCGCGGCATATGCCGCGCGGCTCACGCGCGAGGGCACGGCATGCGAGTATCACGCGATAAAAAACGCCATGCACGGCTACGATATCGCATGTAAGAGCGATTTTCTGAAAGCCGTGATGGCGTATCGTATCGAATTTCTGCGCGGGGTGTTTACGGAAAAATGAAAAGGTGCAGCAGCACCGCGTTCAAAATGCCGAGCACGATCCCGGCGAGCACCTGGATGGGCGTGTGGCCGACAAATTCCTTGAGCTTAACGTCCGTCAGCTTGCCGGTGGAGAGCTCGTCGAATGCTTTTACGATCTCGTTGATGATGGCGGCCTGCTTGCCGGTCTCGAGCCGGACGCCCATGGCGTCCTTGCATACGATCACGGCGAGGATCGCGGCGATGGCAAACTCAAAGGAATCGAGCCCATAGACAAATGCCGCTGCCACCGCGAGCGAGGAGACCGTTGCGGAGTGGCCGCTCGGCATACCGCCGTCGCCGACGAGCCGGGAGAGATCAAACCGGTGCGTGACGAGCGCGTGGATGATCGTTTTGATGATCTGCGCCCACAGCCACGACGAAACGCCGGTCAGCAGGAACTGGTTGGAAATAAGATCACGAAACCACATTATTTGTCTTCGCCTCCCGCGTTTTCTATATCGGAAGAAGGTCTGCGCTTTCGGCGTACGTCAAAGGAATGGCCGAGCAGCTCGTCCGAGCGGACGGTCTCAAATTCTTCGGGGCAGAAATCCCGCCGGAGCGTGACGGTGTTCAGGCAGTCGAACCCGGCCCGGCGGTAGAGCCGGAGCGCGCGGAGATTCCGCGCCGCGACTTCGAGATACAGCGATTCCGAGTAACCGCGCACGAGCTCGCCGATCGCCTCGAGCGCCGCCGTGCCGAGACCGTGCCCCTGAAATTCGGGGCGGATGAACAGCTCCTCGACCCAGTCGATCTCGCCGCCGCGGCTGCCGAGATGGGCAAAGCCGGCGGCTGCGGTATCGGCGTCGAGAAAATAAAACCGGTGGCCGTCGGAAGTCCATGCGCGCAGATCGTCAAGCGCTTCTTCGCGCGTCTGCACATAATCGCTGTGTGCGAGCCAGAACGCGGTGATCAGCTCCGCCGCGGCGTCCTCCTCTCCGGCGTAGAGACGCAGCGTGACCGTGCCGCTCATGCGTCTGCGCCGTCCGGCTCGGCAACGTAGCTCACGTACTCGAGCGGCGTGAAGCCGAGACGCTCGTAGAGCGCGACCGCCCCGGCGTTTTCCGGCTCGACCTCGAGCCGAAGGCGCGCCGACGGGAACTCCCTCCGGACGGACGTGAGAAACTTCGTGCCGAGACCGTGGCCGCGGAAGGCCGGACGGATGTACAGCTCCTCGATCCAGCAGATCGGGCTGCCGGACTCCGGGGAAAAGCTGCGCGAGAGAATGGCATAGCCCGCGGGCGCGCCGTCCACTTCGAGCATGCGGAGAATGATGTATACGTCGGAACGCATAGCCTCCCGGAACGTGTTTTCCATGTACTGCGCCGGGATCGGATGCATTACGGCGGGGGAATGGTAAAATTCGTTCGCCAGCTCCATATAGAGGGCAAAGTCTTTTTCTTCGGCGTTGCGGAACATACAAAATATCCTTTCCAAAATGCGATATTCAACAAATATAAAGTATACCGCAATTGTCACGGAAAAAGCAAGGGAACATATCTGCCGCCTCTGTCCGGAGGCGGCTTTTTCACGTCATGATCTTCTGCATCTCCCGGCGGAGACGGAGAAGGATGCGCTTTTCGAGCCGGGATATGTAGCTTTGCGAAATGCCCATCCGGTCGGCGACCTCCTTTTGCGTATACTCCCTCCGGCCGCGCAGACCGAAGCGCAGGGAGATGATGTCCCGGTCGCGCTCGTTGAGTCTCGATACGGCCTCATGCAGCGCGCGCCGGTCGGCGTCGTCCTCCATCGGGCGGGAGACCTCGTCCTCGTCGGTGCCGAGCACATCGGAGAGCAGCAGCTCATTGCCGTCCCAGTCGGTGTTGAGCGGCTCATCAAAGCTCACCTCCGTACGCTGCGCGGAGAGCTTGCGCAGATACATCAGAATTTCGTTTTCGATGCACCTTGAAGCGTAGGTCGCGAGCTTGATGTTCTTTTCCCGGTCAAACGTGCTCACGGCCTTGATGAGGCCGATCGTGCCGATGGAGATGAGGTCTTCAAGCCCCACGCCGGTGTTTTCAAACCGCCGCGAGATGTAAACGACGAGCCGGAGATTGTGCTCGATGAGCGTGCGCTCGGCGCTTTTATCCCCGGCGCAGAGCGCGGTGAGCGCGGCGTCCTCCGCTTCGCGCGAGAGCGGCGGCGGCAGCACCTCGCTCCCGCCGATATAGTATACCGGCTCGTTCGGCAGCAGGGCGAGCAGAAGCTGTTGGAGAAAATCGGAAAGCATGGGCAAGACCTCCTTATGATATTCAAACGAGCGCGGTATACTCCCCATCCCCGAGCGGCGTCGGTGATAGGGCGACGAGATAGAATTCCGCCGTGCCCTCGACCGTGACGGCGTCGGGCCGAAAGCACACGAGCAGCCCCCGCTTCGTGCCGACAGCGGAAAAGCCGACGAGCCGCAGCCGCCGCGAGAGCGCCGGGTGCGTGCTGAGAGCGCGAAAGCACGCCGCGGGATCGTCCGGCAGCGGGAAGGCGAGCGGCGGGGAGAAGAGCGACGCGAGCGATTCCGGCTCTGCGAGCAGGATGTGCGAGCCGGAGAGCGGGTCAAAAAGCGCGTTGCCGGTATCGCGCAGCGCACGCAGCGCGGCTGTTCTGCCGCACAGCTCGATCTTCGCTTCCACGATGCACCGCTCGCGGCGCTTCAGAAACCGCCCGAAAAAGAGCCGCACCGCGGCATAGCACAGCCCGAAAGAGAGCACAAGCGTTTTGAGAGATGCGCCGGAGAGAACGCTGCGCGGCTCTGTGCCGGAGAGCAGCGAAATGCCGTATACCGCCCCGGCGAACGCCGACGAGAGCGCGAGAAAGCAGCCCCAGCCGCGCCAGAGCTCCGGCGGCGCGCCGAACGCGATCCACGCCATGAGCAGCGAGACGAGCGCCTTCACCGCGAGCGAAACGAGAAACGAGAGCGGGGGGATCGCGGCGAACACGGCGTACGCCCCGCCGACCGCCGCGGCCGCGGCGAACCGGCCGCGCCGCAGTGCTTTTCCGCGCAGTCTCGCACACGAGAGAAGCAGCAGATAGTCCGTGAGCGCGTTGAGGAAAAAGAGCTCATCCACATAGATCACATTCATGTCCCAAGCATACCCCGCCGGGGACGAAAATGTTGTCCGAACGGGGACGGGGTATCTTGCAAAGCGGTGGCGGGATGTGTATAATATTTCGGTAAATCGTAATGAACCCGTGAAAGGAAGAAATAGAGTATGTCACAGTACCGTACCCACACCTGCGGGGAGCTCCGCGCCGCCGACGCTGGCAAAACCGTCACGCTGGCCGGCTGGATGGAGAACGTCCGCGAGGTCGGCAATAACTTCGCGTTCGTCGTTCTGCGTGACTTTTACGGCACGACGCAGATCGTCGTCGATTCCGCCGAGATGATGAAGACCGTCAAGGGCATCAACAAGGAGAGCACCATTGCCGTGACCGGCACCGTCCGTCTGCGCGAGAGCCCCAACGCCAAGCTCGCCACCGGCGAGATCGAGGTCGTGCCGGAGAAGATCGAGATCCTTGGCCGCTGCCGCTACAATGAGCTGCCGTTCGAGATCAACCGCAGCCGCGAGGCCGACGAGAGCGCGAGACTGAAGTACCGCTATCTCGATCTGCGCAACCCCGCCGTCAAGAATAACATCATCCTCCGCTGCAACGTTGTTGCGGCGCTGCGCCGCGCGATGATGGACCACGGCTTCCTCGAGATCACGACGCCGATCCTCACCGCCTCCTCTCCCGAGGGCGCGCGCGACTATCTCGTCCCCGCCCGCAAGCACCCCGGCAAGTTCTATGCTCTGCCGCAGGCGCCGCAGCAGTTCAAGCAGCTGCTCATGACGAGCGGCTTTGACAAATATTTCCAGATCGCCCCCTGCTTCCGCGACGAGGACGCCCGCGGCGACCGCTCGCCCGGCGAGTTCTACCAGCTCGATATGGAGATGGCGTTCGCCTCGCAGGAGGACGTGTTCGCGGTGCTCGAGGACGTGCTGCCGCCGATCTTCGCGAAATACGGCACCTACGATATCGCCTCCCAGCCGCCGTTCCGCCGCATTCCGTATATGGAAGCGATGGACAAGTACGGCTCCGATAAGCCTGATCTGCGCATTGACCTCACCGTGACGGACATTTCCGCCATGGTGCAGGATACCGGCTTTGAGCCGTTTGTCGGCCAGGTCGTCAAGGCGGTGCCGGTCTCCGGCTGCACGCTCACCCGCAAGCAGATCGACAAGCTCTGCGCGGACGTCGAGGTGCAGGCGGGCCGCAAGCCCTACTGGCTGCGCATGGACGAGCACGGCGCTCTGGTCGGCGGCGTGGCGAAGTTCTTTGCGGGCAAGGAAGAAGCCCTCAAGGAAGCTCTCGGCCTCACGCCCGACACTCTCGTTCTCATCTCCTCAGGCAAGAAGACCGAGGCGCAGAAGACTGCCGGCGTCATGCTCAAAATGGCGGGCGCGCTCGTCCCCGGCCACATGGACGAGAAGCGCTATGAGTTCTGCTGGATCGTCGATTTCCCGATGTTCGAGATCGGCGAGGAGTCCGGCGAGCTCGAGTTCTGCCACAACCCGTTCTCGATGCCGAACGGCGGTCTTGAGGCGCTGCTGGCCGCCGAGCGCGGCGAGCTCGATCCGCTGACCATTATGGCGTATCAGTACGATCTCGTGTGCAACGGCGTGGAGCTCTCCTCCGGCGCGGTGCGCAACCACGATCCCGACATCATGGTCAAGGCGTTTGAGATGGTGCGTCTCGGCGAGGACGACGTGAAGGCCAAGTTCCCCGCTATGTACAACGCCTTCTGCTACGGCGCGCCCCCGCACGCCGGCATCGCCCCGGGCGTCGACCGCATGGTCATGCTCCTCGCGGGCGAGAGCTCCATCCGCGAGATCATCCCGTTCCCGATGAACAAGAATGCGCAGGACGTGATGATGGGCGCTCCCTCCACCGTGGAGCAGAAGCAGCTCGACGAGCTGCACATCGCTCTCGTCGGCGAGCTCGAAGAATAAAAATCAGGTGCGGCGTATCCTTTGGGATACGCCGCACCCGATTTTTGTATTGTAAAAAGAAGGCCGCCGGTAAAGCCGGCGGCCTCAGACTGTCGAAAAGCCTCGCAGAGTTTGCGCCCGCAGGCGTAAATAAAGTTTTGATCATTTTCTCCGGCGGCGTGTACGTCGGAGAAAATACTTTTCGGCTCGCAAACGTGCGAGCGCAGCGAGTGCGCTGCGGCGAGCCGCAGCCTTTTCAAACGAGAGCCCAACGCAGTGGGTCTCGTTTGAGAGCGTGTCAAAAATACATTTTTGACACGCTCAGGCTGACGGTCTTTCGTCATATAACCTTTTTCTGCCGCAGCAGCTCTTCCATTCTTGCTTCCAGCGCCTCGTCGGTACGGAAGAGCCGGACGTATTTTTCAAAATCGGCGTTCAGCTCGGCCGGAGATCTCCCGTAGACCTGTGCCATGGCGGCGGGCATGTTCTCCTGCCGGTACATTTCCATATACCGCTCTCTGCCGTAGACCGTGAGCAGCCAGTCGGTGAAGGCGCCGACGATCGGGTAGGTGACGGCGCAGTCCTGCTCGAAAAAGAACGCCTTGTCCAGCAGCTTGTCCACGGGGATGTACCGCCCGGCCTTGAGATAATAGCCTGTCCAGTCCAGATTTTGAATACCCCACCACTTGCGGTCAAAGTACATGGCGAGACCTTCGCGGACGGCAGGACAGTCCGGCCGGTTGAGCGTATAGCTGATGATGTGGGCATCCTCGTGGAAGCCGGTGCACCGGACGCTGTCGTTGTACACGGCGTAAATGTGATTGGGGAGATCGGTGAAGCCGTTGCAGGGCTCGTCGTCGCCGTAAATGCGGCCTACCTCCTCCGGCGAATCGCAGAGGAAGTATTCGATCTTGAAGTCCGGCGTCAGCCCCAGCACGGCACAGATATGGGAGAAGCAGCTCTCCTGCTGCGCCGCGATCTGCGCGATATCGCGCTCCGCGGCGGTGCCGGCACCATAGTGAAGGATATAGTGCTCCGTTTCCAATGTTAACATGGCTTACCTCCTTTGCCCGGTCAGGCTTCGACGCCCTCCAGCCGCAATAGCTCCTCCATCCGCGCTTCGAGAGCTTCGTCGGTGCGGAAGAGGCGGACATACGTTTCAAAATCCGCGTTCAGCCCGGCCGGAGATATCCCGTAGACCTGCGCCATGACGTCGGCAGGGTTCGGCTGGGAGTACATTTCCATATACCTCTCTCTGCCGTAGACCGTGAGCAGCCAGTCGGTGAACGCCCCGGCGATGGGGTAGGTGAAGGCACAGTCGTGCTCGAAGAAAAACTCCCGGTCCAGCAGCTTGTCCATCGGCAGATACCGTCCGGTTTTGAGATAATAGCCCGTCCAGTCCAGGTTTTCAATGCCCCACCATTTGCGATCGAAGTACATGGCGAGTCCCTCCGTCACGGCGGGACAGATCGGGCGGTTATGGACAAAGCTGATGAGGTGCGCGTCCTCATGAAAGCCGACGCACTGGACGCTCTCGTTATACACGGCGTAGATGCGGCTCGGCAGATCGGCAAAGCCGTTGCACGGGAAATCGTTGCCGTAGATGTGTCCTACCTCCTCCGGGGAATCGCAGAGGAAGTATTCGATCTTGAAGTCCGGCGTCAGCCCGAGCACAGCGCAGATGTGCGAGAAGCAGCCCTCCTGCAGCGCGGCGATCTTCTGGATATCGCGCTCCGCCGCCGTACCGGCACCATAGTGAAAGATGTAATGTTCGGTCTCGAAGGATTGCATGGGTCACCTCCAAAGCTGTAATTAAATCGCGGGAAGCTTCTTACGGAAGCTCTGATGTGCAGTGCGGGCAGCGCGTGGCGTCGATGGCGATCTCGCTTTTGCAGTAAGGGCAGATCTTCGTTTTCGGCGCTTCTTCCACGGGCGCTTCCTTCTTCCGGCCGAGCGTCATGATCTTCTTTACGAAGATAAAGATCACAAACGACACGATCAGGAAATCGAGCACCTGCGAGAGGAACGAGCCGTACTTGAGCACTGCCGCGCCTGCGGCCTCCGCCTCGGCGAGCGTGGCGTAGGTGTTCCCGTCGAGTGGGAGAAAGAGATTGCTGAAGTCAACTCCGCCGGTCAGAATACCGACGAGCGGCATGATGATGTCGTTGACGAGCGACGTTACGATCTTCCCGAACGCTCCGCCGACGATGACGCCGACCGCCATATCAACCACGTTTCCTTTAACAGCAAATTCCTTGAATTCCTTGAGTAATGCTTTCATAATATCGCCTCCAATATATCATGATATCAGTCTGCCGCGGCACTGTCAACGATAAGCAAAGCCTAACCGGGCGGTGAGCGAAAACTAACCGGCGGGTAAGCGCCGACTAACCAAAAGATATGGCAAAAATCTTAAAAAAATTCACAAAAACGCCATTGACAAGGCGTTTTTTCGATTATAAAATTCACTCAGAAATTAAATATAAAGGAGGATATTCTCATGAATTGGGGTAAAGTTGGACTTTTCGCGGGCGGCGTGCTGTTTGGCACGGCGGGCATCAAGATCCTCACCAGCCGCGATGCGAAGAAGGTCTATGCCTTCACGACCGCCGCGGCGCTGCGCGCCAAGGAAGCCGTCATGACGACCGCGACGAACATCCGCGAGGGCGCGGACGACATTCTCGCCGACGCGAAGGCGCTCAACGAGAAGTATGCCGCGGAGGATGCGGGCGAGACCATTGAGGACACCGCGGAGTAATTCGCCATGAAATGCACGATCCTGCACGATACGGCAGGACGCATCCGTGTCCATCTGGAGCAGCCGCGTATGTCGCTGCTCCAGGCGGACATTCTGGAAGCGTATCTGCGAAACACTTCCGGCGTTGCTGATGTAACGGTCCACGACCGCACCGGCAACGCTACGATTCTTTATACCGGCTCGCGCGCCGGTATCGTCGCGGCGCTCGCTGCGTTTTCCTATGAGAAGTCCGCCGCGCTCGCGCCGGAGCACAGCGTCCGCGCGCTCAACCGCGAATATGAGGGAAAGCTCATTTTCCGCGTTGTCCGCCGGTACGCATTGAAGCTCATTCTGCCCGCGCCGCTGCGCGCGATCCGTACCGTGATTCGCTCGCTCCGCTTCCTGCGCGACGGCATCCGCTGCCTGCTGCACGGGAAGATCGAGGTGCCGGTGCTTGACGCGACGGCCATCGCCGTCTCCATTCTGCGCGGCGACTTTGAAACGGCGGTCTCGGTCATCTTCCTGCTCGGCATCGGCGAGCTGCTCGACGAGTGGACGCATAAAAAGTCGGTTGCCGATCTCGCCGGGACGATGGCTTTGCAGGTGGATAAGGTCTGGCTCGAAACGACCGACGGTAGCGTGGCCGTGCCGGTCGGCGACGTGCGCCCCGGCGACCGGATCATTGTCCGTACCGGCGGCATGATCCCGCTTGACGGCCATGTCGTCGCGGGCGAGGCAATGGTCAACCAGGCATCCATCACCGGCGAGGGGCTGGCCGTGCGCCGCACGGCGGGCAGCTATGTTTACGCCGGAACGGTCGTGGAAGAGGGCGAATGCACGATCCGCGTTGATAAGAGCATGGGCTCTGGACGCTACGACCGCATCGTCCATATGATCGAGGAATCCGAAAAGCTCAAGTCCGATACCGAGGCGCAGGCCTCGCATCTGGCGGACAAGCTCGTGCCGTACAGCCTCGGCGCGACGGGGCTCATCTGGCTCCTGACGCGCAACGTCAACCGCGCGCTCGCGGTGCTCATGGTCGATTTCTCGTGCGCGCTCAAGCTTTCCATGCCGATCGCGGTGCTCTCCGGTATGAAAGAGGCCGGCATCCACCACATCTCCGTCAAGGGTGGCCGCTTCATGGAAGCGGTGGCGCAGGCGGACACCATTGTCTTTGATAAGACCGGCACGCTGACCCATGCCGCGCCGCGCGTGGCGGCGGTCGTGCCGTTTGGCGGCAAGGAAGAAAACGATATGCTCGCGCTTGCGGCCTGTCTCGAAGAGCATTACCCGCACTCGATGGCCAAGGCCGTTGTGACCGAGGCGGAAAAGCGCGGCATCACCCACGAGGAGCGCCATTCGAGCGTGAATTACATCGTGGCGCACGGCATCGCGAGCAGCGTGGACGGCGAGAAAGTCGTCATCGGCAGCCACCACTTCGTGTTTGAGGACGAGAAGTGCGTCATTCCGGCGGGCGAGGAAGAGAAGTTTGAATCGCTCCCGGCGGAGTATTCGCACCTTTATCTCGCTGCAGGCGGCGTGCTCGCCGCGGTCATCTGCATTGAAGACCCGCTGCGCGCGGAGGCCGCGGAGGTTGTCCGCGGACTGCGCTCTCTCGGCTTTACGAAGCTCGTCATGATGACCGGCGACAGCGACCGCACGGCAAAGTCCGTGGCGGCAGCCGTCGGCGTGGACGAATACTATTCCGAAGTCCTGCCCGAGGACAAGGCCAACTTCATCCGCCGCGAGCACGAGGCCGGACGGCGCGTGATCATGCTCGGCGACGGCGTGAACGACTCCCCGGCGCTCTCCGAGGCGGACGCGGGCATCGCCATCCGCGACGGCGCGGCCATCGCCCGCGAGGTGGCGGATATCACCATCGGCGCGAACGATCTCTACTCGCTTTTGACGCTGCGGCGGCTCAGCTGCGCGCTCATGGAGCGCATCCACACGAACTACCGGAACATCATCGGCTTCAACTTCATGCTGATCTGTCTTGGCGTGATGGGCATCCTGCCCCCGGCGACCTCGGCGTTGCTGCACAACGCCTACACGCTCACCGTGAGTCTCCAGAGCATGACGCGCCTTCTGCCTCCGGTGGAAAACTGATACTGCGCAAACCGGCTGTCTATTTCTCAGACAGCCGGTTTTTTACCCGATTCGGCATGCGAGCCAAAATGTCTTGCAAAGCACCCGATGTTCCGGCATAATACAAACAGGGAGACCTGCCCAGAAAGCTGGGAGACCCGCCCGAAAGAGAAAACAGGGAGGAACAATTGATGAAAAGGAGAATCCTTGCCGCCGTATTCTGTGTCTGCCTTGCGCTGACGAGCCTCTGCGTCCCGGCGCTGGCCGGCGATACGGAAAACGGAACGCCCGCGCCCATGGAAGAGTCAGTCGAAGCAACGCCCGCGCCGGTCGAGGAACCGGTCGCGGAGACGCCTGCGCCGGCGGAGGAGCAGTCTTCAGAAGAGGCGTCCGCGCAGATCGCTCCAATGGAATATGGCAAACTTACCCTCAATGGCATAGTTCTTGAGCCGAACAAATTTTATAAAAGCGACGAATCGGCATCCTGCGGCTTTTCGGAGACAACGGAGGCATATTATAGTTTTTATTTCGACGGAAGCACGCTCTTTCTCCGAAATGCCAATCTGAAGGGAACGACGGGGGGAACGGTGATGCTTCTCATCGACATTAACACACTGCGTATCCATTTGGAGGGAAGCAATTCCTTTTCTGCCCCAATTTTTGGCTATAAGGTTATCATCGAGGGCAGCGGCTCGCTGACGGTGACGGGCGGCTTGACCCAAATTACTTATCTGACGGTCAACAGCGGCTCTTTTACTACGGAAAGCATTGCCCCGAGAACCTTTAACCAGCCGGGCAGCGGACTCTATTTTAACGGCGGCAGTTTTACCGCTACCAAGAGCTTTGGGCTCGACGGATGGGGCGATTACGGCGTGTACCCCGGCGTGGATTACTATAAATGGAAAAAGGACCCCAACGCGGGGTATACGCCGTCGTTTACCGAGGAGTGCCCGAACACCATGGGACTGCCCCTGAGTATTCTCCCAATGGAAAATCCGTTCAGCACGAGTTTGCGCGTTAATCCCGATACGAACGAGTGGGAGGTATCCTACGACGGGGAAAAGACGTGGACGTCGCTCGGCGTAACGGCTACCGGCAAGGACGGACAGAATGGCCTTACGCCCGCGATCGGCGAGAACGGCAACTGGTGGCTGGGTGATACCGACACTGGCGTGAAAGCCGCCGGGCTGGACGGCAAGGACGGCGTTGACGGTAAGGACGGAGCCGACGGCAAGGACGGCGTCGACGGGAAAGACGGCATCGACGGAACCGACGGCGCAGACGGCCTGACGCCCTCCATCGGCGGCAACGGCAACTGGTGGCTTGGCGGCACCGACACCGGCGTCAAGGCTGCCGGAACGACCGGAGCTACGGGCGCGACTGGCGCTACCGGAGCCACCGGCGCGACAGGCGCCGCCGGACGCAACGGCACGGACGGCAAAGACGGTAAGGATGGCAAGGACGGCGTCGGTATCCGGGAAGTTTCCCTCAACGATGCCGGGGAGCTGATCGTCACGCTCACGGACGGGACGGAGACAAACCTCGGCAAAATTACCGGGGAGGACGGCGCGCCCGGCGTCGGCATTTCCGCCGTGCAGGTGGACGAGCGCGGTGTTCTCACCGTGACGCTCACAAATGGCGAGAGCGTAGAGGCGGGCGAAATCCCCGGCGCACGCGAGAGCGGAACGGTGAAAACCGTCGCCTATATCGCCGTCGGCGCGGCAGCGCTCGCGCTCCTCTGGCTCGCGGTGCTGACGGCGCTTTTCCTCAAATCCCGCCGCGCGGTGATCCGCAAATAAAACATGCATGCTGCAAAACTACCGGCTGTCGGATTTTCCGGCAGCCGGCCTTTGATTTTTGGCAGAAAAATAAAATCCACTATTGACAGGAGAGCTGGGGAAACCTATAATCAAACTGTAATTGTAATCGGTTACAATGTAGGAGCAATGCATGAAGGCAACCATTAAGGATGTGGCGCGGTACGCCGGTGTGTCCGTGGCCACAGTTTCTCGATATCTGAATAACAGTCCGCTAATCGCCGAGGCATCCGTGGAGAAGGTGCACAGCGCGATCGAGGCGCTGGACTACCAGCCCAGCATGATGGCGCGCGGGCTTCTGCACGGAAACAGCAAGACCGTGGCGCTCGCGGTGGATTACGGCGATGCCGAGACATACGGCAACGACTACTTCCTGCGCATCCAGTATGGGCTCGAGCACGAGTTGAGCAAAAACGGGTATTACCTGATGATCTGCCACATCGGCGGAGCAGACGGCGCGCTGACGCTGCGCTCGCTCATCAACGAAAACCGGATCGACGGCCTGGTGCTGCTCAGCGCGCTTGCTAGGGAAGAGGTCATGAGCGTTGTAAACGAGAGCCGCATCCCGTGCGTGATCGCCGGGCGGAGCGACGATCCCGACGCCGTATGGGTCGATATCGACAACATCTCCGCCGGAGAGCTCGCCGCGCAAAAGCTTCTGGAAACCAAGCCGAAAGCCGTCGGCTTTCTTGCGAACAGCTTTGATAAAACGTTCGTTTCCGAGCGCTTTTCCGGTTATTGCCGGGCGCTTGCCGCGGCGGGAATTGAAGAAAATCCCGCACTCGTGAGCGGCGGATTGACGGACGCCGCGAGCATATCCGCCTTTGTCCGGCAGCATTTTTCTTCTCTCTGCGATGCGTATGTCGTGTCCGACAGTACGATCGCCTTTTACTTCCTGCGCGAGCTCTCCCGGCGCGGCGTCCGCGTTCCGGAGGAGGTGCAGGTCATTGGTTTTGACGACAGCGTCCTCGCGGCGGCTGCAGACCCCGCGATGACGGTCGTTGAAATAGACGTAACCAATCTGGGAAAATCCGCAGCAAAGCTTCTCATCGCACAGCTTCAGGCGGAAGATCTGTGTCCGGGACAGAATCTTTTGCCGGCAAGGATCATTCATAGGGCTTCGACAAGATAACTGGGCCATGTGCCGAGTTATTTTGTTGCCCCGAATTGTAACCGTTTACAATTCGGGGCCAAACGATCCGCGCGATCCGATTTTTTGCTGCAAAAATCAAAAGGAGAATAACGTATGATGAAACGTCTGCTGACCATTGCGCTCGTTTTTGCCATGGCTTTTTCCTTTGCCGCCTGCGGCAGCACGCCCGCGAAGGAGGAAACACCCTCCGCCGCTCCCGCGACGGAAGCACCGGCGGAGACGGCGAGCGAAGAACCCGTAGAGATCACCTTCTGGCATTCCTACAGCGAGGGCGAGGAAAAGATATTCACCGAAACCGTCCTCACCGCCTTTGCGGAAAAGTACCCCAACATCAAGGTCAACGCGATCCGTATGCCGTATGAGGGCATGGACGAGCAGCTCGTCACCGCGGTCAGCGGCGACGTCGCGCCCGACGTTATGCGCATGGATCTCACCTGGGTTTCGCAGATGGCGAAGCTCGGCGCGCTCGAATGCCTGAACGGCTACGAGGGCTTTGACGCGATCGCGGCGAACGCTCTCGAAGGCTCGCTGAACACCACGCTCTACAACGGCAAGAACTATGGCCTGCCGCTCAACGCAAACACCACGGTTGCCGTGTACAACAACGCCGTGCTCGCGGAATACGGCTTTGACGCGCCCCCGGCGACGATGGACGAACTGCTCGCGGCGCGCGATAAGACCGATCCGGCGAACGACAAGTACCTCTTCTGCGTTTCCGGCTCCTACAACTGGGCGATGCTGCCGTTCATCTGGACGCTCGGCGGCAGCGTTACCGACGACGCTTACACCACCGCGACCGGCTATCTGAATTCCGAGGCGACCGTAAAGGCGCTGGACACGATCGCCGGATGGTACAAGGACAAGACCATTGGCCCCGCGATCCTGGGCGAGCATCCGGACGGCTGGGGCGGCATTGAAGCGGGCAACTACACCATGTTCGTGGAAGGTCCCTGGTTCTTCAGCTCCGCGGATAAGATGGACACCTATACCCCGGCGCTCATCCCCTCTGTGGAGGGACGCAGCATATCTATCGTCGGCGGCGAGGATATCGTTATGACCGCCACAAGCGCCAAGAAGGACGCCGCGTGGACGTTCATCCGCTTCATGCTCGAGGACGAGCAGCAGGTGGCGATGGCCGCAGCGGGCATGATCCCCGTGACCGCGACGGCGATGGAGAAGGTCGATACGTCCGCCAACCCCTATGTCGCCGTTTACATGGAACAGCTCAAAACGGCAGAGGCGCGCATCCCCTGCTCGAGCTGGCCGACGATCGAAACCATTTTGAACACCGCGTTTGAAAGCGTGCTGCGCGGCCAGACGACCTCGCAGGATGCGCTGGACGCAGCTGCCGCGCAGATCGACGAGCTGCTTGCCGCCGAATAAGAAAGAAACCTGTCTGCGGTTCGCCGGATATTATCCGGCGAGCCGCGGCAGAGCATGGGAGAGTGATCCGATGAACCAGCGAATCGACCGGCTCCGCCGGGGAGGACGGCAATGGGGGAAAGCCCTGCCGTTCATTCTTCCGGGCTTTGTGCTGATGGCGCTTTTTATTCTCTATCCGCTGCTGCGCAACGTCTGGATCAGCTTTACCGAGTTCAACGTCATCAAGAATGAGGCCGTGCGCTTTGTCGGCGTGCAGAACTACGTGGATGTAATGAAAGACCGGCACTATCTGACGGCGTTTCGGAACACCCTCCTATACACGCTTGTCACAGTACCGGGGCAGATGTTCCTCGGTCTCGTGCTGGCAAGTCTCATCAACTCGGTGCGCCGCGGCCAGACGGCGTTTAAAGTTATATGCTATCTGCCGGTGATCACGTCGTGGGTCGTCGTGTCGCTCGTGTTCAAGTACCTTTTCATGTCCGGCAGCGGCGGGCTTGTGAACTATTTTCTGATGCGGCTGCATATCCTCTCGAAGCCTGTGGCGTGGCTGCAGGGGGAGTGGACGGCCAATCTCGTGCTCTGGCTTTTCGGCATATGGAAGGGCGTGGGCTGGGTGATGGTTATTTATCTCGCGGCGCTGCAGGGCGTGCCGACGTCCGTTTACGAGGCCGCAGAGATCGACGGCGCCGGGCGCGTCCGACGCTTCTTCTCCATGACGCTGCCCATGGTGCGTAATACCACAAACTATCTTTTGACCGTACTTACGATCGGCGCGTTCGGCGCTTACATCCATGTCATGATGATTACCGAGGGCGCGCCGCTCGGCAGCACGAACGAACTGATGAACTATATGTACAACACCGCGTTCTCCACTTACGACATCGGCTCCGCGGCGGCACAGTCGGTGCTCATGGGCGTGATCGTGCTCGTGCTGACGATGATCCAGCGCCGCGTGTCCAAAGACCAGATCAACTGAAAGGAGCCCCGGAATGAAAAAGCTCTCCAAACTCCCGACGTACATCGGGCTCATCGTTTTCTCCGTGGCCGCGCTGATCCCGTTTCAGTACATGCTCGCAACAGCTATGACGCCGCAGAGCTACTCCATGCCGTATCCGCCGATCCTGTTCCCCAAGTCGGCCTACTTTGGCAATTTCGTGGAGGCGTGGAACGCCAACCATTTCAGCCGGTATTTTCTCAATAGCCTTCTCATCGCTGCCGTGGCAACGGTGATCATTATGCTCGTATCCTCTGCCGGGGCGTATGCGTTCGCGCGCATCTCGTTCCCGGGGCGAGAGTTCGTTTTCTATCTTTATCTTTTTACGATGATGGTGCCGACGGTCACGAACCTGATCCCGCAGTTCCTTTTGATGAAGGAGATGAAGCTCGTCGACAGCTATCTCGGCCTTCTTTTGATCTATATCGGGATCGGCGTGCCAAGCAATACATTTTTCCTCCGCAATTTCTTTTTGAGCCTCCCGCGGGAGATGGAAGAGGCCGTCATAGTGGACGGCGGAAACCATTGGCAGATCTACTGGAGGATCGTCCTACCCCTTTCCAAGCCCGCGCTCGGAACGTTTGCCATCCTTGCATATTCCAACGTGTGGGATGAATTTCTCATCGCGCTCACGATGATCAAAACGCCGGACAAGCGCACGCTCCCCATCGCGCTCAAGCTCTTTCAGGGGCAGAATCTCAATAACTGGGGGCTGATCTTCGCCGCGTCGCTCATCGCGGTGGTGCCAATTTTACTCATCTACATCGTATTGCAAAAAAAGCTCATCCATGGCGGAGCCATGGACGGCATGGTAAAAGGATAAAGCGATGCGGCTTTTACATTATTCGATGGAGCACCGCGCGGACTACCCATGGCAATTCGTCACGGGGAACGTTTGTATGCTCCGCCTTCGCTGCAACGAGCCGGTACGATCCATCCGCATCGTATTCGGCGACCCGTTCTGGTTTTTGAACGGCGACAAGCGGCGGCCGAACCTCCATGCGCTTCCGGTCACCGGGCGGCAGGAGCTTCTTGGCGACACGTTCTACTCGGTCACGGTCGAAATGGAGACGCGAAAGCTCCGGTATCATTTTGAAATTGTTCTGGAAAGCGGGGAAAAGGTTTTTCTCTCCGAAGCGGGGGTCACAGAGCCGCTTTCGGAGGAGCATCTCCGCCCATTCCAGGTGCCCTATGTGTTCCCGGCGGAGCACTATGCCGCACCCGGCTGGGCGCGCAGCACCGTGTGGTATCAGATATTCCCCGACCGGTTCAGCCGGGACGAGGAGAGCGCCGAGCCGTTTGTTCCGACGCGGACAAACCGCTTCGGCGGGACGCTCCGGGGGATCGAAAATCATATCCCGTATCTTAAGTTACTTGGTGTGCAGGGGGTGTATCTCAATCCCATATTTCAAAGCCCCTCCAATCACCGGTACGATACCGCAGACTATACGCGCATCGACCCGATGCTCGGAACAGAGGAGAACTTCGCCTCGCTCGTTCACGCGCTGCACGAAAACGGCATGCGCATCATGCTCGACGGCGTATATAACCACGCCTCCTGGCAGCATCCATTCTGGCAGGACGTTTTGAAAAACGGGGAGAAGTCCGCGTATTTTGACTGTTTCTGCGGCGTCCGTATGGACGCGCTACGAGGCAAAACACCGGCGGAGCTGACGGCGGACGCCATGCGTGCCATAAAGCCCTTTGAGAGCTTCGCCTTTGCCGCGGACATGCCGAAGTGGAACACTGAAAACCCTGCCGTGCAGGCGTATCTCATCGGGACTGCTGCGGAATGGACGCGGAAATACAGCATCGACGCCTGGCGGCTGGATGTGCCGGACGAGGTGAGCTTCCGCTTTCTGGAGAAGTTCAAAAAGTGTATCCGCGACGTAAACCCGGAGGCGTACATCATCGGCGAAATATGGCAGAAGAGCACGCTGTGGCTTTGTGCCGGAGTGTTTGACGGAGTGATGGACTATCCGCTCTACTTTGCGATCCGCGACTTTGCCATGACGGGAGCGGACGGAACGGAGACCTTCGCGGAACGGATCAAGGATATCCTCCTTGCGGCGCCGGATGGTGTCCGACCGTGGCAGTTCGCGTTCTGCGGCAACCACGATATACCGCGGCCGCTCACGGTGTGCAGCTGGGATACGAACCGGCTCGCGGCGGCGCTCTTTTTGCAGATGCTCTTCGGCGGGGCGGCGAACATATACTACGGTGACGAGATCGGTATGTCCGGCGGGGAAGACCCGGCAAACCGCGGTGCGATGGCGTGGGGAGAGCCGGACGAGGAGATAAAAGCCCTGTACGAATCCATGATCGGCTTCAAAAAAGAGCATCGGGACGGGCTGAATGTTACGGAAATGCGCGTACAGGACGGCGTTCTTTGTCTCACGCTCTCCGGCGGGGACTATATGGCGTATATTGCGGAGCCCGGCGGAAAAAAACACATTGCCGCCCCGGATGGTATGCGCCTTCGCTTCGGCGATACCTCACTCGAGTGCGGGTATGCGTTATTTGAAAGAAAATGAGGGAAAAACCATGCAATGGTGGAAGGAGCGGGTATTCTATCAAATTTATCCGCGCAGCTTTCAGGACTCGAACGGCGACGGCATTGGCGATATTCCCGGCATCATCTCGCGGCTCGATTATCTGAAAGAACTGGGAATCGGCGCGGTGTGGCTCTGCCCTGTGTACGATTCTCCGAACGCCGACATGGGCTACGATATCCGCGATTATGAGAAGATCATGGCGGAATTCGGCACCATGGAGGATTTTGACCGGCTGCTTGAGGAGATGCACCGGCGCGACATCAAGCTCATCATGGATCTTGTGGTGAATCACACCTCTGACGAGCACGCCTGGTTTATCGAATCCCGAAAGGGGAAGGATAGCCCATACCGGGATTATTATCTCTGGCGCGACGGGAAAGACGGGCGGGAGCCCAACAACTGGGCGAGCTTTTTCACGCCGTCCGCGTGGAGCTATGACGCCGAGAGCGGGCAATGGTATCTGCATTTATTTTCTGAAAAACAGCCCGACCTCAACTGGGAAAATGCCGGCCTGCGCCGCGAAATTTACGGCATGATCAACCGCTGGCTCGATAAGGGCGTTGACGGCTTCCGGATGGACGTGATCACCTGCATCGCGAAAGACCCGGCGCTGCCAAACGGCACGGGCGAGCCCTATGCCTTCAGCCCGGAATATTTCGCCATGCAGCCGCGGCTCCACGACTATCTTCGCGAGATGCGAAAAGCGTGCTTTGCAGACCGCAATTGTATGTGCGTCGGCGAGGCGACTTTCGCGACGGCGGAAAACGCCGATTCTCTCGTCGGCGACGGGCGGGAGCTCGACATGCTCTTCCAGTTCGATCTCATGGACATGGACGGCGACGGGAGCAAGTGGAATCCTCTGCCGTTTGATCTTATGAAATTTAAAGAAATCATTACCCGCTGGCAGAGAACGCTTGACTGGAACACACTCTTTCTCGGCAACCACGATCAGCCTCGCGTTGTATCGCGCTTTGGCTGCACCGATACCGAAGAGCTGCGCATCCGCAGCGCCAAGTGCCTCGCCGCGGCGATGCATCTCCTTCGCGGCACGCCGTTTCTCTATCAGGGTGAGGAGCTGGGCATGACGAACTTCCCATTCGAGAACGAAGAGCAGCTGCGCGATGTGGAAAGCATAAATCTTTTGCATCAGAGCGTCGATAAGGCGTGGGCGTGGCGCGGCATCCGGGCGAAGGGTCGGGACAATGCCCGCACGCCGATGCAATGGAGCGCGGCACGGTACGCGGGCTTTAGCTCCGCGGAGCCGTGGATCGCCGTGAATCCCAATTACCCGGAGATCAACGCCGAAACGGAGCTCCGGGACGAAAACTCCGTGCTGAATTTCTATAAAAAGCTCATAGCCCTACAAAATTCTGCCCCGGCGCTGCGCGGCGGCAGCTTCGCTATGCTCTATCCGGAGCATGCGCAGCTTTTCGTCTATGAACGCGGTGGAGCGGGGGAGACGTACACGGTCGTTTGCAATCTGAGCCGCGCGGAATGTGCTCTGCCAGAGCTCCGCGGCGGCGAGATAGTGCTCCAAAACGTCGCTTTTACCGACACGCTTCCGCCTTACGGCGCGTTTGTGATCCGGACGGTGAGCTGACCGGCGCCGTCCCGCTCCCGGATTCCTCCCCGGAGCGGTATATACCGGCAGAAAAGTGCCTGCATCAATCGATGCAGGCACTTTTCATTCCTCTTAACTTTCCAGATAATCAAGGCACGCTTTCACATCTGTAAAGTGCGCGTAGTGCTCGCTCAGCTCCTCGGCCGCGAAGCCCTTTTCCACCGCGCCGCGCAGCAGCTCGACGGCGGGTTCCCAGTAGTTTTCCGCATCGAGAAATGCGCTCTTTTTCTGCATCCGGCCGAGGGATGAGAGCGTGATGACCTCAAAAATTTCCTCCATCGTGCCGATGCCGCCGGGCAGGGCAATGAAAGCGTCCGAGCGCTGCTCCATGATCGTTTTGCGCTCCGCCATCGTCTCCATGCGTACAAGCTCCGTGCAATGCTCAAAGAGAATGCCGGGCGCATTGAAGAAATACGGCACAACGCCGATGATTTCCCCACCCATTTCGTAGACTCCGCGCGCTACGGCGCCCATCATGCCATGGCCGCCGGCGCCGAACACAAGCGTATGTCCCCGTGCGGCAAGCTCGCGCCCGAGCGCCGTGCCGAGCGCCATGAAGTCTTCGCCGATCTCGTCGCGTGCCGCGCCGAATACACAGATATTCAATATCCCATCTCCTCCAGTTTTTTTCGATAATACCGGAACGCCGTGGGCATGGCGAGCGCTTCACGCTCCGTTTTCGTCACCCAGACGTAGTCCGGCAGCTTTTCCTCGCAACGGACGATATACCCGCGCATGTGCCACTCCACATGGCTGAAAACGTGCACCGCCTCGCCGCAGGGCACGCCGTTTTGCGGCGCATCCGGCGAAAGATCGTTCGGGAGCTCCCACATCGAGGCGAGAAGCCCCGTGCTCTCGCGCCGCCGCACCGCGACCGTATCGCCGCAGAGCAGCAAAAGCACCCTCCGGTTTTCGATCCGGCGCGGCTTTTTCTCCGGCAGCACAGGATAGAGCGTTTCCTCGCTGCGGCGGTGCGCCTCGCAGTACGCTGCGACCGGGCAGCGCGCACAGTCGGGCGTGCCGACGGTGCAGATCGTCTCGCCAAGCTCCATGAGCGCGCCCGTAAATTCGCCGCACTCGCCTGCCGGGTAGATCTCCCGCAGCGCCTCACGGAAGCGCTTTTTCACCTTGTCGCTGCCGATGCTCTCGCCGAAGCACTCCATGCGCGCGAGCACGCGCAGCACGTTCCCATCCACCGCGGGCTCTGGCAGACCGTAGGCGATCGAGGCGATCGCCCCGGCCGTATAGTCTCCGATGCCGGGCAGCGCGCGCAGCGCCGCGGCGTTTGCAGGGAATACGCCGCCGAACTCCTTGCACACGGTTTTGGCGCATTTGTGGAGATTTCGCGCGCGGGAATAATACCCTAACCCTTCCCAGAGCTTGAGCACATCGTCGAGCTCCGCTGCGGCGAGCGCTTCCACAGTCGGGAACGCGCGCGTGAAGCGGTTGAAGTATTCGCGCGCGGCCTCGATGCGCGTCTGCTGCAGCATGATCTCCGAGACCCATACGCGGTACGGCGTCGGCTCCTCCCGCCAGGGGAGGGGACGCGCCTCTTTTTTGTACCAGTCCACCAGCGGACGGGAAAAGTTTTCCATAGACTGCTCCTCGTTTCTTTCGATATTATACGCGAAGAGCCAGGCTCTGACAACCTTGATTTACGCGGCCCGAACGGCTATAATACAGATACATTCCATGCAAAGGGGATACAAACTATGGATTACCGGCGTTTTGAAAATACGATCGTGGCGCGCTTTGACCGCGGCGAGGAGATCACGGCGCAGCTTCGTGTGCTGTGCGAAAAGGAAAGCATCCGCCTGGCGAGCGTAGAGGCACTCGGCGCAACGGACGAATTTACCGTCGGCGTGTACAACGTGGACGAAAAGCAGTACCACGCGCTCACCTTTACCGGCGCGCATGAGATCGTATCGCTGACCGGCACGGTGAACACGATGAGCGGTGAATACTACAGCCACCTGCACATGAGCGCCGCGAACGAGTCCGGTGCGGTCGTCGGCGGGCATCTCAACGCCGCGCGCGTGAGCGCGACGTGCGAGATGGTCATCCGCGTGATCGACGGCACGGTCGACCGCTTCAAGGACGATGTGACCGGCCTCAACCTGTTCAAATTCTAAAATCCTATGACCGAAAAGCTCTTTTACGCTGACGCGCATATGCGAAAGTTCACCGCGCGCGTCCTCTCGTGCGAGGAGCGCGGAAAGCTCTATGCCGTGACGCTCGACCGCACTGCCTTTTTTCCCGAAGGCGGCGGACAGGGCGGCGATGTCGGCACGCTTGGCGGCACGCAGGTGACGGATACGCGCGAGAAAAATGGGGAGATCGTCCATTTCTGCGCCGCGCCGCTCGCACTCGGCGCGGAAGTGACCGGCGAGATCGACTGGGAAACGCGCTTTGCCCGCATGCAGATCCACTCGGCCGAGCATCTGGTGTCCGGCCATGCACATTCGCTCTGGGGCTGCGAGAACATTGGCTTTCACATGGACGAGCACGGCGCGACGATCGATTTTGACCGCGAGCTGGACGCGGAGCAGCTTGCACAGCTTGAACGGCTGGCAAACGAGGCCGTGTGGCAGAATCTTCCCATAAACATCCTCTGGCCGACGGAGGAAGAGCTTGCGGCGCTGCCGTTCCGGCAGAAAAAGGCGCTCGCGATGCCGGTGCGCATCGTGGAGGTGCCGGGCGTTGACCGGTGCGCGTGCTGCGCGCCGCACGTGAGCTTCACCGGCGAGATCGGCCTTATCCGTTTAAAAGACCGGATGCGCCACCGCGGCGGTGTGCGTTTTACGATGCTCGCCGGGCGCGCAGCGTATGAGGACGCCGCGCTCTGCGCTGCCGAGACCGAAGCGCTCTCCCACCTCTTTTCCGCGCCGCAGAATGCTCTCTGTGCCGCCGCCGGGCGCGTGCTCGGCGAGCTGGAAGCGGAGAAGTATCAACGCGCCGCCGCGGAGCGGCGGTATGTGGAGGCGCGGCTCACAGCGCTCATGCCGTGCGAAGGAAACCTTCTCTTTTTCGAGGACGGCCTTTCTCCCGCCGCGCTGCGCGCTCTTGCCGAGGGCGGAAAGACGCGCTGCACGGGCATCTGCGCCACTCTCTGCGCCGAGGACGGGGGCTATCGGTATGTGATGGCATCGGAAACGACCGACCTTCGCGCCGCGGCAAGGGATATCAATGCCGCGCTCTCCGGCCGGGGCGGCGGCGCGCCGGGCATGATCCAGGGAAGTCTCCGCGCTTCCCGAGAGCAAGTTGAGGAATACTTTCATGGCAAAATCGGATAAAAGCAACGAAAAAACCAACGTGATGCGCCTGCTTGATCAGGCGGGCATCGCGTATACGCCGCATTATTACGATGCTGCGCTCGCCTCCGGCACGGAGGTGGCCACGGCGCTCGGCCAGAGCGCGGAGTGCGTTTTCAAAACGCTTGTGGCGGAGGCCAATACCGGCGAGCACTTTGTGTTCGTTATCCCCGCGCCCGAAACGCTCTCGCTCAAAAAGGCGGCGAAGGCCGCGGGCGTGAAGAGCATTGCGATGCTGCCGCAGAAAAAGCTGCTGCCGCTCACCGGCTATGTCCACGGCGGCTGCTCCCCGGTGGGAATGAAAAAGCCGTTCCCCACATGGATCGACGAGACGGCGCTTTTGACAGACGCTTTCTTTTGCAGCGCCGGGCGGCTTGGCGCGCAGATCGGGGTTGACCCCGAGACTCTGGCAGACTATATCGGCGCGCAGTTCGCCGATCTTACCGAAGAATAAAACATACATAAGGAGGCTCTTTTATGCATCCCGAAATGGAACGCATCCAGAACTGTCTCGCCGCGGTGCGGCGCCACACCGATTTTGTCCCCGAGGTCGCCGTTGTGCTCGGCTCCGGTCTCGGCGGCTTTGCCGATATGGTAAAGCAAGTCGCCGTTGTGCCGTACAGCGAGATTCCCGGCTTCCCGGTCTCTACCGCGCCCGGCCACGCCGGACGGTTCGTGTTCGGCTATGTGGAGGAAACGCCCGTTGTCGTCATGCAGGGGCGCGTGCACCTCTATGAGGGCTACACACCGCATGACGTTGTGCTGCCCGCGCGGCTCATGAAGGCCATGGGCGCGAAGATCTTGTTTGTTACGAACGCCTCCGGCGGCATCCGCGGCGATCTCACCGCCGGCACGCTCATGAGCATTTCCGACCATATCAGCGCGCTCATCCCGAACCCGCTCATCGGCGCGAACATCGACGAGCTCGGCGTCCGCTTCCCGGATATGACGCACGCCTACGATCCCGCACTTCGCGCCATTCTGCGCGAGACGGCGAAAAAGGACGGCATCGATCTCAAGGAGGGCGTGTACATCCAGTTCACCGGCCCGAGCTACGAGTCCCCCGCCGACATCCGCGCCGCACGCGCCTGGGGCGCGGACGCCGTGGGCATGTCCACGGTCGTGGAGGTCATTGCGGCCAACCACGCCGGGATGCGCGTGTGCGGCGTGTCCTGCATCGCCAATCTCGCCGCCGGCCTCTCCGGACAGAAGCTCAGCGGCGAAGAGGTCATCGAGGCGGCGAACGCCGCCGCGCCGCGGTTTAAGAAGCTCATGTGGGATTCCATCGCCGCCATGCATACGGAGGAAAAGGCATGATCCGCTTTTATAACGGCAAGCTCCTTTCGCTCAGCGACGGGTTTGAAATTTCCGACTGGGAGGTCTGGGTCGAGAAATCGATGATCCTCTATGTCGGCCCTGCCATCGGCGCGCACCCGCCGTTTGAGAGTGAGATCGATCTCAAGGGAAATCTCCTGATGCCCGGCTTCAAAAACGCCCACGCGCACAGCGCGATGACGTTCCTCCGCTCCTACGCGGACGACTTGCCGCTCCAGAGCTGGCTTTTCGACAAGGTGTTCCCGCTGGAGGCCAAGCTCACGCCGGACGACATTTACGCTCTCACGAAGCTCGCCATTCTCGAATATCTCCGCGGCGGTATCACGAGTGCGTTTGACATGTACTATAAGCGCGACGCCTTCGCGCAGGCGGCCATTGACTGCGGCTATCGCATGGTGCTCTGCGGCGCGCTCGCCGCGGGGGACGACTGGACGGTCGGCGAGATGGACACGATCAAATTCAACAACCTCCATCCGCTCATCTCCTACATCCCCGGCATCCACGCCGAGTATACGGCCAATCTCGATCTGCTCATGTTCATGAAAATGCTTGTGGACGAGTATAAGATGCCGTTTTTCACCCACAACTCGGAGACGAAGCGCGAAGTGGAAGAGTGTATCGAGCGCCACGGCCTCACGCCGACGCAGCTCTTCGAGGAGAACGGCCTCTTTGAGCACGGCGGCGGCGGATTCCATTGCGTGTGGTTTGATGAGAAGGACATGGACATTTTTGCCCGCCGCGGCCTGTACGCCGTGACGTGCCCGGCCTCGAACGCAAAGCTTGCGAGCGGCATCGCGCCGGTGAGCGAATTTTTGCGCCGGAAAATTCCCCTGGCCATCGGCACGGACGGTCCGGCGAGCAACAATGCGCTCAATATGTTCCGCGAAATGTATCTTGCCGCGGTGCTGCAAAAGCTTCGCGAGGAGGACGCCGCTTCGTGCGACGCGCGCGAAATTCTCCGCGCCGCGTGCTCCACGGGCGCGCGCGCCATGCGCATCGATGCCGACTGCATCGCCCCCGGCAAGCTCGCCGATCTCATCGTGATCGACCTGCACCAGGCAAACATGCAGCCCGAGCACAACACGGTGAAAAACCTGGTCTACAGCGGCTCGAACACCAACGTGCTCCTCACGATGGTGAACGGCAAAATCCTCTACGAAAACGGCGTTTACCACGTCGGCGAATCGCCGGAGGACATCATTGCGCACGCGAGCGCTGCGACCAAGCGAATCATCAACAGCTGAAAGTAAGCGTCAAATAGAAGTTTAAAGAAGCACAAGGGTGGAGGCAAAACTCCACCC
>CAVEQS010000015.1:0-56949 GCA_963618015.1 bacterium | reverse complement strand
TGGAGCACTTCAAGCAAGAACTCACGGAATATCTGGATTACTACAACAACCGCAGAATTAAGGCAAAGCTAAAGGGCTTGCCGCCTGCTATTCACAGACAACAAGCCCTTTCGGTCGCTTGAACAATTTGCGCTTAATTTATTTGTCTAACTTTTTGGGGTCACTTCACCGGAGGCGTCGGGGAGCTTTTGCATAACAAAACCTCCCTCTTGAAATTCGCTTGATAAGCTAATATAATAGAGGCGAATCAACCGCGAAGGAGGTGCGCCGTGGGAGAGCGGACATATCTTGCCATCGATCTCAAGTCGTTCTATGCCTCGGTGGAGTGCATGGAGCGCGGTCTTGACCCGATGACGACGAATCTCGTCGTGGCGGACCCGACCCGCACGGAAAAGACGATCTGTCTCGCGGTGTCCCCGGCGCTCAAGTCCTATGGCATCCCGGGGCGCGCCCGGCTTTTCGAGGTCGTGGAGGAGGTGCGGAAGATCAACGCCGCGCGCCGCGCCGCCGCGCCGGGGCATGCGTTCACCGGAAGATCGTGCAGCGCGCCGGAGCTTGCGGCAAATCCCGCGCTGGAGCTGGACTATGTCGTCGCGCCGCCGCACATGGCGCATTACATGCGCTACAGCGCCGGGATCTATAACATTTACCTGCACTATGTAGCGCCCGAGGACATCCACGTTTACTCCATCGACGAGGTATTCATGGACGTGACGGATTATCTGCACACCTATCGCATGACGGCGCACGAGCTCTGCCGGAAGATCCTGCGCGAGGTGCTGCACACGACCGGCATCACCGCCACGGCGGGCATCGGCACGAATCTCTATCTCTGTAAGATCGCGATGGACATTGAAGCCAAGCACATTCCGCCGGACGCTGATGGCGTTCGCATCGCGGAGCTCGATGAGATGAGCTACCGCCGTAAGCTCTGGGGCCACCGGCCTCTCACAGATTTCTGGCGCGTCGGTGCGGGAAAGGTGCGGCGGCTCGAAGCGCTGGGGATGCATACCATGGGCGATATTGCCCGCTGCTCGCTCGGGAAGAGCGGCGATTTCTATAACGAGGAGCTTCTCTATAAAACGTTCGGCGTGCAGGCGGAGCTCCTCATCGACCACGCCTGGGGCTGGGAGCCGTGTACGATCGCGGACATCCATGCCTACCGGCCGGATTCCAACAGCATCAGCTCCGGTCAGGTGCTGCAAGAGCCGTACGACTGGCACAAAGCCAAGCTCATCGTGCGCGAGATGACCGATCTTCTCGTGCTCGATCTCGTGAAGAAACGCCTCTGCACCGACCAGCTCACACTCACGATCGGGTATGATATCGAAAATCTTGCCGACCCTTCCCGCGCTGCGGAGTACGCCGGCGAAACGCACGTTGACCGCTACGGCCGCCGCGTGCCGAAGCACGGCCACGGCACGGCCAATCTTGCGGGGTATTCGTCCTCCACGCGCGAGATCACGGACGCGGTCATGGCGCTCTACGACCGCATTACAGACAAAAACCTCCTCGTCCGCCGTGTGACGGTCGCGGCGAACCGCGTTCTGCCGGAGGATAAGATCCCCCGCGCCGTGGAAAGCGGCGAGCAGCTGGATCTCTTTTCCGCCGCGGAAGAGAATGCGTCCGAACCCGGCGCCGATCAAAAGGCGCGCGAGCGCGAACGGCGGCGGCAGGAGGCCATTCTTGCCATCCAGCGGCGGTATGGCAATAACGCTATTTTAAAGGGCATGAACCTGGAAGAGGGCGCGACAACGCGCTCACGCAATAAACAGATCGGAGGTCACCGGGCATGAAGCGCGAGGAATGCCACGATTACGATGATATCATCACCCTGCCGCACCACGTCTCCGACACGCACCCGCCCATGCCGCGGCGAGACCGGGCGGCGCAGTTTTCCTCGTTTGCCGCGCTCACCGGGTACGAGGCCGTCGTGGCGGAAACGGCGCGGGAATTCGGCGAGAAGGAGACCGGGGAATACGAGACGGAGACCGAGTGGTGACTTGTATTCCGGCAGGAGCTGCGGTACAATAAACGCATATCACCGGGAGGAAATACTATGGAAAAGATCGCACTCATCACCGGCGCGAGCCGCGGCATCGGCCGCGCAACGGCGCGCCGTCTCGCCCACGAGGGCTATACCGTTGCCGTCAATTACCATGTCCGCCAGGACTGCGCCGACTCGCTCGTGGCAGAGCTCACTGCCGAGGGACTGCGCGCTGCGGCGTTTCAGGCGGACGTGGCTGACCGCGCGCAGGTGGAGGATATGGTGCGCCGCGTGGAGGATGCGTTCGGCCACGTGAACCTGCTCGTCAACAACGCGGGCGTTGCGGGGCAGGCGCTCTTTCAGGACGTGACCGAGGAGATGTGGCGGAGCTATTTCGGCGTGAATATCGACGGCGCATTCCACACCATCCAATCTGTCCTCCCGCCGATGCTCCACGAACACGCGGGCTGCATCGTAAATGTCTCGTCCATGTGGGGGCTTCGCGGCGCGAGCTGCGAGGTGACGTACTCCGCCACAAAGGCCGCGCTCATCGCGCTCACGCGCTCGCTGGCGGCCGAGCTTGCACCCACGCACATCCGTGTCAACTGCGTTGCGCCCGGCGTCATAAAAACCGACATGCTCGATGCTCTGCCGAGCGAGGTGCTGCCGCAGCTCGCCGAGGAGACGCCGCTGCGCCGTCTCGGCCGGCCGGAGGACATTGCCGCCGCGGTCTCCTATCTTGCGAGCGACGATGCGAGCTTCGTCACCGGCCAGGTGCTCACCGTCGACGGGGGATTCATCCTGTAATCAACATAATGCAGTAAACATAATTTAATTTACATAATAAAAAGCCTACACGAAGAAACCGTTCTCCGTGTAGGCTTTTTGCTTATATTTCGGATTCGTGAGGAGCCTTTTTATATGTGTTTAGAGGTAGAAATACGCCGCTTCTTTTTAACTGACTGACTTCATCCTTGGAGGCCTGGAGCAGTTCGATCACCGTCTCCTTGTCCGGGATGAGCTCCTGCGAAATAATGCACTTGGAACTCATTGGGGAGTAGTAGGACGTCAATGTCGTAATATGGCCAATGCGGTAGTTGTTTCCTTCTCCGGCGTTGTATGCGGTTATTAGGATCAGGTCTAAGGAGCTGCCGGTCTTGCGCAGAAGAGCTCTGGTGATGGACGGAAAGAATTCGATCTCGCCTTCAAATACGGAGTTGCTGGAGGAGAGAAGCGCAGGCTTTGTACAGAAATTGAAAACGATGCGCATACGTACCAGAGATGAGGCGTGGGGAAGAAATGTCATTTTTGCGGAGAATACGCTGCCGTCCACGCCGCCGCGCCAATAGAGAAAAAGCTCGGGAACGTTATAGAATGGCAACGGAGGCTCCAGCGATTTTGTGACCTGCCCGTCCGGGACAAACGGCTGCAAAAACTCGGAGGCGGAAATGTTGAGAACGGCGCAGTATTTGCAGAGGCTCTCAATATCAAGAGCAATATCGCCGCTTTCATATTTGGAAATACACGCGGTCGTTTTGTGCAATTGCTCGGCCACTTGGCGCTGTGTGATCCTGCGTTCCTTTCGCATGAGCTGCAGCTCTTTCCCGATGCGGCGGTTTAATTCGTCCATGGCTCTCTCCTAAAAGTTAACTAAAAGGAAATTTTTTCTTGAAAAAACAAACATGCTCGAAAATCTTTTGTTTATTATATCAGCTCATTCTGCAAAAATCAATTTATAGTTAATATTCCTAATTATTTTTTAACTTCTGGAAAATAATCGTCGATTTGCCATATTTTCCTGACTCGCTTACAATTTGACCATCAAGAAGGCGGGTCCCGGCCGGGCGCAGAGCTTTCTGTAATTTGAAATTTAGGAAGGAAATTTGCCCTATGAAGCGTTTAGGTTTTATCGGAGTCGGCGCCATGGGCGGCACTCTGGCTGCCGCTGCCTGCCGCCAGCTGCCTGCGGAGGAAGTCATTGTTTTTGACGTGATGACAGAAAAAGCAAAAGCTCTGTCTGCCTCTACCGGATGCATCTGTGCCGGTTCCATGGAGGAAGTGATCGATAACGCAGCCTTTGTGATGTTCTGCATCAAGCCGCAGATCCTGGAAAGCGTACTGAAAACCACGCTGCCCTTCTTCAAAAAGCACTATGCGGCAGGAGAGAAGCGCATCGTTGCCTCCATCGCCGCGGGCTATACGCTGGAGGACATTACCGCTGTCTTCCATTCCGCGGAAATGGATATGCCGGTCATCCGCCTGCTGCCCAATACGCCGGTCGCCATCGGAAAGGGCCTTGTGCTGTTCGCGAACAACGAATACGCGGCGGACGGCGATGTGGACGAGCTGCGGGATATGCTTCAGAAATGCGGCATGTGCGAGCATACCGAAGAGGAGCTTCTTCCCATCGCCTGCCCAGTGTTCAGCTGCTCGCCGGCATTCACTTATATGTACATCGAATCGCTCGCAGACGGCAGTGTGCAGATCGGCATGCGCAGAGACCAGGCGACAAAGTTCGCTGCCCAGGCGGTTCTTGGCGCTGCGGCGATGGTCCTGGAAACCGGAAAGCACATTGGCCAGCTGAAGGACGAACTCTCCACGCCCGGCGGAATGACCATCGGCGGCACAAACGTCATGGAGCAAAGAGGCTTCCGCGGCGCTGCGATCCAGGGCATTCTCACGGCATATGAACGGCAGGACGGATTGGCGAAGTAAATCTGCCGGGGGCTTCCTCAATCAGCTCCGGCATTCACCGAAGGAAAAGAATGCGCTGTTCATCTTTTTGGGCTGTTTGATGTTTGCCCTGTGCTCCAATGTTTTTCTAAACGGCAACCATATCGCGGCAGGCGGCCTGGCGGGGATCGCGTTGATCATCCAGAATTACGTGGATATCAGTATGTCTGTTCTGATCCTGGGGATGAATCTTCCGCTGATCGTCGTTGCGTGGATATCTTACGGATGGTCGTTCGTAAAAAATACTCTCATAGGCGCCGTCGTTTATAATCTGCTGATGGAAGCGACCTCGTTCCTGCCGACAGCAACGTATAATCCGCTGCTTGCTGCCATATGCGGCGGCGTACTGTACGGTCTTGGGATGGTGCTCACGGTCCTTTCCAACAGTTCCATCGGGGGAACACAGCTTCTGATCCGGATCTTAAACCAAAAGTTCCCGAAGATCGGCGTCGGAAAGATGTGCCTTTTCGTTGACGGTTCCGTAGTTGTGGCCTCCATGGTGGTATTTCAAAACGTGGCGGTGGGAATTTATGCCATCCTTGCCCTGTATATCTGCTCTGTCGTTTCCGACAAGCTCCTGCTGCGCATCCAGAAAAAACACGAAACAAAGGGGAAATGCTGATATGAAACATCGCGTTTTATTGATAGAGCCAACCATTCAGCCGGTCGGCGTCCGTATGCTCCGCGAAGCGGCGGAGGTCTATATGGCGCCGGACGGCAAAGAAGATACCCTCATTCACTGGATCCGGGAAAACAACATTGAGGGCGTTGTAACGCGCGTGGAGAAGATCACGCGCCGGGTGATCGAGGAGTGCCCCTCGCTCCGCGTGATCGCGCAGCACGGCGTCGGCGTGGACAACATCGATGTGACGGCCGCCTCCGAGAACGGCGTAAAGGTGCTGAATGTGCCGGACGGCAACTATATCTCCGTGGCCGAGCACGTTATGATGTTCATTCTGGCGCTGAGCCGCGACCTGCTTTCCGCCGATAAGGCGGTCCGCGCGGGAAACTGGAAATTCCGCGAAACCAACATCCCCACGGAAATCGCCGAAAAGGTGCTCTTCATCGTGGGCTTTGGCAGGATCGGCAAAACCGCGGCAAAAATGGCGCAGGCATTTGATATGCGCGTTATTGCGTATGACCCGTTTTTGAGCGCAGAGCATATGCGTGAGTTCGGCGTTGAAAAGATGGAAAAGCTGGGGGATGGTCTGAAGGAAGCGGACTTCGTTACGGTCCAGCTTCATCTGACGGACGAGACCCGCGGCATGTTCTCCGCCGAGCAGTTCAAAACCATGAAGAAAACGGCCTGCCTGCTGAATCTTAGCCGCGGCCCTGTGGTGGACCAGAAAGCCCTTTATGAAGCGCTGAAAACACAGGAGATCGCCGGAGCCGGTCTGGACGTCTTTGAGAAAGAGCCGCCCTGCGCAGACGAGCCGCTCTTCTCACTTCCGAACGTGATCGTCACGCCGCACTTCGGCGGCGACACCTACGAGGCCAAGCAGAAGATATCCACCAAGGCTGCCGAGAATCTGCTTCTCGCGCTCGACGGGGCCGAGACCTATAACTGGGTCAACAAGAAAACCATGCACACCATCCGCTGATATATTCCGTAAAAAAAAGAAAAGGAGAAACTGTTATGAAGTTCGGTATTATGACTGCTCTGATTTCCCCTGTGCTGGAGGATGGGATCACGATAAACGAGCCTGCGCTGGTCCGTGTAATTGAAGATCAGATCAGCAGCGGCATTCACAGCCTGCTGTCTTTGGGCGGCACGGGAGAGAACATGGCCGTTCCGAAGGAGACCCGCCGCAAGATCCTGGAGCTCACGGTGAAGACTGTGGATCACAGAGTTCCCGTGATCGCCGGTGTGGTCGAGCTCGGCGTTTATGATGCGATCGCCGCAGCGACCATGGCGAAAGAAGCCGGTGTCGATGCGCTGCTTGTCAGCACGCCGTTCGGAGCGAGCACCCCGCTGTCCGGCGTGATCGAGTTCTTCAAAAAGGTTGATAAAGCCTGCGATCTTCCCATTCTGATCTATAACTTCCCCGGCCGCACGGGTTATAATACAACGCCGGACATCGTGGAAAAGCTCCTTGCCGCCGTTCCGAATATCGTCGGCATCAAGGAATGCGCCGAAAGACTGGATCAGACTGTGGAAATGATCGATCGTTTCGGCGACCGGATCGAAGTTCTCTCCGGCAACGAATATCTCGCGGCGTGGGAAATGCTTGCGGGCGCGAAGGGCGCAGTGCTGGCTTCCTCCAACGTTCTTCCCAAACAGTGGGTCGAGATATATAATACTGCCATGGCGGGCGACAGCAAGAAGATCAACGAGCTCGGCACGAAGTATCATTACCTTCAGAAAATGCTGTTCAAATCCCCGAACCCCGGCCCTGTCAAGTACGCAATGACGCTTCAGGGCTTTGACGCCGGTCTCCCGCTCCTTCCCGTGTGCGATGCTCCCGATGCCCTGAAGGAAGAGATCCGCAAAGAAATGCATCGTTTGGGCGTTCTTTAAATCATTGGAAGGAAACAGGAGGTGACACTTATGGCAGAAACAACAGGTAAAGTTCAACATACCGGAACCATGGGCAAGTGGAGCATGCTGGCAATGGGCGTCGGAAGCGTTATCGGCTCCGGCATAGTCACGCTTGTCGGACAAGCAATGGGCGTCACGGGACATTCCACATTCTGGGCCTATGCATTGGCGCTGCTGCTGGGATTTATCTATAATATCCCGATGATCTTTGTTACGGGCGCGCTCCGCGTAGACGGCGGACCGTACGGTCTCATCAACACCGTTCTGGGAAAAAAGTTCGGCGGCATGTATGCGTTCGGCTTTTTCCTATACTTCCCCACCACCGCCCTTTATGCCCTGTCTTTCGGCACCTATGTCCAGGCGCTGATCCCCACCGCCAATGTGAGAATCACCGCGGCCATTGTGCTGACGGCGTTCTATCTTATCAACATTCGCGGCATCAAGACCCTGTCGAATCTTCAAAACATCATGTCCGTCCTTCTCATTGTGGGCCTTGCTACATTCTCCATTATGGGAATCGGCAAAGCGGATGTTTCAATCCTGTTCAATTTCTCGGATGAGCAGTTTATGACGGGCGGGACCCGCGGCTTCTTCTCGGCGACTTTTATGCTCTTCTTCTCCACCTTTGCGCAGTATTACGTCATGTTTATGAGCCGGCATTCAAAGAATCCCAAGTATGACCTGCCGTTCTCGATTATCGGCACGACGATCGTCATTGCAGTGCTCTATCTTTCCGTCACGATCGTGGCCTCCACGGTTCTTCCGCTGGAGATCGTTGCCAACCAGCCGCTGACGTATGTTGCCAAGGAGATCATGTCCACGCCGCTCTTCGTCTTCTTTATCATCGCCGGTCCCTTCATGGCACTTGCGACGACCATCAACGGCTGCTATGCCTGCTATGTGGAGCCCATTTATGTGGCCACGCAGAACGGCTGGTTCCCCGCGTCCTTTGCGAAGCCGAACCGCTACGGAAGCCCCTGGAAGATCATGACGATCATGTGGCTCGTTTCTCTGATGCCGCTGGTTCTGGGCTGGGATATCAAAACCACGACCAACAGCTCTCTTCTGGTGAATCTCACGCTGAGCACCCTGATGATCGTATCCATTGCTCTTGTGCCGAAGAAGTATCCGGAGATCTGGGCGAAGCGCGGATTCGGCAAAAACGTTCCGACCGGCGTTTTCTACTTCTTCGTATTCCTGGCGTTCCTGGTCCAGATTGCGATCATTCTGCATAACATTGTGTCGGTGAGACCGTATATCGTTGTTATTACCGTGCTCGTGTTCGGATTCGGCATCTTTTACGCGATCCGAAAGGAAAAGACCGGCGGGATCCATGTGGAATCTCTGGAATTTACGGACGAATAAATACTCTCGCTCAGCACCCTTACTATCGAATCGGGGCAGCCTGCCGAAAGCGGCAGACTGCCCCGATTTTTTAAATTAAGTTTACATAATTATAATTTGTTCCGGTATTCGTTGGCGCTGACGCCCTCAAGCTTTTTGAACGTCCGGGCAAAGTGCGCCACATCCGCGTAGCCGACAAGCTCGCTGATCTCGCCGATCTTGAGACTCGGATCGGCCAGAAGCTTGCACGCCTCTTCGATGCGCACGGAGTTGAGAATATCATAGAAGCTCTTTCCGGCGCAGCGGTTGAGCTGCTTGGAGAGGTGCCATTGGGAGATATAGCACCGGTCGGCGACCTCCTGCAGGGAGAGCTTTTCGCGGTAATGCGCGCGTATGTAAGTAATGGCCTGATTTACGAGGAAGTTTTCCGCCTGCTGCTGTGTTTCGCTCTCTTCGGCGGGCTCGTCCTGCCGGGCGCGCCGGTCGAGATTGGCCTTCATCGCGCCGAGCGCCTCGTGGATCTCGTCCATTTTGGAAGGCTTTAAAAGAAAGCGTGTCACGCCGAGGCGGATGGCCTCCTGCGCGTAGGAAAAATCGCGGTAGCCGGTGAGAACGGTGATCTGCATATCGGGAAATTCGCTGCGCAGCCCCGCGAGCATCGTGAGCCCGTCGCCGCCGGGCATGCGGATGTCGGTGAACACGATATCCGGGCGAAGCGCGCGGATCGTCTCCGCGCCGCTGCGGCCGTCAGACGCCGTAGCGACAACCTCGCAGCCATAATCCGCCCATTTGACGACCTTCCGCAGACCTTCGAGAATGATGTATTCATCGTCGATCAGAACGACACGGTACATATTGGCTCACCTCCTGCCCGTACAGCATAGCGCGCACCGCGCCAAAATGCAAGGGACTATCCCTTGACCGCGCCCGCCGTCAGACCTTTTACGATGTTCTTTTGCAGCAGCACATAGACGATCAGCACCGGGATCACGACCAGCACGACCGAGGACGCCATGAGACCGTAGTTGACGCCGGCCTGCGAGCTGATCTCGTTAAGAAGACCCGTAATGGCGCGCTCCTGCGGATAGCGCAGGAAGAACGACTGCGTGAAGAGATCGTTGTAGCTCCAGAGAAACGCGAAGATCGCGACCGTGGCGAACGACGATTTTGCCGCCGGGATGATGATGTGAAAGTAGATCTGGAACACGTTGCAGCCGTCGAGATAGGCGCTCTCCTCCAGATCGATCGGCACCGACTGGATAAAGCCCATCAGAACGATGATGGCAAAGCACAGGTTTCCGGCGATCTGCGGCAGGATGACCGCGAGCAGACTCAGCCAGCGGTTGCCCGTTCCGGCGATGCCCATCATGACCTCGAGCCGGAACACCGGGATGATCGTGGAGAACACCGGGAACATCATGCCCGCGGTGATGAGACCATAGAGCAGCTTGCGGAGCCGGAAGCGGTAGCGCACGAGACCGTAGGCCGCCATGCCCGCGAGGAGCACAACGAGGATCGTTACCGTGCCGGAGATGATGACGCTGTTGAGGTACGCGTTTTTAAAGTCCGCGCGCTCCCACGCGGTGCGGTAGTTATCCCAGGTAAAGGCGTCGCCCAGCGGCAGGGAGAACGAGTCGCTGAGAATGAGCCCCTTTTTGCGGAACGAGTTCAAAATGACCCAGATGAACGGATAGACGGTCGTCAAGCCCCAGAGACAGAGCACCACATAGGTGAAAATCTTGGAGAGCGACGGCTTTTTCTTCATTTTCATGTCTCTCTCCTCCTTAAATATCCTCGGACTGCCGGAACACCCGGTTCACCACGTTTGAGAGCACAACGCCGAGCACAACGATGAGCACCGCGATCGTGGAGCCATAGTCCACGTTCGATTTGTTGAACGTCTGGTCGTACATATATGTACCGGTCAGCCAGCCGAGATTTTCCGGCATGCCTGCGCCGAACATGACCCACGGCAGGTCGAACACCTTGAGCGCACCCGTAACGGCGAGCACCACGCACGTGCACAGCACGTTGTGCAGCATGGGGAGCGTAATGTACCGTGTGCGCTTCCAGCCGTCTGCGCCGTCGAGCGCAGCGGCCTCGTAAAGCTCCTGCGGGATGTTGTTCAGACCTGTGACGATGATGACAAAGTAAAACCCCACATACTGCCACATGACGGGGAGGAACATCGTGAAGAGATAGTGCGCCTGATCCTTCCAGTCCAGCCACTCCACGATCATTTTGCCGTTTGCCTTAATTTCATAGGGAAGCTGTCCCGTGGCGAGCAGGATCTGGTTTACCATGCCGCCCTTGTAGAGGAAGATCAGGTTGAAGAGCAGGCCGAGCGCCGTGGCGGAAATGACGATGGGGAAGAAGTACACCGTGCGGAACACCTGCGCGCCGACGCGGATCGTATCCACGAGCAGTGCCAGAATGAGCGCCACGCCCACCTGGATGACAACAGTGCACACGATCATGAGCGCTGTATTCTTGAGCGCGGTGCGCATGTTGGGGTCGGTCACGAGCCGCTGGTAGTTTTCGTACCACGGCGTATTCACGCCGTCCGCCGCGCGGCCGAGACCGCCGATGTTGAGGAACGTGTTGATGATGTTCTGGATGAACGGATAGTAAAGATATACCGCGAGGAACAGAAACGCCGGCACGAGAAACACGAGCAGCGGCCATTTTCTCTTGTAGATGGTGGATAGCATGGATACACCGTCCTTTGATAAGAAAGGGGGACTGCTGCGCAGCAGCAGCCCCCGGTAAGTACGATAGGGAAGCTCAGTTGAGAGCGATCGCGGAGGCAACGGCCTCTTCGGCGGTCATCTGGCCGGTGACGACCTTCTGAATGTTGCCGAACAGATCGGCCTTGGCCTCGCTGGAGATGGTGTCCTGCACGGCGCCGACAACACCGGTGATCTCGGCGTTGACATCGGCGGCGGTCTGCTGCAGCGCGTTCAGGCCGGCGGGCTTCGCGCCGTTGACGAGCGCGGTGACCTCGGTGGTGACGAAGGTGCTCAGCGTTTCATCGGAGGTGAGAGTCTCAACGAACTTCACGGCAGCTTCGCGCTTGGCGGGATCGTCCCACGCCTTGCGGGTGATGAAGTAGCCCATGGAGATGCCGCCGATGGCTTCGGTGGCCTTGCGCTCGCCCTTGCCGGGAACGAAGGAGACGGAGTAGTTCTCCAGCTCGTCGCCGTGGTTCTCGTTGAAGTAGCCGACCTTCCAGGAGCCGTCGATCAGGAACGCGGCCTCGCCGTCGCCGAACATGGCAACGGTCTCGGCGTCGCTGGCGGTCAGGGTGTTCTTCGGGAAGTAGCCGAGATCGTAGAGTTCCTTGAGATCGTTGAGCGCGGCGACCCACTTCTGGGCAACGGCGTCATCGTGGAGCGTGCCGTCCTCGTTGAGGGTGGGCACTTCGAGCTGGTTGGCGAGCGTGCCGTTGTTCATGACGGCGAACTCAAACCAGTAGTGAGGCACTTCGAAGAGAGAGCAGGCGATGGGGGTGTAGCCGTTGTCGAGAATGGTCTGGCAGTCGGCCAGGAACTGTTCCCAGGTGTAGTCGGGGCCGGGCATCGCAACGCCGCAGGCCTCGAGCACGGTCTTGTTGACGAACATGTTCTCCCAGAAGCCGGAGGACGGGACGGAGTAGTGCTTGCCGTCGGCGGCGGTGGCCATCATGCTTTCCTTCATGTTCGCGGCATAGTCGGGATACTCGGCGCGGATCTCATCGATGGAGACGACCTTGTTCGCGGTGATGAAGGGCTCGGCGTCGGCGTTCGTGAAGAAGAACAGCACATCGGGCTCGGAGCCGGTCTCAAAGTCGGTGAGGACTTTCGCCTTCCACTCCTCGTTGGAGGTGGCGCTGCCGTCGTTGATCTTGTTGCCGGTGGCCTCTTCGTAGGCCTTCACAGCGGCCTCGAAGTTTTTGCGGTTGCCGTCGTCGCCGCCGTAGGAGGTGACAACGTTCAGCGTAACGGGGGTGCTGGCGGGCTGTTCGGTGGTGCCGGATTCCTTCGGCTCATCGGCCGTCTGGCTGTCGTTCGGCGTGGCAGTCTGGCCGCACGCGGCGAGACTCAGTACCATAAGAACGGCAAGAAGCAATGCAAGAAACTTTTTCATAGCTTGGATCCCCTCTTAAAGAATTTGTGATATTGTACTATATCACGTTCCATATTATACCTGACAAAAGTGAAAATGCATAAGACCTGCGCTTGCTGTTTCTTGCCCGTTCTTGCGCAGTTTGTGCAAAGTTGGCAAATCAGCCGTCGAGCGGGAGCGAGATCGCCGCTAAAATGCTGTCCGCGGCCGCCTGCTCGATGGTGAGCGCAGCGCGCTCGCTGTAGAGAAGATGAAGTCTCTCGCGCACGTTGCGAAGCCCAACCTTCCCCGCGCCGTTCCCGTCCGGCTCGCCGGATAGGAGCGCATCAATCTGCGCGCGCTCTTCGGCCGTGATCTTCCCGTCGTGCTCCACCTCGAGCCGGAGAGAGTCCTCCACGCGCCGGACGCGAACCGCAAGATGTCCGCCGCGCCGCGGTGTCAGGTCGTGCTCCACGGCGTTTTCCACGATCGGCTGCAAAATGAGCCGCGGGATCACGATGTCGAGCAGCGCTTCGTCCACATCCTTTTTGACGATCAGTGCCGGGCCGAGCCGCTGCGATATTATATAAAGGTAGGCGTCCACGTATCCGAGCTCCTGCCGCAGCGACGCCATGCCGTTCCCGTCGCGGTCGAGCGCGGCGTCGAGCATCGTGGCAAGCGCCTCGGTCATGGCGCACACGCGCTCGTTCTCCGCGAGCCGCGCCTCCCAGCTGATAATCTCGAGCGTGTTATTGAGAAAATGCGGGTTGATCTGCGATTGCAGTGCCTTGATACGCGCTTCCTGCAGCGCCTGCTGCTCGCGGTAGAGCTGCTCGAAGCGCCACTTGAGCTGCAGGGACATGTCGTTGAAATCCCGGTAGAGCTTCTGAAATTCGAGACTTCCGGCGCGCTCTTCGATGCAGTAGCCGCGCTCGCCGCCCGCCACGCGCGCCGCGGCATTGGCCAGCGTCTCCACGGGGCGCGTAACAAGCCGGTAGAAGAGCAGTATGACCGCGCCGACGAGCGGCGTGCCGAGCAGCAGCACGAGCGCCACCGCCCAGCGCAGCTCCGGCATCGCACCCCAGAGCCGCAGCTCTGGCGCCGTCACGGTAACGGAGAGCGTGTGCCCGCCAAAGTCGACGCTGTAGTCGCTCAGAAGCAGCCGGTCGGCGTCGGCGTCCGGCAGCTCCGATAGCCGGAACGACACGTCGTCCAGCGAGGTTTCCACCTGCGCGCTCACCGAGAGCGCCGCGAGCGACTGAAAGAGCGTGTCCGTATCGCAAAGAAGCGTGAGCTGCGCATAGGGGTGGAACGAGGCGTCGAGAAGATTTCGCGTCATATAGAGTTCGCCGTCGTCCTCTAAAAAGTAAATGCCGGTGTCCACGGCTTCGAGCGTTTCCTCCACCTGCGGCTGCACATCAGCGCGAAAGTGCTGGGAGAGGCGATAGGTGTTCGCGCGGAAGGAGTCGGCGTAGTAATAGAGCATATCCGGGTGGTCATTGAACGTGAGGAACACGGCCTTGAAATTCGCGTCGCGCGAAAAGTTCTGCGAGAAGTAGGCATAGACGCGGTTATAGAGCGCCTGCCGGTCGCCGGACTGCTGATAGGCGCGGTAGGCCTCGCGGATCTCGCCGTTATAGGATACGGCCTTGGAGGCCTCCATCGCGTTATCCAGTTGGAGCGTCGTCTGCTCCATTGCGTGGCCGACGCTCGCGGTGATGCTCTCACGCAGGCTCTGCTCATAGTTGCGGTTGAGCAGTACGCCCGCCACGATCACGATCGTGACGATGGGGATGACCCAGCACGCCGCCATTACCGCCGTAAGCCCCCATTTGAGCGAAAACGGCTTTTTCTCCTTGCGCATAACGCTTCCTCCACGTTTTTCTTCGATTATACCATATTGCGCGCGATTCTGCCTATACCATATCCCGCCGCGGGCAGAACTTTTGAACCGTTTTTCGTTGGCAAAATCGCCAATTTGCCGATGCGTTTTTCACAAAATGGACGGATTTTTGGCGAGTATGTGTGTTGACAACCCGTATATGGCGCATTACAATGTGGCCGTGCTTGAAAGTGTTGACTAACACGGGCATAATGAGTAATAGGTCGATTTTCACATCACGAAAGGAGAAACATTACTATGGCAAACAGAATCATGCTCAACCAGACCTCGTATCACGGCGCAGGCGCCATCCAGGAGCTGCCCACCGAGGTCAAGTCCCGCGGACTGAAAAAGGCGCTCATCTGCTGCGGACCCACGCTTCTGCGTCACGGCGTTATCGCCCGCGTGACCGATGTTCTGGACGCTGCCGGACTGAGCTATGAGATTTTCTCCGATATAAAGCCCAACCCCACCATTGAGAACGTGACGGACGGCGTCGCCGCGTTCAAGGCTGCCGGCGCGGATTACCTGATCGCCATCGGCGGCGGCTCTCCCATGGACACCTCCAAGGCCATCGGCATCATCATCAACAACCCCGAGTTCGCCGATGTACGCTCTCTCGAGGGCGTAGCGGACACCAAGAAGCCCTGCGTGCCCATCATCGCCATCCCGACCACCGCCGGCACCGCCGCCGAGGTCACCATCAACTACGTCATCACCGATGTTGAGCGCAAGCGCAAGTTCGTCTGCGTCGACCCGCACGATATGCCCATCGTCGCGATCGTCGATCCCGAGCTGATGAGCTCCATGCCCGCGGGCCTCACCGCCGCCACCGGTATGGACGCGCTGACCCACGCCATTGAGGGCTACACCACCAAGGCCGCCTGGGAAATGACCGACATGTTCCATCTCGAGGCCATCAAGCTCATCTCCGCCCATCTGCGCGATGCTGTGAAGGGCACGAAGGAAGGCCGCGAGGGCATGGCTCTCGGCCAGTATATCGCCGGTATGGGCTTCTCGAACGTCGGCCTCGGCATCGCCCACTCCATGGCGCACACCCTCGGCGCGGTTTACGACACTCCGCACGGCGTCGCCTGTGCGATGATGCTGCCGATCGTCATGGAATACAACGCCGACTGCACCGGCGAGAAGTACCGCGAGATCGCGCGCGCCATGGGCGTGGAGGGTGTCGATTCGATGACCCAGGCCGAGTACCGCAAGGCTGCGGTCGATGCCGTGAAGAAGCTCTCCCACGATGTTGGTATCCCCGAGAAGCTCGAAGCGCTGAAGGAAGAGGATCTGCCCTTCCTTGCCGAGAGCGCGTACGCCGACGCCTGCCGTCCCGGCAACCCCAAGGACACGAATGTTGCAGAGCTGACGGAGCTGTTCCGGAAGCTGATGTAAGTCCTAAATAAAATATGCTCGAAAAATAGCCGTCCGGCGTCTGTCGTTCTTGACAGACGCCGGATGTTTTCTTATAATTACGCTGTAATTGATTACAGCGTAATTATAGTGCATGAGGTGAGTCTATGGCATTACGGGATCATTCGCTGGACGAAAAGATCACGGCGGCGGCGCGCACGGAGTTCCGGGAAAAGGGGTACGCGGGCGCGTCGCTCCGAAAGATCGCAGAAAACGCCGGGGTTACCGTCGGCGCGATCCAGACGCGCTACCGCTCCAAGGACGAGCTCTTTCAGAGCCTTTTGCAGCCGTTTCTGGACGATATCGCTGCAACATTTCAAAGCGTGCGCGCGGATTACTATTCCGGCGCGGGCGGGGATCTGCTCTCGCAGCTCAAAGCCTCCATGCAGCACGAGTCCGCGGCCATCCTTCATCTGATTTTCGCACATTACGAGGAAGCGGTGCTGCTGCTCTACCGCAGCGCAGGCAGCGCGCTGGAACCGTATTATGACGCGCTGGTGAAAAACAAGATCGTGGAGAGCGCCGCCTTCTTTCGCGCGGCGGGCTATACCGGCGTGGACGAAACGCTGCTCGCCCTGCTGATCTCCGCGCAGTTCGACAGCTACCGCCGCATCGTTGCCGAGTGCCCCGACCGGGAGACTGCGGAAAAATACATGAGCTCTCTCATGACCTATCACTACGGCGGCTGGGTGGCATTATTTGAGGAGATAAGTAAAACGCAGGAGGCGCAAAAATGAAATACAACGGATTCTATTTCTGGATGTTCAAGGGCTCCATGAAAAAGGTTCTGGCGGAAAAGTACGGCAAAGCCTATGCTGCTGAGATCATGAAAAAGAGCCGGAAGATTTACCGAGAGCTTGTGGAGCGGGCGGACGATATCGGAGACGATAACCCGATGGCGTACAATGAGCTTTTTGCGCTCGCGTTCGTCGCGCCGTATGTGGCGAGCGAGAAGAAGATCCCGCCGGAGACCGTGCAGGAGATGATGCGCCGGTCGCTCTACCATATAAAATGGTACTTTGCCCGGACGGATCTGAACACGCCGAAGGGGAAGGCGGAGAATAAAAAGAGCATCGTGCAGTACGTCCGGTGGTATACGCCGGAGAAGGAGGCGCAGTACCCGACGTCCTTCAAGGTGGACTTTGTCGGTCAGCCCTACGAGGGCGCGTGCTATTACCGCATCACGCGCTGCCCCGTCTGCGCCTATGCGGAAAAGCTCGGCGTAGCGGAGCTGATGCCGCTCTTCTGTGAGCTGGACAATGTGATGATAACGCTCCAGCACGGCATTCTCCACCGCGAGCAGACCCTCGCCGCGGGTGGGGAGTATTGCGATTATTATATTACGGGAGACAAAGAAAAGGCTCCCTCTGACGAGGGAACTGTCAGCCGCAAGGCTGACTGAGGGAGAGAAAAACTACAAGCTTCCGCGCCAAACGTCTCTCCATCCGTCAAAATCTTCGATTTTGCCACCTCCCTCGTCAGAGGGAGGCAAAAAGCCCCTGAGAATACACATGGTATTCTCAGGGGCTTTGCGCTTTTTCAGAGCTCTAACATCTCGCGAAACGCCTTGATATACCCGTCCGCCACAGCCTGCTCGTCGGCCTCCGCGGCCATGCGGAGCAGCGGCTCCGTGCCGGAGAAGCGGCAGATGACCCAGCTGCCGTCCTGGAAATACACCTTGCAGCCGTCCTCCAGACTGACGTGGTCGATGGCCGCGCCGAACTCCGGCACCTTCTTCTCCGTGAAGAGAACGTCCTGCAGCTCGGCCTTGCGCTCCGGCGTCATGCGGAAGTCCGCCTCCGCCCAGCAGGGATTGCCGTACTGCTCGGTGATCTCGGCGAAGAGTTCGGAGACGGATTTTCCCGTAACGGCAAGCATTTCCACCAGCAGCGCCGCGGCGTAAATGCCGTCCTTGCCGGAAATGTGGCCGCGCACGGCCATACCGCCGGACGATTCGCCGCCGATGATCGCGCCGGTCTCGCTCATCTTTGCGGAGACCCACTTGAAGCCGACGGGCACCTCGTAGCACTTCTGTCCGAGCCCCGCGGCGACGCGGTCGAGCAGGCAGGAGGTGGAGTTATTGCGCACGCACGGCCCTTCCCAGCCGCGGTACTTCACAAGATAGTAGTAAAGCAGCACGAGCAGCTTGTTCGGGTGGATGAACTGTCCCTCGTTATCGATGACGCCGAGACGGTCGGCGTCGCCGTCGGTCGCGATGCCGAGGTCGCAATGGCGGTCGAGCACGAGTGCGGCGAGGGGCTTGAGCGTATCGACGTTCGGGGCGGGCAGCTTGCCGCCGAAGAGCGTATCGTGGCGGTCATGTATGACTTCGAGATCGCACCGGCACGTTGTGAGCAGCATGCTCAGACTCGACCAGCTCACGCCGTACATCGGGTCAAAGCCGATGCGCAGCGAGGCTTTCTTGATCGCGTCCACGTTCACGGCGGAGAGGATGCTGTCGAGATACTCGTTCATCGGGTAATCCTCAACGATCTTCCCCTCGGCGAGCGCGGTATCGTAATCCACGCTCTTCACGTCCGCGGGGGAGAGCTTTTCGATCTCGGCCTCGATGCGGCGCGTCACGGTGGCGTCGGCGTCGCGTCCGCCCTCGGTGAACACCTTGATGCCGTTATAAATGGCGGGGTTGTGGCTCGCCGTCACGGCCATGCCGTAGGGCATGTTCCGGCGCTTGACGGTGAACATGATGAGCGGCGTCGGGCTCGAACGGTTGATGACATACGGACGGAAGCCGTAGCCCGCGAGCACCTCGCACGCCCAATGCGCCGATTCCTTGGAAAGGAAGCGGCGGTCATAGCCGACGCAGATCTCCGCCCCGGCGTGGCCCTCTTTCTCCATGAGCGCGCACAGTCCCGCGGTGAGCAGGCGGATGTTCTCCTTCGTAAACCCGTCGGCGATGATGGCGCGCCATCCGCCGGTACCGAATTTTACCATGTGTATCTTACTCCTTTCGGTTCATAACAACTTCCACGCGGCACTCCGTCCCGGCAGGGAGCGGGGGCAGAGCGTCCACGGTTTTGCCGTTCATTGTGATGCTCTCCACGCCCTTTTCCACGCCGTGGGGATTCGTCACATGGATGTGGTACATCGCGCCGCGCCAGCGGCGGTGCACCGTAAATTCCTTCCAGTCCGCCGGGATGCAGGGATCGATACGCAGCGCGTCAAAGTCCGGCTGCACGCCGAGCAGATACTGCGTTGCGGCGTAGTACGCCCAGCCGGACGAGCCGGTCATGAACGGATGCCGCGCGCGGCCAAACGCCGTGTGGTCACGTCCGACGACGAACTGGCAGTACGTATAGGGCTCCGCCTGCCGCACCTCGATCTTGTCGTTTTGCAGCGCGGGACAGAGCGCATTATAAAACTTCATCGCGCGGCTGCCGCGGCCGAGCATCGCCTCGGCGCACCACGCCCACGGGTTCGGGTGGCTGAAGATCGCGCCGTTTTCCTTGAGTCCCGGATAGACGCGCGTAACAAAGCCGATGCCGTCGTCGATCGTCGTAAAGCTCGGCGCATTGAGCAGCAAGCCATAGGGCGTGTAGAGGTATTCATCCACGCTGTCCATCGCGCTCTCGCCGTGCTCCTGACCGGCAACGCCGGAGAGCACCGCCCAGGTATTGCTCTCCATGTGCACCTTGCCCTCGGTATCCGAGTGTGTGCCGATTTTCCGATTGTCGGCGGTGATGCCGCGGATGTACCATTTGCCGTCCCAGAGGACGTTTTCGCAGGTTTCTTTGACCTTTGCCGCCATCGTACGGGCGCGCGCGGCGTCTTCCGTGCGGCCGAGCCGGTCGGCGAGCGCGGCAAAGTGGCCGAGCGCCCAATGGTGAAGGAAGCTCACCATAGCGCTCTCGCCGCCGCCGAGATTCAGACAGTCGTTCCAGTCGGCGCGAAGTCCCTTGCAAATGCCGTTCTGCCCAACCTGCTTCGCGGAAAAATCGAGAATGTGCCAGAGATGCTCGTATACCGTACCCTCGCCGCCATCGGCGTAGGTGACGGTCTCATCGGCGAAGGCAAGATCGCCGGTCTCACGGATGTACTGCACCACCGCGCCGACGAGCCAGAGCGCATCGTCTGCGCAGGCGTCCTTGAGCCCGTGGACGATCTGGCTCTTGTCCGGCGTCGGGATGACGGTGGGGGAGCGGAACGAGGGCTTCGGCTGCTCCGGTTCAAACCAGCGCGGCTCGAAGAGATGCAGCCCGTACCCCTGCGACGTGAGCGCGCGCAGCAGCTCCACAATGCGTCCCCGGCACTTTTCCGGGTTGGAGTGGGGGATCGTCATGGCGTCCTGCGCCGTGTCGCGGTAGCCGAGACCGACGCGCCCGCCGACCTCGATGAACGAGGTGAAGCGCGAGAACATGACATTGATCTCGCTCTGATAAAGATTCCATATATTGAGCTCGGTGTTCATGCCCTCGTTCGGCGTTTCCACCTGCAAAGCCGAGAGCTTTTTATCCCAGAACGCCGCGAGACGGCGAAAATCCTCGTCCGCCCGCTCGCGGGTATATTTCCGGCGCATCGCCTTCGCGTTCTCGTAGCCGCCCTCGCCGAGCAGATAGAGAAGCTTCGTCTCCTCGTCCGGTGCGAGCGTCAGGCGCTTGTGCAGCGCGGCGCAGTGGTTGCCGCCGTTTTCAAAGCTGCCGGAGCACGCGCCGCGCTCTACCGCGATCGGGTCGCGCTCGGTGCGGTAGGGGCCGAGAAAGCTGTCGCGCAGGCAGTCAAACCCGTCCGGCGTGAAGTCCGCGGTGAAGAACTGATAACCGTTTTCCTCGTAATGCAGCTCGTATTCGATCACACCGTCCACGTACCGACTCCCGGCGGCGTACAGGCTCATCTGGAAATTCTGGTTGTCCATCGCCACATGGTGGAAGCTGAACTCGGCATAGGAAAACACGGAGAGATGCCGCTCGCGCCCGCTCTCATTGCACAGCGCGATGTCCCAGAGCTCCACGGGATCGTCCATCGCCACAAAGAGTGTCTGCTGCGCATGGATGCCGTTATAATCGCTCAGATAGCGGACGTACCCCAGTCCGTGGCGGCAGGAGTAGGCTGCCTTGTCGCGCCCGACCGGCTGCCAGGAAATGGTCCAGTATTCGCCGGTGTCGTCGTCGCGCAGATAGATATAGTGTCCCGGCCCGTCCATCGGCACGCCGTTGGGGCGGAAGCGGGTCACGCGGTGATACTCCGAAGAGCCGCACACAAGATACCCTCCGGCGGTGTGGTTGAAAACGCCGTAGAGGTCGTTTTGTCCGATATAGTTTGTCCAGGATACCGGCAGGTCTACCCGGTCAATAACATATTCGCGCCGGGTGTTGTCAAAATGTCCGTATTGCATGGCGATCCCCTCCCGTATTTTATGACAAGTACCAGTATACGCGCTTTATCCGGGAATGGAAAGAACCGAAACTGCTCCTTTTTGCCTCTTGTTGCGCAGAAAGGAACACGGAAGGTTGTCATAATTTGATTAACATAAATAGGTTGACATAATGATTAACTCAACTCACGGAGCAGCGCACGGCAGCCGTCGTTCACGTCACACCACGTGGCTTCAAAATCGCCCGTGTACCACGGGTCGGCGACGTTCCCGCCGCGCCCAGCGTGGTCGAGCAGGAGCGAGACCTTCCCCTCCGGATCGCCGGAGAACACGCGGCGCATATCGCGGATGTTCTCTTCGTCCATGCCGATGATAAGATCGAAGTTTACATAATCTTTTGCCGTGATCTGCCGCGCTGCATGGCCGGCGCAGGAGATGCCGTGCTCGGCAAGCTTCCGGCGTGCCGGAGGATATACGCCGTTTCCCAGCTCCTCGCGGCTCGTCGCCGCGGAGGCGATGTAAAACTCATCCGCGGCTCCGGCCTTTGATACAAGATCCTTCATCACATATTCCGCCATCGGGCTGCGGCAGATGTTGCCCAGGCAAACAAAGAGTATCCTCGTCATGGTGTTCTCCGTTTCGTTTGATTCTGACGGATCCATTGTACCACACCGGAGCGGAAATGAGCACCACATTTTTCAAATAGAATACGCCTGTTCGATGCAAAGATCGAACAGGCGAAATCCTGCCGGATGTTTATAATTTTTTCGCGCCATTCCGGCACCGGCAGCTTTTCGGAGATCAATCCAGCTCGAATGCACCCGTATAGAGCTGGTAATAGGTGCCTTTCTGAGCGATCAGGTCATCGTGGGTGCCGCGCTCAATGATGCGGCCATGGTCGAGGACCATGATGCAGTCGGAGTTGCGGACCGTGGACAGCCGATGGGCAATAACGAAAACCGTGCGCCCCTTCATCAGGGCATCCATGCCGGCCTGCACCAGAGCCTCCGTATGGGTGTCGATGGAGGACGTGGCTTCGTCCAGGATCATAACGGGGGGATCGGCCACGGCTGCCCGGGCAATGGCGATCAGCTGCCGCTGACCCTGGGAAAGGTTGCCGCCGTTCGCCGTCAGCATGGTGTTGTAGCCGTCTGGCAGACGGGTAATGAAGTCGTCCGCGTTGGCAAGCTTGGCGGCCCGGATGCACTCTTCATCGGTGGCGTCCAGCTTGCCGTAGCGAATGTTATCCATGACCGTGCCGGTGAACAGGTTGGTCTCCTGAAGCACGATCCCGAGAGAATGCCGCAGATCGGGCTTGGCGATCTTGTTGATGTTGATGCCGTCGTAGCGGATCTTACCGTCGGCAATGTCGTAAAACCGGTTGATGAGGTTTGTGATCGTGGTCTTGCCCGCGCCGGTAGCACCCACAAAGGCGATCTTCTGTCCGGGATGGGCATAGAGTGTGACATCGTGCAGCACGGTCTTGTCCGGTACATAGCCGAAATCTACATCCTCCATGGTGATGTCGCCCTTCAGCTCCGTATAGGTCACGGTACCGTCCGTCTGGTGGGGATACTTCCATGCCCAGTGACCGGTGTGCTCGGGGCATTCGTGGATCGTTCCGTCCGGGTCTACATGGGCGTTGACCAGCGTCACATAGCCCTCGTCCTGCTCGGGCTCTTCATCCATCAGAGCAAAGATGCGCTCGGCACCTGCCAGAGCCATAACGATGGCGTTAATCTGGTTGGAGATCTGGGAAATGGGCATATTGAAGCTGCGGGAGAGCACCATGAAGGCCATCAGATTGCCCAGAGTCAGCAGAGAATTGCTGGACGAAACGCACAGCAGTCCGCCGACGACCGCCAGCACCGCATACTGTACATAGCCCAGATTGTTGTTGATGGGGCCAAGCATATTGGAGAATTTTCCGGCGCTGTAGGCATTGATGCGAAGCTCTTCATTGATCTTATCAAAGTCTTCCTTGCACACTTCTTCGTGGTTGAAGATTTTGACGACCTTCTGGCCGGAGATCATCTCCTCAATATAGCCGTTCACCGTGCCCAGAGCACGCTGCTGGCCGATGAAAAAGCCCGCGGACTTGCCTGCCAGCACTTTGGTCACATAGATGATCAGCCCCACGGTAAAGAACATGACGAGAGTCAATATCCAGGAGGTGTCGATCAGATTCCACAGCACGACCACCAGCGTCACTGCGGAGGACACACACTGCGGAATGGACTGGGAGATCACCTGCCGCAGCGTGTCGATGTCGCTGGTATAGCGTGACATGATGTCTCCGGCGGCGTGGCTGTCAAAGTAGCGCAGGGGGAGACGCTGCATTTTGGCAAAGAGATCGTCCCGGATGGTCTTCTGAACGCCCTGGGTAACGCTTACCATCAGATAGTTGAAGAGAAAGGTGCCCAGAATACCGAAGCCGAAAATGCACGCGAGCTTCACAAGATAGGCTTTCAGCGGGCCAAAATCCGTGGAGCCGTTTGCCACCATGGGCAGAATATAGTCATCGACCAAAGGACCAAGGGCACGGCTGCCCTGTGCCTGCGCTACCGAGGTAGCGATGATGCAGAGGAAGACAAAAACCAGCAGCGGGATGTACTTCTTCATGTAGCTGAGCAGCCGCAGAAGGGTTTTTCCGGGATTGGCTGCCTTGCGGCCATCGCCGCGCATTCTGCCGGGACCGGCCATCAGTCCTCACTTCCTTTCTGCTGAGATTCATAGATGCCCCGATAGAATTCGGAGCTTTTCATCAGGGTCTCGTGGTCGCCGACACAGGCGACGCGGCCGTTTTCCATGACGATGATGATATCGGAATCCTGAATGGAGGATATCCGCTGCGCAATGATCAGCTTGGTCGTACCGGGGATCTCTTCCTTAAAGGCCTTGCGGATCATGGCGTCTGTGTGTGTATCCACGGCAGAGGTGGAGTCGTCCAAAATCAGGATCTTCGGCTTTTTCAGCAGGGCGCGGGCGATGCACAGGCGCTGCTTCTGACCGCCGGAAACGTTGCTACCGCCCTGCTCGATATGGGTGTCGTAGCCGTCGGGGAAGCCGGAGATGAATTCATCGGCGCAGGCCAGCCTGCAGGCGTGGACCAGTTCTTCCTCCGTGGCGCCGGCATTGCCCCAGCGCAGATTATCCTTGATGGAGCCGGAGAACAGCGTGTTCTTCTGCAAGACCATGGCCACGTTGTCCCGGAGAACCTCCAGATCGTAATCCTTTACATCGATGCCGCCGACCTTGACGCTTCCCTCGGTCGCATCGTACAGTCTGGGGATGAGCTGCACCAGTGTGCTCTTGGAGGAACCGGTAGCGCCCAGAATGCCGACAGTGGAGCCGCTGGGGATGTGCAGATTCACATCCTGCAGCGCGGGCCGCCGGGCCTTCTGCGAGTAGCGGAAGGAGACGTTTTCAAAGTCAATGGAGCCGTCGGGCACATCCCGGACGGCGTTTTCGGGAGAAACCAGATCCGGTTTCTCCGTCAGGATCTCATAGCAGCGGTGCAGGGGGGCCTGCGCCATGGTGACCATAACGAAAACCATGGAAAGCATCATCAGGCTGCTGAGGATCTGGGTGGTATAGGTAAACATGGAGCTGAGCTCGCCGGTGGTCAGCCCCAGCGCCGCGTTGTTGCCGGAGGCGACCACCATCCTGGCGCCTACCCAGGAGATGACCAGAATGCAGGAATATACGCAGATCTGCATGGCCGGAGCGTTGACCGCCAGAATGTGCTCCGCTTTGCAGAAATCATCGTAGATGGACTTGGAAATGGCCTCAAACTTGCTGACTTCCTTATCCTCGCGTACAAAGCTCTTGACGACCCGGATACCGTGAACATTTTCCTGCACTACGGTGTTCAGCCGGTCATAGGTCTTGAATACCCGATCAAAGATTCTGAAAACCAGAGGAATGATGCCCAGCAGTACAAGCGCCAGAATGGGGATGGCAATAAAGTATACGGTGCTGAGCTTCGGGCTGATGCGCAGGGAGGATACCGTTGCAAGAATCAGCATCATGGGGCAGCGGATGGCCATGCGGATCATCATCTGGAAGGCCATCTGAATGGTTGCCACATCGGAGGTCAGTCTTGTGACGATCGAGGCCGAAGAGAATTTATCAATGTTGGAGAAGCTGAAGTCCTGCACGCGGTAATACATGTCGTGGCGCAGATTCCGGGCAAAGCCGGTGGCAGCCTTGGACGCATAGTCTGCGGAAAGGCACCCGAAAAGCAGGGACGCCAGCGCGCACAGCAGCAGCTGCAGGGCTTTTTGCCAAACAACAGTCATGTTGCTCATGGCGATGCCGTAGTCATAGAGATTTGCCATGACCAGAGGGATCGTTACCTCCATAGCAACTTCGCCGATCATACAGACGGGGCTGACCAGTGCCGTCCACTTATATTCGCGCAGGCACTGGGCGAAACGTTTTATCATTCTTGAGATTCCTCCTTTTTCGGATCAAAGTCCGGAGACACATTGTGCAGCGCCCGAAAAAGAAAACTCAGAAACTGCGCTGTTTCCTCCGGAGTGAAGCCCTCCAGAAGCTTCTTATCGCCGCTTCGTATCACAGCGGCCATGGTCTCATTGCATTGCCGGCCTTTGGGCAAAATATAAACAAGCTTTCGCCGCCGGTCGTCGGGGTCCTCCCGCAGGGCGATGAATTCCTTTTTTTCCAGACGGGCCAGCAGACCCGACACAGTGGGGTGGCTTAAATGAAACCGGTCTTCAATGTCCTTGGCGCAGGGCGGCGTATCGCAGTGGGCAAGATACCCCATGATGTGCCCCTGAGAAAAGGTCAGATCCATCCCCGCAAGAGCCTGGTCCATGTACCGTCCCAATGCACAGTCCAGACTGCGGAAGACGCGGCCAAATGTGACCAACTCCTCACCTCCTGTTTTTATGTAGCAAGCTACGGAATAGTTTAGCAGGATAAATCCAGATTGCAAGAGGTGTTTTTAAATATTAACAATTCCTTCAAAAACATGCGGGTTATTCCTGACCATTGGTATCGGAAAGCTTACGACCGGCGATCGGGATGCATCCAGCGGTCATGCCGATGGCGATCAGGAAGAGCTTCTTTCACCCACTTCTACAAAAAAGTGTGCGGCGTTTCTGCAACCGGAATTACGCAGAAACGCCACACGCTGTATAAATAAATATTATAGCGGATGCGGATGAAGATTTCCGATGAATTTATCTGTAGATTTTCGTGCCGAATTCCGGCCCAATCACAGCGCCGTGCCCTTCTTCGGCACGAAAAAGGCTGTCATGTCGGCATGCTCCAGCTCCAGCAGCCGGATTTTCCTGTCGATACCGCCCGCGTATCCGGTCAGGCTGCCGCTTGTGCCAACGACACGGTGCAACGTATTATTCTTCGGAAATGGCCCTGTCTTTTCCGGTCAGAGCGTGGTAAAATGAAAAGAGAGGGGGAGCGCCACGTGCTCCAAAAACTCAGATTGAAGCGTGAACCGACGTATGTAAAAACTGGAGAAAAAAATGATCGATAAAATGATGATCCGTGGAGCCAAAGTCCACAACCTGAAAAATATAGATGTAGCTATCCCGCTCGGGAAGATCGTCGGCATCGCGGGCGTGTCCGGCTCCGGCAAGTCGTCGCTGGCGCTGGGCGTGCTGTATGCCGAGGGCTCGCGCCGTTATCTTGAAGCACTCTCCACGTATACCCGCCGCCGCATGACACAGGCATCCAAGGCCAGCGTGGACGAGGTCTTATATGTTCCTGCGGCGCTGGCGCTGCATCAGCGCCCCGGTGTGCCGGGCATCCGCAGCACCTTCGGCACCGGAACCGAGCTTTTGAACAGCCTGCGGCTCATGTATTCCCGCCTTGCCAGCCACCGCTGCCCGAACGGGCACTATCTGGAACCCTCGCTTCTGGTCGCCGCGGGAAAAGAACTGGTCTGCCCGGAGTGCGGCGCGCATTTCTATGCCCCCTCCGCCGAGGAACTGGCGTTCAATTCCCAGGGCGCCTGCCAGAAATGCGGCGGCACGGGAACGGTGCATACCGTGAATATGGCATCGCTCGTGCCGGACGAATCCCTGACCATCGATGAGGGGGCAGTTGCCCCGTGGAACAGCCTTATGTGGTCGCTGATGACGGATATCTGCCGGGAAATGGGCGTCCGCACGGACGTGCCCTTCCGTGATCTGACGGAAAAGGAAAGGGACATCGTGTTCCACGGCCCGGCGGAGAAAAAGCACATCTTCTACCACAACAAAAATACCGGCCAGGCCGGAGACCTGGATTTTACGTATTTCAACGCCGTTTACACCGTGGAAAATGCCCTTTCGAAAGTCAAGGACGAAAAGGGTATGAAGCGGGTAGAGAAGTTCTTAAAAGAGGACATTTGCCCGGACTGCCGCGGCACACGCCTTTCCGGGGCCGCCCGTGCGCCGAAGCTGCGGGGCATTTCACTGGATGAGGCCTGCACCATGACGCTCTCCGAACTGGTGGACTGGGTACGGGGCATGCCCGGCAGCCTGCCGGAGGAAATGTGCCCCATGGCGGAGAGCATATGCGAAGCGTTTGAGAGCACGGCCAGGCGCCTGATGGATCTGGGGCTTGGATACCTGACCTTAGACCGCGCGGCGTCCACGCTCTCCACCGGCGAGCGCCAGCGGATGCAGCTTGCCCGCGCCGTGCGCAACCGCACTACCGGCGTTCTCTATGTGCTGGACGAGCCGTCCATCGGGCTGCACCCCTCGAACATCGTGGGACTGACCGGCGTGATGCACGATCTGGTCTCGGACGGAAACTCCGTCATTCTCGTGGATCACGATACGCAGATTTTGAAGGAAGCCGACTGGATCGTGGAAATGGGGCCGGAGGCGGGCGCAAAGGGCGGCCACGTCATTGCCGAGGGGATGATCCCCACGATAGAGGAAAACCCCGCTTCGCAGATCGGGCCATTCCTCTCCGGGAGGGCGGAAACAAAGCTCCGCGTCTGTGCCGGGAAAGAAGAGCTGTTTGCAAACGGGGCCATTCATCTTTCGACTTCGCAGATTCATACGGTCAAGCCGTTGGAGGCGGACATCCCCAAAGGACGGCTCACCGTCGTCACCGGTGTATCCGGCTCCGGCAAAACGACCATGGTGCTGGAAAGCCTTGTCCCCGCGCTGGAAGCGAAGATCAACGGCAGCGCTCTGCCGGAGCACATCCGCGCCATCGAGGCCGACGGTATCGCGCACGTCAAGCTCATCGACGCCACGCCCATCGGGATCAACGTCCGCTCGACCGTTGCCACCTATGCAGGGGTACACGATGAGCTGCGGAAGCTGTATGCAAGATCCGCCAACGCAAAGGAGAAAGGCTATAAGGCCAGCGACTTTTCCTACAATACCGGCTCTCTGCGCTGCCCCGGATGCGACGGGACGGGCGTGGTGAGTCTCGATGTGCAGTTCCTGCCGGATGTCAACATCCCCTGCCCGGACTGCCGCGGCTCGCGCTATGCCCGCAAGGCCTATGACGTAAAGCTTTCCAACAAAGAAGGCCGGTCACTCTCTCTGCCGGAGCTGATGGACATGGACGTAAATACCGCCGTTGAGTTCTGCCGGGATCAGAAAACCGTCAGCCAGAAGCTGAACATTCTCCGGCAGCTCGGTCTCGGCTATCTCACGCTGGGTGAGGAAACGCCGAGCCTTTCCGGCGGCGAAGCGCAGAGGCTGAAGCTCGCAAGCGAGATCGGCAAAACGCAGACGGATTCCGTTTTCGTGTTCGACGAGCCGTCCATCGGCCTGCATCCGCTGGACGTGCGGGTGCTGCTCGGCGTGTTTCAGGCGCTGCTGGATAACGGCGCGACCGTTATCGTCATCGAGCACGATCTCGACGTGATCCGCAATGCGGACTACGTGATCGACATGGGGCCGGGCGGCGGCAACGCGGGCGGCCGGATCGTAGCCAGCGGAACGCCGCAGGGGATCAAAGAAAACCCGAACAGCATCACCGGCCGGTATCTATAACGGTTATCCAAAATCCATAAAAGCCAAATTGCTTGCCGGAGAAAAAGCGGCTACAATAATTGCAAAAAACTGGAAAGGAGATCTCCTATGGCAACCCTGATTGCGTATTACTCCCGCGCGGGAGAAAACTACTTTGGCGGCGCGTACCGCCGCATCGCCGTCGGCAACACGGAAAAGGCGGCGGAAATGCTCGCAGAGCTCACCGGCGGCGAGCTTTATAAGATCGAGCAGGTCCAGCCGTATTCCGAGAATTACCAAACGTGCATCGCCGAGGCAAAGGCAGACTTGCAGAAAAAAGCCCGTCCGCAGGTTCTGAATATGCCGGAGAATCTGGACGCCTACGACGAAATTTATCTGGGTTATCCGAACTATTGGGGCACGATGCCGATGGCGGTCTATACGTTCCTCGAGCATTATGACTTTACCGGCAAAACCATCCATCCCTTCTGCACCCACGAGGGCAGCGGCCTTTCCCATACGGTGCAGGACGTGCAGAAAGCCGCGCCGGGCGCGGCGGTGACAAAGGGGCTTGCCATCCACGGCAGCGGCGTGGACAGCGCGAAGAGCACGCTGGCAGCATGGGTCCAGGAGGTAAAGAAATGAAAAAGCTGCTGATCGTTTATTACTCGTGGTCGAACGGGAATACGGAGCGAATCGCGAAAACGCTCCAGAGTGTCGCGCACGGTGATCTTTGCCGGATCGACACTGCCGTACCTTACTCCGGCAGCTACAACGATGTGGTCGAGCAGGGGCAGCGGGAGGTCGAGCGGGGCTATGAGCCGGAGCTCAAGCCGGTGGACATAAACACTGCCGATTACGATGTGATCGCCGTCGGCACGCCGACATGGTGGTACACGATGGCTCCCGTGGTCAAAACGTTCCTGCACAAAAATGACTTTACTGGCAAGACCGTTGTGCCGTTTATGACGAACGGCGGCTGGCCCGGCCATGTCATCAAGGACATGAAAAGCGCCTGCCCCAGCGCGCAGATCGCGTGCGAGATGCAGGTGAAGTTCGATTCCAACGGCGGCGACCATCTGGAAACGCCGGAGGAAAAGATCACCGCCTGGGCGAAGAGCGTCAAGGCGCTGCTGTAAGGAGAAAACGACAGACCGGACGTGGGCGCAAAAGAGAAAGCCGGGGCTGAACATAGGCATGACCGGCGGCTGCACGGGGCACGCAAAAGCTGCCCGAACACGCCCTCTGATCGCCGCCAATAAAAAGAGACAGAGCGGGCTACACGCCGCTCTGTCTCTTTGCGGAGAAACGTTTAAAGTTTTTTCCCGAGCTCGTAGGCACGGTCGAGATCAGCGGGCGTGAGATCGTCCGCCGTGGAGGCGTTCATGGCGTTGAGAACGCCGGCGTCCGTCCAGTCGAGATATTTGTTGATCTCGCGGAACGTGGCGTTCGCGCCGGAGGCGGCGTCCGGGCAGATGTCCGCCATCGCGGTGATGAGCACCGCCTTTTTGTGCCCGTGCAGCGCTTCGTCGTTTGCGTAAAAGCGGTCGATGACGGCCTTGAGCTGCGCGTTGATGGTGAAATAATAGATCGGCGATACGAAAACGACGGCGTCCGCGTCGAGCAGATGCGGGTTGAGCGTTTTCATGTCGTCGGCATGGAAGGCACATGTGCCGGTGCGGCGGCAGGCGTCGCAGCCGATGCACGGATGTACGTCATGAAACGCCGCGTCAAAGCGGAAAACCTCGTGCCCGGCGTCGAGCGCGCCCTGCTGGAACTTCGCGGCGAGCGCGGCGGTCGTGCCGTTTTTGTGTGCGCTGCCGGTGAGGATCGTAACCTTCATGGCTTTTCTCCTTGTTAATAAAAAGTTTTACAAAATCTCTCTTGACGTGAACCTGACTTCAGGATATAGACTGTGGTTATAAAATATCATATCGCCGCGGCGGATCGCCTGTCAAGCGGCTTTAGGAGGATCGGATAATGAAAAAACCGTATATCATCTGCCACATGATGACCTCAGTGGACGGGCGCATCGACTGCGCCATGACCGAGCACCTGCCGGGCGTGCAGGAATACTATGACACGCTCGATTCGCTGAACGCCCCCAGCCGCGTGAGCGGCCGTGTGACGGCGCAGCTCGAAATGGCGCGCCCCGGCGCATTCGAGAGCGAAACGCGCTCGCCGCTCGGAAAGGAGGCGTTCTCCAAGGCCGCGGAGGCTGCGGGGTACGAGATCGTGGCGGACACGCGCGGCACGCTCCTCTGGGACGGCGAGAACGATGCTGCACGGCCTCTCCTCATCCTGACGTGCGAGGGTGTGAGCCGGGAGTATCTTGCGTATCTTGATGATCTCGGCATTTCGTGGATCGCCTGCGGAAAGAAGCGCATCGACCTTCGCCGCGCGTGTGAGATCCTCGCTGCGGAGTTCGGCGTGGAGCGGATGGCGGTCGTCGGCGGCGGACATTGGAACGCGGCGTTCCTCGCTGCCGGGCTTCTTGACGAGGTGAGCGTTCTCATCGGCGCGGGCATCGACGGCCGCGGCGGTATGAGCGCCGTGTTTGACGGCCTTTCGCCGGAAAAGGACGTGACGCCCCTCGCGCTGGAGAGCGTGCAGGCGTTTGAGAGCGGCGCGGTTTGGCTGCGCTATAAAGTAAAGTAAATCAACAGAAAAGGAGATATGGATCATGGTGTACGAAAACAGAGAAGCATTTGAAAAGAACAATATGTTTGGCACGGGCACGCCGAATACGGGTTATGCGCAGTATTTCATCGGCGATTCGTTTTTGAACCCGCTGACCGACCCGAAAACCGGTCTCTTCGTTGCGAACGTGACGTTTGAGCCCGGCTGCCGGAATAACTGGCACATCCATCACGCTTCCAAGGGCGGCGGACAGCTCCTTTTGTGCACCGCCGGCGAGGGCTGGTATCAGGAAGAGGGAAAGCCGGCCGTCAGCCTGCACGAGGGCAGCGTTGTTATGATCCCGGCAAACGTGAAGCACTGGCACGGTGCAAAGAAGAACAGCTGGTTTTCGCACCTCGCCATGGAGGTTCCCGGCGAGGGCTGCAGCAACGAATGGTGCGAGCCGGTGTCGGACGAAGAATACGAAAAGCTGTAAGGAGGAAACGATCATGGCAGTAAAACAGACGGCGGGACGCGATTCGCTCCGCGAATTTGCCCCCAAATTCGCGGAGCTCAACGACGATGTGCTCTTCGGCGAGGTGTGGAGCCGGGAAGAACAGCTCTCTCTGCGCGACCGCTCTCTCGTGACGGTCGTTGCGCTCATGGCGCAGGGGCTCACGGACGAGAGCTTCCGCTATCACCTGATGAGCGCGAAGAAAAACGGCATCACCAAGGAAGAGATCGCCGAGATCGTCACCCACGCGGCCTTTTACTGCGGCTGGCCGAAGGCGTGGGCGGTGTTCCGCATGGCGAAGGAGATCTGGAACGACTGATAAACACACAGCTGGAGGCAGACGATGGACGAGGGAATCGTATATGAAATTCTCTCCGCCGTGGAGGAGATCCCCAAAGGGCGCGTTGCATCCTATGGGCAGATCGCGCGGCTCATCGGGCGGGAGAAAAATTCCCGCCTCGTCGGAAAGGTCTTGAGCCGCGCGGAGCTGTACGGCGACTATCCCTGCCACCGCGTCGTAAACCACGCCGGGCGGCTTGCGCCGCACTTTCCCGAGCAGCGCGAGCGGCTCGAGCGCGAGGGCGTAACGTTTCGCCCAAACGGCTGCGTCGATATGAAAAAATACCGCTGGGATTGCTGAAAATGTTCCGGCAGATATACCGAAGCGCCCTGCCTGTCTATGTGACAGGCGGGGCGCTTCGTGTATCCGGGGGATGGCGGAATGCCATAAAACGCGGCGGAAAAATTAGCGGAACTGCCGAACCTTTTGGGCCGCCGTGCAACATTCATGCAACGGCGTTGACGCTCTTTTACCCCTGTGATAGCATGAGAATGCACACGGTTGCATGACCTGTTTTCCCATCCTTTACGGAGAAACACCGCCGCATTCCGGCGGGAAAAGGGCGCTTTGCACCCAGATGTGCAAACGGTTGCATAAATGCGGGAAGGAGGGCGAAATATGTCCGCCACCATACGGGACGTGGCGAAGCTGGCCGGTGTGTCGGCGTCTACGGTCTCGCGCGTCATCAACAAATCCGCGCCGATCTCCGAGGAGACGACCAGCCGCATTTACCGCGCGATGGAAGAGCTGAAATACGTTCCGAACGATATTGCCCGCAGCTTTGCAAGCGGCAGCGCCCGCGCCATCGCCATCGCCGTTAATGTCTCCGATACGCGCTCCTACGCCAACCGCTTTTTCAACAACACCGTGTTCGGCATCGAAACGGCGGCGCATCGGAAAGGATATAACTTTATTATCACCAGTGCCAACGATGAGCGCGGCGGCGCCGGATCACTCGAAAGGCTGATACGCAGCAAAAAAATTGACGGTCTTGTCCTTCCGGTGTCCCTGCTCCAGAGCTCCATCGTGAAGCTTGTGGAGGATATGTCCTTCCCGTTCGTTGTCCTCGGCCGCGTGAAGCACGCGGGCGGCAGACTGAGTTGGGTGGATATTGCCAACGAGCAGGCGGGGGCAAATGCCGTCCGGTATCTCCTCGGCAAGGGCTACCGCCGCGTTGGGTTCCTCACCCGCGGCGATAAGGAGCTTTTCACGCGCGACCGTCTCGAGGGCTACCGCGCGGAGCTCACCCGCGCCGGACTGACGCCCGACCCGGTCTACCGCGTCAGCCCTGCCGCGGCGTTTGACGAAACAAAGCTCTATCTCAAAACGCTTTTCGCGAGCGCCGCCGCGCCGGACGCCGTGATCTGCTGCGACGATAAAATGGCGCTCGCCGCGCTGCGCGGCGCACGGGAGCTCGGGCGGCGCGTCCCGGACGATCTCGGTATTTTGTGCTTTGACAACACCGAGGTCACGGAAATGGCAGAGCTTCCGATCTCCGCGGTGGACGTCGATACGTTTGAGCTTGGACGGATCGCCGCCGAAACGCTCTTCCGGCAGATGGATAAGCCGGATTTCGGCGCGAGCCGGTCACAGATCACAACGAAAGTGATAGAGCGCAGCTCTACCATGAAACCATAAAAGGGGGGATGCGCCGTTGAACCTGGCAGCCATTCAATTCCGAAATACGGAGGACTACCTCCAGCCCCGCGGGAGAAACGAGCTTGCCGTCTCGCTCAGCACCGCCCGCTCGGACGCGGACGCGGTCACGCTCTTCTGGTGGCCGCGGTACGAAAGCGGCGAGACGCGCCGCGGCGTTTCTATGGTAAGGGAGCTTCGAGACGCTTATCTTGACCATTACCGGGCGGTCATCCAAACGGACGGCATTTCCGCCTACACGCGGTATGCTTTTCTCATCGAGAGCGGCGGCGAGAGCGTCTGGCTCGGGAAGAACGGCTTTTCCGCTGCGGCGGAGGAGGATAACTTCTTCGAATTTCTCTGGCCAAACCCGACGGACGGCAGCCGCGCACCGGATTGGGCATCGGAGCAGGTATATTACCAGATTTTCCCGGAACGCTTCCGAAACGGCGATACGTCAAACGACCCGCCCGGCGCGGAGCCGTGGGGAGCGCCGCCGACGCGGGAGAATTTTATGGGCGGCGATCTTCGCGGCGTTATCGAAAAGCTCGGGTACATCCGCGATCTCGGCGCAACGTGCCTGTATCTCACGCCCATATTCAAGGCGCCTTCCAACCATAAGTACGACACCGTGGATTATTTCGACATTGACCCGGCCTTCGGCACGAAGGACGATCTCGCCGAGCTCGTCCGCACCGCCCACAAGCTGGGGCTGCGGGTGCTGCTCGACGGCGTATTCAACCATTGCGGGTACTACTGGCCGCCGTTTCAGGATGTGGTACGAAACGGCGAGAGTTCGGGCTACGCCTCCTGGTTTTTCCCGCAGAGCTTCCCGGTGAACGAGCGCCGGGAGAATTACGACTGCGTCGGCCATTATAAATGGATGCCGAAGATCAATCTGGCGGACGCCGGGGCGCGGGACTATTTCATCACGGTCGGCAAGTACTGGATACGCAATTTCCACATCGACGGCTGGCGGCTGGACGTGGCGGACGAAGCGCCCACGCAGTTCTGGGAGCACTTCTCCGATGCGATCAAAAAGGAAAAACCCGACGCCGTACTGCTCGGCGAAACGTGGGCCGATGCCCACCGGCTGCTCACTCCCGACCGGCTCGATACCGCGATGAACTACCTCTTCCGGGACGCAGCGAGAGACTGGCTCGCAGAGGATCGCATATCCCCCTCGGAGCTCGACCACCGGCTCAACCGGATGCTCTCGCTCTATCCGTGGGAGACGGCGCTGCGGCTTTATAACCCGCTCGACAGCCACGATACGGAGCGCTTCCGCTGGCTCTGCCGCGACAAGCGGCGGCACGCCCTCGCCGTTGCGCTGCAAATGACGTTTCCCGGCTGCCCGGCGGTATTCTATGGCGATGAGGTGGGGCTCTCCGGCGGCAACGACCCAAACTGCCGCATTGCCATGGAGTGGGACGAAGAGAAGCAGGACAAAGAGCTTTTCGCCTATTACAAAAAACTCATCGGCATACGGCGGGAGTCGCCGTCCCTCCTCCGCGGGGACTTCCGCACGTGCCTTTGCGACGACGGAGCCAACGTGTACGCTTTTTGCCGGACGTACGGCGAGGAGGAGACCCTGGTTGTTCTCAACGCCGGAAACGAGCCGGTGAAAGCGAAAATCGCCGCCGAGGGGGCATGGACGCCCCGCATCAGCGGCAGAAAAACTGTATCCTCGGAAAGCGGCGAAATCGCCATCGACATCGCGCCGTGCTCCGCGGAAATATATCAGAAGAAAGCGAAGGGACGAAAATGAAGAAGTCTACCATGAAAATGCTGGCGCTTCTCCTTCTCGCAGCAATGATGTTAGCGGCATTCACTGCGTGCGGATCGAACGAAGCGCCGAGCACCAGCCCCGTTCCGCCGGCGGAGGCCACCGAAAAACCGGCAACCGGCAACGCAGAAACCGAACCCGTTACGATCAACTTCTGGCATCACTACAGCGCCCAGTCGGCGGAGAACGAAACTCTCATGAATGTTCTCATCCCCAAGTTTGAGGAAGAGAATCCCGGGATCAAGGTCAACGCCGTCTCGCACGAGTGGGCGGACCTCCATGACAAGATCCTCATCAGCGCGCAGTCCAACACGCTGCCCGATGTGGCACGTCTGGACATCGCGTGGGTGCCCGAATTCCAGAAGATGGGCATCCTCACCGCGCTGGACGAGGAAATGGCCGATTTTGATTCCGTCACCGCCGATCTGCTCGATAGCGCGATGAGCACCGGCTTCGTTGCCGGACACTACTACGCGATGGCGCTCAACACCAACACGAAGATCCTCTTCTATAACGAAAAGGCTCTCGAAGAGGCCGGCGTTGCCGTACCCACGACGATGGACGAATTTGTAAAGGCCGTCGCGGCGGTTTCCGGGAAGAACAGCGCCGGACAGACGGTGTGGGGTCTCAATGAGCCTGCGCTCGCCGGTTGGAACGTCCTGCCGTATATCTGGTCGAACGGCGGCGAGATCACGAACGAGGATAATACCAAGGCCAGCGGCTACATCAACAGCGAAAAGACGATCGCCGCCGTGCAGATGCTCGCGGACATGGCGAAGAGCGGTGAGCTCTCCGGCTACAACAGCGGCGACATCCCGATGACCGACGGCTTCGGCACCGGCCGGTACATCTTCCTGCTCGAAGGCCCGTGGAAAACCGCGGAGCTCGCGGGCGCGTATCCCGACATGGCTTACGGCAACTGCCAGCTGCCCGCCGGGGAGGCCGGATCCGTCTCCGTGCTCGGCGGCGAGGATATCGCGATGTTCAACGGCGAGCACAAGGACGCCGCATGGAAATTCATGCAGTTCATGACGAGCCCGTTTGCCGAGGAAGAGATGGCCAAGTGCGGCCAGATCCCCGTGAACAAGACGGCGCTCGAGAGCGAGACCGTGAAGAACGCATCCTTCGCTCCGTTCCTCGAGGCCATCACCACGGCGAAAGCCCGCCCGGCGGTCGCCACGTGGTCGGAGATCGACAACGAACTCACGGTTGCCATGACGAAGATCCTCACCGAGGGCGCGGATGTCAAAGAAACGCTTGACGCGCTCGCGGTCACGATCGACGGCCTACTTGCCTAAGAGTAGCATAATCCGTCTTTTCTTGCAATACCATTCTGCCCCGCCGCCAAAGGCGGCGGGGTGGTCGTATAGCCTTGAATTATCCACAGGGGAGGGATGACCATGATGCTGCGTTCCGGCAGAAACAAGGCGCAGTTCGCGGCGCTGCTCGTGCCGGGGATCGTCGTTTTTGCACTCTTTACGGTCTATCCGATCGTGAAGCTCTTCGTGATGAGTTTTCTGCGCTGGGATCTCGGCTCGACGTTTCAAAAGAGCTTCGCGGGACTGGAGAACTATAAAGCGGTGCTGAGCGACAAGACGTTTATCGTTGCCTTTGAAAACACGCTCATCTATACGCTCGTCACCGTGCCGGGACAAATGGCGCTCGGCCTTCTCGCGGCGGTGCTCATCCACTCCATCCCGCGCTTTCAGGTGACGTTCCGGGTCATATACTATATCCCGGTCATCACCTCGTGGGTCATTGTGTCGCTCGTGTTTCGGTACATCTTCAACACCGAGGGCATGCTCAACTATTTTCTCTGCAACGTGCTGCATCTTACGAAGGACTATGTCCCGTGGCTGAACACCCGCTGGGGCGGGCTCACGGTCGCGATGCTGCTCGGCATCTGGAAGGGCGTGGGCTGGAACCTTGTGGTATTCCTTGCCGCGCTCCAGTCGGTGCCCACGGAGCTTTATGAGGCGGCGGACGTGGACGGCTGCACCGGTTGGAAGAAGTTCTGGTATATCACGCTCCCCAGCATCCGCCCGACGATCCTCTTTGCGCTCGTCATGCTCACGATCGGCGGCTTCAACGTGTTCACGTCCATCAAAATGATCACCGACGGCAAGCCCATGCACCAGACGGACACGGTGCTCACCTGGATGTATTATAAAGCGTTCAGCACCGGCGAGTTCGGCTACGCCGCGGCGCTGAGCTTCATTGTGGCCGTCACGCTGATGATTTTGGCATTTTTGCAGTTCCGCGCGATGCAGCGCCAGAACGACTGAAGGAGGGGAGAAGATGAAAAGCAGAAAAAACCGCTGGAGCCTCGCGCTCCGGTACATCCTTCTTCTTCTCGGCGGCGCGGTGTCGGTCATGCCGATGATCTATATGCTCTCCACGTCCCTCCGGCCGAACGGTGCGCTCTACGAATTCCCGCCGCACTTTTTCCCGAAGCTCAGCGAGATCACGCTGGAGAATTACAAGTATATCTTCACGCAGGAAAAGTTTTACCTTAATTTCCTCAACAGTGTTATCGTGGCCGTCATCACGATCGTCCTCGCGGCGATCATCGCCTCGGCGCTTGCCTACTGTCTCGCGCGGTTTGAGTTTCCGGGAAAGAAGCTGCTGTTCGCGCTCGTTATCGGCATGATGATCATCCCCGGTACAACGCTCATCATCCCGCAATTCCAGCTCGCGTCGTTTTTCGGCATCACAAACAGCCTTGCAGGACTGATCCCTTTTTATGTCGCATGGGTCATCCCGTTTTCCACGTTCATGATCAAAAGCTATATCGAGGGCATCCCGCGTGAGTTTGACGAGGCGGCGTATGCCGACGGCGGCAGCGTATTCACGGTGTTTTTCCGTATCATATTGCCGCTCGCGAGCCCCGCCATCGCTTCGGTGAGCATTTTCAACTTCCTCACCGCGTGGGAGGAGTTTACGTGGGCCATGACTGTCATCAACGATAACGCCAAGCGCACGCTGCCCATTGCCATCTCCGGCTTTTTCGGCCAGCACCAGTTCACGCAGTGGGGCTATGTGTTCGCCATGTCCGTGGCGAGCCTCGTGCCGGTGCTGATCGTATTCATCCTCTGCCAGAAATATTTTGTCTCCGGCCTGCAGGCCGGCGGCCTCAAAGGTTAAAACGATAATTATGTAAACCGGCGTTCCGAAGACCGATGTTTTCGGGACGCCGGTTTATGCTATACTGAAATGTAACCTTTGCCATGCTTCAATTGTTTTATATACGAAGGGCCTTTCAGAAAGAGGAATCATGCATGAAAACAGAGACAAGTGCGGTCATGGAAAAGTATAAGGACAGCCTCTTTTCCGCTGCCTTCAATGTCTGCGCGAATGCCGCGGATGCGGAGGACGTTGTGCAGGATACGTTTATCCAGTACCACACGACGAATACGCAGTTTGCCGATGAGCAGCACATCCGCGCATGGCTGCTTCGCGTGGCGATCAACAAGGCGAAAAACGTGACAATGTCCTTTTGGCGGCGCCGGGGCGTGCCGCTGGAGGACTACGCGGAAACGCTCGCCTTCCCGTCGCCGGAGGCGGGCGAACTATTTGAGCAGGTCATGAAGCTGCCGGAAAAGTACCGGATCGTGATCCATCTCTTTTACTATGAGGACTACTCGGTGCGGGAGATCGCCGGGATACTGCGTATCACGGAAGCAAACGTGAAGGTGCGCCTTTCCCGGGGGCGCCGGCTGCTGAAAGAAGCGTTACAGGAGGTTTGGACGGATGAATAACCGAGAACTCTATAAGCAGGCGTTCGGCGCGCTGCATGCGCCCGGCGGCATCACTCCTGCCGCCGAGAATCCGGCAAAGGAAAAAGTCTTTCGCCCGGCGCGGCGGCTGGTGCTCGTCTGCGTATGCACGGCGCTGCTGCTCGGTCTTGCCGTAACGGCGTACGCCCGCGGCGGGGCGATTTTTGGCCATGTCTTTGGCTGGGGGAACAATCTGGAGATCACTACCGGCATTGACGAAAACGGGGAAAGCTACAACGAGGTGTGTCTCCACACGGAAAATCTGACATCGCCGGTCGTGCGGCGCGGCGACAGGATGATCTTCATCGTCAATAACGAGTCGATCGACATCACCGGCGAGCTCTCGCAGACGAAGGCCTTTCGCTATGACTACACGGACACGGACGGAAATACGCATGTCTGGCTGCTTGGCCTTACGTCCGATGACCCGAAAAACTGCGGCTATGCGGAGTATATCAAGCGCGCCGACGGGACCTGGCTCGGCGGATGCTCTGTCGGCGTCAGTCTCGATGAGAACGGACGCTCCTCGGCACTCTGGCTTGAAACAGCCAAACAGGAGCTGAATATCAACTGGTGAAAATCGGTCAGAGAAAAGCAAACCGCCGGTATGCAGAGCACATACCGGCGGTTTGCCTACAATGAAAGTGTTAACAACCCTCGGTCAGACTTCGGAGGAATCCAGAGAGAAGGCGTAACGCATTTCGAGTGCGTGGAACAGCTCCTGCATGACGCCCTGCGCAATGGCGCGGATGTCGAGCGAAGCGATGAACGCAAGTACCTTTTCAATCTCTTCCTGCGGGACGCAGTAGCCATTCAGGCTCAGATGGAGAAAGGCGCGGAGCTTTTCCTCGAGCGGGAAAACCTCCGAGCATGGCTGCGCCATATATCCACGCATCATTCCTGCAGAACCCAGATCCAGCACGTAAAAGTCGTGCTCGGTCAGTGTCGGCTGGTATGGTCCGAAAATGGCATAAAGCTCCTTTGCGGTTTGACGAAAAATGTATTCTGCTGCTTCGCTGTGCGTGTAGGCTTCAATATAGATCTCGCGCAGATTCTCGTTGAGCTCCGTGAGCGTTAGCTGGATGGCAGTCTCCACAGCGTAAACAAAAACCGGCGGCAGCTTTTCAGCAGTCACACTCCGTGCCATACCAAACTGGTTGCCGAACATAAACTCGACAAGCTCGGTGAGCACGCCGTCCTTGGCGCGGAAAATGTTCTGGAACGTGCTGTTGGAGACGTCTGCCTTCTGCACGATCTCGGCGACGGTCGTTTTCTTGTAGCCCTTTTCCAGAAACAGCTTGACGCATACGGTAAGGATCCTGCGTTTGGCGGGCAGGCTGGCACTTGTGATAGCGATGGGAACCACTTCCTTCAGAAAAAACATGGCATAAGTATACCATTGAGGTAGGAATAAATGCAAGAAAAACGCATAGATTTTTCGCAAAAAAGCAGCGCCGCTGTTATAAAACAGAACGACGCTGCTGGAGGAAGAGAAAGCGGCAGGATCAATCCGTGATTGCGTTGGACGCGGGGAGCGCGTATTTGCAGGCGTAGCGGTCAAATTCGCGGCGGAAATCGGCGCTGTCGAGCCGCGTGGCGCGCAGCGACTCGTGGAGATTCAGGTTGTGCTGCGCCGTGTCGATGACGCACCCGGCAATGTTGGAGCAGTGGTCGGAGGTGCGCTCCAAACCGGTGAGAAGGTCGGAAAGGATGAAGCCGAGCTCAATGCTGCACCCGCCCTGCTGCAAACGCCGGATGTGGCGTGTGCGCATCGATTCCTTGAGCATGTCGATGACCTGCTCAAGCGGCTCGACCTCGGCGGCGATGGTGCTGTCGTTTTTCTCAAAGCATTGGAGCGAAAGGTCCAGAATTTCGCTGACCGCCCCGGCAAGCACCGAAAATTCGGCCATGGCGTTCGGCGAGAACGCGAGATTCTTGTCGCGCAGCTCCTCGGCGGATTCGAGCGTGTTGACGGCGTGGTCGGAAATGCGCTCAAAATCGCCGATGGACTTCAAAAGCGCGGCGGCCTCCTCGCTCTCGGCCGTGCCCATCTGCTCGGCGCTGAGCTTTACAAGATAGGTGCTGAGAATGTCCTCGTAATGGTCGCACAGCTCCTCATCCTGCCGGATGCGCTCGGCGAAATCGGGGGAGTAGCTGTCGATCGAAGTAAGAGAATCCTTCAGAGCGCGCACAGCGTGCTCGGCCATGTCCGAGGCGACGGCGCGGCTGCGGGAGAGCGCCAGCGCCGGGGTCGCAAGCAGACGCTCGTCGAGCTCCACGCGCTGTTCCTTCTCACCGCTGTCCGGCACGATCCGGATGGCAAGCTTTTCGAGCAGCCCGCCGGCGGGCAGAAGCATGGCGGTGCAGAGAATGTTGAACATGGAATGGGCGATGGCAATGCCGGAGCGGGTCGCGGCCTCGTCGAGCAGCGCCGGGGCAAACACTGCGCGCACGACCGTAAATACCGTGAGCAGGACAACAACGCCGATGACGTTGAACATCAGATGCACCACGGCGGCGCGGCGGGCGTTTTTGTTCGTACCGATGGAGGAGATGAGCGCTGTCACGGTCGTGCCGATGTTCTGACCCATGATGATGGGGATTGCCGCGGCGTAGCTCACCGCGCCGGTGGCGGAGAGGGCCTGCAAAATGCCGACGGAAGCGGAGCTTGACTGGATGATGCCCGTGAGGATCGCGCCGGCCACGACGCCGAGCAGCGGGTTTTTGAACGCGAGAAAGAGATTTACGAATACCGGATCGTTGCGCAGCCCGGATACTGCGCCGCTCATCGTCTCCATGCCGAACATCAGCGTGGCGAAGCCGAGCAGAATGACGCCGGAGTCCTTTTTGCGGCTGTTTTTGCAGAAAAGGTAGAGAACGATGCCGATCACCGCGAGGATCGGCGTGAAAGAAGTTGGCTTCAGGAGGCGAATGAGCACACTTGTGCCGTCAATGTCGCCGAGACTCAAAAGCCACGCCGTCACGGTCGTGCCGACGTTCGCGCCCATAATGACGCTGATCGACTGGCGCAGCGTCATGAGCCCGGAGTTTACAAAGCCGACGACCATAACGGTCGTGGCGGAGGAGCTTTGGATCACGGCGGTCACGCCGAGACCGGTGAGAAAACCGGCGATGGGCTTGCCGGTCATTTTGTCGAGCAGGGAGCGGAGCTTCCCACCGGCGCGCCGTTCGAGCGCCTGCCCCATCAGACTCATGCCGAAGAGAAACAGCGCCAGGCCGCCGAGCATCGTAAGCGTGTCAAAAATGTCCATAATTTTTCCTTTTCCTGACTTTTGATTTACAAAACCAGCGTAGCAAAACGAATGTTAAATGCGCTACGGTTTTTTTGTAAAATCCTTGTTAAACGAAAATCGCCCCGCAGCCTGGTGGCTGCGAGGCGATTTTAGCGATTATTCGGCTTTCTTTTTCGTGCGTTTTTTCGGCAGCGGCGTGATCGGCTCAAGAATGGCGATCACATCGCGCACGAGCGGGCGGTTTTCAATGTCAAGAATGTAATGTACCTTGGCGCCCTCGTAGGGAACGCCATCGGGCGCACCCGCCATGAGTGATGCGATCTCCGGCAGCTTTTTCACCATAACGGTGTTGTCACACACGAGGAGAATGGGCTTGGCGTTGACGTATACCATGTATTCGCCGAACATTTTCTTATAGGTAACGTTCTCAATTCCCTCGAGATGCTCGCAAACGAACTCTATATACTCTTTGGATGTTGCCATATAAACTCCTTTTATTTTGCCCAATCGGTAAGCTGATTTTCGAGCAAGGCAAGCATGGCGCGGCTCGCCTCACGGCTTTCGCGGGCAGCAGTAAGATAAATTTTGAGCTTCGGCTCCGTGCCGGAGGGGCGCACGACGGCCTCGCCGCCGTCGAGAACAAAGCGCAGCACGTTGGAGCGGGGGAGACCCGTCTCATCCCGGTCGTAATCGATGATCTGATGCACGGCCTGTCCGGCCAGCGTCTCCGGCGGGGAGACGCGGAGAGAGTCGAGCAGCTCCGTCATATGCGCGAAGCCTGCCGAGCCTTCAAACGCGAAGGAGAGCAGCTTTGCCTCGAAAAAGCCGTATTGGGCGTACAGCGCTTCGAGTGCATTGGCAAGCGTTTTGCCCTGCGCTTTATACCAGACAAACATTTCGCAGATGAGAAGCGAGGCGTTCACGGCGTCCTTGTCGCGCACAAAGCTGCCGCTCAGATACCCGTAGCTCTCCTCAAAGCCGAAGATGTACCGCCCGGCTTCGCCGTCCTTTTCGAGAAGCCCGATCTGTTCACCGATGAATTTAAACCCGGTCAGGACGTTCCGCAGCTCCACGCCGTAGTGCGCGGCGATCCTCTCTGCCATCGGCGTTGTGACGATGGTTTTCACCGCCACGGGATGTTCCGGCATCGTGCCGTTCGCCCGGCGCATCCGGCAGAGAAAGTCGAGCAGAAGAACGCCCATCTCGTTGCCGGTGATGAGCCGGTAGCCGCTCTCAGTTTTCACCGCCGCGCCGACGCGGTCGCAGTCCGGGTCGGTGGCGAGCAGCAGCTCGCTGCCCGTCTCCTCCGCCAGACGTAGGCCGACAGTGAGCGCCTCGCGGATCTCCGGGTTGGGGTAGGGACAGGTAGGGAAATTCCCGTCCGGCTCCGCCTGTTCCGGCGGGATGGTGATATTTGTAAAGCCGTGTGCGCGAAGGCAGCGCGGCACACAGGAAATGCCCGTGCCGTTGAGCGGCGTGTAGACGATGGAGGCATCCCGGGAAACGTCCAGCGGCAGCACGGAGGCTGTTCCAACGGCGGCGAGATAGCGCTCGATCGTGACCTCGCCAATGTAGGAAACGGCACCGGAAGCGAGCGCTTCGGCAAAATCGAGCGCGCAGACATTGTCAAAGGGATCGATGCGGTCAATCTCCTCCTGAATGGCTTTGGCGGCCTCGGTCGTGATCTGGCAGCCGTCGGGGCCGTAGACCTTGTAGCCATTGTATTTGGCCGGGTTGTGGCTCGCCGTGACGACGACACCGCCGGAGCAGCGAAGATCGCGCACCGCAAACGAGAGCGAGGGTGTCGGCATGAGATGATCGTAGAGATGCACGCGCACGCCGTTGGCGGCGAAAACGCCAGCCGCGGTCTCGGCAAAGAGCCGGGAGTTGATGCGGCTGTCGTACGCAATGGCGACGGAGGGCGCGGCAAAGTGCGCCTTGAGATAATTGGCATAGCCCTGCGTGGCCTTGCTGACGGTAAATACGTTCATGCGGTTCGTGCCTGCGCCGAGCACGCCGCGCAGTCCGCCGGTACCGAATTCCAGCTCGCGGTAAAAGCGATCCTCAATGGCATCGTCGTCGCCGCGGATGGCCTGAAGCTCCGCATGCAGCGCGTCGTTGTTTTCCGTCTTTTCCAGCCACCGGCGATAGAGCGTATTTCTTTCCATCGTAAATACCTCCCAAACTCTGATTGTGTCTATTGCCTCCCGGTCAGGTGTGGATCAGCAGCCCGATGAGAAGCAGATGCGCAGGGTAATAGAGATAAAAGAACCATTTCATAAAGCGGTTTACGGCGGGATTCTTGCCGCGCTGCCCGTTATAGAGCCGCAGGACCGGCAGCGAGAGCGCAACGCCCATCTGCAAGATGCCGTAAACGCGGTCGATGGCGAAAAAGTATACGACCGCGTAAAGCGCCACGTAGAGAAGCAGCCAGAAGCCCTGTTTTTTGAGATCGCCGCGGTTCGTGCCGAACGCCATGACGCAGAGCGAGGCAATGCAGCTCCAGTCGCTCGGAAAGCTTACAAGACAGATGAGCAGAATGAGCACCACCCGCACCGCGCCGGACGTGATCTTTTTGCTTTCCGCAACACGCAGCATCACAAGTCCCCACGCGAGAGACCACATAACGCTCGTCTGGTTGAGCGCGCCGCCGTAATAGAACGGAATAAAAGAGCGCCAGTCAATATAATCGTGCGAGAAATAGATATAGCAGAAATGAGAGATCAGCGCGAAAACGAAGAGCCGGGCGGTATATTTACGGATGTTCCGAGTGTAATGATAGCCTTCGGCGATGCAGTAGCACATGATCGGGCAGGTGATGCGCCCGATGAGATGCAGGAAAAGGGGAAGAAATTCCTTCGGATATCCCGGGAACACCGCCCAGGCGATATGATCGAGCGTCATCGCGGCAATGGCAATGAGCTTTATGGCATTGGAACTGAGCGGCTTTTTCTCTGTGAGGGGCATGGCTTTTCCTCCTGCTGGTGATGTGGTCAGTGTATCCCCGGAAAGGGGCGCTGTCAAGCATGGCGTATGGGTGTTTTGGGGGTGTCCGGCGTGCAGAAGAAAATCCTTAAGAAAAGCAAAAAGCCTGTAATCGTTGAGATTACAGGCTTTTTCTGGAGCTGTTACCCAGATTCGAACTGGGGACCTCATCCTTACCAAGGATGCGCTCTACCGACTGAGCTATAACAGCATAAGTCATGCCCCCGATGAAGGGGGCATGGTGGCGACCGAGAAGGGACTTGAACCCTCGACCTCTAGCGTGACAGGCTAGCGTTCTAACCGACTGAACTACTCGGCCTCAAGGCTTTGTCAGTATACGAAAAATCTGTGAATTTGTCAAGCACTTTTTCCGGTTTTTTTCAATTTTTTTCCGAATGCGATTTCTCTTGAAAGCAATAATAAAATAAAGTATAATAAAATACTCAACAATTTCTTCCTGATTAAAGAGGCACACTGTGAGAGACACCATTTACATCAAGGGCGCACGCCAGAATAATTTAAAGGACATCACGCTGGAAATACCGCGTGACAAGCTTGTGGTATTCACCGGCATTTCTGGCTCGGGCAAATCCACGCTCGTTTTCGACACGATCTATGCCGAAGGCCAGCGCCGCTACGTCGAGAGCCTTTCCTCGTATGCGCGCATGTTCCTCGGCCAGATGGAAAAGCCGGATGTGGACTATATTGACGGCCTTTCACCCGCCATCTCCATTGACCAGAAAACAACGAGCCGCAACCCGCGCTCGACCGTCGGCACCGTGACGGAGATTTACGACTATCTCCGCCTCCTTTGGGCGCGCATCGGCACGCCGCACTGCCCAAAGTGCGGCAAGGAGATCCGCCAGCAGACCATTGACCAGATCATCGATCAGGTGACGGCGCTGCCCGAGGGGACGAAGCTTCAGATCCTTGCCCCGGTCATCCGCGGCAAAAAGGGCGAGCACGCCAAAATTTTTGAAGATGCGCGTAAAAGCGGCTACGTCCGTGTGCGCGTGGACGGCAACCTTTACGACCTTTCCGAGACCATCGAGCTCGACAAAAATAAAAAGCACCGCATTGAGATCATTGTCGACCGTCTCGTGATGAAGCCGGACATCCGCCGCCGTCTGACGGACTCGATCGAAACGGCGTCCTCGCTCACGGGCGGACTTGTGACGGTCGATCTCCCGGCGGAGGGGCGCGAGCTCACATTCTCGCAGAACTACGCCTGTGAGGACTGCGGCATCTCCATTGAAGAGCTCTCGCCGCGCGCATTCTCGTTCAACAACCCCTACGGCGCTTGCCCGAGCTGCACCGGCCTCGGCACGCAGCTGCGCGTCGATCCCGAGCTCATCATGCCGAACCCGGCGCTTTCCATTCTCGGCGGCGGCATCGTGGCCTCCGGCTGGAACAACGTTCGCGGCGACACGATCTCGCGCATGTACTTCGAGGCGCTCTCGAAAAAGTACCATTTCAGTCTTGATGCGCCCATCCGCGACCTGCCGGAGGAGGCGCGCAAGGTCATCCTCTACGGCACGGGCGGCGAGAAGCTGACGCTCCACTATGACCAGCAGCGCGGCAAAGGCACGCTTTATCAGCCGTTTGAGGGCATCGCGGCCAATCTGGAGCGCCGCTACCGCGAAACGCAGAGCCCCGCCATGCGCGCGGAGATCGAGCAGTGCATGGCGGAAACGCCCTGCCCGGACTGCGGCGGACGCCGCCTTCGGAAGGAAGTGCTCGCCGTTACCGTCGGCGGGATGAACATCTCCGAGTTTTGTGACCTTCCTGTAACGGAATGCCTCCGCTTCCTCGATACGCTCGAACCGCAGCTAAGCGATATGCAGGCGATGATCGCCGGCCGCATCATTAAAGAAATCCGCAGCCGTCTCGGCTTTTTGCAAAGCGTCGGTCTGCAATATCTCACGCTCTCGCGCGCTGCGGCAACGCTCTCCGGCGGCGAGGCGCAGCGCATCCGGCTTGCCACGCAGATCGGCTCCTCGCTCATGGGCGTGCTCTATATCCTCGACGAGCCGAGCATCGGACTGCACCAGCGCGACAACGCAAAGCTTTTGAAAACCATGAAGAATCTGCGCGACATGGGCAACACGCTCATCGTCGTCGAGCACGACGAGGACACCATGCGCGCGGCGGACTATATCGTGGACATCGGCCCCGGCGCGGGCGTCCACGGCGGCGAGGTCGTGGCGCAGGGCAGTGTGGAGGACATCTGCGCCGAGCCGCGCAGCATCACCGGCGATTATCTGAGCGGCCGCAAGCGCATCCCCCTGCCCGGCACGCGCCGGAAGGGAAATGGACAGGCCATCACCGTGCGCGGCGCGACGGAGAATAACCTTAAGAACATCGATGTATCGTTCCCGCTTGGCGAGTTTATCTGCGTGACCGGCGTGTCCGGCTCCGGCAAATCCTCGCTCGTGAACGAAGTGCTCTATAAAACGCTTGCCTCGGAAAAAATGCGCACAAAGGTGCGCCCCGGCAAGTGTGCGGGCGTGGACGGGCTCGAGTACGTCGACAAGGTCATCGCCATCGACCAGACGCCCATCGGCCGCACGCCGCGGAGCAATCCCGCAACGTATACCGGCCTCTTTAACGACATCCGCGACATTTTCGCCTCCACGAAGGACGCCGCGCTCCGCGGCTATGGGCCGGGACGGTTTTCCTTCAACGTCCGCGGCGGACGCTGCGAAGCCTGCTCCGGCGACGGTCTATTGAAGATCGAAATGCACTTCCTGCCGGACGTGTTTGTCCCGTGCGATGTGTGCAAGGGCAAGCGGTATAACCGCGAAACGCTCGAGGTGCGCTACAAGGGCAAGAACATTGCCGAAGTGCTTGACATGACCGTCGAGGAAGCGCTCACGTTCTTTGAGAATCAGCCGAAGCTTGTGCCGAAGCTGCAGACGCTCATGGATGTGGGACTCGGATACGTGCGTCTCGGCCAGTCCTCGCCGACGCTCTCCGGCGGCGAGGCACAGCGTGTCAAGCTCGCCACCGAGCTCTCCCGCCGCGATACCGGCCGCACGGTATATATCCTCGATGAGCCGACGACCGGTCTGCACATGGCAGACGTCCACAAGCTCGTGGAGGTGCTGCAGCGGCTCGTGGACGCGGGCAATACCGTGATCGTCATCGAGCACAATCTCGATGTGATCCAATGCGCCGACCGTATCATCGACCTCGGTCCCGAGGGCGGCGACGGCGGCGGGGAGATCGTATTCACCGGCACGCCGGAGGAATGCGCCGCGTGCAGCGCGAGCTTTACGGGAGAATTTTTAAAACCGGCATTGGATCGTTACAGCAAGTGAACCTTTCCCGCCAATCCCTCATAGGATATACCGGAGGGATGGCGGTATGGGAAAATGGATCTTGGCTTTTCTGATTGCAGCGGCGGTGCTCTTTCTCTGCTGGAAGCTGCGCGGCGTGATGCTCACGCCCGTGTGCCGCGGAAAGAATCAGAGCCTGGAAATCGTCCTGCGCGTGTCCGGCGCATCGCCGGAACTGGAAGCGACGGTGGACGGCCTTTTATGGCTCATCAATGACGGCGTACTTTTTGGAAAAATCGTGCTGCTGGACGACGGCATGGACGAAGAAACGAGAGAAATTGCCTGGCGTTTATCGCTGGGACAGGGGAATGTGACACTATGGACGAAGCAAACGAACTCCGCAGCTCCTTGCAGCTCATCGGAACCGTAAAAAGCGTGATCTTCCAGAACGAGGAGAACGGCTACACCGTTCTGCGTCTGGATGTCGGCGGCGACGAGCCGGTGACGGTTGTGGGCTGTCTGCCGTTCGCCGCGCCCGGCGAGGGCTTAACGGTCGAGGGCGCGTGGGAGCGCCACCCGAGCCACGGCGAGCAGTTCAAAGCGTCCTCGGCCATGCGTTCGCTGCCGGTGGGGGAGAAGCACATCTATGAATACCTCGCCTCCGGCGCGGTGCGCGGCATCGGCCCGGCAACGGCGGCGGTGCTCGTGAACCGTTTCGGTTCGCACACGCTGGAAATTTTGTCCGACAGCCCCGAGAAGCTCGCCGAGATCAAGGGCATCAGCGCGCGCCGTGCGCGGGACATTTCCGAAACGTTCCGCCGCCAAACCGGCATGCGCCTTTTGATGGAGTTTCTTGCCGCGAACGGCCTCAAGCCCGAATACGCTATGCGGCTCTATAAGCTTTATGGCGACGGTGCGCTCGAGCTCGTGAAGTCCAACCCCTATGTCATCGCGTCCGACCGTATCGGCGGGCAGTTTGACGAGGCGGACGCGCTCGCGCTCTCACTCGGCTTTGAGGAGGACAGTCCTCCGCGCATTGCCGCGGCGCTCATTTTTGAAATGGTACATAATCTCAATAACGGCCACAGCTTTCTCCCGCGGGAAAAGCTCGTTGCTGCCACGGCGCAGCTCATCGGCGTGGAGGCCGAGGCCGCCGAGGAATGTCTCGACGTTCTCGCCGACGAGGGCGAGATCGTGCAGGAGGTCGTGGCGGGCGTGAACGCGGTGTATCTCCGGCGGCTGTACGAGGCCGAGACCTACACCGCCGCAACGCTCCGTGCCATGGCGCAGGATACCGTCCCGGCAAAGAAAAACGTGGACGAGCGTATCGCGGAACTGGAGCGGGAAACCGGCATGCGCTATGCTGCGCAGCAGAAGGAGGCCATCCGCCTCGCCTGTGAGCGGCGGCTGCTCGCCGTAACCGGCGGCCCCGGCACCGGCAAAACAACGATCATTCAGGCCATACTGCGCCTCTATGACGATATGCAGCTCGACTGCCTTCTCGCCGCGCCGACCGGGCGCGCCGCCAAGCGCATGACAGAGCTTACGGGCCGCGAGGCCTACACCATCCACCGCCTGCTTGGTGCGGCGTGGGCGGCCGAAGGCGACGAGCTTACGTTCCGCAAGAACGAGAGCGACCCGCTTCGCTGCGGGGCCGTCATTCTTGATGAATGCTCTATGGTTGACATAACGCTTATCCAGGCGCTTTTGAAGGCGCTGCCGAAGGGCTGCCGCCTTGTGCTGGTGGGCGACGCCGACCAGCTGCCGAGCGTCGGGCCGGGGAGCTTTTTCCTCGATGTGCTGCGCTCGCACGCCGTGGCGGCGGTGCGCCTGACGGAGATCTTCCGCCAGAGCGGCGAGAGCCGCATCATCCGCAACGCGCACAGCATCAACCGCGGCGAAACGCCGGAGCTGCGCGAAAACAAGGGCGATTTCTTCTTTTTGCAGCGTCCCTCGGGCGAGCGGCTGGCCGCGACCGTGGCAGAGCTTTGCAGCGAGCGCCTGCCGCGCGGCATGGGCATCCCGTCCGGCGATATCCAGGTGCTCACGCCGACGCGCAAGGGCGAATCCGGCACCTACGCGCTCAACGAGCGCTTACAACAGGCACTCAATCCGCCAGCGCCCGGAAAAAAAGAAAAAATTTTTGGCGAAACTGTGTTCCGGGAGGGCGATCGGGTGATGCAAATCCGGAACAACTATGATATAGTATGGTGTAAAGGCGGCGACGCCGAGGCGATCATGGCCGGAAACGCCGCGCCCGGTTCGGCTCCCGAGGTTGGAACGGGCATCTTTAACGGCGATCTCGGCACCATTCTGCGCATCGACACGGAAAGCGAACTTATCTGGATCGACTTCGACGAAAAGCTCGCGTGGTACGCCTTTGAACAGCTCGGCGAGCTCGATCACGCCTTCGCCGTCACGGTGCACAAGGCGCAGGGCAGCGAGTATCGCGCCGTTGTGCTAGCCGCGGGACGCGCCCCGGCGCGGCTTTTGAGCCGCGATCTTCTCTATACCGCCGTTACGCGCGCGCGAGAGCTTCTTGTCGTTGTCGGAGAAACGGCGATCGTGCAGGCCATGATCGAAAACGGCCGTAAAACGCGCCGGTACAGCGGGCTGCGCGCCCGTCTGGCCGGAGAGGTTTGATATGAGCCTGAAAGAGCTTGTCCTCGACTTTTTCTTCCCGCCGCGCTGCGCTTTCTGCGGTGCGATTTTGGAGAAAAGCGGGGACGGCGTGTGCGAAACCTGCCGCAGGAAGCTTCCGCATACGGCGGACATCGAGCGCAAATGCGACTTTGTCCGCGTCTACACCGCGCCCTTTTACTACGAAGAGCCTGTGCGGCAGGGCATGCTTACCTATAAGTTCAGCAACGCCCCGTCGCGCGGAAAGGTTTTTGGCCGTCTGCTCGGCGAGGATCTGCTCTCTCGCGGCATCAACGATTTTGATCTTATTTCGTGGGTGCCGCTGAGCGCAAAGCGCTATCGCCGCCGCGGATACGATCAGGCGCAGATCCTTGCGGAAGCAGCGGCGGAGGTTCTCGGAACAAAAGCCGTGCCGCTGCTGCGAAAATCGCGGGACGTTTCGCCGCAATCCCGGCTGCACTCGCCGGAGGAGCGCCGGGCGAACATCTCCGGCTGCTACGTTGTCCGATCCGCGGACGCGGTGCGCGGGAAGAATATCCTGCTTATCGACGATATCATCACCACCGGTTCCACGCTTTCCGAATGTGCGCGCATGCTGCTGACCGCCGGGGCAAAGAGTGTCCGCGGCGCGGCGCTTGCCTGCCACCGGGAAGAATAACAGAAGAATTTAATCGCTTTTGAAGGGAATTTGACTATGCCTATTCTGTCCTCCATTATCGAAAAAGATATTGCCATCGACCTAGGTACCGATACGACCATTCTTTATGTTGCCGGAAGCGGCATCCGCCTGCGTGAGCCGACGGTCGTGGCGATGGATCGCCAGACCGGCCGCGTGCTCAAGGTCGGCGAGGACGCGCGGAGAATGCTCGGCCGCACGCCGGCGAACATCGTCTCCGTCCACCCCATTTCCGCGGGCGTCATTTCCGATTACGACATGACCTGCGAAATGCTGCGCGAATTCATCCGCCGCGTGACAAGTTTCAGCCTGTTCCGCTCGCGTGTGCTCGTGTGCGTGCCGGGCAGCATTACCGGTGTGGAGGAGCGCGCCATCGTGAACGCCGTCATTGAAGCGGGCGGACGCAAGGTGTATCTTGTCCCCTCGGCGGTCGCCACGGCGGTCGGCGCGGGTCTTGACGTGAACCGTCCGGACGGCCACATGATCATCGACATCGGCGGCGGCACGACGGAAGCGGCGGTCGTATCGCTCAACGGCGTGGTGGAGTCGGAATCCATCAAAACGGCCGGTGAGGCATTTGACGAGGCGATCGTCAAATATGTCCGGCGTAAGCACAACCTGCTCATCGGCCTGCGCACGGCGGAAGAGCTCAAAAAGAGTATCGGCTGCGTCAAGGAGCGCCCCGAGGTCAGCTACGAGGAGGTCAAGGGCCGCTGCCTGATGACCGGCCTCCCGCGCACTATCACGCTCAACTCTGACGAAATGGTCGAAGCGCTCGCCGAGCCGACGGAGACCATCCTCGAGACCGTCCACATGGTGCTCGAGCGCACGCCGCCGGAGCTGGTGGCGGACATCTCCGAAAACGGCATCGTCATGTCCGGCGGCGGAAGCCTGCTGTACGGCATTGACCGCCTCGTCACCGAGCGCACCGGCATTGAAGCGCACGTTGCAGACGACGCGCTCTCCTGCACCGCTTACGGCGCGGGGCGCATGCTCAGCCGTCTCGACTCCATGACCGACGGCATGCAGAATTTCGCCCGCCAGCGTCAGCTCGACAAAACCGGCAACTGAAGCATTTTTCGACGCACTAAGACCCATCTTCGGATGGGTCTTTTTCCTTTCTCCGCGCGGATTATTTCCGGTCATTTCCGAGGCGGAAAAACCCCAATATGACAGCGCCGAACGACCGCCTTTACTCCCCCGGCGGGCTATGCTTGGTTTATATTCTGTTGGGGGTTAAATGTATGTCATTGGGAGATAAGACCGTGCTGCTGCGAAATCCGTGGAAAGGGGAGACGCTGCGCATCAACCGTCCCGCGGCGGTCAAGGCCGCCTCGCTCGGCACGCATTTCGCGCTGGGCTTTGTGACGGGCTGTGTGCGCGTGTTCGGCTCGTGCGCGCCGTTCGGCGTGGCGATGGCAGCGCGCTCGGGCGGCGGACTCGGCGGGCTCGCGTGCGTCCTTGGCGCGGCGGCGGGATATCTTGTCTCCGGCTCGCTCGCGTGGGCGCTGCGGTATATGGCGGCGCTCGTGCTCGTATTCACGACGGCGTTTCTCCTGCGGGAGACGGCGATCGCGCACCGGGCGTGGTTCATGCCCGCCGTTGCCGCTGCCGTGATGGGCGCGACGGGGGCGCTCAATGCCTTCGATAAGCTCTTGCAGCTTACCGTGGCGGTCAATCTCGCCACCGAGGTCGTCCTTACGGGGCTTTCAGCGTATCTCTTCCACATGGCGCTCACCGCCGAACGGCTGCGGCTGGAGCGGGAGGAGCTGCGGCGCGAAGCGGGGGGCGTTTTGATCCTCTGCTGCGCGCTGATGGCGCTCGCGCGCGTCACGATCATGGACGTGCTCTGCCTCGGCCGCGTGGCGGCGGTGCTGTGCGTGATGATCTCCTCGTTCGGTGCGGGTGCGGCAGAGGGCGCGCTCATCGGCGTCATCACCGGGCTCTCCATGGACATTGCCTTTCCCGGCACGCCGATCTTCACGATCTGCTACGGCTTCGCAGGGCTCATGTCCGGTGTTCTCAAGCGGCAGGGGCGGCTCGTGTTTCTTTTGATCTTCCTTGCGGCCAATACGCTCGCCGTGTTCTGGAACTGGGAGACGAACCCCAGTCTCCCGGCGCTCTATGAGGCGTTCTGCGCCTCGGTGATCTTCTTTGTGCTCCCGGCCAAGACGATGACGTTCATCGTCTCCATGGTGCAGCGCCCCGCTCTCGGCGAGGGGGAACGCGGTATGCGCCGGTACACCGCCGGGCGGACGCGCGCTCTGGCGGATGCTTTCCGCGAGCTCTATGAAACGGTGCGCCGCAGTGTGGAGAGTAAGGAAAACGATGCCGACATCGCCACCGTGTACGACCGCGCGGCGGAGGAGGTCTGCGTCCGCTGCCCACGGAAGGAAAAGTGCTGGCAGGAAAACTACATGGACACGCTGACGCTCCTGAACGACGCCACCGCGGCCATGCGCCGCCGGGGACATCTGGAGCTTGCCGACCTACCGGCACGCTTCCGCGAGCAGTGCAAAAGCTCCGCGCCGTTCACCGCGGCAGTCAACTCCGAGCTTCGCGCGCTCATCTACCGGCGGCAGCTCCGCTCGCGCCTGAAGGAAAACCGCATGGCGGCTTATGGGCAGTACCGGTATCTCGCCGGGGTACTCGATGCGATCAGCGAGGATCTTCGCTGCGCGAACGGCTCGGACACCATCGCCGAGCGGCGGCTCGTCCGGTATCTCAACTCGCTCGACATTGACGCAGAGGTGTCTGTTTTTCGTGACCCGACCGGGCGGCTCCGCGCCGTGATCGAAAGCGCGCGTCTCCCAATCCTCTTTCGCGAGGCGGACTATATGCAGGAGGTCTCCGACGCGCTGGGCGTTCGCATGTGCCGCCCGGCCTCCTTCAACCGGGACGATACGCGCCTTGTGCTGCTGGAGGCCGAGCCGCTTGCCGTGTCGGTCGGCGTGGCGGCGGTGAAAAAGGAGGGAGAACCGGTCTCCGGCGACCGCGGGACGTATTTTAAAACCGAGCAGGGCGTATTGTGCGTTCTCCTCTCGGACGGCATGGGCAGCGGCGAGCAGGCGGCAAAGGAATCCATATCGGCGGTGCGCATCTTGGAGCGTTTTCTCCGCTCCGGCGTGGAGCCTGCAACGGCCATGAAGATATTGAATTCCGTCATGCTCCTCAAAAGCGGCGAGAGCTGGGGCTACGCCGCCATCGATCTCATGTGCATCGACCTCTTCACCGGGCAGGCCGGGTTTTATAAATACGGCGCTGCGCCCTCGTACATCCGCAGCGGGCGCAATGTCCGCCGCGTTAAAGGCGAGACGATGGCGGCGGGGGTGCTCGCCGGAGAGGGCGAACCGCCGGACGTCGTGCGGTTGCACATCCGCCCCGGCGCGCTTGCAGTCATCGCAAGCGACGGCGTCGTGACGCGCGAGGACGATGCGTGGCTCCGCCGCCTGCTGCTGGATGACGACGGCACGGACATGCGCGCTCTCGCCCGCAGCGTCGTGCATGAGGCGGGTGAGCGCTATGGGTACAAGGACGACATGACTGTCCTTGCCATCCGGCTGGAGGAACGCAAATGAACGGAAGGGAACGGCTGCGCCGCGGCTGGCTGCGATTCGGAAAAGTGCGCCGGAAACCGAATAAGGATGGCAAAAACCGGTTATGCTTGGAGAAGAACCGCTGCCGGGAGGAGGAAGAGTTCCCCGTGGTCAAAGGAATCTCCAAAAGAGTCATCGTTGTAAAATCGCCTGACCCGAAGGTATTCGAGCAGGCCATATTCATCATCCGCGAGGATTATGCCGGGCAGTCCGGCGTGAGCGAAAAGGACGTGCTGCGCCAGGCGCGTGCCGCGGCGGACAGTTATCTCGGCGGCGGAAAGCGCACGACCGGCAGCTTCTTTTCCCGGCTGCGCGCGCCACTCTACGCCGCGGCGGGCGCCATCGCCGGGGTCATTGCCTGGTTCGCTCTGCATCTGGCGCATTTATGAAAATCGGAGCTGGTCAGCGTTTGACCGGCTCCGATTTTCTTCTTTGTGACATTATATAAAGTATGCCGCTGTTCGGAAAAGTGTACTTTTCCGAACAGCGGCATAAAGCCTGTAATTGTTCACATTGTACCGCAGAAAAGCGAAAATCTCAACGATTTTCCGGAATATTTCTCCGTGTTTTCGCCCGTTCGGAAAA
>CAVEQS010000014.1:0-57357 GCA_963618015.1 bacterium | reverse complement strand
CATTATCGCAAACTGGAACTCCTTCTTCAATCCGCTCTCTTATTTTACGCTTACGCAAAACCGGAGGGTTTGACGGAGGGATTGTCCCCGCACCGTCACGCCACGGCCGCGCTCGCCTGCATGGCCTGCAGCGTCTGGGCGATCAGCGTATCGAGCTCCCATCCCAGCATGGCCGCGCCGCGCTCGATCACCTCGCGCGAGCAGCCCGCGGCAAACTTTTTGTCCTTGTACTTCTTCTTTACGGACTTCACTTCCATGTCCCGGACGCTCCCGGACGGCCGCATGAGCGCCGCCGCTCCGATCAGCCCGGTCAGCTCGTCCGCCGCGTAAAGCACCTTTTCCATCTCGTGCTCCGGCGCAACATCCACGGTCAGCATGTATCCGTGGCTCACAACGGCATGAATCAGGCGCTCGTCCACGCCCCGCTGCCGCAAAAGCTCCTGCTCCTTCGTGCAATGCTGCTCCGGCCATTGCTCAAAATCCAGATCGTGCAAAATACCGACGGCTTCCCAGAAGTCCGCCTCGGTCTCGTATCCGAGCTTTATGGCGTACCAGCGCAGTACGTCGCCTACAATGCGCCCGTGCTTCCTGTGAAACTCCCCCTGATTGTATTCGCAGAGCAGAGCCCACGCTTCTTCCGGTGTTGGGATCATGTGATATTGCTCCTTTCAGAAAGTAAAGGGAGGCTGCCGTGAAAGCAGCCTCCCTGTATTTTGCCTCTCAGTCCGCAAACAGCGGCGTAGAGAGATACCGGTCGCCGGTATCCGGCAGCAGGGCAACGATCGTTTTGCCCTTGTTCTCCGGCCGCTTCGCGAGCTCGATCGCGGCCCACACGGCGGCGCCGGAGGAAATGCCCACCAGCACGCCCTCTTTCCGGCCGACAAGACGGCCGGCGGCAAAGGCGTCTTCGTTCTCTACGGCGATGACCTCATCGTAGACCTTCGTGTCCAGCACGTCGGGGACAAAGCCCGCGCCGATGCCCTGAATTTTATGGCTTCCGGCGACGCCCTTACTCAAAACCGGGGAGGAGGCGGGCTCTACGGCGACGACCTTCACGTTGGGGTTCCGGCTCTTCAGATATTCGCCAACGCCGGTGACCGTGCCGCCCGTGCCGACGCCCGCCACGAAGATATCGACCTTGCCGTCGGTGTCCTCCCAGATCTCCGGGCCGGTGGTCGCGCGGTGAATGGCCGGGTTGGCCGGGTTTACAAACTGGCCGGGGATAAAGCTGTTCGGGATCTCCTTGGCGAGCTCGTCGGCCTTGGCGATCGCGCCCTTCATGCCCTTGGCGCCCTCGGTGAGCACCAGCTCCGCGCCATAGGCCTTCATCAGCTGGCGGCGCTCCACGCTCATGGTTTCGGGCATGACGATGATGATGCGGTAGCCGCGCGCGGCGGCCACGGAAGCCAGACCGATGCCGGTGTTGCCGGAGGTCGGCTCAATGATCACGGAGCCGGGCTTGAGCAGGCCCTTCTGCTCAGCGTCGTCGATCATCGCCTTGGCGATGCGGTCCTTCACGCTTCCGGCGGGGTTGAAGTATTCCAGCTTGCCCAGAACCTTCGCTTCCAGGCCTTCGGACTTTTCAATATGAACAAGCTCCAGCAGCGGGGTGTGGCCAATGAGCTGGTCGGCGGATGTATAGATCTTACTCATGATAAATTCCTCCTGAATGAAATATAAAATAGAGAGTTTGTTGATGTGCCGCGGTGCCCGCGCTTCGGGTCAACTGCATCGTCTACATCGGAGGCCTGAGTAAAAGAGCATTTTAATACCAACCTTTCTCGTAGGTTTGTAAGGATTATAAAACGGCGGTACCCGTTTGTCAATAGTTGGCGCAAAATTTTTGTGTTGATTTACCCACTTCCCTGCTATATAATAGCGTTGATCGTTAAAGGAGGCAACAGAACGTGCTGATATCAACCAAAGGACGATATGCGCTTCGCGTCATGGTCGATCTGGCCGAGCATCCGGCGGACGGGTTTATCCCGCTGAAGGTGATCGCGGAGCGGCAGGATATATCCGAAAAATATCTGGAGAGCATCATCAAGCTGCTGGTAAAAGCAAAGCTGCTGACCGGCGTGCGCGGAAAGGGCGGCGGATACCGGCTGACGAAGGCGCCGGAGCAGTACACGGTGGGGAGCATCCTGCGCGTGACGGAGGAGTCCATGGCGCCCGTTGCCTGTCTGGAACCCGGCGCGGAGGTCTGCCCGCGCGCGGCGGAGTGCCGTACGCTCGGCCTGTGGAAGGGACTGGACAAGGTCATCCGCGACTATCTGGACAAGTACACGCTCGCCGATCTTATGCACACCGACCCCGGCGGCTACGATTATGTTATTTGATCCATAAACAAAAGATGTCCGCCCGTGAGCTATTGCCTCACGGGCGGACATTTTTATGCTTCCGTTAAGATAATTTGGGCGCGCCCCGGCTCAGACCGGGGTGTTCAGGATCCCCGCAAAGAGCACCGCGCCGCTCGCGCCGGTGACGGCGAAGAGGAATGGCCGGTCGAGCGTGAAGTCCACGCGCTCCTCCGGCGGCATGGCCGCCCCGCATGCGAGCATCACGGTGTAGGCTGCGGCGACCACGCCCTCCTCGTCAATAGCGACACGCGCGGCGTGCTTCGCCTGCGAGAGGAAAATGCCGTCGGCGTTATCCATAAGCGGGGAGAAATCGGCGGTATCTGCGTCAAACACGTCCGTCACGCCGAGCGAGTGAAGCGCGGCGGAAAGCTCGGTGTCGGCGGATACATCAAACTTCGGCACCGAAAGGTCAATGATCATATATTTGCTCTCGGCATTCTCCTGCGAGAGCAGGAAGTCGACTGCGCCGGTGGTGAGCAATTCTTCCGGCGTCACGCCCTCGTCCGGCAGCAGGAACCACATCGTGCCGCTGCCCTCGAGATATTTGCCGACGGCGGCAAAGTTGTCCGCCGCGTAATACGTGCTCTCCATGGTCTCGTGCATGAATTTGTGCGTAATATCGCCGTCCGGCGCATGGAAAACGCCGTCCGCCGTTTTGCTCTTCAAGAACTCGCTGCCCCACTTTGCGCGGAAGTAGATCGTCGAGGCGAGCGCAATCACCGTCTCGGGCGGGAGCGAAAGGCCGCCGGCGCTCTCCTTAAGAAGGCCGCCCGTCTGCTCGTTGATCCAGCTCCGCAATGCCTCGTTGAAGTCTTCGGAGCCCATTTCACCGCGGTAAGCGGAGGCATAGTAGCTGTCCGCGAGGCGGGCGAGAGTATTGGTGTTGTAGTCCATGCTGTCGGAGAGCCAGAGCGAGTCGGCGAGAATGCTCGTCACCGCGCCGTCGTTCTGGTAGTTCGCCGCCCAGACGTTCCCGGCGGTCCGGCGCAGGGTCTCAATGCTGTCCGCGCCGAGCAGCGAGAGGAGCTGCGCGCGAGTCTCGCCGTCCGTGACCTCTGCGAGCATCGAGAGCGCCATGTAAACGCTCACCGGCGAGCACACGGCGTTTTCGCCGTCCGAGCCCGAGAGAAGCGCGGGCAGCGCCGCGCGAAGATACTCATCCGTCGCGCCGTCGGCCGAGGTGGCCGCGGCGTTGCGCGCCCGGCGATCGGCCGCCCAGGCGTCGTAGACCGAGTCGTACTTCGCACCGGAATATTTCGTCTCATCCGGATACGGCGCGCTCTCCGGGTAGCGCGCCTCGGCAAGGGCAAAGGCGTTTGTGCCGCCGCACGCGGCCAGAGACAACAGCGCGCTGAGCGCGAGGATCAGGGCGATAAAGCGTTTCATAGATTTTCCTCCTTTGGGAGTCATTCTATCTTTTGGACGCGCGGCGGGAGAAAAAAGTTCCCGCCGCTTGTGCGCGGCTCGGGGACCGTGGTATACTGAAAATATAAACTCCTTTCGTCTCGCCTTCGGCGAGCCACCTTCCTCAGAGAGGAAGGCTATTTAAAAAGGCTCCCTCTTTGAGGGAGCTGGCAGCGGCAGAGCCGCTGACTGAGGGAGTTTTCACTCCGCGGCAATACAAAGGAGAAACCATGAACGAAGCCGAAAAGAAGCCGGAGCTGCAGGGCGCCCTGCGCGATTTTCTCGTGATGCGCAATCTTTACGAGGCCGCCGCGCGCCAGCTCACGCTGAAATTTGAAATCCTCAACGACGAATTCAACGTCCTCTATGCCCGCAACCCGATCCACCACATCGAAAGCCGCGTGAAAACGCCGGAGAGCATCGCTGCAAAGCTGGTGAAAAAGGGTCTGCCGGTCTCCATCGAGACGGCGCGCGAGCGCGTGAACGACATTGCAGGCGTGCGCGTGGTGTGCAGCTATATTGACGATGTGTACCGCGTCGCCGAAATGCTCGAGCGGCAGAAGGATATTGAGATCGTCAAGCGCCAGGACTATATCCAGACGCCAAACTACAATGGCTACCGCTCGCTCCATCTCGATATCCGCGTGCCGGTCTATCTCTCCGACCGGACGGAGTACGTTGTGGCCGAGATACAGATCCGCACGATCGCCATGGATTTCTGGGCGAGCCTGGAGCACGACATCCGCTACAAGGCCGACAAATCCCGCCTGCCGGAGGGCATCAACGAGGAAATGCTCGCCGTCTCCGGCAAGATCGCCGACATCGACCGCCAGATGCAGGATATGTACCGCCGCATCCGCGCCGCCGAAACGGAAAAGGACGAATAAAAAGCAATGAGCCGCGGAGGAAAGCTTCCTCCGCGGCTCAAAGCATCTATATCACTTATTCTACGATCTCCTCATCCAGCAGATCGAGGATCGCCTGGTCGGCGCTCCAGAAATACGCGCTCTCGCCAAGGACCTCGGTGATCCCGGCGCGGTCAAAGTAGCGCCGGACACTCTCGCTCATGCCGCAGCAGGCAACGGTCTTGCCCTGCGCGAGCAGGCTCTGGCACAGCTCAAGCATCGCCTGCGCGCCGGACACGTCTACGCTCGGCATGCCGCGCATCGAGAGGATCACGTGGTCGTAGGCGGGCATTTCCGCCATACGGTGGTTGAATTCGTCCACCGCGCCGAAGAACAGCGCACCCGTCACATACGCCACGCCCGCCGATTCGAGGATCGGCGGCTTGCCGTCGATGGCGCGGAGCTTGTTTGTGTCGATGGCCGAAAAGCTCACGCGGATCTGGCTGGACTTGGCCATGTACAAAATGGCGGAGTAGACAACGCCGAGCAGGATCGCCACCGTGAGATCGAATACGACCGTCGCGACCATCGTGAGCAGAAACTGGCTGATGCCGGATTTGAAGTGGTGGCGGAACACATAGCGGATGCCCGCCCAGTCGTTCATACGCCACGCCGTGACCATGAGCACGCCCGCGAGCGCCGAGAGCGGCAGCCGCGCCATCACGCCGCCGAGCAGGAACATGGACGCGAGCAAAAACACCGAGTGGAAAACGCTCGTCAGGCGCGTCTGCTGGCCGGACTTGACCGCCACGCTCGTGCGGGCGATGGCCGCCGTGGCGGGCACGCCGCCGAAGAGCGGCAGCAGAATGTTGCCGACGCCCTGCGCGATCAGCTCCTGATCGGCGTTGAATTTCTCGCCCTTCATGCGCGAGGCGGAGGCGCCGCAGAGAAGACTCTCGATCATGCCGAGCGCTGCGATCGTCACGATGGGCGAGAGAAGGTCTTTGACCATCGCAAAATTGAGCGACGAGAGATCCAGCCGGTCAGCGAGCAGCAGCGTGCGGGGAATGTCGCCGACGGTGGCGAGAGAATCCATGTGGAATACGCCCGCAACGACGGCGGCCACGATGATGCCGACGAGCGAGCCGGGGACGCGCGCGCCCCACTTTTTCGGCCAGAGGATCATGATCGCCACAACGAGCAGACCGATGAGCGCCGCCTGCCAGTTCACATGGAAGCCGAGCCGCCCGTAGGAGAGCAGCTTTTCAATGTTCGTAAGTCCCTCGGACGTTGTGCCGAAGAAATTGTCAATCTGGCCGAGCGCAATGATGATCGCAATGCCAGACGTGAAGCCCATGATGACGGGCATCGGAATGAAGCTGATGAGCCGCCCGAGCCGGAGCACACCGGCGAGCAGCAGCAAGACCCCCGCGGCAAAGCACGCGAAAAACACACCCTGCAGCCCGTGCGTTGCCACGATGCCGACGAGCACCGCGCTCATCGCGCCGGTGGGGCCGGAGATCTGGAACGACGCGCCGCCGAGCAGCGCAATGACGATACCGGCGATGATCGCCGTAACGAGACCTGCCGCCGCGGAAGCGCCGGACGAAACGCCGAACGCGAGCGCCAGCGGCAGCGCCACGGCGCATACCGTAAGACCGGCGAGAACGTCCTTCATCAGTCTCGCGGCGTTGTAGCCGGAAAACTCTCTCTTTAATCCGGCGAAAAACGAAGCAATCACGAAAATCCCTCCAAAAACAACATGCCCGTCCACTATACGCCGGAATCCGCCCCATAGCAATAGAAAAATCGAACATTCTGTACTTTTTTGAAAAAAGATAGCAAAAATGTTGGCCAAAAGAGGGAAGTATATAAAGAAGATATAAATACGGTGAAGAAAACCCATGCGGAAACCCGCCGCCGCGGCTCTTGCAAACGACCGTAAAGTACGATACTATATTCCCATACAGAAAAAGACCAACCGGAAGGAGACAAAACAATGAGCTTTCAGGACGCCATCACATCCGTATTCCAGAAGTATCTCTGCTTTTCCGGCCGCGCGCGGCGGAGCGAGTACTGGTACTTCGCGCTGCTCAACTGGGCGGTGACCGCGGTCCTCACCGCGCTTGTCCGCAATACCGACAGCAGCTTTCCTTCGCTGCTGCTCTCACTCTGGAACATTGCCGTGTTCCTGCCCGGCCTCGGTGTCTGCTGGCGGCGTCTGCACGATATCGGCCGCAGCGGCGCATGGTTTTTCCTGAACTTTGTTCCCGTTGTCGGGCAGATCATTCTGCTCATCTGGCTCTGCAAGGATAGCCAGCCCGGCTGGAACCAGTACGGCGACAGCCCCAAGTACCCTTCCGGCGGCTACGGCGGCGGGTATGGCCAGGGCGGTTACGGGCAGAACCCCTATGGCCAGCAGGGCGGTTATACCCAGAACCCCTACGGCCAGAATAACGGCCAAAACGGCAGCCAGAATAGCGGCAGCTACGACTGGAAGCCCTGACGGGCAAACTCTCCGCAAAAGGAAGCGCATTCATCCATGAGTTATATTGACCTGCATATCCATACCACCGCGTCGGACGGCACGGACTCGCCGCGCACCGCGGTGGAAAAGGCGGCGGCTCTCGGCCTTGCCGCCGTGAGCATCACCGACCACGACAGCGTTTCCGGCGTGCCGGAGGCGATGCGCGCCGGGGCGGAGCTCGGCGTGGAGGTCGTGCCGGGGATCGAGGTGTCCTCGGACTACCGCGACAACAACGTCCACATCCTCGGCTACTTCATTGACCCTGCTGCTCCCCAGCTCCGCCCGGTGCTCGACTGGGTGAAGACCGAGCGGGACGAGCGCAACGAGAAGATCGCCGCGATGTTCGAGCGCGACGGGTTTGATATCTCTCTCGCGCAGCTGCGCGAGGAGTACCCGGATTCGGTGCTCGGCCGCCCGCACTTCTGCGAGCATCTCATGCGCAAGGGGTACATCTCCTCCGTGAAGGAAGGATTTGAAAAGTACCTCGGCGAGGGCAAGCCGTACTATCTGCCGAAGCGCCGTATCTCCATTGCGAAAGCCGTGGAGACGATCGTCGCCGCGGGCGGCGTGCCGGTGCTCGCGCACCCGATGCAGTACTATTACCCCGAGCCGGAGCTCATCGAGCTGATCGAAACGGCAAAGGCGCTCGGCATCCGGGCGCTGGAGGCGTATTACTCCGAGTTCTCCGCCGAGCAGACCGCGTGGCTGCTGCGCGCCGCGGAGAAATACGGCATGGGCGTTTCCGGCGGCAGCGACTACCACGGCACCCGCAAAACGCACATCTCCATGGGCACGGGCTGCGGTAATCTTGCGATACCGTACTCGGTGCTCGAAGAACTCAAAAAGCTGCGATAAAAAAAGCTTCCCGCTTTCCGTTCGGAAAGCGGGAATTTTTTATGCCCCGAAGAGGGGCAGCGCGTCGAGAGCGCGGGCAATCCGCTCGTGCGTAAGGCGGATGGCTTCGCCGGTGTCGCTGTTCAGAAGGGCGGTATAGAGCGAGAGCTTCGATTCATACATTTGCTGTATGCCGCCGCGCTTGCAGTCGATCGTCCAGAGATACACGCTCTGCGGGCGGAAGGAGTGGTACAAAAGCGGCATGAGCACGTTGCCGGAGAGCACCGCGAGCTCGTGATGGAAGAGAAAGACATTCTCCGCGGCCTCGTCGGCGTCGCGCGCGGTGCGAATGCTCTCGAGGATCGGCGCGAGCGCCTCGAGCGCGGCGGCGTCCGAGCGCTCGATAACGAGACGCATGCACATGCTCTCCATCGCGTCGCGTGTTTCGAGCAGGGAACGCACCTCGTTCTGCCGCAGCGCGCCGCCGTTGTAGCGCATGATCGCCACGAGCGTTTCCATCGTGCCGCGCCGCCGGTAATCGCAGACGTACACACCCTGCCGGGCTTTGATCTCCACAAAGCCGAGCTTTTCGAGCTCCACCAGCCCCGCCGTCACGACGGTGCGCGAAACGCCCATCTTCACCGCGAGCTCCCGCGCCGGCGGCAGCCGCTCGCCGATGGCGAGCTCCCCGGAGAGGATCATATTTTCGATCTGCTGCACGAAAAGATCTGTCAGCGAAAGCGCGGCGATCTTGCTGTAGCCCATCGTCCATTCCTCCGACAAATGCACGTGGAAATACCACGTTTATTCAGCCACAGTTTACCCGCATTATACGCAAAAGTCAACGGCCGGATTTTGCTAAACCGATGAAATCGCCCGGCAGCGCTTGACGAACGGGCGGCACGGTATATATTCTTATAGGTGGAATCGCGTGGTAATACCACGAAGAGCAAGCGCGAAAACATTGAAGGAGGACAAGACCATGCAAAAATACGATGCCGTAGTCATCGGCGCGGGCAACGGCGGTCTCGCGGCGGCCTGCCGGATGGCGAAGGGCGGCAAAAAGACGCTTCTTGTCGAGCGGCACAACCTTCCGGGCGGCTGCGCTTCGAGCTTCCGCCGGGGGCGCTTTGAGTTTGAAACCGCGCTGCACGAGATCTGCGAATGGGGCAGCAAGGAAAATCCCGGCGGCTGCCGCAAAACGTGCGAGGAGTATGGGCTGGATATCCCGTGGCACATGGTGCCGGACAACTTTCGCGTCATCACCACCGCGTCCGACGGCAAGACCCACATCGACGCGACGCTCCCCTGCACCGTGAAGGAGTTTGTCAACGAAATGGAGCGGCTTGTCCCCGGCTGCCGCAAGTCGATCCAGGACCTTTTTGACCTCGGCACCGAGTTCCACGAGGCGGGCGACTATTCGCTCAGCGTTGCGGGAAAGACCGACCCGAAGTACATGCAGGAGCACTTCCCCAACTTCCTGCGTCTCGGCAGCTACACGGTGAACGAGGTATTCCGGGCGATGAAAATGCCGAAGCTCGCGCAGGACATCATGGGCACCTACTGGGGCTATCTCGGCGTGGACATGGATCATCTCTCGTTCCTGCAATATGTGAACATGCTCTGGCTGTACGTAAACCACGGCGCCTGGATCCCGGACAAGACGAGCAACGAGCTCACGACCGGCCTTCTCGAATGCTTCCGGAAAATGGGCGGCGAGGTGTGGATGAACTGCACCGCCACGGAGATCCTCTTTGACGAAAATAAGGCCGTCCGCGGCGTGAAAACGACGTGCGGCGAGGTGGAAACGCGTTACATCCTCTGCAACATGAACCAGAACATGGTCTACGCTGCGATGTGCCCCCCGGAGGTCGTCCCCGAGCGGATGGTAAAGCTCGGCAACGCCCGCACCTATTCGGCGCGCATGTTCGTTGTCTACCTCGGGCTGGATAAATCGGCGGAGGAGATCGGCATCCACGACTATACGATCTTCCTCCCGACCTCGGCAAACAGCGCCAAGGAATACGAGACCGGCAAGCGCCTGGAGACCAACTGCAACCAGGTCATGGTCTGCTATAACGTTGTGAACCCGATGTTTTCGCCGGAGGGGACGTGCGTCCTCTCGCTCACGAGTACGTTCATGGCCGACGCCTGGGCGGACGTGGAGCAGGACGATTATGTAAAAACCAAGACCGACTTTGCCGAAAAGCTCATTGGGCTTTTTGAGGAGCGCACCGGCATCACCGTCACGCCGTACATCGAGGAGATCGAGATCGCAACGCCGTGGACGATGTGCAACTACGTAAACACGCCGGAGGGCTCCGCCTACGGCTTCGAGCTGAAGGACTGGGACAACATGATGCCGCGCATGATGATGATGGGCACCGAGTTCCCGGTCAAGGGGCTGAAATTCGTCGGCGCGGCGTCCATTCGCGGCGACGGCTATAACTCCGCGATCTTCAGCGGCGATACACTCGCGAAAAAGACCCTTGCCGAAATGAGAGCAGAGGAGGCTTGAGTGACATGGCGGCAAACTGCAACTATAAAGTAAAGCTGATCGGGGCGCTCGACATGCTCCGGTTCAAGAATATGCCCAAGGTCCGCGAAGCGGCGATCCAGGCGGCCCCGGCAACGCCTCTGCCCAAAACGCTCACGACGAACGAAAAGGCAAAGATTCGCCACCCGGAGGCACAGCACGTTGTCGTTGCGGAGATCCGGCAAAATGGCCCGGACGTCAAGACGATCGTTCTCAAGTCCGAGGACGGCGCGCCGCTCGCGCCGTTTCGCGCCGGGCAGTACGTGAGCGTGACGGCGCACATCGGCGAAACGGTCACGACCCGCGCCTATTCGCTCAGCGGCAGCCCCGCGTGGGCGAAGCGCGGCGAATACAACATCGCCGTGCGGCGCGATCCGAACGGATTCGTTTCCCCCTGGGTGCAGGACACCTGGCAGGTCGGACAGAAGCTCACGATCTCCGGGCCGCAGGGGCAGCTTTACTATGAGCGCCTGCGCGATGCGAAGAAGGTCGTGGCGCTCGCCGGCGGCGTCGGCATCACGCCGTTCATGGCCATGGCCTATGCGCTGCGCGACGGATTGGAGGACTTTGATCTCACGATACTTTACGGCTCGCGCACCGAGGCGGGCATCGTCTATAAAAGGGAGCTCGAGGAAGTCGCCGCGGCGTGCGATAAGGTACATGTTGTCCACGTCCTCTCCGACGAGGAAAAACCGGGCTACGAGCACGGCTTCATCACCGCGGAGCTCATCAAAAAATACGGCGGCGAGGAGTACAGCATCTTTCTATGCGGCCCGCAGGGCATGTACAATTATCTCGATACGCAGATCGAGCCGCTCGGCCTGCGCCGGAAGTATGTGCGCCGCGAGCTCTTCGGCGCGATCAAAAATCCGTGGGATCAGCCGGACTACCCTGCCGGCATCCGCGGCAAGACGTTCAAGCTGAAGCTCATCCAGTGCGGGAAGGAATACGAAATTCCCGTCTCCGCCGACGAACCGGTGCTCGTCGCGGCCGAGCGCGCCGGGATCTGCGTGCCGGAGCGCTGCCGCAGCGGCGAATGCGGCTGGTGCCGCTCGCGCCTGCTCTCCGGCAGCGTGTACGTCCCCGCGCGCACCGACGGCCGCCGCCGCGCAGACATCGAGTTTGGGTACATCCATCCCTGCGCCAGCTTTGCCATGTCTGATCTCGTGCTGGACGTGCCGAACGGCACGCTCCGGTAAACACAATAAGAGAATAGCGAAAATGTCCTCCCGGAGCACCCGGGAGGACATTTTTATCCATGCCGCGGCGTGCCGCGTTTTTGCCATGCGGGAGACGGGGAAAACGCTTGCAGATGCAGGAAAAAAGCGGTATGATATTGTGCAGAAAAACGTAGTCATTTTGTTCTATATTTCGGAACAAAAAAGGAGGAACCATCCCATGCTCAACCACATTTCCCCGGTATTTTCTCCGGAGCTGCTTGCGGCGATCTATGCCATGGGTCACGGCGACACGATCGTCCTTGCCGACGGCAACTTCCCCTCGGACGGGGTGAGCCGCCGCGGTGCGGCGGAGGTCATCCGCGCCGACGGTCTCGGCATCCCGGAACTGCTGGACGCCATTTTGCAGCTCATGCCGCTCGATACCCACATCGAGACGCCGGTACTGTATATGGCAAAGTCCGAGTGCGACCGCGATCTCGAGCTGCCTGTTCTGGACGAATACGAGAAGATCATCCAAAAGTACGACGCGCGCGGCGGCTCGTGCACGGGGTATGTGGAGCGCTTTGCCTTTTACGAAAAGGCGGAAAAGGCCTGCTATATCGTGCAGACCGGCGAAACGGCGCTTTACGCCAACATCATTCTGCAAAAGGGCGTCGTCAAGCGCTGAGCGCGGCGCAATCATCGGAAAAGAATAAAACAAAAGGAAGTGTCGCAATGAACCGAAAGCCCCGCATTCTTGTTGTTGGTATCTTCGTCATGGACCTCATCGCCTCTACGAAAAAAGCGCCGAACTCTGGCGAGACCGTGATCGGTCTCGAGTTCCGCACGGCGCCGGGCGGAAAGGGTGCGAACCAGGCGGTGCAGTGCGCGCGTCTCGGCGCGGATGTCACGATGGTCGGCCGCGTCGGCAACGATGCCTATGGCCGCGAGACCGTCGCGGCGGCGGCAGCCGCCGGAGTGGACGTGTCGCGCGTGAACGTAGACCCCGAAAAGCCGACCGGTGTTTCCGCCATCACACTGGAGCTCACGGAAACCGGCGCGCACAACCGCATCGTCGTCTGCCCCGGCGCGAACCACGCGATCACCGTGGAGGAGATCTCGTGGATCAAAGATGAAGTAAAAAACTACAATCTCGTCATGCTGCAATTTGAACTGCCCATGGCGATCAACGAGGCCGTGGCAAACTGGGCGCACGAGGCCGGTGTGCCGGTCATGGTGAACCCCGCCCCCGCCGCGCCCGTCTCGCCGGAGCTGTTCCGCTGCGCCACGTTCTTCTCCCCGAACGAGCACGAGGCCGCCGCCATGGCGGGGCACCCCATCCGCGTGGACGAGAACGGCGTGAACGAGGACGATCTGCGCGCCGTCGCGGAAATTTTCCGCGAAAAGGGCGTGGAAAACCTCATCGTGACGCTCGGCGGGAACGGCTCGGTCGCCGTCAATGAAAACGGCGTTGCGCGGGTCAACAGCGTAAAAATGCCCGTCGTGGCGGACACCACGGCGGCGGGCGACTCGTTTGTGGCGGCGTTCAGCACGCTCTGGTGCGCGGGGCTTCCGCCGCGCCAGGCGCTGGCGTTTGCGAGCCACGCCGCAGCGATCACCGTTTCGCGCCATGGCGCCATCCCGAGCCTCCCGACGCTTGCGGAGGTAACGGCGCTGCTGCGCGAGCGCGGATACGAGGATATGGATTACGGCCTGCTGGCACGTCTGGAGGAGGAAAAAGCATGAAAAACGAAGGGAAAGCCGCGCTGGCGCATCTGACCGCGTCGGCAGAGAAGGAATTTTGCGCGTTTCTCGCGCAGCAGACGCCGGAGGCGTATGAGGATGCCGTTGCGCTCATCGAGGAATGCCGCGCCGCGGGGCACCGCGTCCATGTGACCGGCATCGGAAAGCCCGGCCATGTGGCGGCGTATGCAGCCTCCCTGCTCTCGTCCACCGGCACGCCGTCCTACTTCCTCCACGGCACGGAGGCGGTGCACGGCTCCTGCGGCCAGCTTGAGGAGGGTGATGTTGTCATCGCCATTTCCAACTCCGGCGAGACGATGGAGCTCAAGGCCACGGTGCTCGCCGTGAAAAACAACGGCTGCCGCGTCATCGGCATCACCGGCAACGCGGAAAGCTGGCTCGCGAAGGAGAGCGACGCGCTTCTTCTCGCGCATGTGGACGAAGAGGGCGGCCCGCTCAACCGCGCGCCGCGCAACTCCGTTCTGGCGGAGATGTTCGTTTTGCAGGCGCTTTCCGCCATATTGCAGGCGGATGTGGCGCAGACCCCGGCGCAGTATGTCCGCCGCCACCCGGGCGGCGCGCTTGGCAAGATCCGCGATAACGAGCGCTGAATAATGATTTATACCCTGCGGGAGAAAGAGGAAAAGGCATGAAAAACGTGACCTCGGATAAGCGCAATCTCTGGATGTTCCCCCTCGGCACGGTCGGACGGGATATGATCTATAACCTGTTCACCAACTTCATTTTTACCTATATCCTGTTTACGCGCCATCTCACCGCCGCGCAGCTCGGCGCGGTGACGGCGATCATGGTCGGTGCGCGCGTGTTCGACGCGCTCAACGACCCCGTCATGGGCAACATCATCGAGCGCACCCGCTCGCGCTACGGTAAGTTCAAGCCGTGGCTCGTGATCGGCATCCTCTCCACGTCCGTGGTCGTGTATCTTGCGTTCAACACGAGCCTGCAGGGCTGGAGCTTCATCGCCTTTTTCGGCGTGATCTACTTCCTCTATTCGATCACCTACACGATGCACGACATCTCCTACTGGGGCATGGTGTCGGCGCTGAGCTCCGATCCGCACGTGCGCGATTCGCTCACGTCCCGGACGAACCTGTTCGCCGGCATCGGCGGCGTTATCGCCTCCATCCTCATCCCCATGCTCACCACCGGCAGCGGCGCGCTCGGCGGCAGCACCGCAACGGCGTATGGCCGCGTCGCGCTTGTAATTTGCATTTTGGCACCGCTCTTCCTCTGCGCCACGATCTTCGGCGTGCGTGAGCGCCGGGACTACAATACGAAGGAAGTCCCGCCCGTCAGCTTCAAGAAGATCTGGAACACCATCACCGGCAACCCCCAGATCCTCTGGATCTCGCTCGTATTTTTGCTGCAGCAGATCGGCAACGACGTTGTCATGGGCGGTCTCGGCTCCACGTATGTGTACTTCGCCTTCGGGTACGAGGGCGGGCTGTACTCGCTCTTCAACACCGTCGGCCTCGCCGCCACGGCGCTTCTCATGATCTTCTACCCCATGCTTGCCAAGCGCTTCCGCCGCAAGCAGATGATGGATAAGCTCATGCTGCTCTCGGTTATCGGCTACGCCGTTATGATCGTCTCCGGGCTGGCGCTCTCCGGCGGCATGGTGAAGTTCTGGCTGCTCACCGCGGGCTACATGGTTGCAAACCTCGGTCAGTACGGCTTCTATCTCATCATGATGATCTCGCTCATCAACACCGTGGAATACAACGAATACCTCCGCGGCGAGCGCGACGAGGCGATCATCACCTCTCTCCGCCCGTTCTTCACGAAGCTTGCCTCCGCCATCGTCGTGGCGGTCACGTCCGCTACCTATCTCATCTTCGGCGTCACGGGGTATACGAACCAGATCTCCGCGCTTGAGCGCGCGGCCTCCCTCGGCGAGATCACCGAGTCCGCCAAGCTTGCGCAGATCGACGGCATCATCTCCTCCATCCAGCCGGGGCAGTCCCGCGGGCTGCTGCTGTGCATGACGGTGCTGCCGTTTGTGCTCATGTACGCGAGCTATGTGCTCTATAAGAAGCACTACATTCTCGACGAGGACAAATACGCCGAGGTGTGCGCCGCGCTGGAAGAGCGCCGCGCCGCGAAGTGAGGCATAGAGCGCTATGGACGAGAAAAATCGCTCCTGTATCGACTGCGGCAGTGCCCCCTGCCGCGGCAAGGGCGGGCAGTTCCCGCCGTTTTGCCGGACGGAACACATAGACGAAGCGCTGCTGGAGCGCTCACTGGAGATTTTAAAAGGTGAGGAGAACGCCTTTTCCGTCGCCGCGGCGGTCAACGAGCGCGACGGCTACGGCACCAAAAGCCGCATCGAGGAAACGATGCACTTTGCGCAGCTCCTCGGCGTGAAAAAGATCGGAATCGCCACCTGCGCGGGGCTGATTCACGAGGCGAACGCCCTCGCGCGCGTCCTGCGTGCGCAGGGGTATGAGGTCACGGGCGTCGCGTGCAAGTGCGGCATGGTGAATAAAACGGAGCTCGGCATCCCGGAGCGCTGTCTTGAAGTCGGGCCGAACATCTGCAACCCCGTGCTGCAGGCGCTCGTGCTCAACGAGGAAAAGACGGAGCTCAACATCGCGCTCGGCCTCTGCGTCGGGCATGACAGCCTCTTCTATAAATACTCCGAAGCGCCGGTCACGACGCTCTCCTCGAAGGACCGCCTCCTCTGCCACGCGAGTCTGGGGCCCTTGTACCTGCTCGACGGCTACTGGAAGCGCCTCTTGAAGCCCGACCCCTATCTCGCAGCGCCCGAGAGCAAAACCGAAGAATAAGGAAACCGGGGACACGGCCAACGCCGTGTCCCCGGTCTTTTGCTATGATTTACTAAGTTTTATTCCGCGTCGAGCGCGGCGGCGGCAACGAGATTCGAGCCCGTCCCCGCGATATTCTCGCAGAGAATATCGCCGATGTGCACGGGCGCGGTGACTTCCATCGCGCGCACGGCATCCATCACCTCGAAGATCTTCCCCTTCGGCACATCCGGCACGGTTTTCACCGCGACGACCGGGCGCACGCCGCCCTTTGCGCGGACGGTGCTCGTCACGGTGCGCACGGGCGCGGTGGCCTCGCTCTTCGCATACTCCGCGCCGCGCGGGCAGGTGTTGCCCGTGACGGAGACGACCTGTCCGTTTTCCATTTCCACGTGGATGGCGCAGCCCATCGGGCAGCGGATGCATGTCAGGTCCATGATTTATTCCTCCTCCACACAGAATACGACTTCTTTCGCGCTCTCGCCGAGGGCTTCGCGCGTGAGCGTGAACGACTCCATCTCGCCGGGCGCCATGATCTGCTTTTTGCGGTGCGAGATGCGCTCGCCGTCCACATAGCAGGAGAGGTACTTGCCATAGTACGGATTCGCAACGCGGAAGCGCACAACGACGCTCTCGCCCATCGCGGCGGGGCGGACGGTCTGCGGCACGGTGTAGCGCACGCCGTCGCGTCCGGTGAGCTTCACCTCGCGCGCACTCTTCGGCGTGCCGCCGCGGACGAACTTCGCCGCGGCCTTTCCGGCGCGCGCGGCCTCCTCAGACACATAGTCCACGAGATCGTGGACGTGCAGCACATTGCCGCAGGCGAAAATGCCGGGGACGTTCGTTTCGAGCGATTCGTTCACCGCCGGGCCGCCGGTCACGCGGTCAAGCGTCACTTCCGCGCCCTCGGAAAGCTCGTTCTCCGGCAGGAGACCGACGGAGAGCAGCAGCGTGTCGCACGGAATATACTTTTCCGAACCCGGTACCGGCTTGCGGTCGGGGCCGACCTCGGCGAGCGTGACGCCCTCGAGCCGCTCCTTGCCGTGGATGTCCACAACGGTGTGGCTCAAAAGGAGCGGGATATCATAGTCGTGCAGGCATTGCACAATGTTGCGCTTGAGTCCGCCGGAATACGGCAGGAGCTCGGCGACGCACTTGACGTGTGCGCCCTCGAGCGTCATGCGGCGCGCCATGATGAGGCCAATGTCGCCGCTGCCGAGGATGACGACCTCGCGCCCCGGCATAAAGCCCTCGAGATTCACCAGCCGCTGCGCCGTACCGGCGGAATAAATGCCCGCCGGGCGGTAGCCGGGGATGTTCAGCGCTCCGCGCGGCCGCTCACGGCAGCCCATCGCGAGAATGACGGCACGGCCGCGGATCTGCTCCACGCCGCGCTCGCGGCTCGTAATGGTGAGAACGCGCTCGTTCGTGAGCGAGAGCACCATCGTCGAAAGACGGATGGCAACGCCCAACTCCTCGGCGCGGCGCAGGAAGCGCGCGGCATACTCCGGGCCGGTCAGCTCCTCATGGAACGTGTGCAGGCCGAAGCCGTTGTGGATGCATTGATTCAGAATGCCGCCGGGAACGCTGTCACGCTCGATGACGAGCACATCCTCCACGCCCGCTTCCTTCGCGGCGATGGCGGCGGCGAGACCGGCCGGGCCCGCACCGATGATGACAATATCGTAGGTATTCATGCGTTTTCGCCGTCCTTTCTCGTTTTGCCGACGATCGGGAACGATGCGCCGCCGCTCTTTGTGAGCTGCTCCTGCGGCACGCCGAGCTCGCGCGAGAGAATTTCCAGCACGCGCGGCGAGCAGAAGCCCGCCTGGCAGCGCCCCATACCGGCGCGGGTGCGGCGCTTCACGCCGTCGAGACTGCGCGCACCGGGGACGCGGTGGATGGCGTCGACGATCTCTCCCTCGGTCACCTGCTCGCAGCGGCAGATGATGTTGCCGTAAAGCGGGTGCTCCGCAACGAACGCAGCGCGCTCTTCGATGGTCATCTCATTCGGGCGATAGACCTCCGGGCGGGTGGAATCGTATTTCTTGTTGACCGGCGCGGATACGAGATATGCCGCGCTCTCGGCGAGGAACGCGCCAATGGCGGGCGCGGCGGAAAGACCGGGCGACTCGATGCCGACGGCATTGAGGAACCCCGGCGCGCCCTCGGCCTCGCCGATGATGAAGTCGTGCTCGTCCTGCTCCACATGCGCGCGAAGTCCGGCAAAGCTCGTGATCGTGCGGTTGCCGGGGAGCGCGGGGACGCTCTTGCGGGCGCGGGTCATGACGCTCTCGAGCCCCGCGGCGGTCGTGTTCGTCGCTTCGGGGTCTTCGACATCCACGGCGGTCGGCCCCATGAGGAGATTGCCGTGGATGGTCGGCGTTACGAGAACGCCCTTGCCCATTTTGGTGGGCAGCTGGAACACGGTGCGCGAGAGCATGTTGCCGACCTTTTTGTCCAGCAGCATATATTCGCCCTTGCGCGGCGTGATCGTGATCTTTTTCTCGGACACCATGTTGTTGAGCTCGGCGCTGTAGAGCCCCGCGGCATTGATGACGACCGGCGCTTCGAAAGAGCCGTTGGTCGTTTCGAGCTTCCAGAGCTCGCCCTCGCGCGTAATATTCTCCACGCGGGTATCAAAGAAGAACTCCACGCCGTTGCGCGCGGCGTTTTCCGCCATGGCGCAGGTGAGCTCAAAGGGGCAGACAATGCCGCTCGTGGGGGCATAGAGCGCCGCCACGGCCTCGGGCGAAACGTTCGGCTCGAGCTCGTGCAGCTCCTCGCGCTCCACGATGCGCAGCCCATGCACGCCGTTTTTCACGCCGCGGTGCAGAAGCTCCTCCAGCCCCGGGCGGTCGGCCTCATCGAAGCAGAGCACGAGCGCCCCGCAGCGTCGGAACGGAATTTGCAGCCGCTCGCAGAGCCGCGGCATCGCGTGGCTTCCCTCCACGTTGAACCGCGCCATGAGCGAGCTGGGACGGGCGTCAAAGCCCGCGTGGACGATGGCGGAGTTTGCTTTGGATGTGCCGGTGCAAACGTCCTCGCCCGCTTCGATCACGGCGGCGCGCAGCGAGTATTTGCCCAGCTCCATCGCCGTGGCACAGCCGACAACGCCGGCGCCCACGACAAGGACATCGTATTGCATAGCCTTTCCCTCTCTTTATTCCGGCGCGGTTTCCGCGCCGGATCATTTTTTTATTCGGTGCCGAGCGGCGGGCCGAGCCGGGCGAGCACGCTCGTAAAGTACTCCGGCAGCGCCGATGTGAGCTCCATGGCCTCGCCGGTGCGCGGGTGGATGAATTTGAGTGTCCGCGCGTGGAGGCATTGCCCTTCCAGCCCTTTTTCCGGTTTTCCCGCGCCGTATACCATGTCGCCGAGCAGCGGGTGGCCGATATGCGCCATGTGGACGCGGATCTGGTGCGTGCGCCCGGTCTCCAGCTTGCAGCGGATGTGCGTAAAGGCGGCGTACCGCTCGATAACTTCCCAATGCGTCACGGCGTGGCGGGAGTTCTTCTCGGTGACGGCCATGCGCTTGCGGTCGACCGGGTGGCGGCCGATGGGCGCATCCACGGTACCGGCGTCGGCGCGAAAGCCGCCGTGGACGACGGCTTCATACACGCGCGAAAGACTCCGGTCGGCGAGCTGCGCCGAAAGCGCCTGGTGGGAAAAATCGTTTTTTGCCACGATCAGAAGCCCGCTCGTGTCGCGGTCGATGCGATGGACGATGCCGGGACGCATCTCCCCGCCGATGCCGGAGAGTGAGTCGCCGCAATGGTGCAGCAGAGCATTGACGAGCGTCCCGTCCGGGTGGCCGGGCGCGGGGTGGACAACAAGCCCGCGCGGCTTGTTCACCACGATAAGATCGCCGTCCTCATAGACGATGTCGAGCGGAATATCCTGCGCCACGGCGCTCGCCGGGGCGGGCGTATCGTCCTCAGAGACGAGAAACACGTCCCCCGCGCGGGTAAGCTCGCTCTTTTTGACGCTTTTTCCCGCTCTCGTCACCTGTCCGGCGGCAATGAGCCGCGCGGCAGCGGAACGGGTATAGCCCGAACGCGCAAGGAGAGCGTCGATCCTCTCGCCGCTCTCCTGCGCCTGTACGGTTGTGATTTTCATTTGAACTCCGCGAGAATGGAGTCGAGATCGAACTCTTCCGTTGAAGCGGCCTTCGGCGCTTCCTTCACCGGAGCGCTCGCCGCCTTCGGCGTCTCTCTCACGGGAGCCGGAGCCGGGGCAGTCTTGGACGCGGCGGGTCTCGCGCTCGCCGCCGGACGCGCCACGGTGCGCACCGTCGCTTCGTTCTGCGCGGCAAGATCGGCGCGCGTTACCGGAGCGCTCGGCGCGGCCGCCGTGCGGCGGACGGGCGCGGAGACATGCTGCACGTCGGACGTACGCTGTACTTCCGCGGTGCGCTGCACCGGCGCAGCAGGACGCGCTGCCGGGCGAACCGGCACGGGCACGCTGTTCTCGTCAATGACGCGCTTTGTGCGCGGCTGCGCGGCCGGAACGCCGTTCCCGGCGGCGCGCTGGCGCGCCGGAGAGGGCGCGGCGGTGCCGCGGGCCGAGGGCGTCGCCGCCGCAGGAGCGGCGGAACGCGGCGCCGTGCGGCGCACCGGTGTCTCCTCCGCAGCGCGCGGTGCGCGCCGGGGGGCGGGCTCGTCGTCATATTCCCGGCGGCGGGAGGCGCGGACGGGCGCTTCGTCCTCTTCGTAATCGTCAAATTCGTCCGCGCGGCGGAGACCGCCGGTCAGGATCGCGACGACAAAGAGAATGCCGCCGACGAGCACGAGCACATCCGCCAGATTGAAGATGGCGAAGTTCATGAACTCAAACTCGAAGATATCGGGCACATAGCCATAGATCGCGCGGTCAATGCCGTTGCCGAGCAGACCCGCGAGCAGCAGCGCGCCGGAGACCTTGACGAAGCCCGTGCGGAAATAGCCCTTGATGAAGGCAAACACCATGAGCGCCGTGAAGGCGAGCAGAAGGATGAGCAAGATCCAGCGCAGCGCGCCGAAGCCGGACATGATGCCGAACACCGCGCCAAAGTTCTTGATGTACGTAATGTGGAGAACGCCGGGGATCAGCGGCCGGATGCCGGTATTCAGCGCAACGTTGGACACCGTCCAGAACTTGAGGAACTGGTCGATCAGCAGCGCCAGAAGCCCAATGATACCATAAACCATGAATCAAAATCTCCCTTCTCTTTGGAAGTACAGGAAGTGCGATGTTTGAAAAACCCCTCCGTCACGGCTGCGCCGCGCCACCTCCCTCAAAGAGGGAGGCTATATTGGCTCCCTCTCCGAGGGAGCTGGCAGCGGCTAAGCCGCTGACTGAGGGAGTTTTCCCCGCAACAGGGGTTCGCTTGAAGGCGTTAGCCCACAACAGAAGCGCACCGCGCGCAGAGCGTCGGGTGCTTTTCGCTCGTGCCGACGGTCTCGGAGCGCGTCCAGCAGCGCGCGCAGCGCGGCAGGGCGCTCGGCTCCACGTGAACGGTGAGCCCGTCGAAGTTCTCGCCGCGGACGCCTTCGCCGGCGCCGTGGACGATCTTCAGCTCGGAAACGATGCAAAGCGGCGCAAGGTCTTCCTTCTCCAGCTCCGCGAACGGCTCGGCCGCGGCCTCGGACACATAGAGCGTCACGCGCGCATCCAGCGGCTTGCCGATGAGCTTTTCCGCGCGGGCCAGCTCAAGCGCCTTGTTCACGTCGGCGCGCACGCGCATCACCTTGCTCCAATGCGCTTCCTCGCTCTCGGAGAGACGGAGGGCGTCGTTCGCCTCCGGCATGTCGTTGAGCGCGACGGCGCGCGCATCCTCGTTTGCCGTATGCGGCATGGCGAGCCAGATCTCGTCGGCGGTGAAGCAGAGCACCGGGGCGAGCAGGCGGGTCATCGCATCGAGCACCTGGTAGATCGCGGTCTGGGCGCTGCGGCGGGAAAGACTCTCGCGGCTGTCGCAGTAGAGGCGATCCTTGATAACGTCCAGATAGAAGTTCGACATTTCCACCACGCAGAAGTTGTGGATGGCGTAGGTGGCGGTGTGGAACTCGTAGTTATCGTAAGCGGTGCGGACGCGCTCGATGAGATCCTGCAGACGGCTGACCGCCCACTTGTCGAGCGGCAGCATGTCCGCAAAGGCGACGCTCTCGGCGGGGTCAAAGCCGTCCAGGTTGCCGAGAATGTAGCGCGCGGTGTTGCGGATCTTGAGATACTTATCGGAGAGCTGCTTGAAGATGTTGTCCGAGCAGCGCATGTCCTGCGTATAGTCGGCGCTCGCCGCCCAGAGACGGATGATGTCCGCGCCGTACTTGGGGATGATGTCGCCCGGGGCGATGCCGTTGCCGAGAGACTTGTGCATAACGCGGCCCTCGCCGTCCACGGTCCAGCCGTGGGTGAGCACCTCGCGGTAGGGCGCGTCGCCGCGCACCGCAACGCCGGTCAGCAGCGACGACTGGAACCAGCCGCGGTACTGGTCGCCGCCCTCGAGATACACGTCCGCCGGCCATACGCCGGGGGCGTCGAGCAGCATGGAGGCGATGTGGGTGCTGCCGGAGTCAAACCAGCCGTCGAGCGTGTCGGTCTCCTTGGTGAAGCCGGTGCTGCCGCCGCAATGCGGGCAGGTGAAGCCGTCCGGCAGGAGATCCTTGGCCTCGGCGTCGAACCAGATGTTCGAGCCGTGCTCGCCGAAGAGGCGGGAGACCTTCTCAATGGTTTCCGGCGTGCACACGGGCTTGCCGCAGTCGGCGCAGTAGAACACCGGGATCGGCAGACCCCAGCGGCGCTGGCGGGAGATGCACCAGTCGGCGCGCTCGCGGATCATGGAGAGCATGCGGTCGTGGCCCCAGCCGGGATGCCAGATGACCTTGTCCGCGGCGGCGCAGGCGTCGTCCTTAAACGTGTCGACCGAGCAGAACCACTGCGGCGTGGCGCGGAAGATGATGGGCTTGTGGCAGCGCCAGCAGTGCGGGTAGCTGTGGACAATGTCCTCGCTCGCAAAGAGCATGCCGCTCTCGCGCATGTCCTCGAGAATGACCGGGTTGGACTCCTCGGTCTTCATACCGGCGTACTTGCCGGCGTAATCGGTGTGGCGGCCCTGGTCGTCCACGGGGACGATCATGTCCATGCCGTAGCGGCGGCAGGTCTGGTAGTCGTCCGCGCCGAAGCCGGGCGCGGTGTGGACGCAGCCCGTGCCGGAGTCCATCGTGACATACTCGGCGTTGAGCAGCCGGGACGTTTTCGGCAGGAACGGGTGATCGGCGAGCATGTTCTCAAAGAACGAGCCGGGGTGCGTTTCGAGAATTTCGTATTTCTCGATACCGCCGACGCGCATGACCTTCTCGGCGAGTGCTTCCGCGACGATGTAGATCTCGCCGTTATCGGCCTTGACGAGCGCGTAGCTCTCTCTCGGGTGCAGGCTGATGCCGAGGTTGCCCGGCAGCGTCCAGATCGTCGTCGTCCAGATAAGGAAGTAGAGATGGCTGTGGTCGACGTGGGAGAGCTTGCCGAGATCGTCGTGCATCGGGAACTTGACGTACACCGTGGTGCAAGGATCGTCCTGATACTCGATCTCCGCCTCGGCGAGAGCGGTCTCGTCGCTCGGGCACCAGTACACGGGCTTGAGACCCTTGTAGATGTAGCCCTTCTCGTACATCTTGCCGAACACTTTGACTTCTTCGGCTTCGAACTTCGGATCCATCGTCAGATACGGATGGTCCCAGTCGCCGAGCACGCCGAGACGCTGGAAGCCCTCGCGCTGGATGCCGACGTACTTTTCGGCGTAGCGGTGGCAGGCGGAGCGGAACTCGCTCACGCTCATGGCCTTGCGGTTGAGCCGCTGCTCCTTGATGATCGCAGACTCAATGGGCATGCCGTGGTTGTCCCAGCCGGGGGTGTAGGGGACTTTGTAGCCGGTCATGGATTTGTAGCGGCAGATGAAGTCCTTCAGGCACTTGTTCAGCGCGTGACCCATGTGCAGATTGCCGTTGGAGAACGGAGGGCCGTCGTGCAGAATGAAGAGGGGCTTGCCCTCGTTGCGGCGGAGGGTTTCGTGATAAAGATCCATGTCGTACCAGGATTTGAGCATGCCCGGCTCGCGCGCGGGCAGACCGGCACGCATGGGAAATGCGGTTTTCGGCAGATTTACGGTAGCGTTGTAGTCCATAGCTGTGCAATTCTCTCCATTCGCTGACAGAGCGGGGCCGAAAAGCCCCGCCCTGTGGGATTTTTGTCTTTAGAAAATCAGAACTTGATCTCCGGCGCGTCCTCGTCGGAAACCTCGGGGGTCTGGTAAACGGCGTTTTCAAATGCCTTGACGTAGTCCTGCTCGTCCTCGGCGGCGTCCGGGTACAGCGGGGATTCCTCCTCGGCTTCCGGCGCGGCTTCCGGCTCTTCGGCGGGGAGAACTTCCTCCTCGGCGGTCTCAACTTCGGGCTCGGCCTCTTCCACGGGGGCGGCGATCGCCTTTTTCGCGGCGGGGGCGGGCGTCACGACCGCGCCGGAAAGATCGGCGTCGGCAAGCGTGGTGAGGAAGGTCTGCTCGCGGTCGAGCAGCATGCGGACCTTCTGGATGTATTCCGCGGCGGCGGCCTGCGCCTTCTGATAGCGCAGCTCCTCGGCCTTGCGGTTGGCTTCGATCGCGCCGATGGTGCGGTCAGACTCGGCCTTGGCGGCGGCGACGATTTCGTCGGCCTCCTTCTGCGCCGAGGCAACGAGGGCTTCCGCCTTGGCGCGGGCGTCCTCTTCGATGTTCTTGGCGAGCTTCTGCGCGGAGACGAGCGCCATATTCATGGCCTCCTCCGAACCCTGATACTCGCGGATCTTGTCGGCAAGATATTTCATCTTCGCGTTGAGCGTGGCGATCTCCTTCTGGGAGGCGGCGGCGTCGTTGGCGAGCTCATCGAGAAAATCGTCGACCTCGTCCATGGCGTACCCGCCGATGCGGGCCTTCTCAAAACATTTTTCGCGGATGTCCTGGGCAGTGATCATATCTTTCTACTCCTTTCCGGATTCTGCTTTCTATCCGTCAGCGCCGTGAGGCGCGGAAACGCAAAAGTTAATTAAAAGTATTTCTCCTTGGACTCAACGGCGTCGCCGCTGTCGCCCATGAAGTCCATCCCGGCGGGGGTGATGATATAGGTGCTGCCGGAGACCTTCTTGACCTTTCCGCCGAGCGCATAGGTAACGCCCGAAAGGAAGTCGAGCATCCGGCGGGTCAGCTCCTTGGGTGCGGTTTCCAGATTGAGCACGATCGCGTTGCGCTCGGCAATGCGGTCGGCAATGTCCGCGGCCTGCTCAAACCGGTCGGGGTGCACAAGCAGCAGCTTCGGCTGCGCGCCGCCCGGCTGGCGGGAGGGCGCGGCATAGCTCGGCTGACTGTAGGGATCGGGCGCGTAGCCCTGCCGGGCATAGGGATCGGGGGCATAGCCCTGCGGCGCATAACCCTGCTGGGCATAGCCGTAATCCTGCTGCGCGTAGGGGTCGGCGGCCTGCTGCTGCCGCGCGGCACGCTGGTTGGAGAATACATACGGCCGGCGGGTCGGCTGCACGGGCTCGGCGCTGCGCGGCGCTTCGGCATAGGAAGCGTAGGAGCGCGCGTCCGCCGCGCGTCCCGGTGCGCGAACCGGCTCGGCGAGATCTTCCTCGAGATAGTCCTCGTCGTCGTAGGGTTTCGTCAGTTTTTTCAGCTCATCCAATAGTCCCATACGGGGGCGCCTCCTGCAAATCGTAATTCCGGGGGCCGAACAGCGCCGTTCCCAGACGGACGATGGTCGCGCCGCAGCGCACGGCTTCCTCGTAGTCACCGCTCATACCCATCGACAGCTCAGCCATTGATACATTATCGTATGTTTTCCGGCGGATGTCAACAAAAAGCTCGTACATTCGTCGGAAATACCAACGATTTTCTTCTCCGGTGCTCACGGCGGGCGGGATCGTCATCAGTCCCTTCACGCGAAGGCCGGGGCAGGCCGCGGCGTGGGTGAGAAGCGCTTCGAGACCGTCCGGGGAAACGCCGCTCTTGGACGCCTCGCCGCCGATGTTCACCTCGAGCAGCACGTCCTGCACGATACCGAGCGACTGTGCGCGGCGCGAAATCGCGTCCATCAGCTCCGCGGAATCGACCGAATGGATCAGCTCCACCGCGCCGACGAGGTATTTCACCTTGTTCTTCTGCAAATGCCCTATAAAATGGACGCAGCAGGGCTCGTATGCGTTCACCGCGTTTTTGGAAAGAAACTCCTGCACGCGGTTTTCCGCGCAGATATCCACCCCGGCGCGGATCGCCTCCTGCACGGCCTCCGGGCCGTTCATCTTCGTTGCGGCGAGCAGCCGCACCTCGCTGCCGGAGCGTCCCACGTTCTCCGCGGCGGCGTTGATCTTCTGCCGGGCCATGTGTACGTTTTCGGTGATGCTCATATCTTTCTATCCTCCCGAAAGATTTTTAAAAGGAAATTACGGGTATTTTTATGATAAGGCGGCCTCCGCCGCCGGGAAAAGCAATACCGTCATGCCGCCGCGCAGCATGGGCGAGGCGACAAGCGCGAGACCGTCTCGCCGCGCGAGGACCGTGACCGGGACATATTCGCGCACCGGGCCGGACACGCGGTATACCCCGTCGCCGTCCTCGCCCGAGGTGATGGCCGATTCCGGCACCGAGAAGCCCTGCCATTCGGCCAGAAGCACGGTGAGCGTGCATGTATCCAGCGATAAAACGCTCTCGAGGTGCGTGTCGCAGGAAAAAATGGCCTCTCCGTCGTCCGTCAGGCGCAGTGCGGCGGTGACGCGTGTCCCGTCCGGCAGCAGGAGCTCCGCGCGGTCATTGGCAGAGAGACGCGGCAGCGTCTTTTCGTTGAGCGGCGCGGTAAAGCTCCAGCTGCTGCCGGAGGTAATGGACATTGTCCCGTCCGCCCCGGCGGTAAAATATCCGGCGCGCGGCGCGCGGACGATCGCCTCCTCCGCCCCGGCGGAAACGAGCGATTCTTCCTCCTGCCGGAGGGCGTTGCCGTTCGTCGCGGCGTAGCCGAGTGCGCGCCGCGCCTCGGGCAAAGCGGCGCCGAGCGCGGAAAAGTCCCGCCGGGCGAGCGCGCCGGAGAGCGCCCGCACAGCTTGTCCGCGGGGTGCGGAGAGTGTGCCGGACGAGAGCTCCGCGCGCACGCGCAAAAGGAGCGAAGCGCGGAAATATGCCGCGCCGTCCCCGCTCACGAGCGCGACCGGCTCTCCGGCCGCCACGCGCTCTCCTTCCGATGCGAGCGGGACGATCCGCCCCTCCGGCGCGATGAGGATCGTTTCCTCGCGCTGGACAACGCCCTCGAGCGGCAGCGTATTCTGCCAGAGCGCGGCGGTACACACCGCCGTCGGCGCCTCCTCGGCGCGCTCGGTGAAAAAGAGCAGGGCATACGCCGCCGCTGCGAGCAGCAGAACGATCCCGGGCAGGAGCAGCGGCAGCTCCGAGCGCTTCATGCGCTCTTATGTATTCGTGCCGCCGGTCATGTCGACCGGCTGCGACGGGACGAGCGTGGAGATGGCGTGCTTATAAATGAGCTGCTGCTTTCCTTCGGTTTCCAGCACGACGGTGAAGCTGTCGAAGCCTCGCACGATGCCGCGCATCTGAAAGCCGTTCATGAGAAAGAGCGTCACGCTCTGTCTGTCTTTGCGGGTCTGGTTGAGGAAAAGGTCCTGCAGATTCTGTGTTTTTTGCATGATAAAAGCTCCCTTTCGCCGGGGTCTCCGGCCTTGTGATAAGTATTCACACGCTTTGGCGTGTGTCCTCTTATTGTAAAGAGAGCTGTGCGAAAAGCCGGTCGAAGTGTGTCGGCGCGCTTTTCGGCGCTTGCGCTATTTTCCGAGCACCGCGGCGAGAAGATCGGCTTCCGTTGGGTATTCCTCCCGCGGCAGCCAGATGAGCTCCTTATCGCGCCGCAGCCAGGTGAGCTGGCGCTTGGCGTAGCGGCAGGATTCGCGCTTGACAGTCTCGATGGCGTCCTCCGGTGAGCACTCGCCGCGGAGCGCCGCGGCGATCTCCTTATAGCCGATGGCCTGCATCGCGGTGCAGGAATCTGAAAGCCCGGCATCCAACAGATGCTCGACTTCCTCAAAAAGCCCCGCGGCGACCATCTCGTCCACGCGCTGCCGGATGCGCGCGTAGAGCGTTTCCCGATCGTTCCACGTGAGCGCAAAGCGGCGGGAAGCGTACCGCGGCGGGAGTGCTTTCGTCCGCTCGTCGTGCGCGGTGATCGTCTCGCCGGTGAGCGTATAGACCTCCATCGCGCGCACGAGCCGCTTCTTATCGCCCGGCGCGAGCTTTTCCGCCCGCTCGGGGTCGACCAGCCGCAGCTTTTCCCGGAACGCCGCGCCGCCGAGCGCATCGTACTCCGCGCTGAGCGCCTCGCGCACACCGGAATCGCCGGGCGCGGCGGAAAAATCCCGCCCGGAGAGGAGAGATTCAATATAAAGCCCCGTCCCGCCGACGATGACAGGCGTTTTGCCCGCGGCGAGCAGCGCATCGCAGCACGCCGCCGCAGCCTCGACCCATCGGCTGACGCTGTAGTCCTCGCCGGGATCGGCTACGTCGATCATGTGGTGCGGCACACCGCGCATTTCTTCGCACGTCGGCTTGGCGGAGCCGATGTCCATGCCGCGGTAGAGCTGCATCGAGTCCGCACTCACGACCTCCGTGCCGAGCGCGAGCGCGAGGCTCACGCCGAGCGACGTTTTGCCCGAAGCCGTGGGCCCTGCGATGACAATGACTGTACGATTGTTCATAGACAAAATTTTACACCTCTGCTATAATCCTTAGCATCGTGTTAACTCTATGTGAACTTTTTTCGGAAAAGGAGCCGTAAATGCCAATGAAGATCCGTATATCCGCCGACAGCACGTGCGATCTTACCAGCGAGCTGATCGAGCAGTACGACGTGAAGATCACGCCGCTGTATATCCTCATGGACGACCGGGCGCTGCGCGACGGGATCGAGTGCACGCGCGAGGACATTTTCGCGTACACGGGCCGCACGGGCAAGCTCTGCGGCACGGCGGCGGTGTCCATTGCCGATTATCTCGATTTCTTCGGTGAAGAGCTCAAGACCCACGACCAGATCGTGCACTTCACGATCTCCTCAGACATGTCCGCGTGCTTCCAGAACGCCTGCGACGCCGCGCAGGAATTCCCCGGGCGCGTGTTCGTGGTCGATTCGCGCAATCTCTCCACCGGCATCGGCCATCTCGTGATCGACGGCGCGCTGCTCGCCCGCGAGGGCAAGTCCGGCGAGGAGATCAAAGCCATCCTCGACGAGCGCCGGGAGAAGCTGAACGTCAGCTTCGTGATCGATACGCTTGAATACCTGCGCAAGGGCGGCCGCTGCTCGACCGTCGCGGCGCTCGGCGCGAATCTTTTGAAGCTCAAGCCCTGCATCGAGGTGCACGAGGGCCAGATGAGCGTGGCGAAAAAGTACCGCGGCACGCTCGCCAAGGCGATCGAGAGCTATGTGACCGACCGCATCAAGGATCACGACGATCTGGATACGAAGCGCGTTTTCATCACCGACTCCGGCGTGGATATGGAAATCGTGGAGAACGTCACGCAGCTCCTGCGCGAGTACGGCGGCTTTGAAGAGATCCACCACACGCTCGCCGGCAGCACCATCTCCGGCCATTGCGGCCCCGGGTGCCTCGGGATCCTTTACTATAATAAATAAGAGATATGCAAAAACTCCCTCAGTCAGCGGCTTTGCCGCTGACAGCTCCCTCAAGGAGGGAGCCTTTTCCCATGGTGTCCCGGCGTAGCCGGGACTCTTTGCAGTGCCTCCCTCACTGAGGGAGGTGGCACGGCGCATAGCGCCGTGACGGAAGGAGTTCAGCGCGCCGCGAAAGCGGCGCGTTTTTTATTGTTCTGCTTCTCCCAGCAGCGCCTTCCGCCGCCGGAAGTAATACACCGCGCCGGTGATATCGGCGAGCACCCACCCGATGGGGATCGCCGCCCAGATGCCGGTGACGCCGAGCGTCCCGGACGTGAGATACGCGAGCGCGACGCGCGTCCCGAGCGACACGACCGTCAGCACCACGGACATCGCGGGCTTCTTCACGGCGCGGTAGAGCGCGTAGAAAAGGAAGAGGAACCCGATGCCAAAGTAAAACGGCGCAACGCACCGGAGATAGTAAATGCCCTCCGCTATGACCTCCGTGTCCGTCGCGGGGATGAATAGGCGCATGAGCGGCTCAGCGAAGAGCAGCACCACGGCGGAGATGATCGCACAGAAGCCGAGCACAAGCGCGAAGGAGCGCCGGATCCCGGCGCGGATACGATCCTTTTGCTGCGCGCCGTAGTTCTGCGCGACGAACGTGGAAAAGGCGTTGCTGAAATCCTGCGCCGGCATATACGCGAACGATTCGATCTTCACCGCCGCGGCGAACGCCGCCATGACGATCTCGCCGAACGAGTTCACGAGACCCTGGATCATCAGAATGCCGAAATTCATCACCGACTGCTGCACGCACGTGAGCGAGGAGAGGGAGAAAATTTCGCGCAGGAGCGCGCCGTCAAAGTGAAGCTCGTCCTTTTTCGGCAGCAGGTCGCGGCAGCGCCGCAGCGTGAAAACGGCGAGCCCCAGCCCGGAGAAGTACTGTGCGATCACCGTCGCCCACGCCGCGCCCGCCACGCCCCACGGGAAGACGAGCACGAACAGCAGATCGAGCGCCACGTTGCCGAGCGCCGAAATACCGGAAAAGACGAGCGGCGTCAAACTGTTCCCCACTGAGCGCAGGAGACAGGCGAAAAAGTTATAAAGGAATGTCGCCGGAATGCCGGCGAAGATCACGGCAAGATACGTCCGCATGAGCGGCGAAACGCCCTCCGGTACCTGCAAAAGGCGCAATATGGCGGGCAGCAGCGCATAGGCGAGCGCCGTGAGGACGAGCGTACACACGCCGATGAGAGCGAACGCATGGACGATGCTCCGCCGGAGACCGCTCTCGTCGCCGCGCCCGCGGCAGATGGAGAAAAGCGCGCCCGCGCCCATCGAAAGCCCCAGCAATATCGACGTGAGGAAGATCATGAGCGTATACGCGCTCCCCACGGCGGCGAGCGCGTCGCGCCCGATGACGCGCGAGACGATGAGCGTATCGGCAATGTTATAGAGCTGCTGCAAAATGTCTCCGGCAAGCATCGGCAGCGCGAAGATGAGCAGCGAGCGGAGAATGCTCCCCTTTGTCAGATCGCGGTACACGTTATACGATCCTCCCGAAGCGCTTGTCGAGCTCGGCACGGGTGAACACCGTCATCACCGGGCGGCCGTGCGGGCAATGCGTCACCTCTCCGGCGAGCACCTTTTCCGCGAGAGCCAAAAGCTCTTCCCGCTCTGTGACCCAGCCGCCCTTGATCGCGGCCTTGCATGCCACGGTCGCGGCAAGGCGCTCCCATACGTCGGCCGCCGAGAGCGAGCGTCCCTCCCGCAGCTTTTCCACCAGCTCTTCGAGCAGCGGCACGGCGGAGGCGGCGTCAAGCTGCGCCGGTACGGCGCGGATGAGGAATGTTGTATCGCCAAAGGCGTCCAGCTCAAAGCCGAGCCGCGCGATGAGCGCGGCGTTCGCCTCGAGCAGCGTCGCGCCGTCCGGGTCGGTGGTGAACGGCTGCGGCTCCAGGAGATCCTGCGGCATGAGCGGCTTTTCGTTCAGGCGCATTTTGTCAAAGAGCAGGCGCTCGTGCGCGGCGTGCTTATCGATGAGCAGAAGCTTGTCCCCCTGCTCGAGCAGAATGTAAACGTTCAGCGCTTCGCCGATGTAGCGCACGGGCTCCGCGCGGAAGGATTCGTCCAGCACTGTCTGCTCCGGTACATCCTCCGTCACTGCCGTTTCCGGAGCGGGGACGTCCTTTTTGACTGGTGCAGCGGGCGTTGCCGGGGCGGCCGGCGCTTCCGGTACGGGTGCGGGGCGGCTTACGGGCGCGGACGGGATATCCGGCGTATACGTGCGCACCGGCACGGAGGTGCGCTCCGGTGAATCGGTTTTCGGCGCGGCGGGGGAAGCGGCGCGGTAGGGCGCGCTGTCGCGCACCGAAGAGCCGCCCGCCGGGCGGGCGGGAGCGGTAGAGTATGTTTGCCGGAACGTGCTCGCGTCCATCGTGCGGAAAAAGTCCTTGCGCGGCGCGCTCGCGGCAGCGGGGGCGGGACGCGCCGGGATGGAAACGGGCGCGGCGCTCTTTGTTTCCGGGGCGAGGGGCGCGTTCGACATCGCCTGCGGCGCGCTCTTCTGGCCGAGCGCGGCGAGCGTGCCGTAGTAAACGCCGTCAAAAACGGGTTTCTCTTTCGCAAATTTGACTTCCGCCTTCGTCGGATGGACGTTCACGTCCACAAGACCGTTGGGCAGCGTGATATAAAGCACGCACCCGGGGAACTTGCCGACCATGGCGGTGTTTTTATAGGCCTGCTCAAGCGCGGCCTGCAAAGCGCGCGAGCGGATGGGGCGGCCATTGCAGAAAAAGTACTGCGCGCCGCGGTTGCCGCGGCAATAGCCGGGCGCGGAGACGAAGCCCTTTACCGCAACGCCGTCGCTTTCGGTCGCCATCGGGAGAAGACCTGCCGCGGCGTCGCGCCCGAGCAGCGCGTATACGGCGCTCTTCGCCGTGCCGTCGCCGGGGGAGAAAAATTCCTCCTGCCCGTCGCGAAGGCAGCGGAAGCTCACGTCCGGGCGGCCGAGCGCCGTGCGCAGCGCGCTCTGCACGCACGCGGCGCCCTCGCTCCGATCGGAGCCGAGGAATTTCTGCCGCGCGGGGGTGTTGTAGAAAAGATCGCGCACGGTGATGGTCGTGCCCTCCGGGCAGCCGGTCTCCTCCATGGAGACGATCTCCCCGGCCTCCACCTCCACGCGCACGCCCATGGCCGCGCCGCGGCGGCGCGTTGTGAGTGTGATGCGCGAAACGGCGCTGATCGCCGCGAGAGCTTCGCCGCGGAAGCCGAGCGTGCCGATGGCCTCGAGCCCGCGCTCATCGGAGAGCTTGCTCGTCGCATGGCGCAGAAAGCATACGCCCGCGTCCTCCGGCGCCATACCGACGCCGTCGTCCGTAACGCGGATATAATCGCGCCCTCCGGCGCGGAGTTCGAGCACAACGGTGCGCGCTCCGGCGTCCACCGCGTTTTCCAAAAGCTCCTTGACCGCCGAGGCGGGGCGCTCGACAACTTCGCCCGCGGCAATGAGATCGGCGACATGCGGCGAAAGGACGTGGATGACCGGCATGATATGTATACCTCCAATGGGAATCGATAATATTTCATTCTGATTATAAAGCAAAGCCGTTGCGGAATCCAGAGCAAAATGTTAAAATAGTCTATTACAAGGGGAAAACCCTTCCGTCAAAACCTTCGGTTTTGCCACCTCCCCTAGTAGGGGAGGCAAGATAGTTTTCCGTAAACCCACTTGGCTCCCCTCATCAGGGGCAGACTCTCCCCGGCGGGGAGAGATGTCGCCAAAGGCGACAGAGAGGGGGGCGGGGCTGTCACGGCGCAAAGCGCCGTGACTGAGGGGTTTCTCCCGGATTTACAAGCACGCAGCGAAAGGAAACAACATTTATGCCCTACGAGAGAACCGAGGTCTCCGCGCAGGAGATCGAGCGGCAGAAAGAGATATGCGCGCGCGTTCGCGCCGTGCTCGGCGAGACCGAGCGCTTCGCCATGGTAGACACCTACGGCTGCCAGCAGAACGAGTCCGACAGCGAGGTGCTGCGCGGTTATCTCCGCAGCATGGGCTATACGATGACCGACGACGAGGATAAAGCGGACGTCATCGCCGTCAACACCTGCGCCGTGCGCGAGCACGCAACGATGCGCGTGTTCGGCAACGTCGGCGCACTCACGCACTTAAAGCGCGTCCACCCGGAGCGCATCGTCATCCTCTGCGGCTGCATGGCGCAGAGCGAGGAGATCCGCGAGCAGGTAAAAAAGTCGTACCGCATGGTCGATCTCTGCTTCGGCCCGCACGAGCTCTGGCGCTTCCCGGAACTGTTTGAGCGGACGCTGCAGGTTCACGGTCTCTCCGGCGCAAAGGGGCGCGTGTTCGATGCCGAGAGCACCGAGTCGATTGCCGAAGGCCTCCCCCGCGAGCGGGACGGCAGCGTGAAGGCGTGGCTTTCCATCATGAACGGCTGCAACAACTTCTGCTCGTACTGCATCGTCCCGTATGTGCGCGGACGCGAGCGCTCCCGCCGCAGCGAAGATGTTGTACGTGAGGCCGAAGCGCTCGTCGCCGCCGGATATAAGGATATTACACTCCTCGGCCAGAACGTGAACTCCTATGGCCGCGGGCTCGACGAGGACGTGGATTTCGCGGAGCTTCTGCGCAAGGTCAACGCCATTCCGGGCGATTTCCGCATCCGGTTTATGACGAGCCACCCGAAGGACGCGACCGAGCGGCTGTTTGCCGCCATGGCGGAGTGCGAAAAGTGCGCCCCGCACATCCATCTGCCCGTGCAGTCCGGGAGCGACCGGATATTGCGCGCCATGAACCGCGGCTATACGGCGGAAAAGTATCTCGCGCAGGTCGATCTCGCGCGGAAATATATCCCCGATCTCGTCCTCACGACCGACGTGATCGTCGGCTTCCCGGGCGAGACGGAGGAGGACTTCCTCGATACGCTCGCGCTCACCGAAAAGGTGCGCTTTGACTCGATGTTCACGTTTATTTACTCGCGCCGCCCCGGCACCCCGGCGGCGAAGATCGAGGACGCAACGCCGCGCTCCGTCATCCAGAACCGGTTTGACCGGCTGGTGGAGAGCGCCGGGCGGGTCTCCGCCGAGCTGCACCGCGCGCAGGAGGGGAAAACCTTCCGCGTTCTCATCGACGGCACGGCGAAAAACGGCGACTATACGCTCTCGGCCCGCACCGCCGGAGGGCGGCTCGTGCACCTGCGCGGGGACGAATCGCTTATCGGCACGTGGGCAAATGCCCGCATCGTTTCGAGCAACACGTTTGCGCTCTTCGGCGAGATCACGGAGTAAAGGGGAGAAAGACATTGCCCGCAGAAACCACCCCCATGAAAATGCAATATAACGCCATCAAGGCCGAGCACCCCGACTGCCTGCTCTTTTACCGGCTGGGCGATTTTTACGAGATGTTCGATGATGACGCAATCCTCGGCGCGCGCGAACTCAATCTCGCGCTCACGACGCGCGACCGCGGCAAGCCGGAGGACGAGCGCACGCCGATGTGCGGCGTACCGTACCACAGCGCGGAGCAGTACATCTCCAAGCTCATTGCCAAGGGCTACAAGGTCGCCGTATGCGAGCAGATGGAGGACCCCAAGCTCTGCAAGGGCCTTGTCTCGCGCGATATCGTGCGCATCATCTCCCCCGGCACGATCATGGAAACCTCCATGCTGCGCGAGGGCGAATCGAACTATCTCGGCGCCGTCATGCTGCGCGGCAAGGCGGGCGGATGCGCCTTCGCGGACGTATCCACCGGCGAGGTGTGCGCGGCGTCGTTCGATTCGGACGCGGCGATGCACATCCAGAACGAAATTTCCCGCTTCCGCCCGCGCGAGTGCGTGCTCGCGCCGGAGGCAATGCTCAGCCGCGACATCCGCGATACGCTCGAAAAGCGGCTCGGCAGCCGCGTGGAGCCCGCCGCCGGGCGATTTGATCCCGAAAATGCCCGCAAGGCGATCACAAAGCAGTACGGCGAAAACGCCCCGGAGCTCGACGAGATGACGACGCTTGCGCTCGGCGCGCTGCTCGCCTATCTCACGGACGCGGCGCGCGGCGATATGTCGCAGCTGCGCGTGCCGGATATCTTCACCCGAGGCCGGTATATGGAGCTCGACGCCGCGGCGCGGCGCAATCTGGAGCTGACGGAAAACCTGCGCACCGGCGAAAAGCGCGGCAGCCTTCTCTGGGTGCTCGATAAAACCAAGACCCCGATGGGCGGGCGCATGCTCCGCAGCTGGGTGGAGCGGCCGCTGCTCTCCCCGGTGGCGATCCGGCGTCGGCTTGCCGCGGTGGAAGAGCTCTTCCGCGACAATGTCGGCCGCGCCGAGCTCATCGAAAAGCTCAAGACCGTCGGCGATATCCAGCGGCTCACGTCCCGCGCCGTATATGGCGCGGCGAACGGCCGGGATATGCTTGCGCTCGGAAACTATCTTGCCGCCGTGCCGGAAATTTTCGCGCAGCTCGGCAAGTACCAGAGCGGGATGCTCCGCTCCATTGCCGCAACGGAGCCGCTGGAAAACCTCTGCAAGCTTCTCCGCCGCGCCATCTGCGACGAGCCGCCCTTCTCCGTGCGCGAGGGCGGCATCCTCCGCCCCGGCTACAGCGAGGAGGTCGACCGCCTGCGCAATATCCGCGACAACGGCGCGAAGTGCGTTGCTGAGCTCGAGGCGCGGGAAAAGGAACGCACCGGCATCAAAAAGCTCAAAGTCGGCTACAACAAGGTGTTCGGGTATTATATCGATGTGCCGAATTCCGCCGGAGCCGTGGAGCTGCCGGAGGAATACATACGCAAGCAGACGCTCGTAAACGGCGAGCGCTACTTCACCCCGGAGCTCAAAAAGCTGGAGGACGACATTTCCTCCGCCCGCGAGCGGATCGAAACGCTCGAATACGATCTCTTCCGCGACGTGCTCCGGCAGGTGGGCGACCGCGTGGATGAGCTGCAGGCGCTCTCCGCCTCGCTCGCGGAGCTCGATTCTCTTTGCTCACTCGCGGAAGTCGCGGTGCGCAACAATTATATCTGCCCGGAGATCGAGGTATCGCATACGCTCACGATCACCGAGGGACGCCACCCGGTCGTCGAGCAGATGCAGCGCGATACGCTCTTCGTGCCGAACGACACGCACCTGAACGACACCGACGACCGCGTTGCCATCGTGACCGGCCCGAACATGGCCGGTAAAAGCACGTACATGCGCCAGACGGCCATCATCGTGCTCATGGCGCAGATCGGCTCGTTCGTCCCGGCGCGCAGCGCAACGGTCGGTATCTGCGACCGCGTGTTCACGCGCATCGGCGCGAGCGACGACCTTGCGGGCGGCGCATCGACGTTCATGGTCGAGATGAGCGAGGTTGCCTCCATACTGAAAAATGCGACCGCCGATTCCCTGCTCATCCTCGATGAGATCGGCCGCGGCACATCGACTTACGACGGCATGGCCATCGCCCGCGCGGTGCTCGAATACTGTGCCGATCCGAAAAAGCTCGGCGCGAAAACGATGTTCGCCACGCACTATCATGAGCTCTCCGCGCTCGAAGGGACGATACCCGGCGTGCGCAACTATAACATCAGCGCCAAGCGGCAGAACGGCAAGCTGCTGTTCCTGCGCAAGATCCTGCCCGGCGCGGCCGACGAGAGCTACGGCATCGAAGTCGCGAAGCTCGCCGGTGTGCCGGAGAGCGTCATCCGCGCCGCGGATGCGCATCTCAGGGAGCTGAACGCGCAGGGGGCAGTGGTGAATGCGGCGGCGCCCGTAAAGCCCGAAAGCGATCAGGTGAGTCTCGCCGATGTCGGCGCAGACGCCGTAGCCGAGCGGCTGCGCGGCATCGATCCCAACACGCTCTCCCCGCTGGAGGCGCTCCGGCTGCTGTTTGAACTTAAGAACGATCTCGGATAAAAAAGGAGAAACCGTGATGAAAAAAGGCGAAAAGCTGCTTCTTGTTCTCGGCGCGCTGCTCATCGTGGCGGGCGTGTTCGTCGGCGTGACGCTCGGCTGGGACTATTCTCCCAACAACTATGCCTACAATGAAATCGAGTTCACCGCCGCCGATACGGAGACCGGCGAGTGCAGCTTCGTGAGCGTGCAGCTCAGCGATCTCGCTGTGAACATCTATTCCACAACGGATAAGACGGTCTCGATCGCCGCGCGCGGCGCGAAAACGCCGGATCGCGTGAGCGCCGTGCTCGACGGCGGCGTGCTGCGCATCACGGAGAAAAAGCTCGGTCTTTTCCAGCGCTTTGCCGCTTCGGACGACGATACAATTACTGTCCGCATCCCGGAAAAGTGGATCGGCACGGTGGACGTTTCGACCCAGTCCGGCGACGTGTACGTGAGCGGGCTGGTGAGCCCGCAGCTCACGCTCCGCGCGGCGAGCGTGTCGGGCGATGTCAGCGTATCGGAGCTGAAGATCGCGGAGACGCAGCTCACCACAACGAGCGGGAATATTTTTGCCAGCACGAGCCGCGGCGGCACGGTGACCGCTGCGACGACCTCGGGCTATGTGAGCGCTTACGATGTGAAGGGGGAGAACATGAGCCTTTCGTCCGTGAGCGGAAGCCTTTCCGTGCGCAACGCGGAGCTCACCGGCACGCTGACGCTGTACTCCACGAGCGGGTACGTCGACCTGGACGACGTTGCGGCGGACAGCATCGCTGCCGACACGACGAGCGGCGATCTGCATCTGAACGAGGTCGATACGCAAAATCTCATATTCACCTCCACAAGCGGCGATATCTCCGGCGAGCTTCTGCACGCGGACGAGTTTGGCGGCTCGATCCGCACGACGAGCGGCAGCGTCTCCGGCATCCGCCCGAATGGCGAGGGCACGAGAACACTCGACATCGAAACCGTCAGCGGCGACATCGAACTCGACGGCTGACCCCAAACGGCAGCGGTCCTGTAAAAAAGGCAGACACATGGGGCGATCCCCGGAATGTCTGCCTTTTCTTTTAAATTAAGGAGAGCGGGATAAAGCCCGGTTCAGTACAAAACCGAACCGGGCTTCTAATTTTATGGTTTTAATGTTCGCTTTCTGTCTCCCGGGAGCCTGTCCGGGTCAGTCCTTATACGCGATGCACTGATCGAAGAGCGCCGCGGCGGTCTCACGGCTCTCCGCGCTCGAGCACTTCGAGGCGATGACCGCGGCGAGGAGTCCGGCGGCGAAGCCGGGGACGATCTCGTACACCCCCGTGCTCTTGAAGAGCACGAGCCACAGCACGTCCACCGCCGCGCCCGCGACGATGCCCGCCGCTGCGCCGGAGAACGTGAAGCCGCGCCAGAAGAGGCTCAGCACGATGACCGGGCCGAACGACGCGCCGAAGATGCCCCAGGCGTTCTCAACGAGCGACATGATCGTGCCGCTGCCGGGATCGGAGGCGATGAGCAGCGCCGCCACGGCGATCACGAGCACCACGATGCGCCCGACCCAGAGCATTTCCTTATCCGTGCTCTGTCCCTTGCGGATCACGGGCTTATACACATCGCTCGCAAACGCGCTCGACGCGGCGAGCAGCTGCGAATCGGCCGTGCTCATCGCACCGGCGAGAATGGCGCTGAGCAGAAGACCCGAAATGAGCCCCAGCCACGGGCCGGTGAAGATGCGGCGCACGATGGCGATGAAGATGGTGGAGCTCTCCTGCCCGTCGCCGAGGAAGAGATGCGCCACGACCGACACGAGCACCGCGAACACGAGAATGAAGAATGTCCAGCCGATGCCGACCTTTGCGGCCTTCTTGAGCTCCTTATCCGATTTCACGGACATGAACCGGATGATGATGTGCGGCATACCGGCGTAGCCGAGACCCCAGCCGAGACCGGAGAGAATGTCCTGCCACGAGGTCATCATATTCCAGTAGCCCGCGGGCAGCGTTCCCGCAGTCGCACCGCTCTTTTCCATCATGCACAGCGCGACGATCGGCGCAATGAAGAGCGAGCCGAGCATCAGCAGTCCCTGGAAAAAGTCCGTCCAGCACACGGCATTGTAGCCGCCGAGGAACGTGTATCCCACGATGATGACCGCCGCGGCGTACATTGCGATCTGTGCCGGGACGCCGAGCACCGTTTCAAAAAGCGTGCCGCACGCCTTGATGCTGCTCGCGGAATACACGGTGTACGCCACGAGGAAGATCACCGCGCTGATGATCTGCAGCGCACGGGAGCTCGCCTTGAAGCGGTTCGTGAGATACTGCGGGATCGTGATCGAATCGCCGCACACGATGGAGAACGAGCGCAGCCGCGGCGCAATGAAGATCCAGCTGAGCGAGTAGCCGATGAACAGCCCTACCGGGATCCACGCTTTGCCCATGCCGTAAGCATAGATGGATGCCGGCATGCCCATGAGCACCCACGCGCTCATGTCGCTCGCGCCCGCCGAAAGGCCGGACACCCACGCGCCCATCTCGCGCCCGCCGAGGAAGTAGTCCTTCTCGCCGGCGTCCTTGCTGCGCACGAAAAACCAAATGCCGATACCCAGCATAAACGCCAGATACAGGATAAACATCATAAGCTCGGATAAATTCATGTTTCTTCCCCCTTGACAGTCGACGCATTACATTTTATAATGCATTACATTACCAATAAAAATGTTATGGGCGTACTATACACCTTAACGCGCTAAATTGCAAGAGGAAATTTTCATGGATACGAAAAAATATGAAGTTTTTGAAAAAACGGTGGAGCTCGCGTCGCTGACGAAGGCGGCGGAGGAGCTGGGGCTGACGCAGTCGGGCGTGAGCCACATTATTGCCGCGCTCGAGGAGGAGTTCGGCTTTCCTTTATTAACGCGCAGCCGCACGGGCGCGCGCCTGACGCCGGAGGGCGAGAAGATCATGCCGTTTCTGCGGGACATTCTCCGCTCACAGGAGCAGCTCGACCAGACGGCGGCGGAGCTGCGCGGCCTTTCGGCAGGAACAGTGCGCATTGCAACGTTCACGAGCGTGGCGGTGCATTGGCTGCCGGGAATGATGCAGGAATTTCAGACGCTCTATCCGCATGTGGAGTTCAAGCTCTTCAACGGCGATTACCACGACGTGGATCGTTGGCTCACGGACGGGAGCGTGGACGTTGGATTCATCACGCTGCCGACGGCACTGCGCTGCGAGTGCATCCCGCTGCGGGAGGACCGGCTTCTCGCCATACTGCCGGAGAACCATCCGCTGGCGAAAAGGGACGTATGCCCGGTGAGGGAGGTGGCGGCGCTGCCGTTCATTTCGCTGCTCGAATCCTCGGACGACGACGCGCGCCGCGCGCTCGATGCCGCCGGGGTGAAGCCGAACGTGCGCTTTACGACGAAGGACGACTACGCCATCCTCGCCATGGTCTCGCAGGGACTCGGCGTGAGCATCGTGCCGGAGCTCCTTTTGCAGGGCCACCGCGACGGCATCGCCGTGCGGGAGATGACGCCGCCCTCGAGCCGGACGATCGCGCTGGCCGTCCCCGCCGGCGGCCGTGCCGGCCCGGCCACGCGCCGCTTCGCCCGCTTCGCCGAGGAATGGGTGAAGAAAAACGATCCGCAGAAGGTATAAATTTAGGACAGGGCGTGTATGCAAATACACGCCCTGTCCGTTCTGTTTTAATATGTATCCAGCTGCGCCGGGAACATGCAGGTATCCACGACGGCTTCCTTGCCGGAGCGCAGGGAGATCACGCCGTCTTCCGCAGAATACGAACAATTCAGCGTCTCATTCGCGATCTCGAAGGTATTGTTATTATAGGCATTGAGCAATATCGTCTCCGGGGCAGCGCCCGTTCCGTCGGCAAGGGTGGCGGTGATGTTTCGGAAGGAGTCGGCCCGCTCCAGACCGTTGTAGGTGAAGTCCTCCAGAAAAGAACAATCCCAGTTCATCCCAAGCTCCGGAAGATCGATCGAGATCGTGGCCAGCAATTCCCATTTCCCGTTTTCCGGCCGCACGAACAAATCGTAATAGGTCGTATCACCTTCGTTTCGCGTCTGAATGCAGTTTGTATACCACTTGCCGATCTTCCAGTTATACGGGATGAGCACCTTTGTGCCCACGCCTTCGCCGCTGAAGGGCTCGATCCGCGACCCCTTCTTTGCGTATTCAACGACCGGCTCGCATCCCGGCGCCGCCCACATGGACAAAATGGCCAGATGACCTCCATTCACATTCTGAAACCCCGTATACCCGGAGCCCGGCTTGATGCCGTTGTACGCATCGTCCTCCGCATCGTACCAGCTGTGCACATTATAGTAAGTATTCTCCGCGTCTATGTCGCACCGCCAGTCTGAGGTAAATGCCAGATACGGCCTGTCCGTTTTAAAAAATTTGTTCAGCACGACATAGGGCGCCGAATCCTCCGCATTTCCCATCTGGCACGGGGCATCCACAAAGGCCAGAGGATCCTTGCCGAAAATCCGTAAGGAGGGCACAGAGACGGGGCTCCGGCTTTCCGAAGGCGGCACCGCGTTTTCGCGCGGAGCTGCCCCGTAGCCGAAGAGGAGCAAAGCAAAGGCCAATAACATACTCAGCTTTTTCATTTTTCCCCCTTCGTCCGGTCAGGGCAGAAATCTGCTGCATTTGCAGTGCAGGCATATAAAGCAAAAACCTCACTTTTACATGAAAGAAAAAGTGAGGCTTTGTGGTGGACGATACAGGACTCGAACCTGTGACCCTCCGCACGTCAAGCGGATGCTCATACCAGCTGAGCTAATCGTCCGAATTTTTCAAGGCAAGGGGTATTATACAAAAGATAATACCCCTTGTCAACTGTTTTTGCGCTCTTTTTCGGAAAATTTCTGCGAGGATCAGCCCGCCTTGGCCGAGGGCTTGGCATAGATGATGCTGTCCCACTCGAGATTGTCCTGCTCGTAGGTGTCGGGATCGTACAGATTCTCCGTGAGGTAGGCCGCCTGATAGGCCGGGACGTAAACGGTCACATAGTCCTGCAGGCCGCCGCACTCGGCGATGATCGTGGCATGGACGGTCATGTTCGGCGATGCGCCGACGACGGTCACGATGCCGCGGTCGTCCACGGTGAGGATCTTCTCGTTGCTGCTGCGCCATGTGACGACGAGGTTTTCGTCGTTCGGGAAGATGTTCAGATCAAAGTCGATCGTGATCTCTCCGGCGCGCGTCAGCGAGGCCTCGTGATTCGTGACGGTCTTGTTGAGGAACGTGATCGCCATCTGCTCAATGGCCGGCGTGGGGCTGGCCTCGGGCGTCGGTTCGGGCGAGGGGCTGGGCGTCGGCAGGTCGGCTGCGCTGTAAACGATCTGGTTGCCGGGGTTGTTCGTCACGGACGGGCGGTTGGAGTTGGAACCGGAGTCCTTCCCTCCTCCGGCGATGAGGACGACGACCGCGAGGATCACGGCGATGAGGAGAATGCCGCCGAAGATAAGCTGCCAGCGGATGTCGGCGCCGGCGCGGCGGGACGCGGCAGTGTTCGGCGTAGCGGATGCGGTCGTGTACGGTACGCGGTTCGGCTGATTCTGCCGGGGCGTGCCGCAGTTCGGGCAGCGATTGCGCAGTCCGGAGTATTTCTGGCCGCAGCGGCGGCAGGTGGTTTCCGGAATGAAGCCCATAGGATGACCTCCTTCGTATAATAAAAAACTGCATAATTTTGGAATTTATACTATTCCACAGTAGCGTGTGTATTTTACTATACGAATCGGTCTCTGTCAAGTTTTCCCAGTATTTGGGGGCTTTCAGAGCGCAAGCGTGCCGGATTCGTCCTCGAGGAGGATCAAAATTTTCTCCTGTGTGCCGGTCATCGCATTCACATAGAGGAGATAATGCCGCCCATCCTCCGTTTCACAGATGAGCTCGCGGCAGTAGATCTCCTCCGCGCCGGACGTCGGGATGACGGCGAGCTTTTCGCTCTTCACGGTCAGCCCCTCTCCGGCCATCGCACGGGCGTCCTCCTCCGAAATTGAGGGCGCGGGAAGATCGCGCTCGGCATGCGACGTGAGATAGGCCTCCGCATCAAAGCGCAGCATTTCGCCGGTGTCCATGGCGATGGCGAGCTTTACCATGTCCGGATAGCACATCACGCCGTTCTGCTCGGCGCAGTACGTCACGGTGAGCACGTGCTCTTTGAGAATATGATAGCTCTCCTTCATGCCGCGGTAGCCGTGCGCGGAGAGGAATTCCGCGGCCTTTTCGAGCGCGGCGTCCGCCGTGATGGCCGAGCGCACCGGCGCGCGCTGCGAGAGCGCGCGCACGACATACCCGCCCTTCCGGCTGACGCTCACGGTATAGTCCCCGCCGGTAAATCGGTAGACGGGAATTTTGCCCTCGCTTTCCCCGGCAGCGGAGACAAGATTGCTGCGCAGCCCCAAAAATCCTGCCGCGACGAGCGCGGCGGCGTCCTGCGTGACCTCGCGCGCGTCCTTTATCATGCGCGGCTCGCGCTCGGCCACGGAGGCGGAAAACGGCCCGTCGTACACGAGCGCCGGCATTTCCGGGAACTCCTGCTCCATGCCGAGAAAGCTGTCGCCGAGCGAGGGAAGGGCGTCGTCCATCGCCGCGGCGGCGCGCGTGCTCACAAGGCCCCCGGCGACATCGGAGCGCAGCTGCGCCAGATTGCCGGAGAGGAGCGCGGCCGTATCGCCGAGTGCGCGCAGATTTTCGCGCGCCTCCTCGGTCACATCGTCGCCCCCGCTGCTCTCCCGGAGGAGCCAGAGCGCATAATCGCCGGTCTTGGCGAAAAACGACGCCGTGTTCTCCAGTTCCATGAGCGGGATGGAGAGCGACGAGAGCGCCGCGCTCGCCGTCTGCGCGCGGGAATAGACCTCCGCGCAGAGCGAGGCGGTGATGGCCGGGCTCACGGCGTACTGCGATTTTTCCAGCGCCGCGGAAAGGCCGTCCGCCGCGGCGCACAGCTCCGAAAAGGCGTATTCCCCGCGGTAACGCTCCTCCCGCTCGGCGGTCACGGCGCGGCGGTAGAAAATGATGCTCGCTGCGCCAAGCGCAACGGTCGCGGCGGCGAGGAAGGAGATAATTCGTATGGTCGTTCGTTTCTTCATAATAATACAGCACCTCTTTTCGCTTAGTATGGCGAAAAGAGGCGCTGTTTTGCCGAATTTCTTCGACCTTATTTTGTCATTTTTCCAGTTTCTCGATGCCCTTGTCGATGCGGGCGAGCGTTTCGGCCTGGCCGAGAATGTGGCAGATCTCCACGGCGCCGCCGGGCGTCACGGCCTCGCCGGAAACGGCGATGCGCACCGGCCACATGACGAGAGCGTTCTTGCAGCCAAACTCCGTCGCCGCGCCGATCAGGCAGTCATGCACGGCCTCCTCCGTCCACTCGGTGATGGCCGCGAGACGCGGACGCATCTTTTTGAGCATGTCGAGCGCGACGGTCTCGTCACACTTGGACTTCTTGTGGACGTAGAGCGCGGTGTCGTACTCAGGCAGCGTGTCGAAGAAGCCGAGCTTCTCGGGAATGTCCGAAAGCTTTTCCGCGCGCTGCTGCAAAATGGCGGCGATGAGGGCGCTATCGTAGCTTTCGGTCTTGACGGCCTTGCGGATCCAGGGCTCCGCCGCGCGCGCGAACGCCTCGGGGGACATGGCCTTGATGTATTCGCTATTAAAGTACGTGAGCTTTTCAATATCGAAAATCGCCGGGGACTTCGAGATGCGGGACATGTCGAACGCCTCCGCGAGCTCGTTGATCGAGAAGATCTCCCGCTCGCCGCCGGGCGCCCAGCCGAGGAGCGCGACATAGTTCACGATCGCCTCGGTGAGGAAGCCCTGCGCGACAAGATCCTCGTACGAGGGGTCGCCGTGGCGCTTGGACATTTTGTTGTGCGCGTCGCGCATGACGGGCGAGCAATGCACGTAGCTCGGCACATCCCAGCCGAGACCTTCGTAGAGGAGGTTGTACTTCGGCGCGCTGGAGAGATACTCGCTGCCGCGCACGACGTGCGTGATGCCCATGAGATGGTCGTCAATGACGTTGGCAAAGTTGTAGGTCGGAAGTCCGTCGCGCTTGATGAGCACCTGGTCGTCGAGATCGGCGTTCGGCGCGGTGATGTCGCCGAAGATCTCGTCGTGGAACGTCGTTTCGCCCTCGTGGGGGATCTTCTGGCGGATGACCCACGGCATGCCGGCATCGAGACGGCGCTGCACCTCCTCCGGGGAAAGATCGCGGCAGGGATCGTCCTTGCGGGTAAAGTCGCCGGAGTCCTCCTCGGACTCGGTTTTGTCGCAGAAGCAGTAGTAGGCGTGGCCGCGCTCCACGAGGCGCTTGGCGTAGGGGAGATAGGTGTCGCGCCGCTCGGTCTGCACATACGGGCCGACCGGACCGCCGACGTCCGGACCCTCGTCGTGGTCAAGACCGCAGTCGCGCAGCGTTTTGTAAATGACCTCGACCGCGCCTTCCACCTGGCGGGACTGATCGGTGTCCTCGATGCGGAGCAGGAACTTGCCGTGCGCGTGGCGCGCGATGCACCAGGTGTAGAGCGCCGTGCGCAGATTGCCTACGTGCATATAGCCTGTGGGGCTCGGCGCGAAGCGCGTGCGCACCTCGCCGCGGGGGATGCGCTCCTCCATTTTCTCAAACCATGTATTGTCCATTACGGATAAACCTCCCAAAGGTCTTTTGTCATTTTCCCATCTTATTGGATAGGCTCTGTATTGTCAAGCCAAAACCGGCGTGTTATAATGCCATAATAATTAAATAAGGTGCAAAACGCAGCCTTATATTATTTTAAGAAAGGAAAGAATCATCATGGAAGAAGCTGCCCGCAAAAAAATCATATTCTCCGGCATCCAGCCCTCCGGCGATCTTACGCTCGGCTCATATATGGGGGCGATCAAGAACTGGGTGGCGCTCTCCGATGAATATGAATGCTATTACTGCATCGTAGACATGCACGCCATCACCGTCCGGCAGGTGCCGGCCGATCTGCGCCGCCGCGCGCTTTCGCAGCTTGCGCAGTATATCGCCTGCGGTCTTGACCCGAAGAAGAACACTCTGTTCATCCAGAGCCATGTCCCCGCGCACGCGCAGCTCGGCTGGGTGCTCGACTGCTACACCATGTTCGGCGAGCTCTCCCGCATGACGCAGTTCAAGGATAAGTCTGCCAAAAATGCGGATAATATCAACGCCGGCCTCTTCACGTATCCCGCGCTCATGGCCGCGGACATCCTGCTCTATCAGACCGACCTTGTCCCCGTCGGCGGCGACCAGAAGCAGCACGTGGAAATCTGCCGCGATATCGCAATGCGCTTTAATAACATCTACGGCGACGTGTTCACAATCCCCGAGCCCTACATCCCGCCCACGGGCGCGCGCATCATGAGCCTCACGAGCCCGGAGAACAAAATGTCCAAGTCCGACAAGGACCCCGGCGGGTGCATCTATATCATGCAGTCCCCGGACGACATTATGCGCTGCTTCAAGCGCGCCGTGACAGACTCCGAGACCGGCCACTGCGTATACGCGAGCCCCGAGAAACCGGGCGTAACGAACCTTATGCAGATCTACAGCGTCTGTACCGGTAAGACCATGGACGAGATCGAGGCCGAATTTGACGGCAAGGGCTATGGCGCCTTCAAGCCTGCTGTGGGCGAGGCCGTGGTGGAAACGCTGCGCCCCATCCGCGAGGAGGCCGAACGCCTCATGAAGGACAAGGCGTATCTCGAAGACGTTCTGCGCGACGGCGCGGAGCGGGCGGCCTATACCGCCAACCGCACGCTGCGCAAGGTCTATAAAAAGATCGGCTTCGTGCAGATTTAATTTTTGGCTGATTCAAGGCGGCGCGGCGCGTTTTGTTGAACGCGCCGTGCTGTCAGAAAGGAACGGGAATGCTCCCTGCTCTGGCTCTGCGGCTGCGGGTGCGTGTGCTGCTCGCGCTGCTCGCCGCGGCGGCGGTGTGTCTGCTTGCCACCCCCGCCGTGCGAAAATTTGCCTGCAAGATCGGCGCGATGGACATGCCGGGCGAATCCCGGCGCGTCCACGACCATCCGATCCCCCGGCTCGGCGGGCTGGCGCTGTTTGCCGGCTTTCTTGCCGGGGTGCTGCCGTTTACGGGCATTGACGAGTCGGTGCAGGGCATCCTGCTCGGCAGCGTTATCATCGTTGTAACCGGCGCGGTAGACGATCTCGTTTCGCTCCGCCCGTGGGTCAAGCTCCTTTTTCAAATCGTCGCCGCCGTTATCGCCATCCGGCACGGCGTCGTGATCCGCATTCTCACAAATCCCGGCGACGCCTCCGCCGAGGCGATCGCTCTCGGCGCGCTGAGCGTTCCGGTGACGCTTTTGTGGATCGTCGGCATGACGAACGCATTGAATCTCATCGACGGGCTCGACGGGCTCGCCGCGGGCGTGTGCGGTATTGGGTGCGCCTCGATGCTCGCGGTATCGCTCTTCCTCCCGGAGGCGACGGAGATCTCCGTGCTCGTCGCCGCGCTCGGCGGGGCGTGCCTGGGGTTTCTCCCGTTCAACACCAATCCCGCCAAAATCTTCATGGGCGATTCCGGCTCGCTGCTTCTGGGCTACGTGCTTTCCACGGCGTCGGTGCTCGGCCTATTTAAAATGTACACGCTTGTCGCGTTTGCGGTGCCGGTGCTCACGCTCGCCCTGCCGCTTACGGACACGGCGTTCGCCATCATCCGGCGGCTGAGCCGGGGCGAGAGTCCGTTCCACCCCGACCGCGGCCACATCCACCACCGGCTGCTCGCGCTGGGGCTGACGCAAAAGCAGGCGGTCGCCGTGCTTTATGCCGCCAGCGGCATCCTCGGCGCGGCGGCGGTGCTGCTCGCGGCGAACGCCGCGAAGCGCTTCTGGCTGCTGCTCGGCGCGGTGGCGCTTGCGCTCGGCATATGGCTGTATGTATTTGCGGGGCATCATTTCCCGTCCGATCCCGCCGCAAAGAAGCCGGACGAAGAGCAAAAAGAGGACGGCAGCACGAAATCGTGAGCCGTCCCTACAGATCAAAATAGTATGCGCCCAGCGCGATGAGCATTTCCCAATCGCCGCTCTCCCGGTAGAGCAGCCACAAGATCGCCAGCACCAGAAGGTCCTCGGTCTCCAGCCGCTTTGGGTCGAGCCGCTCGAAGATGCCGTCCAGCCCGCTGCGAAGAGACAGCAGCGGCGAGGACGGCGTTTTTTCGCTCTCCGGCGGCGGGGGACGCTCCGGCGCGCTCTCGCGCGGCAGCGGCGATTCGCCCGGCGTCGGCTCGACGGGCGCGGGCTCCTCCACACGCGTGCGCTCGCCGGTGCTGCCGTTATACCGGTTATAAGCCATCCCCGCGCCCCCATTCCGAAAAGGCCGCCCCCGCGATGCGCGCCGCGCCCGCAATGCGCAGCGCCCGGGAGAGGCGGCGCGCCCGCTCCGCGCTCAGATACGGCGCAAGCGCGTCCGCGAGCTGTTTTTTCCCATTCCCGTTCTGTCCCGACGTAAGGCGCGACAACAGCCCCGGCAGGCTTCCTGCGAGACCGCCGAGCAGACCGCCGCCCGGCGGCTCGGGCGCCGCCGGCGCGGCGCTCTCCGACGGGAGATTGCCCATGAGCTTTTGCGCCATGGCCGCGATGCGGCTCATCTCCTCGGGGTTGGAGAGCACGGCGTTGAGCCGGTCCTCAAGCTCGCTCATTTTCCGTTCCCAAATCGTGAGAGCTTTTCGGCCAGGGCCTTGCCCTCGTTCGTTGATAAGATCTGCGTGAGCAGCGCTTTGAGCTGCGCGGCGTCGCCGCTGCGCACCGCCCGCTCTGCCGCGGCGGGGTCGATCGCCGCGCCGAGCTTTTTCGCCTCGGGCGAGTTCGCCATGTCGCGGATAGCGCCGCCCTGCCGCCCGGAGAGCAGCTCCGCACCCAGCTTTTCCATATCCATCATCCGTTCCACCCCCTGTAGGATTATATGCGGCGGGGAGAAAGAGAGTGCTTTATGCGTATTGCCGTTTTTTCCGATTCCCACGGCGTGACCGAGCCGATGCTCGCCGCCATCGAAGAACAGAAGCCCGATATGGTGCTCCATCTCGGCGACTATGTGCGCGATGCCGAGGCGATCGCGGCGTATTTCCCGTCGCTTGATCTGCGGTACGTTCGCGGCAACTGCGACGCTTACTATCATGGCGATGCGGAGGAGAATCTTCTCTTCAACGCCGATGGCGTGCGCATTTTCATGACCCATGGCCACCGCTACAACGTGAAGCTCGGCTACGAAAGCCTTGCGAACGCTGCGCACTTTTCCAGTGCGCAGCTCGCGCTTTTCGGCCACACGCACGAGGCGGACTTTCTCCGCATGGGCGATGTGACGCTCTTCAACCCCGGCTCTGCCGGCATGGGGCGGCAGACCTACGGCAGGATCACCGTGAAAGGGACGGAGTTCAAATGCGAGATACTCTCCCTCTGAACGCCGCGCCGGAGCGCCGGTACTTTGCCGCGGCGGACATTCTCCGCATCCTCTGCATCTTCACCGTGGCGTGGTTTCACATCTGGCAGCAGTCGTGGCTCGATCCGTCGTTCCGGATCGGCGGACACTATGTTGACCTTCAGCGCATCGTGCGGCGCGGGTATATGCTCGTGGACCTAACGCTGCTGCTCACCGGCTTTCTGCTCTACCGCCCGCTCGTCCGCTCCAGCGGGAAAATCGCGGATGTGAAGGGGTTTTATTACCGGCGGCTCTGCCGGATACTGCCGTGCTATCTGCTCGCGGTGCTCGTCGCGGCGGCGTTTGCTCTCGCACAGGGCCGCGCCGCGGGAAGCGCCCCGCTCTGGCGCGATTTTCTCGCGCATCTCACGTTCACGTATACGTTCTCCATGGACACGTATTACTGGACGAGCCTCAACGCTGCGCTCTGGACCATTGCAGTAGAGATGCAGTTTTATCTTGTGTTCCCGCTGCTCGCGCGCGCCTTTGGAAAGCGCCCGGCACTCACGTTTTCGGCCATGACGCTTGCGGCTCTTGTGAGCCGCGCGCTCGCCGCTACGTGCGCGAAGGAGCTCTCCCTCTGGGTGAATCAGCTTCCCTGTATGCTCGATCTTTACGCACTCGGCATGCTCGCGGCGCACCTTCTGGAAAAGCGCGCCGCCGCGCGCGGGCGGTGGGTCTTCCTCCCGCTTGCACTGCTTGCCCTCTTCGGCATGTTTTCCGTTCTCTGGCGGCAGAATGCGGCGGGGGATGTGGAGACCAAAGCGGCGCAGCTTCTCTGGCGGCTGCCGCTCGGTATCTGCGGCGCGGCGTTTCTCTATTTTGCCGGACGCGCGCCGGAGAGCCTGAATCGCGTTTTCGGGAACCGCGTTGTCCGGTTTCTCAGCGCCATTTCCTATAACTTTTATATCTGGCATCAATATCTCGCCGTGAAGCTCAAGGAGTTTCACATCCCGGCGTATGATTCTGAGTTCCCGCAGATGAGCGAGGGGCGTGCCTGGCAGATGAAGTATACGCTGCTCTGCTTTGCCGCCGCCTTTGTTCTCTCCGCGGCGCTCACGTTTCTTGTGGAAAAGCCGGCCGCTCGCGCGCTGCTGCGGCGGCGCAGCCGAAAGGAGAAGGTATGAGCTTTCGCTATCTGGACATGGAGCATTATGAGCGCATCGAGCACTTTCGTTACTTCCTCTCGATGCCGTACCCCTATGTCGGCGTGACGGTCGATACCGACGTGACCGATACGGTGCGCTTCTGCAAAGCAAACGGATATTCCTTTTATCTCACGTTCCTGCACGCCGCGGCGAAGGCCGCCGACCGCGTGCCGGAGCTGCGGCGGCGCATTCATGATGGCGTTATCATCGAGTACGACGCCTGCCCGACGTCGCACACGGAGCTTTGCGCAGACGGGACATACTGCTACTGCACGCTGCACCACGATAAGCCCTTCGAGGAATATATTGCCTACGCCGAGGCCGAGCGGCAGCGCCGCCGGGCGGAGGGCTCGCTCCGCGAGGATGCGGACGTGGAGAGCATGTATTTTATCTCCACGCTCCCGTGGCTGCACTACAGCGCGCTCATCCAGCCCGTGGCGGGCGGGGAGGAATCCAACCCGCGCATCACGTGGGGCGCGTTCGCCCCGGACGCCGCCGGGCACTTCCAGATGCCGGTGACGCTACTCGTCCACCACGCGCTTGCCGACGGCAGCCACATCGCGAAGTTTTACGAGGCGCTGCGCACCGAGCTCGCCGCACTCACCGCGGATGTGACATGACATTATTATAATTGTAGGGTAATACGGCAAAGCCGGAGAGACGATCTCTCCGGCTTTCCTTTTGCGCCTCCGGCGCTTTCTTTCTCTTCAAAGGCGAAAAAGGGACTTTACAAACGCGGCAATTTCGGGTACAAAAGTCTATAGTAGGATTAGAGTTTTCTGTCGGACGGAGGTACGAAAATGGATCACAAAAAACGGGAACATCTCCTGTCGATCGGGGAAATGGCGGAGACGAACCGCGTTTCGATCGCCACGCTCAGACTCTATGACCGGATGGGACTTTTGCAGCCCTGCTACCGGGATGAGGAGTCAAATTACCGGTACTACGATATCCGCCAGACGTCCCGGCTCGATATCATCCGGTATATGCGAAATCTCAACATGAGTCTCGCGGAAATACAAACGCTGCTCGAAAAAGAGGACATTATGCTCATCGAGCAGAAGCTCATAGAGAAAAATAACCAGATCCACCAGCAGATGCGCGATCTCAAGGCCATGCACGAGGCGGTGGAGCGGACGATCCAGTCCATCGAGCGCTACCGGAAATCCCCGGTCAGCGGGACGATCTCGCTGGAATTCATCGATCAGCGCCACATTCTGTACATTCCCTGTGCAGAAAATTTTTATGAGCAGGGGATCGTCGCCTACGAGAAGGCTGTCCACGCGCTGCGCCGGGAGCTGATGAAGCGCAATCTCCCGCAGCTTTTGTCGTACAGCCTCGGAACGAGCGTGAAACAGGACGATTTTGCGCGCGGTGCGCTGGTAGCGGACAAGGTGTTCATTTTCGGCGACAAGCATCTGCGCGATTACGGGGACAACATCGAGGTGATCGAGAGCGGGATGTTTGCCTGCATCTATCTCGACGACTTCGACCAGGAGGCGGAGGGCGCGGCGCGGCTGCTCGAATACTGCCATGCCAACCGGTATGTGTTAAACGGCGATTATATCTGCGAGGAGATGACGGAGCTCAATCTCTTCGATAACAACAAGCGCAACATGTTCCTGCGGCTGCAGGTTCCTGTGATCTTTACAAAAAATTAATTGACAAAACTCTTGACTCTCTACCTGCAACAGACTGTATACTCCGTTATAGTATTTTATAGCACAGAAAGGAGCTATTATAATGGATAAGATTAAGATCGTGCAGTATGGTTGCGGAAAGATGAGCAAGTACACTCTTCGCTATGCGTATGAGCATGGCGCGCAGATCGTCGGCGGCATCGGCCACGGCGCGTCTGTCGGCCAAGACATCGGCGACTGGGCGGAGCTCGGCGTCAAGACGGGCGTCATCATCTCCGATAATGCCGAGAAGGTTCTCGACGAGTGCGACGCGGACGTCGCCATCATCACAACCCGCAGCTTCATCGGCGACATTTACGAAGCCATTGAGCAGTGCGTCACCCGCGGCATCAACGTCATCACGACCTGCGAAGAGGCCATTTATCCCTGGACGACCTCCGCGGCCATGATCAATAAGCTCGACGCTCTCGCGAAGGAAAACGGCTGCACCATCACCGGCAGCGGCATGCAGGATATCTTCTGGATCAACATGGTCGGTCTCGTTGCGGCGGGCTGCCACAACATCACGAAGATCAAGGGCGCTTACAGCTACAACGTCGACGAGTACGGCATCGCCCTCGCCGAGGCGCACGGCTGCGACCTGACGCCGGAAGAGTTTGAAGCGAAGATCGCTCACCCGACCGACTTTGAGCCGTCCTACGCCTGGAACGCCTCCGAAGCCATCTGCAACAAGCTTGGCCTCACCATCAAGAGCATTTCCCAGAAGCATGTCCCCTGCATCATCGACAAGGACATTTACAGCGAAACGCTCGGCAAGGACATCAAGGCCGGCCACGCCATCGGCATGTCTGCGGTCGTCACCATCGAGACTATGCAGGGCATCACCGTGGAAGAGGAGACCATCGGCAAGGTCTATGGCCCGGACGACGGTGATATGTGCGATTGGGAGATCTTCGGCGAGCCCAAGACCGAGTTCCATGTCGTGAAGCCCGCGACCGTTGAGCACACCTGCGCCACGGTCATCAACCGCATTCCGTCTCTGCTCCGCGCTCCTGCCGGATACGTCACCTGCGACCAGCTCGAGCCGGTCGAGTACCTCACCTACCCGATGGAGTACTACTGCTGATCCACTCCGCGAATATAGAAAAATGTGGACGGTCGAAAGACCGTCCACATTTTTTGCTATTTAATACTGATATTTCTTTCGCTTGCCAAGCAGGAAATAGAGCGAAACGAACACGCCGAGGATTTCGCTTCCCACGAGGGAATACCACACGCCGTCGAGCTCCCAGAGCATCGGCATGACGATGATGCAGATCACGGGCAGCACCAACGCGCGCATAAACGAGATCGCCGCGGACACCGCGCCGTCGTTGAGCGCCGTGAAGAAGCAGGAGGTGTACATATTGAACCACATCACGAGAAACGGCGTTGCGCAGATCGTAAAGGCTCGCGCCGTCATGTCGAGCAGCGCCGCGTCGTAGCCGACGAACAGCGAGGCGATCGGCCGGGCGAGCACGATGGCCAGCGCCGTGAGCACAACGGCGGCGGAGCCAAGCAGAATGAGACTGCGTTTGAGAACGTTTTTCATCTCCCGGTGATTCTGTGCGCCATAGTGGTAGCCCACGATCGGGGAGCTGCCCTGCGAATAGCCGTTGAATACGCCAAGGAAGATGAACGCCGCATACATCACAACGCCGTATGCCGCAACGCCATCCTCCCCGGCGTATTTCATCAGCTGAAGGTTATAGAGAATGCCGGTGATGGAGCCGGACACGCTCGAGAGCATTTCCGAAGCGCCGTTGCCGCAGGCGAGCAGCATGGGCTTTATCTCAAAATTGGTTTTGGTAAAGCGCAGGGCAGATTTATTCTTGCGGCTGAGAAACCAGAAAAGCGGGATCAGCCCGCCGATGCACTCGCTCAGTCCCGTGGCGAGCGCCGCACCGGCCACGCCCATCGGGATAAGCGCCATGAACACATAGTCCAAAATCATGTTGGATATGCCCGCGGCGACCACGACCGTCAGCGCCAGCTTCGGCTTTTCCGCCGTGATAAGATAGCTCTGGAACGTATACTGCGCGTGCAGCGCTGTGTTGAACACCAGGCAGACCGTGCCGTAGGTCATTACGTTGCCGATCATGGCGTCCGTTGCGCCGAAGAGGTACGCGACCGGGCGCAGCACCGCGATGCCGATACCGGTGAAGGCAATGCTGCTTCCCAGCATCAGATACATCATCATCGTGAAATACCGTTGGGCGCGGGGAATGTCGCCCTCGCCGAGCGTTTTGGCCACGAGCGCGCTGCCGCCCACGCCGAGCATCGCGCCGACACCGCCGAGGATCTGCAAAAACGGGATGATGAGATTGACGGACGCGAACGCCGTTTTGCCGACCAGGTTGGAGATGAAAAAGCCGTCTACCATGCCGTAAATGGAGGTAAAGATCATCATGCAGATGGACGGCAGAGTAAAGCGGAGCAGACGCCCGTAGGTGAAATGGTCGGATAACTGGATCGGCTGCTTCATTTGTTCCTCCCAAACCAGCGCACGGCAAACTCCGCCACAGCCGGCACCAGCTCCCGGATGTCCCAGCCGGTCGTGTTCACGGTGAGATGGTACGCATCCCTCTCGCCCCAGGCCGGGCCGCCGACGATCTCGCGCGTTTTCGCGCGGTTCCGGTCGATCTGCTTCATTTTCCGGACGAGTTCCTTCTCCGTCAGCGCCTCGTCCTCCGGCGCGCGCTCTATGCAGCGCCGGAGCTTCGCGTCCGTGTCCGCGCACACAAAAATATTGAAGGGCTCATATTTGCGCAGAACAACGTCTGCGTTGCGCCCGACGATGATGCAGTCCCTGCCGAGCGTGGCGATCTTCTCGATCACCTTTCTCTGTTCAAGCAGAAGCTGGACGCCGGACGACTGGATATAGGCCGGGGAGCTCAGCGTGCCGCGGAAGGAGATCGGGTAATTCTGCCAGCCGCCGTTTGCCAGGGCGGTCTCCACATAGCGCGCGTCCATGCCGCTGTTTTTGGAAACGGCAAAAAGAACTTCACTGTCGTAATAGTCATAGCCGGTAAAGTCGGCAAGGCGTTTGCCGAGCTCCCGGCCGCCGCTGCCGAATTCGCGGCTGATCGTGATGATGTTCATGCATTGTCTCCTTGTGATTTTTCGGTTTCTTTTCGGAGGGCAGTTGTCAATCGGGTAGTCATGTCGAGATAGGCCTGCAACTCCTCCGGCGTGAGGGCGGCATAGGCGCGCTTTTCCGCTTCGATCAATTGGCCGACGGTTCTTTCGGCGAGCTCCGCACCCTTGGCCGTCAGGAGGATCTTTTTCTGGTTGCGGGTGCCGGGGATGGCCTCCAGCGTCATATAGCCGTTTTCGATGAGCCGCGTGATGGCGGTGTTCACTGTCTGCTTGGGGAAAAAGCATTGCCGGCAGAGCTCCTGCTGCGTGACCGTATCGGCCGCAGCATAGACGTTATACAAAACCCACATGCCGGTGTCGGAAAGCCCATACCGCACTGCCGTGTTGTGGTAAATATGATCCTGCTCCTTTTGCTGCTGCTCGATCCGCCGAATAAAATCCGTTATGGTCATATATACCCTCCAAACGCAAAACAAGAGTCCGCGAACGGACTCTTGGCACATTATAGTCCGTAATCGGACGCTTGTCAATACCCTGCGTCGGACGCTTACATGGCGTGCTCGTTTACATAGCTATCGTCGATGGATTCGGCGATATCGGAAAAGAGTGCTTTTGCAATTTCCAGCGACTTGCGGCTGAAAACGACAAGATATACCGTCATGTCGTTTTCCGCAAGAAACTCTCGGATGGTATCGGCGGCGACGCGCATCGCCTCCTCCTTCGGATAGCCGAACACCCCGGCGGAGATGACCGGGAACGCTACCGTTTTGCAGCCGTACTCCCTGGCGAGCGCGAGGCTTTTTTGGTAACAGGAAACAAGCTTTTCCCGCTCGCCGTGCGTTCCGCCGTGCCACACGGGGCCGACCGTGTGGATCACATATTTGCAGGGCAGGCGGTAGCCTTTCGTGATCTTCGCCTCGCCGGTTTTGCAGCCGTGGAGCGCGCGGCACGCTTCCAGAAGCTCCGGCCCCGCGGCGCGGTGGATGCAGCCGTCCACACCGCCCCCGCCGAGCAGCGCTTCGTCCGCCGCATTCACGATGGCGTCCACAGGCATTTTCGTTATATCATTTCGCACGATGATAAAGGGCATGATCTCACCGCCTTTTTTCTTCAGTATATCCGCGTCCGGGGCAGAATGCAACGGCAAAGCGCGTTTCCCGAATGTCGAAACGTGTCGAACGAATTAACGGCGAATTAATGGGGGTTTTGTTGAAAATA
>CAVEQS010000013.1:0-57535 GCA_963618015.1 bacterium | reverse complement strand
GCATTATCGCAAACTGGAACTCCTTCTTCAATCCGCTCTCTTATTTTACGCTTACAGCTGAAAAAAGTCAGTATAGCAAAACCGCCGAAGGAATGTTCCTTCGGCGGTTTTTGTTATTATCAAAGCCTCCCCTTGTGCGCAAGGGGAGGTGGCGCGGCGCAGCCGTGACGGAGGGGATAGACGACAATCCCTCAGTCAGCCTTACGGCTGCCAGCCCCCTTTACACAAGGGGGCCTTTATTACACAACGCGGTTGGGGGCTTTCTCTCCGGTGAGGACGAGGGAGAGCTGGCGGAGCATGATCTCCACGGAATTGGCAAAGGCGTCCACGGTCGTTCCGGCGATGTGCGGCGTGAGCGTGACGTTGTCGAGCGTGAGCAGGGGAGAGTCCGGCGAGAGCGGCTCTTCATCAAATACATCGATCGCCGCGCCGCCGATGCGGTGGGCGCGCAGCGCCTCGATGAGCGCTGCCGTATCCACAAGCCCCGCGCGGGCGCAGTTGATAAGAATGGCGTTTTTCTTCATCATGGCGAGCTCGTCCGCGCCGATGAGGGCGCTCTGCCCGGCCTCGTGGCGCATGTGGATGGTGATGAAGTCAGACTGCCGGAGCAGCTCCTCCTTCGATACCGGCTCGCAGCCGCGCTTTTCGATCTCCTCGGGGGAGAGGAAAATGTCACAGCCGAGAATGCGGCAGCCGAAGCCCTTGAGCCGCGCCGCGACCATTGTACCGATCTTGCCGACGCCGATGATGCCGACGGTGCAGCGGCACATGTCACGGTTCATCATGATGTTCGGGAACATCTTGACCCACTTGCCCTGCACGAGCGCACCGTGCGCGCGGGCGATGTTGCGCATTTCACAGATCATGAGTGCCACGACGAGATCGGCGACGGCGGTGGAGTTGCGTCCCTCGGCGTTATAAACGGCGATGCCGCGCTCGCGGCAGAGATCAAGATTGACGTTTTCCGTACCGGTGCGCAGCACGCCGACGATCTTTACGTTCGGCGCGGCGTCGAGCACCGCGCGGTTGACGGGCGCGACGTGCGTTACGAGAATTTCTGCCTCGCGCACCGCCTCGAGCATTTCTGCGGTCACACTGCACGCCTCCGCGCCGCGAAGCTCTGCGGTGCGTTCGCACATCGTGAGGGACTTGATGTCTGTGAGCGTCTTTTCGGTATAGAGCGTCACGTCGCAGCCGGGGAGCTTTTTCATGTACTGCATGAGCATTTCCGGCACACCGGCGTCACAGATGCATACGACTTTCATTCGATCGTCTCCTTTTCTTCCACGCCGTATTTTTCAATCAGCGCGCGGATGGTTTTGGTGAGATACGCTTCCTCAAACGCGATGTTCCAATGGCGGCGCAGGATGAGCGCCGCGAGACGGTACCGGTCGATCTCCTCCGCACTAAGCGGCGAGAGCTTTTGGTACTCCTTGAAAAAGCCCTTCCCGATGGAGCCGCGGATGGCGGAAAAGAGCGCAATTTTTGCTTTGCTTGCCTCCGGGAACAGCTCTGCCTCCGAGAAAAAGAACTCCATGAGCGCTTCCTCCACGGCGCGATTGCCGCGCGCGGCGGTCATCCAGTCGATGATTTTGCACTCGCCGGACTTGTCCACGAGAACGTTGCCGGTATGAAAATCGAGATGGAGCACCGTGTCGTCGTCCGGGAGAGCGTGGAGATATCCGGCGGCGCGCGTTTTTTCCTCCGGCGTCAGAAATGCCATGCAGTCCTCGCCGAGAATGCCGAGGCACACCTCGCGCACGTCGTCGAGCTCGCGCGTGTGCGCTTTCTGCACGCGGACGTGGCAGCGGGCAAGGTCTTTGCCCGCTTGGAAAAGGTACGCCGGATTTTTCCCCGGCATATCGTTTTGCGAAACGCCGTCAATGTAATCCATCACGAAGCCAAAGCGCCCGTCGCGCTCGACCACGTCGTAGACCTGCATCCCCGTGCAGCCGAGAGACGCGGCAATTTTCGTATTCCTATACTCCTTTTCGGCGTATTCCCTCGGATAATCGGGGAAGAAGAGCTTTAAAATCTTCCCGTCCTCCGTGCGGAAAACCTCCGCCGACCGGCCCCGCGCAAAATGTTCGCCCATGTTCCGCCCTCCTGTAAGTTTTTATTCGACTTCCAGTATCCGCTTCGCGGCCTCTTCAGCGGCGACGGCGCGCGAGAGCGCCGTTTCGAGATCCGCCCCGACCGCGGTAAAGCCATGGTTTGCCATGATGCAGAGATCGTGGGAGCGCAGCACCTCGGACGCGCTCTCCGCGAGCTTTTTCGACCCGCTCACGCCGTAGGCAGAGCAGGGCGCGTCGATCCCCGGCGTGCGCAGGCTCTCCCGGCAGGCAGCAAACGTTTGCAGCGCCGCGGAGTGCGTGTGGATCACGGCGCGCACGTCGCCGCGCGCGGCATAAATGCGCCGGTGCATCTCCCGCTCGCTCGAAGGGCGCTGCCCGGCAGCAAAGCTGCCGTCCGAAATGCAGATCTCCACGATGTCCTCCGGGCGGATACGGTCATAGTCCACGCCGGACGGCGTGATAAGAAAGCGGTTTTCGTCGATGCGCGCCGAGACGTTACCCCATGTCGCCTGGATGAGGCGGTTTTCCACAAGCTTCCTTCCGTAGGCGATGACCGATTCACGCAGCGCGAGATCGGGCACCTCCTGCGCTTTTCGCTCCGGCTCCTCGCCCTGCGCCGCGGCGAGCGACGGACGGGAGTATTTTTTTGTATATACCGCGTGCTCCATAAGGCAGAGCGGCGCGCCGAGCGGCTTTGGCGTTCCAATGCGGTGCGAGAGAAGCGCCGTCATGCTGAGCTTCTCGAGCAGAATGCAGGCAGCGATAAGCTCATTTTCAAACCGCGCCGTTACGATAAAGCCGGTATCCGGGACGATGCACGCACTGTCGCCGCGCCGCGGCGCGCTTCGTACCGGCACGCGCACACCAAACATCTGTGCGGCGTCGTCCGTTTCGGCGCGAAGGGCGTGCGGCTTCCGGACAAACTCCCGGGTGTACCGCCCGGCGGTCAAAACGGCCATGGGTGCGGAAACGGCGGAAAAAAGCTCCGCTGCGGCCGGCTCTCCGGCGGCGTTGAAAACAGCGCCGGGCGCGCACATCACGAGCGCATTTTCGTCCCAGAGCCCCAGCTCTTCCAGCCGGGTGCGGACGGAGGCAAAGCGCTGCTGTGCCGATATCTGTGTCATGGTGATACCGCCTTCTCAGAATATTGCCAGGTAATGCAGGAGACTGTAGAGATTGAGCGCGATGATGAGAATGCCGACGATGGCGAGCAGCGGGCGGACGGGAATCTTTTTGCAGATCCACGCCGCGAGGGGAGCTGCGCACACCCCGCCGATGATGAGGCCGAGGATCGTCTGCCAGTAGGACGTAAAGTCGCGGATGAGGACGACGAACGTGGTGGTCTCGGCGAGCGTCACGAGAAATTCGGCGGTGTTCACGGTGCCGATCGTCTTTTTCACGTCGTGGCCGACGGCGAGCATTGTGGATGTCACGACCGGCCCCCAGCCACCGCCGCCGGTGGCGTCAAGAAAGCCCCCGGCGAGACCGAGCGGGTAAATGCCCTTGCCGATGTGGCGCTCCTTATGGCGCTTTTGAAACGCCTTGCGCAGTATGACGGCGCCCATGATGATGAGATAGGCGTCGATAAACGGCTCGAGCGCGTCGCCGACGCTCGAGAGAAACCATGCGCCGATCACGCCGCCGATCACGCCGGGGATCGCCAGATGGAAAAAGAGCGACTTGTCCACGTTTTTGAGCTTGATGTGGGAGAGACCGGATGCGAGCGTCGTGGGCACCTCGGCCACGTGGACGACCGCGCTCGCGAGCGCGGAGGGAAGCCCCGCCACGGTTTTGAGAAACGTCCGGCAGCTCACGCCGTAGGCCATGCCGAGCGTGCCGTCAATGATCTGCGCGGCAAAGCCGATGAGAATGAAAAGAAGGAATCTGCCCCAGTTCATAGCGCGTCTCCGCCCTCCAGAACGTCAAGAATGGCATCGGTGAGCCGGTCGACGCATTCCTCCTCGCTGAGGATCTCGGTATCGAGCACGAGCTCGGCGTCGGTGGGCTCTTCATACGGAGAGTCTATGCCGGTGAACGAGTGAATCTTCCCTTCGAGGGCTTTCTGATAGAGCTTTTTCGGGTCGCGCTGCTTGCAGGTCTCCAGACCCGCGCGCACCCAGACTTCCAGGAAGCGCCCGTCGGCGATGCGGCGCGCCTCGGCGCGCCCGGCGGCGAACGGGGAGATGAACGTGCAGAGCGTCACGAGCCCCGCATCGCGGAAAAGTCCCGCGACCTCGGCGGCGCGGCGGATATTTTCGACCCGGTCGGCGTCCGAGAAGCCGAGATCGCCGCAGAGACCGCGGCGCAGCTTGTCGCCGTCGAGCATATAGGCGGCGACGCCCTTTTCGCAGAGCCGCCGCTCGACCTCCTGCGCGATCGTCGTTTTGCCGGAGCCGGAAAGCCCGGTCATCCACACGACGAGACCGCGCCGTCCGGTGAGTTCCTCGCGCTCGGCGCCGGTCATGGCCTCGGCCGACCAGCGGATGTTGCGCTTGTCGTAATCGTCGGAGAGCAGAGCTTCGGTGACGATGCCGCCGCCCGCGATCTCGTAATCGTCCACGATGACGAACCGGCGCGTTCCGTCGCAGCCGGAATCGGCGGTGTCAAACGCCGTCGGGCGGTCGAGCCGGAAAATGACTTCGGCAACTTCGTTTTTTTGTACTTCGCTGCGCTCGATGCTGTCGAGCTCCGAGGCGTCTACGACGCGAAGAATGCTCTCAAGCTTTGCCTCCACCTTGGCGGTGCCGCACTTGAAGTGATAGCGCTTGCCAGGACGCAGCGGCTCCTTGCCGAGCCAGAAGACGTTGGCGCGCAGCCGCACGCCGACAAACGGCGCTTCCTCGCTCTCCAGACACGCGATCTCGCCGCGGCGGACGAAAATCTGCTCGGTCATCGTAAATCCGGCGGCATCCCCGGCGATGAACTTCTCCGGCGTGGGCGCAGAGAATACCTCAAGCGAAGCAACGGTCGTTTTCTTCCCGGAGGGGTAGAATACGATCTTGTCACCCGCCCGGACGCTTCCGGCTTCGAGCGTTCCGGCCACGATGCGGCGCTCGTCGCCGCCTTCGGTGAATTTGTAAACGCCCTGCACCGGCATGCGCAGCGGGCGGTTTTCCGGGCTCGGCACGGGAACAAAGGCGTCCATCTGCTCGAGCACCGTGGGGCCGAAGTACCACGGCGTGCGCTCGCTGCGGATGGCGATGTTGTCGCCCTCCATGCCGCTCACGGGGATGAACGCCGCGGGCGTGATGTGGATCTTTGCGAGAAATTCGGTAAATTCCGTGACAATGGAACGGTAGACCTCCTCGGAATAGCCGACGAGATCCATTTTGTTCACGAGCACCGCCACCTGCCGGATGCCGAGCATCGAAAGAAAGTAGCCGTGGCGGCGGGTGTTTTCCTCGACGCCGCGCGCAGCGTCGATCACCATGAGCGCGGCCTCGGCGCGGGAAGCGCCGGTGACCATGTTTTTGAGAAATTCAATGTGGCCGGGCGCATCGATGATGATGTACCGGCGCTTGTCGGATTTGAAGAAGCAGCGCGCCGTGTCGATCGTGATGCCCTGATCCTGCTCGTTGTGCAGCGCGTCAAGAAGGAAGGCATACTCGAACGGCTTCGAGTTGCGGCGGCAGTTTTCGCGGATGGCTTCGAGCTTGCCCTTCGGCAGCGCCCCGGCATCGGCAAGCAGACGGCCGATCACGGTGGATTTGCCGTGGTCGACGTGGCCGACGGTGACGATATTCAAAAGCTCCTCGTTTTCCCAGGCATTTCTTGTTTCTTCCATTACATGTACCCTCCCCGGCGAAGCGTTTCGAGCCCGCCGCCGTCCTCGGCGTCCTGGGCGCGGCCGCTGCGCTCGGCAATGTTGGAAAGAGCGCCGGTGCGCAGTTCCTCGATGATCTCGTGGACGTTCCGGCTCTCGGACTGGATCGGCTTTGTACACGGCGCGCAGCCGAGCGAGCGGTAGCGCGTGCCGTCGCCCTGGTTATAGTAGAGCGACACGGTGGGGATGTGCTCGCGCTCAATGTATTCCCAGACGTTCAGCTCCGTCCAGTCGAGCAGGGGATGAATGCGCACATGCGTGCCGGGAGCAAAGTCGGTTTTGAACTGGTTCCAGAACTCGGGCGGCTGGTCGTCGAGATCCCAGTCGTTGTGCTTGTCGCGCGGGGAGAAATAGCGCTCCTTGCTGCGCGAGCCCTCTTCGTCGGCGCGCGCACCGACGATGACGCCGGTGTAGGCGTCGGTGTTGGTGTCGCGCTCGTATTTCCCGGTCTGGAGATTGAGCCGGTAGCGCGGCCACGTGCCGTCGAGCGTGTGGGTGAGCGCCTCGGTTTTCAGGCGGCGGCAGCACTCGACGCGCGAGCATTTGCCGTCCGGGAACGTCTCGTGATTCTCCAGCGCCTCGCGGTTTTCGCCGTAGACCATGTAAAGGCCGTACTCCATGGCGAGCTTATCGCGGTACTCAATCATTTCGGGAATTTTATAGTGTGTGTCGATGTGCACGAGCGGGAAGGGGACGTGGCCGTAAAACGCCTTGCGCGCGAGCCAGAGAAGAACCGTGGAGTCCTTGCCGATGCTCCAGAGCATGCAGAGATTGCCGAACGCGGCGTAAGCCTCGCGCAGGATGTGCACGCTTTTGCTTTCCAGTTTATCGAGATGATCTCTCATTCTTCCTCAACCTCCCGCATTTCGTAACCGTAATGTTCCATGTAAAAGCCCAGCTTTGCGTTGATCTTGCGAACGAGCCGGGGCGAAATATCAAACTTGTTCTTCTGGTATCCGCGCTGCGAATCGACATACGCCTGAAACCGCGGCGCGGCCGCTTCGAAGCCGGAGAGCTCCAATCGCCGGTAAATATCCCGCAGCGTGTCGACCGGGGCGCGGCAGAAGTCGGTGTACGCGATGTCCACGTACCGGTTCTTCGGGAAAAAGCCCTCGAGCTCGAAAAGCTCGCGGTACATGCGCTCAAAAATGCCGATGACCGTATCCTCGATGAGCTCGTCGAGATTGTCCGGCGCTTCGGTCAGCCGGAGCGAGTCCATCTCGATGCGGAACATATTGACCGTGGAGCGGATGGTTTTGTAGGGATCGCGGTGGATGTTGATGAACCGCGCATCCGGATACATGCCCCACAGCTCGCGGATGCGCGCGGTGTTGTCCGGGCTTTTGAGAATGAGCTGCTTGCCCTTTTTGATGTAGGTAAGCTTGCGGATGGCGTAATCGTAGCTGCGCTCCCATTTGCGCAGCGCTTCGATGGGGAGGTCGCTCACAAATGCGCCCTCGATGTATTTTTTATAGTTCTCCGGGAACGCGATCATGTGGATGATCGAATACGGCGAGATCGTCAGCACACCGAACGTCTCCTCCATCGGGAGATCGAGCGAATACTGCACGTTATCCTGCGGGCGGCCGTTCTGAATGCCCTTTTCAATCGGCGGCTGGATGAGCCGGCCGAGCAGCAGCGAGTAGGGCAGGCCGATCGTATTCACGGGATCGAACCAGCCGAACTGCTCGTCGCGCGAGAGGACGTTTTGGAGGTACGTCGTCCCGCTGCGCCAATGGCCGAGAATGAAGATCGGGTCTTTCTCGATCTTTGTTTCACGGATGCGCTTACGGTAAATGAGCGATTCCGCCGCTGCCGCGGGCGCGAGCGCGAGCGATGTTGCGGAGATGTACAGCGCCTGCGGCAGCCGGTCGCGGGCGATATGGAAGTGGTTCTCTTCCAGCAGATGCACCCAGTTATCCAGCCGGCAGGTCAGAAGAAAATGTCCGGGATTGATAGCTTTCACGGTATGGCCTCGCTAACATATAAAAATCTGGATACTAAAATAGCAGAGGAATGTGAACTGAACGTGAAACCTTGGCTGCGTCCGCATAAAAAAGCACAGTCCCTTTGCCATGCGCCGATGTAGACACCGGTCCAATCGGAAAATCAGCTTGTACGCACGGAAAAACCACATTTTAGGGCAATAACCTTCGGGTGTCCTGTTGAAAACGGAGCTGTCTCTGTGACATAATGTATGTACGCACCGGCAGACGGGAGACAAGGCACGATGAAAGACAGCAGGTACATAATGAAAAAGGATAACAGAAAATACTACGCCGCCTATGAGGAACGCTATAAAACTGCCCATGCAAACGGTGTCAGCTGGTCAAGCGGCGTAAGCACGCCGATTGTGATGGAAGTGATCGACAAGTACAAGATCAACCGGCAGCACCGTATGCTGGAAATCGGATGTGGGGAAGGCAGAGATTCCAAAACGGTATTGGAACACGGTTTTCCGTTAATGGCAACGGATATTTCCGAAGAAGCCGTTGCCTATTGCAGGCAGCAGATGCCCCAGTACGAAAAGCATTTCAGCGTTTTGGATTGCTTATCTGCCCGGTTGGAAGAAACGTTTGATTTTATCTTCGCCATAGCTGTTGTTCATATGCTGGTGCTTGACGAGGACAGAGATGGCTTTTATCAGTTTATCCGCAGCCACCTGACCGCAGAGGGGATGGCTCTGATCTGTACAATGGGTGACGGTGAATTGGAAATGCGAAGTGACATTTCCACGGCATTTACCTTACAGGAGAGAAACCATGACTCTGGCAAAATGATGGTCGCTGGAACATCGTGCCGGATGGTATCATGGAATACCTTGGAAAAAGAGTTAACACGAAACGGCCTGACCCTCGTTGAGAAAGGGATCACAAGCTCACTTCCTGACTTTAACTGCTTGATGTATGCGGTTGTTAAAGTATAAGAAGATTTGACTGCGAATAACGAAAAATTTTTTGCCGAATGGCGGTAAACAGTTTTCCCTTTTGCATCGTTTCTACGACCTGCTTCTTAAACTCCGGTGTGTATCGTTTGTTCGGTACGCCCTTTGGCATAGAAATGCACCCCATTCCTTAGTACAAGTATTTTACCATACTTGTCTAACTAATGGGGTGCAGTTCAACAACGTCTGCGGGGGGAAACTATGTTTATTATTCGGACTCTGCTTTATGGCTATACAGTGGTTTTACGCACCCTTAACGGCTTTCACCGGCAGCGTGACGGTGAAGCGGCTGCCCTCGCCGGGGCGGCTCTCGGCGGCGATCGTTCCGCCGTGCAGCTCCACGATGCGCTTGCAGAGCGTGAGTCCCAGACCGCAGCCGTCGGCGCGGCGGTCGGTGTCGCCCTGATAGAACTGCTCAAAAATGCGCGGGAGCGTTTCCTCGTCCATGCCGCAGCCGGTGTCCCACACCGTGACGGTGACGGTGTCCGCCGCGGCGGCGAGATAGACGCCGATGCGCCCGCCGGGGGGCGTGAATTTCACGGCGTTTTCCAGCAGATTTACCCACACCTGATAGAGAAGCTCGCTGTCGCCGGTGTATTCCACATCCGGAATGTCGGCGGAAACGGAGAGCCTGGCCTCCGTCCAGCGCGGTTCAAGCTGCAATACGGCGCGCCGGAGCTGTTCGCCGAGCGGGAAGATCTCCGCCTTGCGCTGGATCTCCCGGTGGTCGATGCGCGAGAGACGGAGCATGTCGTCAATGAGCCCCACGAGCCGGTCGGATTCCTGCGCGATGTACTGGCTGTACTCGCGCTCCTCGTCCGCGGAAAGTCCGCCCTCGGCGAGAAGCTGGGCGTAGCCGTTGAGAATGGAGAGCGGCGTTTTGAGCTGGTGGGATACGCTCGAAATGAAGTCCTTGCGCAGATATTCGTTCGAGCGGAGCTCCGCCGTCATGAGATTGAAGTTGCGCTCGAGCTCGCCGAACTCTTCCACGCGGTCGCGCTCCGGCACGGTGACATCGTAATTCCCCCCGGCGATCTCGCGTGCGGCGCGGGAGAGCTCGCGGATGGGGTTCGTTGTCGAGCGGGACGTGACCGTGATGAGCACCGCCACCGCCGCCACGGCGATGAGCAGCAGCAATACGTCCTTGGCGGCGTAGCCGAAAACGAGATAGCGCATGTTGTCGCGCTGGAAGATGATGCCGTTTCGCACAAGCGCGCCGATCGTAAGCGAGAAAAGCGACGTGACGATCACGAGGATCAGCAGCAGGATCGTCAGCCGCGAGCGGACGCGCCTCATCGGATCACCGCCCGGTAGCCGAGACCGCGGACGGTCTGGATCTCAAAATCCGGTACGTCGGCGAGCTTTTCGCGCAGACGGCGGATGTGCGTGTCCACGGTGCGCGGGTCGGATTCGCTGTCATATCCCCAGAGCTCGTCCATGAGCATCTGGCGCGTGAAAATTTTGGTGGGCGCGGCGAGCAGCGTCTGGAGCAGCGCAAATTCCCTCGGGCGCAGCTCGTAGGAGTACCCCTCGCCGGTGACGAGCAGCGTGTCGGCGTGCAGCGTGCACCCGCCTACGGCGATCTCGCCGGAGTGCTGGATGCCGCACCGGCGCAGCAGCGCCTCCACGCGCAGCAGCAGCTCTTCAAAATTCACGGGCTTTGTGAGATAGTCGTCCGCCCCGGCGTGAAAGCCGGTGCGCATATCGTCAAAGGAGTCTTTTACCGTTACCATCAGCACCGGCGTTGTGTCGCCGGATTCACGCAGCTCGCGGATGAGCCCGTAGCCGTCGAGCCGGGGCATCATCACATCGGTGATGATGAGATGCACGCGGCTGTGCTCGAGAAGATCGAGCGCCGCCTGTCCGTCGGCAGCCTCCGTGACCTCATACCCGGCGCGGCGGAGGTGGATGCCGATCAGCCGCCGCAGCCCGGCGTTGTCTTCAACGACGAGAATGTTCGTCATGCGTTACCCTGCCTTTCGGGGAAAATCCGTACTTTTTTATAATAATACCGGGCAGAAGGGCTGTCAAGCAAGCGCCCGGTCCCGAATGCTGTGTCACACCCGGCCGATGTACGCCACCGTGTCCGCCGGTACGGCGAGCCGCCCGTTCGCGGAGAAGGTGTCGAAGATGGCGCAGACCGATGCCCGGTACTCCTCGTACCCGGCGTCGGATGCCTTCGGGGAGTACGAAGAGGAGAGCACCCGGTCGATGTAGCTTTGACGGTCGTAGCGCTGCGTATTACCGGCGCGGTACACGGTGCAGCTCCCGCCGAAGAAGGCGGCGCATTTCTCCTCGTCCATACCGTGGGAAAAGCCGCGGAAATCCGGGGCGTACCGGCGCTGCAGCTCCGCGAGCGCGCGGGTGCAGGGGGCGTTCCCGTCTCGGAAGTTGTAGACGAGCATGACGTATCCGCCCGGCCTCACGACGCGGCAGCACTCCCGCCGGAAGGTCTCGGGCTCAAACCAATGGAACGCCTGCGCCGCCGTCAGGTGGTCGACGCTCCGCGCGGGAAGGCGCGTGGCGTCTGCCGTGCCGTTTATGGACACGAAGCCCTCGAGCCCCGAGAGCGCTTCTTCCGCACGCTCTCTCATATCGGCGTTTGGCTCCACGGCGAAGACCCGGTAGCCGCGGCGCAGCAGCTGCGATGTGAAAATGCCTGTGCCGGAGCCGACGTCGGCAAAAACGCTCCCGGCGGCGATGCCGAGCGTGTGCTCCATGTAGTCAAAGAGCCCCTCGGCGTATTTGGGGCGGCTCCGGGCGTATGCCTCGCTCCGGCCGTCAAAACGGTTTGTGTTTTCCATGACCATGTCCTTTAATGCCGTATTGTCGCAGCGATTTTATCACATGCGCTGTCGAAAGAAAACAAAAGTTCATAAAACATTAATAAAGAAATGGTTGCGTTATTTGACGAAACGTGGTAGTATATGAATCGAAAAGGGCGAACCAATAAAAATGTGTTTGTTAACTTGAGCATAATGGGGATTGTGTTCAGTTGCAAATGCTCTGGTGGAATTTTCGCAAGAAACCGCCTATTTCATGTTTCTCTTTTTCTTCTTCTCTTTCTCCTCTTTTTTACAAAGGATAAGCCGCCTGTGATCAGGCGACTTATTCTTTTATGTTTTTCTCGCCAAGCGGGGAAACATGGTGTATAATACCTTGTTATCACACAGGAGGACAGACGATGGAAAGACCGTTTGCAAGCGTTACCGTCACGGAAAAGGCCGCGCGCGCTCTGCGCGGCGGGCATCCCTGGGTGTTCGCCGGGGAGGTGCTCACGAAGGAGAACCCCTGCCCGGACGGGGAGATCGTGGACGTATATACCGAAAAGGGCCGCTGGCAGGGCGCAGGGTTTTACAACAGCCGCTCGCTCATCCGCGTGCGCATTCTCTCGCGCAACACGAACGACAAAATGGACGAGGCGTTTTTCCGCCGCCGTGTCCGGTATGCGCTCGCCTACCGGCAGCAGGTCATGGGCGAGGACTTCGCCGCCTGCCGGCTCATCTTTGGTGAGGCGGACGGCTTCCCCGGCTGGACGGTCGACCGCTACGGCGACGTGCTCGTAAGTGAGGTGCTATCGCTCGGCATCGAGCAGCGCCGCGCGATGCTTTATGCGCTGCTTCGCGAGGAGCTATTGGCGCTCGGCGTGAACGTTTCGTGCATCTATGAGCGCAACGAATCGCTCATCCGCGAAAAGGAGGGCATGACCTGCGGCAAGGGCGCTTACGCAGCGCCCGGTCTGGAGACGAATCCCTCCGGCCATGCGGAAATTTGCGAGAACGGCATCTACTTTGATGTGGACTATATAAACGGCCAGAAGACCGGCTATTTCCTCGACCAGAAATATAACCGCGCGGCGGCGGGACGGCTTGCCCGCGGCCGGCGCGTGCTCGACTGCTTCACGCACACCGGTGCCTTCGCGCTCCATTGCGCCGCCGGGGGTGCGGAGAGCGTTACGGCGGTGGACGTGTCCGCGTCCGCGCTCGAGCAGGCGCGGTGCAACGCCGTGCGCAACGGTCTTGAAGGGCGCATGGAGTTCCGGCAGGCGGACGTTTTTGCACTGCTCACGGAGCAGGGAAAAAGCGGCGAGAAGCCGTGGGACTATATCATTCTCGACCCGCCCGCCTTTACGAAAAGCGGCGCAACGGTGGAAAATGCACGGCGCGGCTACCGGGAGATCAACCGCCGGGCCATGCAGCTCCTGCCGCGGGGCGGGTATCTTGCAACGTGCTCGTGCTCGCACTTCATGACGGACACGCTTTTCCGCGCCATGCTCGCGGACGCGGCGCGCGACGCGAGCGTACAGCTTCGCCAGATCGAGGCGCGCCAACAAAGTCCCGATCACCCGATCCTCTGGGGCGTGCCGGAGACGGATTATCTGAAGTTTTATCTCTTCCAGGTCGTCTGAATGCCGAGGGGTTGAAAACGGCGGAAAAATAGAGTAAAATCTAAAAGATTGAAAGTTTTTTCTTTGAATGGAGCGCGGTTATGGTTCCGGTGAAAAAGAAAACAAAGATCGCGATCCTCGCTGCGACGTGCGCGGTGTTCGCGCTCGTGCTCGCGGCGGCACTGCTGCTCTCGCGCGGCGCGGGCAGCGACCGGGTGCAGAGCGGGGAGCATCCGCTGCGCATCAGCGAGTATATGAGCGCGAACACGGCCTATCCGAACGCCGACGGGCGCGTGTGCGACTGGATCGAGATCCACAATACGTCCGATAAGCCCTTCAACGTTTCCGGCTACCGTCTCTCGGACGATGTGACGCAGGCCAAGTACGCCTTCCCGGTCGGGACGGTGATCCCGGCGGACGGGTACATCGTCGTCTACTGCGACCCGGAGGCCTCCGGCACGCTGTACGCGCCGTTTTCGCTGCGTCGTCTCGGCGGGGAAACGCTTCTTTTGATGAACAGCGCCAACACGGTGCTCGACGAGATCGAAACGCTCCGCTGCCGGAAGAATACATCCGTCGTGCGCGAAGCGGACGGCGGCTTTACGGTCTCCGCCGCGCCGACGCCGGGCTATCCGAACACCGACGAGGGGTATGCCGCGTATCTCGCCGCCTCCGGCCAGGGGACGGGCGCGCTGCGTCTGAGCGAGATCATGGCCGCCGAAACGCTTTTCACCGCGCCGAACGGCGCACTCTGCGACTGGATCGAGATCGAAAATACCGGCACGGAGACCGCCGATCTCTCCGGCATGCACCTTTCCGACAAGGCGGGCGAGGCGCGCTACACGTTCCCGGAGGGGACGCTGCTCGCGCCGGGCGCGTTTACGGTCGTCTGGTGCTCCGGCGACGGGACGGAGGGCGAAAATTATGCCGCCATCCGCCTGGCCAAGGCCGGGGAGAGCGTCATACTGACCGATGCCGACGGCAATGCGCTTGACCGTATCCAGACGCCGTTCCTTGCCGACGATACGTCCTACGCCCGTGTTTCGGGCGAGTGGTGCGTCACGAACCGGCCGACGCCGGGCTACGCGAACACCGACGAGGGCTACGCTGCCTTCGCCGCGGAACGCGGCTTTGGAAACGTGGCGGTGAAGATCACCGAGGTGTGTCTCCGCGGCGAGGCGCTGCTCCGGGATGCCGACGGCGACTGCCCCGACTGGATCGAGCTTTATAACGCCGGAACGGAGAGCGTTTCGCTCGACGGCTGGTATCTCTCCGACGATCCGGAGGAACCGGCGCGCTGGCGCATTCCGGACATCACGCTTGCGCCGGGCGAGTACTGCGTGGTCTTTGCCTCCGGCAAAAACCGGACGCAGGGCGAGCTGCATACCGATTTTGCTCTCTCCGCGGGCGAGAGCGTTATATTGACAACGCCCATCGGCAGCACCGCCGACCGCGTGGAGCTCACGCAGACCGAGCCGGATGCCTCGCTTGCACTCATCGGCTCCGATTGGCGCGAATGCGCCTCCCCCACGCCGGGGAAGGCCAACGGGTAAGGGGGGAGAGCCATGGCTGAGATCAAACGCCACGAGATCAAATACATCATCTCCCTGCGGGAGGCGGAGCTTTTGAAATACCGGCTGCGCGCCCTGCTCCGGCCCGACCCGCACGTCCGCGCCGACGGGAGCTACTTTATCCGCAGCCTGTATTTTGACGATACCGACTATCGCGCCTACCACGAGAAGATCGCGGGCGTGAAGGAACGCACAAAGTACCGCATCCGGTTTTACAACATGGACGATTCGCGCATCACGCTCGAAAAGAAGAGCAAGGACGGCGACTTCTCCGGCAAGGAGTCGGTGCGCATCTCCCGCGAGCTGGCCGAGGCGTACCTCACCGGCGGCGAGGCGCTGCGCGACACCGAGGGGCTCGCGCGGGAGCTTGCCCGGCTGCGGCAGAACGGCTGGAAGCCGGCGGTGCTCGTCGATTACGTCCGGTATCCGTTCGTATATCCGACCGGCAACGTCCGCGTCACGATCGATACGGAGCTTCGCACCGCACCGTTCAAAACCGACCTTTTCGACGACCGCGCGCTCACCGTGCCGGTGTTCGACGAGGGCGAGGCGGTGCTCGAGGTCAAGTACGACGCTTTCCTTCCCGCACCGGTGCGCGCGCTGCTTGAGGGAGTGCCGAAACAGCGCTGCGCCGTTTCCAAGTACACCAAATGCCTGGACATTCTGGAATAAAGAGGGGTAAAAACCAATGAGTATTTCCGATCTCATCAAAAACAAATTCGTTGAGGAATTCACCGCGATCTCCGTCGGCACGCTGCTCACGACGCTCCTGCTGAGCTTCGTTCTGGGGCTCTTCGTGCTCGTGATCTACCGCGTGACCTACGGCGGCGTCAGCTTCAGCAAGAGCTTTGCGCTCTCGCTCGTGATGCTCTCGATGGTCACGGCGCTCGCCATTTTGACGGTGCGCTCCAACGTCGTGCTCTCGCTCGGCATGGTCGGCGCGCTCTCCATCGTCCGCTTCCGCACGGCGATCAAGGACCCGATGGACACGGTGTTCATGTTCTGGAGCATCGTTACCGGCATCATCACCGGCGCCGGGTACATCACCGTTGCCATTCTCGCGGCGCTGCTTCTCGGCGCGCTGTTCCTCGCGCTCAACCTTCTCTCCGGCAAGCTGCACACCAATTCCTATCTCGTCGTTTTCCGCTATACGCCGGAGGGCGAGAGCGCGGTGCGCTCCAAGCTCGGCACGCTTGGCAAGTATAAGCTCAAGAGCCGCACGATGAATCTTACCGAGACCGAGCTCGTCGTGGAAGCCAAGCTCACCGCCAAGCAGATGGACTCGCTCGAGGCGCTGCTCGATAACGAGGGCATTTCCGACGTCAACATCGTCAGCTACAACGGCAGCACGCTGCTCTGAGAATACGATCCAAGCGATAAAAAGGAGATAAGGACATGACACACGAGTATACGACCCGCGGCACCTGCGCGCGCAAGATCCTCTTTGATGTCGAGGACGGAAAGGTGCACAATGTGCAGTTCATCAGCGGCTGCAGCGGCAACACGCAGGGCGTTGCGAAGCTCTGCGAGGGCATGGATGTGAACGAGGTCATCGACCGGCTCGAGGGCATCCGCTGCGGCATGAAGCCGACGTCCTGCCCGGATCAGCTGGCGCAGGCGCTCAAGGCCGTGCGTGATAACGGGTGAGACCGGCGGGCAAAGCACATCATAAAAAAAGCATAAACGAAACGAGGCGCATCCCGAAGGATGCGCCTCGTTTCGTTATTTCGGAGTTCGCGGAGGATCAACCGGCTACATACAAAGGCATGTAGATCGTCTGGCCGACGTAGTACGTGGCGAGATTGTCGCGGTTGTTCAGCCGCTGCAGGAAGGTGATGTTGTTTTCATAGCTCAGACCGTAGGTGAGGCAGAGGCCGTAGACCGTGTCGCCCGCGACGATCTTGTGCGCCATGATCTTGTAATAAGAGCCGGAGGCAGGATACGTCGTCGAGGGGATGAGAATGACGTTGCCGGGGAGCAGGTAGCTGTAGCTCACGCTGGGGTTCAGGCGCTGGATCATGGCGTCATTCTCGGCAAAGTCGACCTTGTATTTCTCGCAGATGCTGGTGACCGTGTCGCCGGCCTGGATCTTGTGCGGGATGACGAGGTAGCTGAGCGTATCCTCGGCAGGGATGCTGGGCGCCGTCGTAGCCTTGGCGGAGGCGGCAGCAGAAGCGCTCGGCGCGGCGGTGGCCGTTGTTCCGGCGCTCGCTGTCGGCGCAGCCGTGGCGGACGGAGCCGCGGTGGCGGTCGTTCCGGCGGAGGCGGATGGCGCAGACGTTGCGGTGGGCTTTACGACCGTGGAGGCGGCAACGTACTGCGGCATATAGATAATGCTGCCGGGGAGCATGTTGTAATACGCGACGGTGGGATTAAGATAGGAGATCATTTTCTCGTAGGTGTAGTAGTTGAGACCGTAGGAGGTGCAAAGACCGTAGACCGTATCGCCCGAAACGATTTTGTGCGCCATAATCTTATAATAGGAGCCGGAGGCCGGGACCGTTTTCGTCGGGAGGAGGATGACCTTTCCGGGCATCATATAGTTGTAGTTGGTGATGTTGTTAATCTTACGGATCGTCGCGTCGTTTGACGCAAAATCTACACCGAGCGCGGCGCAAACGCCGGAAACGGTTTCACCGTACTGGATAGTGTGCTGCGCGAGATAATAGCTCACGGTGTCGCCAGGGAGAGGGGTGATTGTATCGGTAATCACAACCTTGGAGGCTTGATACACCCCGTCTGCGGCGGTATAGGTAACGGTCGCGGTGCTGCCGACCTTGGCCGTGCCCGTGATGCCTGCGCCGCGCACACCGAAAGAGATGCTGCCGACCGTGATGGAGCTGCCGGTAACAGCGGTGATCGTGCCAGTATAGGTGCCGCTGCTGTTCGGCGCCGGGGTGGCGGCGGAGGGTGTGGCCGTTGGCGCGGCGGTCGTTCCGGAGCTCGGAGTCGGCGTTGCGGTGCCGGCGGGTGTCACATACAGCGGCAGGATGAACTGCTGCCCGGCCATGAACACGTTGAGGTTGTCGTTGAGTGCGGCAAGCAGCTTGTAGTTGGCGTTATAGTCGATGCCGTAGCTCTGGCAGAGCGCGGCGGGCGTTTCCCCGGCGACGAGCGTGTGCGCAAGGAGAGAATAGTACGCCTCCGAGGTCGAGGCCGTTTTGGTCGGCAGCCAGAGAACCTTCCCGGGCATCAGATAATTATAGTTCGTGATGCCGTTGACCTTGCCGATCATGGCGAGATTGGCGCTGAAGTCGATCTTTTTCGCCTCACATACGGCGTAGACTGAATCGCCTGCCTTGAGAGTATAGCTCGTGAGATAGCCTACGACCTTGTCGTCGGCGGCGTTCGCCGTGCCGGTAAGACCGGTGAAGAGCGCTGCCACGAGACATGCGGTCAGCAGCAGGGAAAGAAGGCGTTTTTTCATATCAGGTTTCTCCCTTCGTTAAGCCCGCGCGGGGCCGGGCAGATTTAAAAAGACGGTTTCGTAAGTATATGACGGAGAAGCGGTGCGGTTCGTTCAGGAAAGAAGCGTGATCGGCGCGATATTCTGCCAGACGATGCCGGTGCGGTTGCCGTCCTGATCCACGAGATCCTGCGAGATCTTGCCGGTATAGACCATCTCGCCGTTTTGCAGCGTGAGGACGTACTGCGCGTCGGCGTCTTCGGTGATCCACTCCGTGCCGGAGAAGGAACCACCCTTGCCGGGGAAAAAGTCCTGCTCGTCCAGACGCATGAGACGCATATCGCCGGGGAACAGGCCCTGCGCCGGTTCGCTGATGCGGTGGGCGTGCCAGAGCGCCGTGATCTCGCCTTCGATGTACTCAACGATGGCCTTGTCGGTCGCGGTGTAGAGAAGATACCGGCTGCCGCCGAGCGGGACGAACTCGGTGAACTCGGTCAGCGCGCCGTCAATGTATGCGCGGACGCGGATCGCACCGGTCAGGCCGTCGCAGTCCCATTCGCATTTGCCCTCGCGCTGCACCGCTTCGCCGGAGGTCTTGTCCACGTAGGTGTACGCGGCCTCGTAGCGCCCCGGCGCGGTCATCGTGAGAACGGCGTCCGGAAACGTTTCGCGAAGGGATGTCTGCGCCGCGTCCAGATTGTCGGCGCGCAGCTCCCGCCCCAGCGACGGATACGCCGTCGTGAACGGGACGTACACGAGCAGGAGGTAATCGGAGTTCATATAATAGCTGTCCGGATACTGCGCCTGGATTCGGGCGTCGTGCGCGTCGAGCCGCTGCTGCACGGCGTTGAGCATGGCGCCGTAGATCGCGGTGTACTGCGCGTAGGCGTCGGCATAGGAAATGCCCTCCGCGGCGGAGGAGACGGCGCTGTCCGGCGCGGTCTCCGTTCCGGCCGCTGTCGCCGCCGGCTGCGGTGCTTCAGCCTCACCGCAGGCGGCAAGAGCGAGCAGCAGCGCACAGCAGAGAATGAGAGAAAGGATCTTTCGTTTCATGGAGTGTCTCCCGTTATGTACCATTTAAAATATAGAGATAAAGCCGTTAACATAATATTATGCCACAAGCCGGGAAAATTGCAAGCCCCTGTTGCAGCATTTTTCGCGGAAATATATGGCAAAAGAGGGAAATCGGGCGGAAAAAGCTTCCGCCCGGGGGAAAACTCAGTTCACGTCCTCCTCCACGGACTCCGGAGCAAGCTCCAGAAGGGCGGGATTGCGGAGGAAATACTTCAGGCACTTGAGAGCGCTTGCAAAGTAATAGCTGTCGGCGATGCGCTCGTCGCAGGCGATGCGCAGATCGACATAGTGCCGCTCAACGCCGGAGGCGGTGCCGTCGGCCTCCTGCACCTTGCGCCGTGCGCCGAACGAAACGGCGCAGGGCATGTTGCCGAAGTCGGCGAGATGCGGATCCGCAGGCGGAACGCCGAAGCTGCCGAGATCGAGCATCGTGACGCTGCCGTGGAAGGGGCTCGCGTCCAGCCACGTGCGCGGCAGCCAGTCAAAGTAATCCATCAGACGGAAAATGCTCATCGCCATGCGCAGCAAAATGCGGGGGAAGCGCATGAGCGTGTTGGCAAGCTTTTCCGGCGCGCTCAGGGAAATGTCGGCACGGACCTCGTCCGTGGCTTCGGTGAGCTTGCGGTATACGTCAAACACCGTGTCGGTCGGCGCGAAGCGGACCTTGACGCTCGTCTCCGTCGCGGTGACGGAGGCGCTGCGCTTGACAGGGAGGACGACCTCGATCTCGTTGCGCGCGTAGATGCGCCGGCCGGATACGAACCGGTTGACGCCCGGACGCATGGACACCGTGCGCACATAGGCCGCGATGATCAGATGCAGAAAGCCGAGATTTGCCCAGCCGCCGGCGCGCTTTTCCCGCAGCCACTTTTCCACGCCGGTGACCTCCACGCTGTCGGAAAGAAAGCAGGTGGCGTCGCTCCGGCGGCGGAGGATATACGGCTGGATGCGGTTATAGGCGGGGAGCGTGTAGAGCTGACGGCCCTCCCGCCGGTCGTTCATATGTCGGGTATATCGGTCTGCCATGAAAGAGTCTCCTTTATGGGTGCAGAATGGGGATTTTCCGTGCCCAAACGATGGGCACAATTTATTTATTATATAATATTATATAGTTTCTTTCGCATTTTGCAAGCATAAAATGCAACATGCCCAAAACGTGAAAACCGGATTTAGTCAAAACAGGGAAATTTTCATCATATAACGAATAACATGACAATTTCGCGACATTATCACTTGAAATTGATGGAAAAAAAGTGTACAGTTACGCTGTCAGAATATTAAACGGCGACGGGAGGTGTTTCAAAAAATGGCACTGGAAGCAATTCTTGCCGTAGAGCAGGCGGAACAGGAAGCGGCCCGGAAGAAGGCGGAAGCGGCGCAGAAAGCAAAGGAGATCGCCGCCAAAGCCGAGACGGAAGGGACCGCGGCTGTGAAGGAAGCCACGGAAAGAGCTGCGGCAGAGCTCTGGACTCTCGCAAAAACGGCGGAGGAAAAGAGCGCTGCGGAAAGTGAAAAGATCCGGCAGGCGGCGCGCGAGGAGATGGACGCTCTGCGCACTCTTGCGGAGAACCGTCTCGAAGAGGCGGCCGACCGGATCGTGGAAAGGATCGTGAACGGATAAATGAGCATTGTAGCCATGAAAAAGCTCCGGCTCATCGGCGTTCATTCCCAAAAGGAAGAACTGCTGCGTGAGCTGATGCTTCTCGGCTGCGTGGAGGTGTCGGATCCGGCAGGCCGGCCCGACCGGGAGGAGCTGACGGCCTTCCGGCGTTCGGACGGCGGGAAGGTCTGGCAGAAGCGTTCGGATCAGACAACGATCGTCAACGCGCTGCGCCTGCTGGACAAGCATGCCCCGGCCAAAAAGGGCCTGCTTACGCCGAAGCCGGAGGTCGAATGCGACAGGCTGCTCGATGAGAGCGCTCTGGAAGCCGATCTCGCTCTGGCGGGAGAGATCCTCTCGCTGGACGCGGAGGCGCGCAGCCTCCTCGCCCGCGCCAGCCGGGAACGCGCCGCGGCGGAGGCCATGAGCCCCTGGACGGCGCTGAACGTCCCGCTCGAACGCATGGAGACGCAAAGCTGCGAAACGCAGCTCGGCACGCTTCCCGCCGCTGTTCCGATGGAGGAAGTGAACGCCGCGCTTGCGCCGCTGGAGGTCAGCTTTGATCTCGTCTCCGAGGACAAGACCAGCCGGTATGTATCGCTGTTCTTCCGCCGGGAGGACCGCGAGACGGTCGCCGCGGCACTGCGGCCGCTCGGCTTTTCGGCCATTTCTCTGCCGGAAGGCACCGGAACGCCGGAGCAGATCCGCGCCGATGCGCTCTTGCGCAGCGAGGAGCTGACCGCGCAGGCGGCCAAAAAGATCGAAGAGCTTGCTTCTTATGCCCCGCACCGCGACGCATTGCAGCTCGGCGCGGACACGCTCTCAACACGCATCGCGCGCGAGGAGACGGCGGAAAAGCTTCTGCAGTCGGACAGCACGTTCTATTTCGAAGGCTGGCTCACCGCACCGGAGGAGAAAAAGCTCGGCGAGACTCTCGCAAAATACTGCTGCGCCTGGGAAACGGAGGAACCCGATCCGGAGCACCCGGAGGAAGTTCCCATCCAGCTGCGCAACAACGCCTTGACCCGCCCGTACAACATCGTCACGGAGATGTATTCTCTCCCGGCGTACAACGGACTGGACCCCAACCCCTTCATCATGCCGTTTTTCGCGCTGTTCTTCGGTATCATGTTCGCGGATATGGCATACGGATTGATCCTGCTGATCGCGGGACTGCTCTTCCTCTGGAAGGCAAAGCCGAAGGGAAGCATGAAAAACGCTGCGGGACTGCTGATCGAATGCGGTATCTCCACATTCATCATCGGTTTCCTGACCGGCGGCTTCTTCGGCGACGTTGTCTCCGTCATCGGCGGCTGGTTCGGCAAGGACTGGTCGATCGTACCGCATCTCGGCACGATCCACCTCGGCAGCATCACGATCGATCTGCCGCTCAACCTGCTCGAGGGCAATAACCCGCTGTACGTTCTCGTCGCGGCGATCTGCCTCGGCGCGATCCACCTGGCGGTGGGCGTCGGTATCGGGATCTACCTCAAGCTCAAGGACGGCGAGTGGGCGGACGCTCTGCTCAATGATCTGTGCTGGTGGGTGATGATGGCGGGCATTCTCGTCATGGTGACCGGCGGGACGAAGATCGTCCTCTTCGTCGGCATCGGCATGATGGTGCTCGGCCAGCTCATCACCGGCAAGGGCTTCGGGAAGATCACCGGCATTTTCAGCGCGATATACAACGGCGCGACCGGGTATCTGGGCGATCTGCTCTCGTACTCGCGTCTGATGGCACTGATGCTCGCCGGCAGCGTTATTGCGAGCGTCTTTAACCAGCTCGGCTCGCTCGGCAACGCCAACGGCATGACCGTGGGCGGCACGATCCTCTTCGTGCTCGTGTTCTGCATCGGCCATGCGCTGAACTTTGCGCTGAACCTGATCGGCTGCTTCGTGCACACGCTGCGACTGCAGTTCCTCGAATTCTTCGGCAAGTGGTACCGGGACGGCGGAAAGGCCTTCCGGCCTCTGAAAATTCAAACGAAATATGTAGATATCAAGGAGGAGTAAAACAATGATTAGTGCATTCTTCGAAAGCTTCGGCGGTCTCGCCATCGGTTTCCTGGGCGCGTCTCTCGCGTGCGGCCTCTGCTGCGCCGGCTCTGCCAAGGGCTGCGGCGTTGCTGGTGAAGCTGGCGCCGGTCTCCTGAGCGAAGATCCCTCTTACTTCGGCAAAGTCATGATCCTGCAGGTCATCCCCGGCACGCAGGGCCTGTACGGCCTCGTCGTGTGGTTCTTTGCGCTGCTCCAGATGGGCGTGTTCGGCGGCAACGTCGATCCGACCAGCCTCACCGTTATCGACGGACTGCGCGTTGCGTGCGCCTGCCTCCCGATGGCGACCGGCGCTGCCATTTCCGCTCCGGCGCAGGGCCGCGTGGCCGCTACTGCCGTTAACCTGATGGCCAAGCGTCCCGACGACTGGGCGAAGGGCATCATCCTCTGCATCACGGTCGAGTTCTACGCCATCCTCTCACTGCTCGCCTCCTTCCTGATGCTGCTGAATCTGCACCTCGGCGCCTGATCCGGAAAGGACCGGTATCGCCATGAACGGAATTGAAAAAATCACGGCTCGCATCACCGCGGAGGCGGACGAAGCCGCCGCCGCCGTGATCGCCGAGGCCGAAAAGACGGCCGGAGAGATCCGCGCTGCCTATCAGAAAAAAGCGGACGAGGCGTATGAAGCGCGCATGAACGAGGGCAACACCGAAGTTCGTCTCCGTGCCGAGCGCGTCGAGCGCGCCGCAAAGCTCCAGAGCCGCAAGGATACGCTTGCGCTCAAACAGAGCATTCTCGAGCGCGCCTACGACAGAGCGAAGGAAAAGCTTCTCGCCCTGCCGCAGAAGAAGTATACGGCGTTCCTTGCCGCCCAGGCGGGTCATGCTGCGGTCACCGGGCATGAAACGCTGGTTGTCAACAGCCAGGATCGCTCCATGGGCGAGGAGATCGTCCGCGGTGCGAATGCGATTTTGACCGAGCGGGGTCTCCCCGCCGGGCTCACCCTCTCGGACGAGAGCGGCGACTTCTCCGGCGGTCTCAAGCTCCGCGAGGGCAGCGTGGAAGTCAACTGCACCGTTGACACGCTTCTTGCGCTGAGCCGGAACAGTCTGGATGCGGAGATCGCCGCCATCCTCTTTGACTGATTCGGCTGGAAGGCGGGAAGAAAATGGCAAAGAAAAACGTTTCGGACAGAGATTATCTGTTCATCTCCTCGATGCTTAAGGCGCGGGAGAACCGCATGCTCCGCCGTGACCGGCTCGAGCAGATGCTCTCCTCCGGCAGCTTTGAGGAGGCCGCTCGTCTCCTCGCCGAGATCGGCTGGCCCGATCTCTCCGGCAAGGGCAGCGCGGCGGTGAGCGAGGCGCTCGCCAAGCGCCAGGCGGAGATCTATGCGGAGATCACCCGTTTTGTTCCGGAAAAGGAACTGGTGGGCATCTTCCGGCTGAAGTACGATTACCACAACGCCAAAACCATCGTCAAGGGCGAAGGCGCGGGCGTTGATGCGGCGTACCTCCTCTCCGACGCCGGACAGATCGAGCCGGAAAAGCTCGAAGCGGCGTTCCGCGAGGACAGCTTCCAGTTCATCCCCGGCAAGCTCGGACCCGCGATGGCGGAGGCCAAGGGCATTCTTGCCCGTACCGGCAATCCGCAGCTTGCGGACTTTGCGCTCGACAAGGCATACTATGAAGATCTCAAGGCGCTGGCCGACGCGGTTTCGAGCCCGTTCGTCAAGGGCTATGTCACAACGCTCATCGACAGCGCGAATCTCCGCGCTGCGGTGCGCTGTGTGCGCATGGGCAAGGACGCGGAGTTCCTCCGCGGCGCGCTCGTCGCGGGCGGCAACGTCCCGGTGCAGCGGCTCGTGCAGGCGGTGTTCTCCGGCGAAGGGATCGCCGCGGCGTTCGCCGCAACACCGTTCCGGGATGCCGCTGTGCTCGGCGCGGCGGCGATCGAGGGCGGCGCGATGACGGAGTTTGAGCGCGAGTGCGACAACGCCGTTAACCGCTACATGACCGGCGCGCATCTCAAGAGCTTCGGCCCCGAACAGGTCGTCGGTTACCTGACGGCGGAGGAGGGCAACACCATGGCGGTCCGCATGGTGCTTACCGGGCTCCTGGTCGGCATCGACCCGGAGCGACTGAAAGAAAGGCTGCGTGAGAGCTATGTATAAGATCGGCGTCATGGGCGGCAGAGAAACCGTCATGGGCTTTAAAGCGCTCGGGCTGGACGTGTTCCCCGTGGACAACGCGGACGAGGCGCGGCACACCCTCCGCCGGATCACCTCCGGCGAGAGCGAGTACGCCATCCTCTATCTGGAGGAGAACCTTGCCGCGGAGCTCTCGCACGAGATCGACCGCTTCAAGGACAGCCCCACGCCGGCGATCATCCTCATCCCCGGACGGGATGGGACGCTCGGCCTTGGCCAGAGCGCGCTGCGCTCGGCCGTGGAACGCGCCGTCGGCAGCAACATTTTATAAAGGCAACACCGCACAATATCGTCATCGGCGTCCGGCGGCGCTTTTGCGCGGAAAAGTCGTTCCTTCCCCTTGCAATACACAAAGTATTGCTGCGGGAAAGCGCCTATTTTCCATCGCAAAATCCCTCGCCGCCCGCTCTCGCCGAATTATGCGGTGCAGCCTAAGAACAATTCTTTAACGACCCTTTTGCGCCGCATACGGCGCGCCGGGCGGCGGATATCGCCGCGCCGGAACCTTAACGGAAAGAAGGTAGAACATTGAGCGGAAAAGTGATTAAAGTATCCGGACCGCTGGTGGTGGCCGACGGTCTGGAGGACGCCAACGTATCGGACGTTGTCCGTGTCGGCGAGCAGCACCTGATCGGCGAAATTCTGAATATGACCGGCGGCAGCGCCTCCATTCAGGTCTACGAGGAGACCTCCGGCCTTGGCCCCGGCGCCGAGGTCGTGACGACCGGTATGCCGCTGAGCGTGGAGCTCGGACCCGGCATGCTCGAAAACATTTATGACGGCATCCAGCGCCCCCTGCCGGAGATCCGCGATCTCACCGGCGAGACGATCGCCCGCGGCGTGAGCGTTCCGGCGCTCAACCGCAAGAAGGTATGGAACTTCGTCCCCGTGGCGAAGGAGGGCGACGAGCTCGGCGCGGGTGACGTGATCGGCACCGTGCAGGAGACGAGCGCCATCCTCCACAAGATCATGGTCCCCCCGACGATCAAGAAGGGCACCGTGAAGTGGATCCGCGGCGGCGAATTCACCGTCGAGGAAAAGATCGCCTGCCTGACGCTCGGCGACGGCAGCGAGATCGAGCTGGACATGATCCAGCGCTGGCCGGTGCGTATCCAGCGCCCGAACGCCGGTAAATTCACCCCCAGCCGTCCGCTGAACTCCGGACAGCGCATCATTGACACCATGTTCCCCGTCGCCAAGGGCGGCACGGCCGCCGTTCCGGGCCCGTTCGGCAGCGGCAAGACCGTCGTGCAGCACCAGCTCGCGAAATGGTCGGACGTGGACATCGTCGTGTACATCGGCTGCGGCGAGCGCGGCAACGAGATGACCGACGTTCTCAACGAGTTCCCCGAACTGAAGGATCCCCGCAGCGGCGAGCCGCTGATGAAGCGCACGGTGCTGATCGCGAACACCTCCGATATGCCCGTGGCCGCGCGTGAGGCCTCCATTTACACCGGCATCACCATTGCGGAGTACTTCCGCGACATGGGCTACGACGTTGCCGTTCTCGCCGACTCCACGTCCCGCTGGGCCGAGGCGCTGCGCGAGATGTCCGGCCGTCTGGAAGAGATGCCCGGCGAAGAGGGCTACCCCGCCTACCTTGCTAGCCGTATCGCGCAGTTCTACGAGCGCGCCGGCTGCGTCACCTGCCTCGGCAGCGACAAGCGCCAGGGCAGTGTTACCGCCATCGGCGCCGTCTCGCCTCCGGGCGGCGACACGTCCGAGCCGGTTTCGCAGGCTACGATGCGTATCGTCAAGGTGTTCTGGGCGCTCGACAGCTCTCTGGCTTACGCCCGCCACTTCCCGGCGATCAACTGGCTGACGTCCTACTCGCTGTACACCGACTCGCTGCGCGAGTTCTACGACAAGGAATTCGGCGCGACGTATATGGCCAACCGCACGAAGGCCATGAGCATTCTGCAGGAAGAGGCAGAGCTCCAGGAGATCGTCCGCCTCGTCGGTCAGGACGCGCTCAGCCCCGCCGACCGCATGACGATGGAGACCGCGCGTATGATCCGCGAGGACTTCCTGCAGCAGAACGCCTTCATCACCGAGGACGCCTATTCCTCTTACGGCAAGCAGTACCGTCTGCTCGATCTCGTGCTGCAGTACGATGCGAAGTGCCGCGCCGCGCTCGAAAAGGGCGCGGATCTGAACGGCCTCTTCAACATCGGCGCGCGCGAGGCCATCGGCCGTGCGAAAATGGCGCCGCAGGAAGAATATGAAATGGTTTACGACGGCATTCTCACCGAGATGCAGTCGGAGATCGACGAAGTTGTCCGGGGAGGTGAGGAGCAGTGATCCGCGAATATAAGACAATTAAGGAGATCGCCAGCCCTCTGATGATCGTGGAGCACGTCGACGGCGTTACCTACGACGAGCTGGCGGAGATCGAACTGCCGAACGGCAGCGTCCGGCGCTGCAAGGTACTCGAGGTCGAGGGCGACCGCGCGGTCGTACAGCTCTTCGAGTCGGCGCAGGGCATCAACCTTGCCGAGAGCAAGGTGCGCTTCCTCGGCCACCCGCTCCAGCTGGGTGTGAGCGAGGATATGCTCGGCCGCGTCTTCAACGGCATGGGCGAGCCGATCGACGGCGGCCCGGCCATCATCGCCGAGGAGCACCGCGATATTAACGGTCTCCCGATGAACCCCGCCGCGCGCGCCTACCCCGCCGAGTTCATCCAGACCGGCGTTTCCACTATCGACGGACTGAACACCCTCGTCCGCGGCCAGAAGCTGCCCATCTTCTCCTGCTCCGGTCTGCCCCATGCGGCGCTCGCCGCGCAGATCGCGCGTCAGGCGAAGGTGCTTGGCGACGGTGAGAACTTCGCCGTCGTGTTCGCCGCCATCGGCATCACGTTCGAGGAATCGGAGTACTTCATTCAGGAGTTCCGCCGCACCGGCGCCATCGACCGCACGGTCGTATTCTCCAACCTGGCGAACGACCCCGCCGTCGAGCGTATCGCTACGCCGCGTATGGCGCTGACCGCCGCGGAGTATCTGGCGTTTGAGAAGGACATGCACGTCCTCGTCATCCTCACGGATATCACGAACTACGCCGAAGCGCTCCGCGAAGTCTCCGCCGCGAAGAAGGAAGTCCCCGGCCGCCGCGGCTACCCCGGCTACCTGTACACCGACCTTGCGACGATGTACGAGCGCGCCGGCCGCCGTGTGGGCCGCGCCGGCTCGATCACGATGATCCCCATCCTGACCATGCCGGAAGACGACAAGACCCACCCCATCCCCGACCTTACCGGCTATATCACCGAGGGTCAGATCATCCTCAGCCGCGATCTTTACCGCAAGGGCATTGTGCCCCCGGTGGACGTGCTGCCGAGCCTTTCCCGACTCAAGGACAAGGGCATCGGCGAGGGCAAGACCCGCGCTGACCATGCCGGTACGATGAACCAGCTGTTCGCGGCTTACGCCCGCGGCAAGGAAGCCAAGGAACTCATGACGATCTTGGGCGAGGCGGCGCTGAGCGACGACGACAAGCTCTACGCGAAGTTCGCCGAGGAGTTTGAAAAGCGCTATGTCTCCCAGGGCAACGAGACCAACCGCTCCATCGAAGAGACGCTCACCATCGGCTGGGAGCTGCTCTCCATCCTGCCCGAGCGCGAGCTCAAGCGTATCAAGCCGGAGTTCATTGCGAAGTATCTTCCCAAGAAGCAGCAGTAATGCGCTTCGCGGAAAGGAAGAGGTGATCCCATGGCAACCATAACACCGACCCGAATGGTGCTCAACCAGATGAAGGGCCGACTGAAAACCGCCTCCCGCGGCCATAAGCTGCTCAAGGACAAGCGCGACGAGCTGATGCGCCAGTTTATGGACGTTGTCCGCCGCAACAAGGAGCTGCGTACCAAGGTCGAGCAGGGGCTGACCGAAGCGTTCGGCGCGCTGAGCGTGGCGAGCGCGGTCATGTCGTCGGAAATGCTCGAACAGGCGCTGCTCTATCCGCGGCAGAGCGTGGCGCTCGATGTGAGCTTCAAAAACATCATGAGCGTCAATGTCCCGGTCTATGATTTCCAGACCAAGACCGCCGAGGAAGGGGACATCTTCCCCTACGGTCTCGCGCAGACCTCCGGCGAACTGGACGATGCCATGACCGCCCTCTCGGGCGTGTTTGAAGACATGCTGGAGCTGGCGCAGGTCGAAAAGACGATGCAGCTTCTCGCACAGGAGATCGAAAAGACGCGCCGCCGCGTAAATGCGCTCGAGTACGTCATGATCCCCGACCTGCAGAAGAACATCAAATACATCTCCATGAAGCTCGAGGAGAACGAAAACTCCACGAAGGTACGCCTCATGAAGGTGAAGGAAATGGTCCTGCAGGACGCGCACCATTACCAGTATTAAATTTCGTTATGCAAAAGGCACTCTCGCAAGAGAGTGCCTTTTTGCTGTCAGTGCCCGGTGAGCGAGCCCCACCATTCAAGGAGACGGAAGCGGAGAACATAGCCATCGCCGTCTTCGGTGATGAGCTTTACGTCATCGTCCGAGAGCGCTGCGGCCTCCTGCACTGTCTCCACGCCCGCGGTACAGAGCGGGGGGTACACCACGCACCACCAGTTGCGTCCGCTGCCCGCGCCGAGCGTTACGCGAAGCGAGGTATATACGCCCGCCGGGAGCGAGAATGTTTCGTATTCCCGCGTCGGGTACGTTTCGCGCCCAAGCTCCACGCGGGCGCTGCTGCCGCTCACGGTCTCGGCGATGCGCTGAAGTTCACCGGATGCCGCGGCGATCACCGCCGCGGCGTCCTGCACGCCGGAAGCGGCCTCGAGCCGCGGCGAGAGATACGCGAGCAGCGCATCGCGCACCTCGAGCTTCACGCGCTGATTCTCCGCGCTGTCGGACGAGGCGATCACGTGCAGCCGCACGACCTTGTCCGCGAGCGCGCTCTGCCGCCCCTGCGCCCACACACCGGTGAGCAGCGTTACGCATACCGCCGCGAGCAGCGCCGTTTCCCATGGCCGCAGCCGGTCGTTGTTTCGCATAAAAAGAACCGCCCTTCTATGTACGAGATGTACATAGTATGGGCGGCTTTTTGCTTTTTTAAACCGGCGTATGTGGTCAGGGCTGCGGTGTTTCTGCCGGGATCTCCGGCGTCGGCTCCGGCATGGAGAGATCGATGTCCGTGATGATCTGGCAGGCGGGGAGAGCCTCCTGGAGCGAGCGTACCATGTCGGCGGTGAGCTCAGCGTTGCCGGTGATGTTCAGCGTGCGCAGCGCGGCGAGCGAGCGGAGCGCCGCGAGAGAGTTCAGTTCGTTATAGCTGAGATCGAGCTCTTCGAGCGCCGTGCAGCCGGAGAGCGCCGTGATATCGCGCAGGGCGTTGTGGTTGAGATCGAGCCGCCGCAGCGCCGTGTGGCCGGTCAGGGCGGAGATATCGTAAAGGTTATTGTAGCCGAGCCGCAGCTCCTCTACGGAGAACAGCTCCGCGAGCGGCGCGAGATCGGTGAGCGTGTTGCCGTAGGCGCTCAGCCGGTGCAGCTGGTGGAATTTTTCGATGCCGGAGAGCGTCGTGAGTCCTTGCGCATCGATCGTCACGTCGTAGGCGTCCGAGGAGAAGGACTGCTCGCCGAATATGACGGTATAGTACTTCGGCTCGTGGACGATCTGGCAGTTCGGCAGCGCCGATTGCAGTGCGTCGATGCCTTCGGCGGTGATGCCGTCGTTGTTTTCAAGATTCAGATACGCGAGCGAGCGCAGCGAGGAGAAAAGCTCGTTATCAAGATCGCTCCGCCCCGTGGCGCTCAGATTGAGCGACGTGAGCTTCGGCAGCAGCGCGAGCACAGAAATGTCGGAGATCGGGTTGTTGGATAGATTCAGCTCGTGCAGCTCGGAGCAGCCGGAGAGCGCAGAAATGTCCGTGATGCCGCGGCCTGAAAGATCGAGCGATTCAACGGACTCGGTGAAGTCCAGCCCGCCGAGCGATACCGGGCGCGAGCCCTTCACCACGCTGTCGCTGAATACGCGGCAGCCCGGCAGTGCCTTTTGCAAATCTTCCAACACGTAGTCCGCAATCTCCACGCCTTGAATGGAGAGCGTTGTGAGCGCGGTGAGCGACGAGAGCGCCGAGAGATCAGCGATGGGGTTTCGATCCAGATAGAGCGTGCGCAGCTGCGTGAGCGAGGAAAGCGGCGTCACGTCCGTGATCGCGTTATCGGAGAGGACGAGCGTGCGCAGCTGCGTGAGGGATGCAAGAAAGTTCACGTCCGACAAAGAGCAGTTTGTCAGCGAGAGCGTCGTCAGATTGCCAAGCGAGGCGATGGCGGTGCAGTCCTCGGCGGAGAGCGTCTTTCCGGCGAGCTCAAAACCGTCCGCCGCGGGATCAACGTCTACTCCGGCGATCGTAAGAGTCGCGGAAGCGGTCGGCTCAGTGGTCACTTCGGGCGTCGGCGTCGCGTCAGCGCTGTTCTTCCCGGCGGACGGCCCCTGCAGCAGCAGAAACAGCAGCGCCAGCGCCAGCAGAACAAAGCCTGCCGCGGCGAGTATGTACAGTATTTTCTGTTTTTTTGTGATCGGATGCATGGCGTCCTCCCGGTACGGCAATTTATATCTATATTAATGTCTATATCAAACAATAAGTATAGCCGCTTTGCCGCCGTTCGTCAATTGGCGGAAAAAGTAAGCGGCTGCGTCTTAGAATTAAGACGCAGCCGCCACGGGAAAAGTTCCGCTTATGCCTCCGGCACGTATTCGCCGGGATCAATGCTGCTGCCGCCGCAGCGCATGGCGAAGTGGAGATGCGCCTCCTCACCGGATTCGGCGAGTGCCGTCGTGCCGACGGTGCCCACGGTGTCGCCGCCGGATACCGTCTGTCCGACACCGACAGCGGGGGAGACGTCCAGATTGGCGTACACGCTCACGACGTCGTTGCCGTGATCGATCTCCACAACGGTGCCGAGAAGATCGTCTTCATACACCGCCGTCACCGTGCCGCCGGATACGGCGAGCACCGGCTCGCCCGCGGCACACGCGATGTCCCAGCCGCGATGCACGCGCCAGTCGGCCATCGTGCGGTCATACGAGAGCGCTTCCGCGCTGTAGCCGCGCAGAAGCGTGCCGTTTACCGGGCGGATGAACTCCGGTTCCGGTACGCTCACCGGCACCGGGATCTCCGGCAGCTCCTCCTGTACGGCGGGAGCCTGTGCCTCCGGCAGCTCCTCGCCCGCTGCGGCGGGCAGAACGCCCGTGCCGAGCGGGAGATGCTCGTCCTCGTCGGTGTTCATGACGGGAATGCTGCCCTGCGGCGGCGCGGTCTCCTGCGCCGATGCCGTGATGTCCGCTTCCTTGACCGGATCGCGCTCTACATCAGCCCTGCTTCCGCGCCCCACCAGCCAGAACGAAGCCCCGACCAGAACGGCGCACAGAAGAAGGACTATGTAGAAGCCCTTCCCGGCAAAGAACGCATTCAGCTTTTTGCTGAATCCTTTCTTTTCCTCCATGGTTAACCTCCTCGAATTGGGATTCGTGGGTATTTTTGCCTGTATGAAGAGAATTTATACACCCATCGCGCGCCGTTCACATTTTGTTTTCAGAAATAACACAGTCTGTTTAGGAAACCCGGGCGGATTTCCGGTAATATACAGACAGTCGGACGAAGCAAGACAGATTAATCCCTCCAATTATTTCTTTCCCTCTCATTTCTCCCCTTTCGGGCGATCCTCCAGCCCGCAGCCGTCTCTCTCCAGGCTGCGAATCGGACGGCAAAAGCGGAACGGCGTCAAGTCGTTCCGCTTTTTGCATGTTCAAACAAACCCCGCGCTTGTGGCTCTTTTGTGTGCGGAAAAGCTTCTTGCAGCAGACACGTTATTCACACTTTGTTTTCAGAAATAACACAGTCTGTTTAGGAAACCCGGGCGAATTTCCGGTAATATACAGACAGTCGGACGAAGCAAGACAGACGAAAACCTCCAATTATTTCTTTCCCTCTCATTTCTCCCCTTTCGGGCGATCCTCCAGCCCGCAGCCGTCTCTCTCCAGGCTGCGAATCGGACGGCAAAAGCGGAACGGCGTCAAGTCGTTCCGCTTTTTGCATGTTCAAACAAACCCCGCGCTTGTGGCTCTTTTGTGTGCGGAAAAGCTTCTTGCAGCAGACACGTTATTCACACTTTGTTTTCAGAAATAACACAGTCTGTTTAGGAAACCCGGGCGAATTTCCGGTAATATACAGACAGTCGGACGAAGCAAGACAGACGAAAACCTCCAATTATTTCTTTCCCTCTCATTTCTCCCCTTTCGGGCGATCCTCCAGCCCGCTGCCGACTCTCTCCCGGCAGCAAATCGGACGGCAAAAAGCGGAACGGCAATCAGCCGTTCCGCTTTTTGCACTTTCGGGAATGATCAGAGAGAAACTTCGGTACCAAACAACGTCAGGGAAGCGATATCTTCCGCGGCGATGGGAGCGAAGAACGTGAGAAAGCAGCGGAAATCGTCCTGTTGACTGAACTCCGCGTGGAACGAGCGGGAATCGAGCACCGTTCCGTCCGTGAGCGTGAGTGTGCACTCCTGCACGCCGTTGACGAATACCGGGTAGGCATCGCCGCTTTCGCTCTGCGGTGAGACGAGAACGGTGCATGCAAGGGGGGAGGCCTGCACGCTCTCCAGAAGGAACGAGACGTCGTCCGCGGCGATCTCCTGCTGCACATCTGCCGTCCGCACCGGGGTTTTGTCCGCGTCAAATGTCACATCCACCGTCCAGCTTCCCTCCAGCACCGGCGTGAATTGGGTGTCATAGTACCCGAAGTTCGTCAGCGTCAGCGTGAGGGAGTCCGGAATGGACGGATACTGCACCAGCCAGTAATGCAGGTCAAACTGGTTTGGGGCGAGCGTGTCATCCTCGTTGCGGAAGGTGTAGGCGAAGCTCACCGCGTCAAAGCTGCCGCTCATCGTGAGCGGGATGGTCTCATCGCCGAAACGGTAGTTTTTCGGCGTGCCGCCGTCGCGCAGCACGGTGTCGAGCTTTTTCGCCGTGCAGCGGAGCACGATCTCGGCGCTCTCGCCGCTGCGGACGGCGCCGGTGAGCTCCACGCGGAGCTCGTCTGTATCCACGGCCGCGGAGGCCGTGCCGGTGCTCATTGCATCGAGCGTTTCCAGAGACATGAGGCTGTAGTCATGCTCGGCGTCAGCCGCCGCGCGGCGCTCATAATACCGCCGGATGCTATCCGCCGGTGCGGCAGCCGCAGGCGTTTCCGGCGCCGCTTTCGCGGCGCAACCGGTAAAGAGAGAAAGAACAAGCGCTGCGGAGAGAAGCGCAGCGGCGAGCCTGCCGCCATGGGAAAAAGAGGGCTTCTTCATGCTGTCATACCTTCTTTCTGAATTATTTTTCCTGCAATTCATAGTGGGCTTTTTTGTGCGCTATAAAAAAGACGGACAAAGCCGCCCTTGCGTTCGCAGAAAGGAAAAGAAAAACCGGAATCCACGCGATGAAAACATCGCATGGACTCCGGTTTTTGCTTATTCTATGGCGCGCTCAGCCGATGCCGAGCTCGGTGCGGATGCGCTCCTCTACGCGGATCAGCGCCTCGACCTCTTCCTTGGCTGCGTTATCGAGCCGGTGCCGGTCGGCGCTGCGGCAGTAGGTGGACATGGGGATGCCGACGAGCTGGTGATAATACTTGCAGCTCACGGGATAGCACGTCCGCTCGATCATGCCGGCGAGCGTCAGGAAATCGTTGGCGTAGGCGGCCTTCGCCGGGTCGGTATCCTTGTGCGTGACGCAGTACTTGTAGATGTCGGGGTGGAAGTTCGCCATAACGCCGCTGTATCCGGCGGAGTCGTGGCAGTAGCTGTCGTACCAGGACTGGCAGTTCGCGTTGAAGAGCTTCATGGGCGTGCCCTTGGAAGCCTCCAGACGCTGACGGATCAGCTCATAGTCGCAGCAGGTGTCCTTGATGAACACGAGACGGCCGCCGGGTGCGTAGTCGCGGATGAAGTCGAGCGAGAGAAGACGCTTCCACGGCATCGGGCATTCGTAGATGCCGAACGAGATCTCGGGGAACGTGGCGAGCACGTCGTCAATGTTTTTGCGGAAGGCTTCCTCGCCCTCGCATTTGATGTCCATCCGGTTGGACACGAGCACGTATGCACCGATGCCGGGGATCTTCATCATGTCCTCAATCTGGCGATACTGCGCAGTACGGTCGCACTCGGTGTTGCCGGAGGCGACGACCTGGATCCGTCCCGCGACGGTCTCCGTGACGCAGCGGGCAATATCCAGCTTTTCCTGCGCCGAGAGAAAATGCATTTCGCTCGACTGGCACACGGCGAAAATACCGTCGCAGCCTTTTTCCACGTACCAGTTCGTCAGTGCTTCGATCGCCTTGAAGTCCGGGGTGTTGTTCTCCGTCCAGGGCGTTATCATTACCGGCCATACGCCGTCATGGATCGCAAAAGTCATAGTAGTTGACCTCCTTTTATGTTATCAGGCCATCATGCCGGTGAGCTTCGGCAGGAAGAGCACCACGTCGGGAATGTACGTGATGATAAAGAGCACGATCAGCATTACGATGATCGGCCACCAGATCTCCTTGATGATGTCCTTCAGCGGCGTGCCGGATATGCCCGAGGTGATGAACAGGCACATGCCGAACGGCGGAGTGGACAGGCCGACCATCATGTTGAAGCAGATGATGAGGCCGAAGTGGATGATGTTGATGCCCATGGCCTCCGCGACCGGCCAGAGGATCGGGATCATGACGAGCTGAATGACCGAGGTATCAACGAGGCAGCCGAGGATCAGGATGATGACGTTGACGGCAAACAGGAACACATACTTATTGGTGGTGATGCCGAGCAGCCAGTTGCCGAGGATCGTGCCGATCTGCTCCTTGGCAAAGATGAAGGAGATTGCAGAGGCCGCGCCGATCATGATGGAAACGGAGCCGGTGCCCTTCATCGTATCGATGAGCACCTGCTTGAGCGTTTTCCAGGACATGATCCGGTAGATCAGGAAGGACACGATGAGCGCGTACAGACCCGCGATGGCGCCGGCCTCGGTCGGGGTCATGATGCCGGTGTAGATGCCGACGAGCAGAATGACCGGGGTGAGCATCGCCCAAACGGACTTCGTCAGATAGAGAAGATAATCGCGCAGCTTCGGGGGCGCCGTGCGGGGGTACTGTCTCTTCTTCGCGATGAAGTACACGTAAATGCAAAGCGCGATCGCGAGAAGTACACCGGGCACCATGCCGGCCATAAAGAGCGCGCCGACGGACGCGCCGGTCAGCATGGCGTAAACGACCATGGGGATGGACGGCGGGAAGATCGGGCCGATGGTGGCGCTGGCCGCCGTGATGGCGCAGGAGAAGCCATCGTCGTAGCCTTCCTTGCGCATCGCATCGATCTCCAGCTTGCCGAGACCGGAGGCGTCGGCAATGGCGGAGCCGGTCATGCCGGAGAAAACGAGAGAAGCGAGAACGTTCACGTGCGCCAGACCGCCGCGGAAGCGGCCGACCAGACCCATGCAGGTGCCGAAAACGTACTCGGTGATCTTGCCGGCGTTCATGACGTTCGCCGCGAAGATAAACAGCGGTACCGCGACGATCGTACCGTTGGTAAATATTGCTTCGATGGTCTTCTGCGCCACCAGGTGCAGGCTCCCGCCCGCGCCGGTGACAAGTGCGCCGAAGCCCACGCCCTTGAGGAGGCCGTCGGTCAGGAAGTAGAGCGTACACGCGGCGATCATGCCCGCGGGGATGGGCATACGCAGCGCGAAGATGAGCACGAACGTGACAAGAAATACAATGAGAGGCAGATGCTCCAACATTTACTTGTCCTCCTTTCCGCCGTGTTCAGCGCTGAAATCGATGCTTGTGAGATCTATGTTCTCCTGAGCGAGCGACTCTTCGATGACCTGTTCGGCCTCGCTCTTATCTTCGTTTTTCATCTTTTCGATATAGTATTCATTGCCGCAGAGGACCATGATGTATTCGTATATCTCCATAAGCGCGTAGATCATCAGAATGGTGATCATCACGACATACGGGAAGTACACGACCGTCTTGGGCCACTTGAGGATGGTGGTCACCTGATGGCGATCCGCCAGACCCAGAACGTAATGGAGCGAGGGCAGAATGTTGCAGAAAGCGGTAAACGCGATGATGATGTCGCCGAGCATGGCGGTGATCGCCTTGCCCTTGACGCCGAGCTTATCGTACAGAAGCGTGAACGTGACGTGCGCCTTCATGCGCTGTGCATAGCAGGCGCCGAGCAGGACGAGCCACAAAAAGCAGCTCTGCTCCACTTCGCCCGCCCAGGCCTGGGGCTGCCGGATGGCATAGCGCATAAAGACCTGATAGCAGAAGATAACGAACAGAGCCGCGAGCGCGATCGACGGGATGTATTTCTCCACGCAGTCGCGGATGAATCCAAAGATTTTTTTTCCGACCAATGCAGATCTCTCCTTTCGCGTGCGGGTAAGAAAAACCCGGGGAGTCGGGTTGCCTCGGCTCCCCGGTCGGGGTCAAAAATTACGCCATCGCCTGGATCTGCGCAAGGAGATCCTTATCCCAGGTGTCGGAGATGGGATCGGCGAGGTAGGTCTCGAGAACGTGGTCGGCGAACGCGGCGACGTCGGCCTCGTAGATCGTCAGACCCTGCTCACGCAGGAAGTCCTGAACTTCGCTCTCGGTCTTGAGGTTCTGCTCGTCGCAGGCGACGCGGGCGGCCTCAACGGCTTCCATGACCCAGCCCTTCTGGGTGTCGGTCAGCTTGTTCCAGGTGTTGAGGTTGATGGTCGGCCACACGGAGTCGACGAGGTGGTTGGTCAGGGAGATGGATTTCTGGACTTCGTAGAACTTGGCGGACTTGACGGTGGGCAGGGGGTTGTCCTGGCCGTCAACGGTGCCGGTCTGAAGAGCCAGATACAGGTCGTTGAAGCCAACGGCGGTGGGGTTCGCGCCCATGGCCTTGCCGAGGAACACCCAGGCGTCGGAGTTCGGCATGCGGAGGTTGATGCCCTTGAGATCCTCGGGGGTCTTGATCTGCTTGTCTTCCGACAGGGAGATCTGACGAGTGCCGAGATAGAAAGCGCCGAGCGGGAGAATGCCCTGCTCGTCGGCGACCTTCTGGAACATTTCCTTGCCGATGTCGCCGTTGAGGACCTTGGTCATGTGGTCATAGCTCTGGAAAACGTAGCCGGCGGTGAACATGGAGATCCAGGGGGAGCCGTCGGTCAGCCAGGAAGCGGAGGAGTAGATCATGTCGACGTCGCCGTTCTTGAGCGCGTCGTGCTCGGTGTCCTGACCGTACAGCGTGCCGGAATCGTAGCACTCAACGGTCATGTTGCCGCCGGAGATGGATTCGAGGGTATCCTTGAAGACCTTCTGCGCGGCGCCGTGGGCGTCGGTGGGGACGGCAGCGATGGAGAAGATGAGGTTGACCGGCTCGCCGACATCGTTCGTCGGCTCCTCGGCCGCGGGTTCGGCGGCGGGGGCAGCCGTGGGCTCGGCCGGGGCAGCGGTCTGACCGCATGCGCACAGCGCAAACAGCATAACGAGTGCGAGAAGCATTGCGATAGATTTCTTCATTTCTTTGCCTCCTTTTGATTTTATGCAAACTGCGGGTCTGTCTGCCCGCAGATATGCCCGGGGGAATGAAAGTCAGGCGTACAGCCGTTCACGGATCCGCTGCGTGATATCCAGTAGAATGTCGGCGCATTCCTGAAGCTTCCGGTCGGTCATGACCGGCGCGGGCCCGGAGGAGCTGATACCGGCGACGAGCCGGCCTCTGGCGTTATACACCGGCACGCCGGTGCAGCGGACGTTTGCTTCGTGCTCGCAGTTGTCGATGGAAAAGCCCCGCTCGCGGGTGGCTTGCAGCTCCTGCAGGATCTGTGCGGTGTCGGTGATCGTCTGCGGGGTGTGCGCCGGGACGGTTTCGGGGATGCGGGAGAGCCATTCCTCCGGCGGGAGATTTGCGAGAATGGCCTTTCCGATGCCCGTGGTGCAGAGCGGGGCGCGCTCACCGCAGATCTCGCGGTACGGCAGCTCCTTCATCCGCGCGATGGGGTGGGCAACGTATAAGTACAGAACGTCCGTTTCGTACGGGATGCCGAAGTATACGACCTGTCCGGTGCGCTCCGCGGCCTCGAAAAGAAGATCGTATACCGCGTGGGGATAGCCCAGGTGCTGGTTGATGATGAAGGCGTGCTCCAGCAGGCGGTATCCGAGAGCGTATTTCCGGTTGGGCAGCTGGCGCAGATAGCCCGTCTGGCAGTAGGTGGATATGATGTTGTGTGCGTTGGACTTCCCGATGCCGAGCTTTTCGGAAATTTCGGTGACGCCGAGCTCCGGCTCCTCCACCGAGAAGCAGTCCAACACGCGGAGCGCCTTTGCCAACGAGCTGACTTTCGGTTCACTCATACGCTGCCCTCCGCATCCGACCTTTCTTTTGTTCTCTAATAGAGAACAACGTTTCTGATTACAATACAATTATAGCTCTGATCGGTAAAACATGCAATAAGTAAGTTGATTTTCCACAAAAACAACATGGCGAATTACGGATACTTGTGTATCATATACAAGTTTTCGGTTTCGCTGTTCTGTATGGCGCAAAGAACGGAAAACGCGCTTTTTTGCGGGGACTTGCTTCACGGTTTTTGATGAATTATAATGGGCGGCGAAAGGGGAGTGCATCCATGATCTACGATACCATCGAGCATATGGGGCAGTACCGCTGCCTGAGCGAAAACCTTGCCAGGGCGCTGGACTTTCTGACCGGCTCCGATCTCCGGAGCATGCCGGACGAGCGCGTGGAGATCGACGGTGAGCGGGTATACGCGTTCTTTCAGCGCTATGAGACGAGACCGGCAAACGACCGTCCGGAGGCGCACAAAAACTATATCGACATCCAGTACGTGATCGAGGGCGAGGAGCTGATCGGCGTTGCGCCGCTCTCGTCCATGAAGCGGGAGATCGAAGCCCACCCGGAGCGGGATATCTATTTCTACGAGGGGGAAACGGTGAAGCTGCCCATTGGCCATGGCCGTCTGGCGATCCTCTTCCCGCAGGATGCCCATGCCCCGTGCATTGCCGTGGGTGAAAGCAGCCCCGCACGGAAGATCGTTGTCAAGGTCGCCGTGGAGTAAAGGTTCTATAAAAAATCCCGGAGCCGATGCGCTTTTGCGCATTGGTTCCGGGATTTTTGTTATTCGGTCACGGCGTCCATCGCCGCGGCGTACCATGTGCCGTTCGATCGGACGAACGCGAGCTCGTAGGCATTCTGCATGTTGTAGTTCTTCTGCTCCTGCCAGGCATTGGCGGTGAAGTCCGCCTTGTAGCGGATGGTGCAGACGAAGCAGTCTTCGCCGACATACGAAAAGTCCGTAAACGTCAGCTCGTCGTAGGTCACGCTCGTAGCCGATGCCCAGATCATCGCGTCGGTGGAGTTCTGGACGTACTGGTAAAGATCGGTCGACCACAGAATACAGTCGAGCAGGCCGTAGTAGCGGCGCATCGAGTCGCGCACCGCGGAGGACATTTCCACGGTCTCGTCCGCCACATCCTTGCGCGACAGGCTGAGATTTCCCTGAAACGCGCGTGAGCTGTAGTCAATGTAGCGGTTGAAGAAGTATTTCACGCGATCCTGTACGGCGCTTTGCAGCGCCTCGTCGTTCGGACGGAAGAACATGATCTGTCCGCTTTTTCCGACGAGCGGGGAGAGAACCGTGCCGTCCGCGGCAGTGGCCTGCACATCCGGCACGGAGCAGAGACCTTCAAACGACCAGTGCACGGTGTCATAGGCCGCATCGCCGGTATATTCCTCCAGACCGCGCAGAATGCCGCGGTCGGTGCTCTGCGCGTCGCTCGGCGTGAGCGCTGCGCCGCAGAGCGTTACGGTGACGTCTGCCGGGGCGATGATCGAAACGCTGTAGCGCGGCAGGGGGAGAGCGTAGCGCGTGACGCCGTCGCCCGCGTCCGCTTCGGGGGCGATCTCGTCGCCTGCGGCATTCGTCACGGTGATGGCGCCGTACATTTTCTCCACGCGGTAGCGCGTCAGGCGCGGCACATCGGTGAAGCGCGTCTCGATCTCCGAGAGGTCTTCGATGGCGACGTCCCGCTCCGCGATCTGCGCGTCGGTGAGCTCAATGCCGTTTATATACACCGGCTCGTCCGGGAGCGCCGTGATCTCCACGGCGGTGCTGCGGAGATTGCGCAGCGCCTCGCACGGCGTGATGCTGCCGACCTGCCAGAGGTGCTTGCCGAATCCAAGATCGCTGCCGGGCTGCGCCGCAAGAGTCACGGCGCACACGTCCACGCCGCCGCAGCGGACGATGAACTCCGGCGCGTCCGCGGCGCTCTCCGCGGCGCGGCGGTACGAAAATTCCTTGCCGGATAAGAGCGCGGTCTCATATTCGGTATAGAGCGCTGCGGCGTCGTCAAACTCGCCCGCGCTCTCTTCAATCGAGGTTTTCACGTAGCCGAGCCACGTTTCCCGCGCCGTCGTCTCCATGAGAGAGTCCATGACGTGCTCGGGGCGCGCGCGCTCGTACACGCTCAGATACTTATAAAACACCGCGCAGCCCGCGCCGGCCAGAACGAGCCAGACCGCGGCATAGATCAGCAGAAAGCGCCGCCAGCGGCGTTTCGGACGGTTCGGCTCCCGCTTTGGGCGGTTTGCGCTCCGTCTCGGCGCGGGGACGGCTTCGGTTTCCGGAGTTTCCGGCGCGGCGGAGGTCTCGTAATTTTTCTCGTCCATGCTCACGCCCCCTCCGGCAGCACGACAAACGCCGTGGGAATGTTGCGCGGCCCGGTAACGGACGCGCAGTTGTTGATGATCTCGCCGCCGTACACCATGACGCTGGAGGAGCCGCCGTCGAGATTGCCGGCGTTCACCGCGCCGTATTCAAGCATTACGTCGGCCACGTCCTGCATCGTGGCGCCGAGCGTGTTGATCGACCGTCCGTCGAGCACGAGCAGCAGAACGCTTCCGTCGGCGCACTGGCCGATGGCCGTGCGCGGGTTGACGCCGCCGCCGAAGTTTTTCGACTGGAGCTCGCCGTTGATGATGAGCGAGGAGGCGAGACCGTCGTGCGTTGTGAAGCTCACGGCGTTGGTGATGCCCTGCGCCACGGCCTCGTCCCCCGTCATCGTGCCGACGTGGAGGATATAGTCGCCGTCAAAGCCGACAACGTTGTATTTGGTGCTGCCGTTTCCGTGGCGGACAACGCCCTCGGAAATGACCAGACCCTGCGGCACGCCGCCGTTGCCGCGGCCGTTTTCGTCGTTGAAGCCGCCGGCGTTGATGCCCGCGACGGCGTTATATTTTTCCACAAGCTCCGTGAGCTGCATGCCGGGGATGCTTGCACTGAATTCCTTGGCGGAAATGCCGAGCACGATGCGCGACGGGTCGCGCACGATGAGAAGCTTGCCCTTGGCTGTGCCGTGCGTGATCGCAATGAGCTCCATGCCGCCGTCCTCGCCGCCGGCATCGCCCGGCGCTGCGGGGGCGATCTGGATGAGAGAGGTGTTGACCGTTTCGGTCTCGTCGGTCTCTGTGCTCTCGCTCTTGAAGGAGTCTACCTCCTCCTGTGAGAGGAAGATGTTCGGGATCCACTGAATGGCGCTCGTTTCGCGCATCGAGCGGCAGAATTTCTCCGTCACCGTCGGGGAGGGACCTTTTTCCAGCACCCAGATCACGCCGAGAAGCGTGACGAGAATGAGCGCGAGCGTCACGAGAAGAAAAGCACCCACCCGCCCCAGCGGGCGGAGAGCGCGTTTTTTCGGTTTGGTTTGTTCGTTCGGCTGCATGATGCAGCTCCTTTCTGCGGGGACTTTTTTTCATTATATCCGGGAAGGCGGATAAATGCAAGGGAGGGACGCAGGAAAAACGTTAAGACCGCATAAGACGGCAAAGGGGAGGAGCAGAGCCCCTCCCCTACGGGTACAAGTCAAAGGCTCCTGTAGGGCGGGGCTCTGCTCCGCCCACAGGAGACCTATGGAAGTTATGCGTTGTCCGCTGTGCCGGTGTTGGCGAAGAGGGCAGATTCCGGACTCTCGTAGGCGGTATACCAGACGGTCTGGCCTTCCTCAAGGCCGGAAACGATCTCGACCTTGTCGCCGTCCGATACGCCGGTGACGACCTCCACGGGATCGGTCAGCTCGCCGGTCTTGGCGTCGCGGCCGGTATACACGACCGTTGTGAAGCCCTGCTCGGTAAGCGCCTCGGCGGGGAGCCAGAGAACGTTCTCCGTTGTGCCGACGGTGAGCACCGCCATGGCGTTCATGCCGTCGAGCATGTTCTCCGCGCGCGGCATGGTGATGGTGACGGTGTACTTGCTGTTGCCGCCGTTATTCTGCCCGTTCGGGTCAATGGAGCTCACGGTGCCGGTGAACGCCCGGCCCGGCAGCGCATCGACGGTGATCTCCGCTTCCTGCCCGGCGTGGACGGAGAGAATGTCCATTTCGTCCACGAGCATTTCCACGCTTACCGTGTCCATGGGCGAGACGCGCATGAGCTCGGTCTCGGTGCGGTCATACATCTCAAAGGGAGGCTCTTCGCCGCCTCCGCCGCCCCAGATGACCGGCTCGTCCGGGATCTCCGGCTCCTCCGGCTTCTGCGGCCGCACGACCCAGAGAAGGACGCTGTTCTCATCGTACACGAGATAGACGAGATCGTCCACGGCGAGCCGGTTGGGGTTGGAAGAGGCCCAGTCGGCGGCGTCTGCATCCCAATCGTAGACCGAAACGCCGTCAAAGCTCGTTACGGGGATCGTTTCGGCGGTCTCAAAGTCCACAACGGGCTCCGCCGTGAGATCGCAGGCCGCGGCGGGCGCGGCGAGGAACGTCATGCTGCCGAAGGTGACTTCGGAAAGGTAGGCCGCGCGGACGGTATATTCTGCCGGAACGCCCTCGGAGGGGCTGGCGAGCAGCGCTACGGTATAAGTCCCGGCGTTTTTCATGACGCCGATGTGCGCCGTGTCGAGACCGGACACCCGTCCGGCAGCGTCCGCCGTGACGGTGCCGCTCTGGTAGAGCCGGAAGAGCTTGAGCATGGTGTCCTCATAGTCGCGGTGGAGTTGGGAGAGACGGCGGTATTCGCCCTCGGTGTCCACGTCGCTGAGCGTGAGAACGGTCGTGCCGGCATAGATCTGCCGCTCGGCGGCGGTGTTGATTGCCGCGACCGTGCCCGCCGAGGCGGTCACGTTCCATGCGCTGTGCGGATAGAGCGTGCCCGTGCCGACGGTCTCGCCGTCGAGCACGATCTCGGCGTTCGCGCCGAGCACGGGGCCGTCGTCGGTGAGCGTCACGGTGAGCGTGCTGCCGCGGCGGATCTCAATCCGCCCCGGATATTCCGTGCCATCCTCGCAGCGGACGGTGACGGCTTTACCGGGCGTCGCGGCGTCGGACGCCGTTTCAGCGTCTACGGCCATGCGGCCGTCGAGAGAGACGACCATGAGAGCGCCGTGCTCGCGGATGACGCTCTGTACGTCGTCGCCCGCCTCGGCGTAGACCGCCTTGACGCGGCCCGCGGCGGGCGCGGCAAGATAGGCGTTCGTCGCGCCGGAGGCAGCGGTGCGCACCTCCCCGGCGATGTATTCAAGATTGCTCTGCACCGTGGCGATCGTGTTCATGACCGAGGTTTTGTCCACTCTCGCGAGTTCCTGCCCTTCGGTGACGATGTCGCCGTTCTGCACAAGATACTCCGTGATCTCCACGCCGTGCGGCACGGTGATCTTCGCTCCGTCGCCGCCGGAGAGCGTACCGGCGCCCGCGACGGTGGAGTCGATGTCGCCGCGCTGCACCGCAGTGGACTTTGCCACGCCCGTATCCTCCTCCTTCTGGCCGGAGGAGAGCATCGCCGGGAGCGCCGCCATCAAAATGGCAACGACCACGAGCACCGCGGCGATGATGATATTTTTTGTTCTTTTCCGTTTTGCTTCCATGTCAGCCTCCGTAATGCAGCGCGTCGATGGGCTTCATTTTGGCGGCTTTGTTCGCCGGATACAGCCCGAAGATCACGCCGATGGCAAAGCAGAAGATCGCCGCGAGCGCCACAACGCCGCCGCTGAGCGCAAATTGCAGCCCGGCGTCCGCTGCGATGGTCGTGGCAAGGCGCAGAATGCACCAGGAGAGGAATATGCCGATGACGCACCCGAGCATGCAGAGAACGACCGCTTCCATGAGAAATTGCAGCAGGATCGTGGCGCGGTCCGCGCCGATGGCCTTGCGGATGCCGATCTCACGCGTGCGCTCCGTGACGGTGACGAGCATGATGTTCATAATGCCGATGCCGCCGACGATGAGCGATATGCTCGCGATGCCGCCGAGCAGAATTTTAAGAATGTTCGTAACCGACCCCATCGCGTCCTCCATGACATCCATGGAGTAGACCCAGTAGCCGTCGGAGTTCCCGAAGAAGCCGTAGAGAAAGTCGTTGACGGCGGCTTCGGCGTCGGCCATCTTCGTGCCCTCCGGCGCAGTGACATAAAACTCCGAAATGGCGCTGCCGCTCTGGGGATACTGGCGCGTGAAAGAGGTGAAGGGGATATAGACCGTGGCCATGCGGCTGCTGCTGTAAACGAGCGAGGTACGCTCGCCGAGCACACCGACGATGGTATAGCGCATGCCGTCGATGGAAAAGTCCTCGCCCACGCAGTCGGTGTAGCCGACGATCTGCGTTGCAGCCTGCGTGGAGAGAACGCACACGCGGCTCGCGTTATCGATGTCCGTATTTTTGAGGAACCGGCCATACTCGATCGTGAGGCCGTTGATGTCGGCATACGCCGGCATCGTGCCGACAAGATCGATATCATTGCTCGAGGAGCCCGCCTTGCCCTTGGCGCTGCTGCGGTTGATGGGCGCAACGGCCTCAACGCTCTCGGTCTCCTGCGCCCACTTTTTGAGATCGTTCACGGTAAGAGAGCTTCCGACCTCCTGCCGCCAGACGTAGGCGTCGACATAGTTGCTGCCGAGACTGGCCACCTCGTCCGTCACGGTGCTCGTAGCGCCGTTTACGAGACTCACGAGCACGACGAGCGCCATGACGCCGATGATGATGCCGAGCATCGTGAGCGCGGCGCGCATCTTGTTCGAGCCGATGCTGCGCAGCGCCATTTTAAAGGAAGATATCATAGCTGCACCTCCGTGACGCGCCCGTCGAGAATGTGGATGCTGCGCTTGGCCTGACGGGCGATGTCGTTGTCGTGCGTGATGAGCACAACGGTGTTTCCCTGCTCGTGCAGCCCATGGAGAATGTCCATGATCTCGCGGCTGGTTTTGGAGTCAAGGTTGCCGGTCGGCTCGTCCGCGAGCAGGAGCGAAGGCTCCGTTACGAGCGCGCGGGCAATCGCCACGCGCTGCTGCTGGCCGCCGGAGAGCTCCGTCGGCAGGTGCTTGGCGCGGTGGGAGAGCCCCACGCGCTCAAGCGCCGCGGCGACGCGCCGGGCCCGCTCCGCGGGTTTTACGCCGCGGTAAACGAGCGGCAGCTCCACGTTCTCTTCCGCCGAGAGCTTGGCGATGAGGTTGAAGTTCTGGAAAATGAAGCCGATCTTCTCGTTCCGGACGCGGGCGAGCTGCTTTTCGCTGTAATCCTCGATGGGGATACCGTCGAGCCGGTACGTCCCGGCATCGGCCACGTCCAGACAGCCGATGATGTTCATCAGCGTGGATTTGCCGCTGCCGGAAGGGCCGATGACGCTCACAAACTCCTTCGGGAAAATGTGCAGCGTCACATGGTCGAGCGCGTGGACGCGCTCCTCGCCGATCTGGTAGACCTTGGAAACGTCATGTAAATCGATCATAGCGTTATCCTTCCACTGGCGCGTCGCCGCCGGACGAGACAGTGAGCTCGCCCTCGGTGCCGTCCTCGATCCACGCATCGCCGCCGCTCGCGTCGCCGTCCGTGCCGTAGTAATAGGCATAGGGGTCAAAGACCTCCTGATAGTACACGGTTTGCCCCTCGGTGAGGCCTTCGGTGATCTCCACCATGCCGCCGCCGGTGAGACCGGGGATGACCGCCGTTTCACCGCCGAGCACGCCGGTGGCGGGGTCATACGTCGTATAGACGAACGAGCTGTCGCGCGTCTGGCGCAGCGCCTTTTCCGGGATGAGCAGGGCATTGTCCACGCCCTCGATGCGGATGAGCGCCTTGGCGGTCATGCCGGGGAGCATGCGGCTGTCCTTGTCGAGCGTGATCTCCACGCTGTAGCTCGTGATGCCGTAGCTGCTCTTGGCCGAGCGCTCCACCGCCGTCACAACGCCGGAGAACACCTCGTCGCCGATCGTGCTCACGGTGATCTGCGCCTTCTGGCCGTTCTGCACGGAGAGAATGTCCGTTTCGTCCACGCTCACGGTGAGCTTCATGCTCGTATCGGACGAGAGCGTGAGGAGCTTCGTTTCGCCGCTCGCATCGGTGCCGGAGGAGGTTGAGCCGCCCGCCGACACATAACCGCTCGACGAGCCGCCGTAGACCATGCCGTCGCTGTAGGGGTCGGCGCTCGTGCCGTCATCACCGCTGCCGGTGGCCTTGTCGCTGTAGTCGATGGAGGAGACGGAGCCGTCAAAGGGTGCCGTTACCGCCCCGGCGCTGTACATGCCGAGCAGCGCCATGAGATCCTCTTCCTTCTCGCGGCGGTCTTTGAGCACGGACTCGTAGTTCGCGCTGTAGGCCGTGTCGCGCAGATTGAAGAGATAGTTGCCCGCGTACACCACCCGGTTCTCGGCGGTGTTGACCGCGGAAACAACGCCCGCATAGCCGGTGATGCGCAGCGGGTTGTGGATATAGAGCGTCCCTTCGCCGAGTGCGTTCCCATCGGCGTCCTGCACGCTGGCCTTGGCGTCCGCCGCCGGGCCGTTGTCGGTGAGGAGGACGGTCGCCTTGCCGCTCTGGAGCTTGTCCACGGTGCCGGGGTACGTCTGCTCCCCTACGGTCACGCTGACCTCGTCGCCCGCGGCGAGAGAGCCGGCGTCAATGTCCACGGCCATGTATCCGTCGAGCGAGAGCACCGCGAGAGCGTTGTGCTCCATCATGCAGGCGGCGACGTCGTCACCCACCTGCGCGTAGACGATCTTCACGCGGCCGTTCACGCCGGTGGATATGTACGGCTGCACCGTTTCGCCGGTCGCGGCGCGGAGCTGCTCGTCGAGCTTGTCGAGCTCGGACTGCACATCGTTCAGCGCGCCCATGACGGAGGAAAGCTCCACCGTGGCGAGCGCGTCGCCCTTCTTTACGGTCTCGCCGGCCTTGACGAGGATCTCGTCAAGCTTCACGCCCTTGGGCAGGACGATCTGTGTTGTGTCCGCGTCGGAGAGCATGCCCGAGCCGGAGACGGTCGTGCTGATGCTGCCGGTCGTGACGGTCGCTTCGCTCACGGTCGGGGCATTCCGGCTGCCGACGGCGTCGCTGACCTTTTTCTTCGCCGCGCGCACGCCAAAGAAGATGGCGAGCGCCAGCACCACAAGGATCGACACCGTTACGATGATGCGGCGGCGCTTTTTGCGCTGCTTCTCGCGCTGGAGCGATTCGAACAGCGCCTGATCCCGATCCCCGGCCTGCTCCGGGGCGGACGTTACGTTCTTTTCATCCATGGTTTTTCTCCTAAATCCTGTGATTTTCCGGAATGGATATCTCTTAGACGCACGGGAGCCGGATTCGGTTCTGTCGTGCGGGTGACAATATGGTAACAAACCCCGCTTTAAGAATAAAGCGGGGTTTGTTTTAAGACTTTATTAAATTGCGGGACCGTCACTTCACAACGACGTTTTCCTTGCCGCACTTCTCTTCCAGCTCGGCGACGAACGCCGGATGGATGAGGCACGGCGCGCCGAGGCGCTTTTTCGTATCCTCCATGTAGAGGACGATCCGCTCGTTTCCGGGGAACATCGTGAGCAGGAGCTTCACTCTCCGGCAGAGCGGGTGATCCGCGCTCGGAATGCGCACATAGAGCGTGCGAGGCTTCCCGTCCGGCTTCGCTGCCGGAGGAGCGGAGGAAACGGCGGTGCGCCCCGGCACGTCCAGATCGGAGAGCGGGCGGATGGAATCCACCATGAGCTGCGGCTCCTTTTCGTCGCGCAGGGAGATCTTCCCGCGCACGAGGAGCGGCGCCGCATCCTGCACATAGCTGCCGCCGGCATCGAGCGCGCGCTGAAACGCCAGAAGCTCCATCGAGCCGGTGTCGTCCTCCAATTGGATATAGCTCATGAGCGTGTTATTGCGCGTTGTGCGCGTTTTGTAGCTCGCCACGACGCCAGCGATGAGAACCTCCTGCCCATCGCGGAAGCGCTGGGGGTTCCCCTCGGCAAAGTCGTTCAAAATCGCGCCGATGGCGACCGCGCCGACGTCGCGCGCCCGGTCGCGATAATCGTCCATCGGGTGGCCGGTGAGATAGAGCCCCGTCGTTTCGCGCTCCATCGTCATGAGCTCCTGCCGGGTAAATTCCGGCACGTCCGGCAGCGGGATGGTGCGGACGTTCTCGCTTTCGGAATCGTCGCCGCCCATGCCGAAGAGATCGAGCTGGCCGGCAATATTTTTGCGGCTGTCGGCGGTGACGCTGTCGATGATCGGCCCCGAGGCCGTGAGCAGCGCGCGGCGCTTGAAGCCGAGCGAATCGAATGCCCCCGCCTTGATGAGCGACTCCACGGCGCGGCGGTTCAAGTCGCGCGGCACCATCCGGCGGCAGAACTCGTCAAGCGTGCGGAACGGCCCGCCGCTCTCGCGCTCGGCCTTGAGCTCTTCGATGAAGCCCCAGCCGATGCCCTTGATGGCGACAAGGCCGAAGCGGATGTTTTCGCCCGCAACGGTGAAGTCGGCGTCCGACTCGTTCACGTCCGGCGGCAGGAGCTTTATGCCCATGTCGCGGCACTCGGCGATATACTCGGCGACCTTTGTGCTGTTATCGAGCACGCTTGTGAGCAGCGCTGCCATGTATTCGCGCGGGTGGTGGCATTTCATGTACGCCGTGCGGTAGGTGACGAAAGCGTACGAAACGGCGTGCGCTTTGTTGAAGGCGTAGTTTGCGAAGTCGACGATCTCGTCGTAAATGCTGCCTGCGATGTCCTCCGGTACGCCGTTAGCAACGCAGCCGGGGATGTTCCGGGCGCTATCGCCGTGGATGAAGGCGACGCGCTCGGCATCGATGACGGCGTGTTTCTTCTTGCTCATCGCGCGGCGGATGACGTCCGCCTGGCCGAGCGAGTATCCGGCGAGCTCCCGGAACACCTGCTGCACCTGTTCCTGGTAGACCATGCAGCCGTAGGTGACGCCGAGGATCGGCTCCAGCTTCGGGTGTTTATACCGAATTTTCTCCGGATGCTGGCTGCATTCAAGGAATTTCGGGATGCTGTCCATCGGACCGGGGCGGTAGAGCGCGATGACGGCGGTGATGTCCTCGAGAGATTTTGGCCGCAGCGCGGCACATACGCCCGTGATGCCCGCCGATTCGAGCTGGAATACGCCCGAGGTCTTGCCCGCGGCGAGCATATCAAACACCGCGGGATCGTCCATCGGGATGGCGTCGATGGAGAAGTTCGGCTCTTTTCGCCGGACGAGCTTGGCCGCGTCCTCAAGCACCGTGAGGTTGCGAAGACCGAGAAAGTCCATTTTCAGAAGCCCCAGCTCTTCGAGCGTCGTCATCGTGTACTGCGTGACGGGGTTGCCGTCGTTCGTGGCGAGCGGGACATATTCGTATACCGGCCGGTGCGTGATGACGACGCCGGCGGCATGGGTCGAGGCGTGGCGCGGCATGCCCTCGAGCGCGCGGGCGGTGTCGATGAGGTTTTTGACCTTCTCGTCGCCATCGTACATATCCTTGAGGGGCTTGGAGAGCTTGAGCGCTTCGTCGAGCGTCATGTTGAGCGCGCCCGGGCCGCTTGGCACCTGCTTGGCGACGGCGTCCGTTTCCGCGTAGCTGAGATTCAGCGCGCGGCCGACGTCGCGAATGGCCATGCGCGCGGCCATCGTGCCGAAGGTGACGATCTGCGCGACGTGATCTGCGCCGTACTTGCGCGTTACGTAGTCGATGACCTCGCCGCGGCGGCGGACGCAGAAGTCCATGTCGATATCGGGCATGCTCACGCGCTCGGGGTTCAAGAACCGCTCGAAAAAGAGCGAGTACCGGATCGGGTCAACGTCCGTGATGCCGAGCGTGTAGGAGACCATGCTGCCCGCGGCACTGCCGCGCCCCGGCCCGACGGGGATGCCGTGGCTTTTGGCGTAGTGGACAAAGTCCCAGACGATGAGAAAGTAATCCACAAAGCCCATACGGTGGATCATGTCAAGCTCGTACTGGAGCTGCGCTTCCATTTCGCTTGTGCCAGTCTCGCCGTAGCGTCTCTCGTATCCCTCGCGGCAGAGGCGCGAGAGATAGGCAAAGCTGTCGGTCTCGCCCTCCGGGAGCTTGTACTCCGGCAGGTGGTAGTGGCCAAATTCAAAATCGTACTGGCAGCGCGCGGCGATCTCCTCGGTGACGTCTGCGGCCTGCGGCTCTTCGGGGAAGAGCGCACGCATCTCCTCCTCGCTCTTGAGATAGAGCTCCGGGGAGGAGAACTTCATCCGGTCGGGATCGTCCACGGTCTTGCCGGTCTGGATGCAGAGAAGGACATCCTGATTGCGGGCGTCTTCCTTATTAATATAATGTGCGTCGTTCGTCACGACGAGCGGGATGCCCGTTTCGCGGGAGAGACGGCGCAGCCCGAGCGCGGCCTTGCGCTCATCGGGGATACCGTGATCCTGAATCTCCAGGAAGAAGTCCTCGCCGAAAAGCTCGCGCAGTTCGAGTGCTTTTTTCTTCGCGCCCTCGTAATCGTCCGCAACGATGTGCCGGGAGAGATAGCCCGCGAGACAGCCGGAAAGGCAGATAAGCCCTTCGGCGTGCTCGTGCAGCAGCGCCCAGTCGATGCGCGGCTTGATGTAAAAGCCGTCCGTGAAGCCGCAGGAGACGAGATAGCAGAGATTGCGGTAGCCGACGTCATTTTTGCACAGAAGGATGAGATGGGAATACTCGTTGTCGATGCCGTGCTCGCGGTCGAAGCGGGAGCGCGGTGCCACGTACACCTCGCAGCCGATGATCGGGCGGATGCCCTCGGCGAGGCACGCGCGGTAGAAAGAGACCGCGCCATACATCACGCCGTGGTCGGTGACGGCGAGCGCCGTTTGCCCCAACTCCTTGGCGCGGTGCGCCAGCTCCTTGATGCGGCAGGCGCCGTCGAGCAGGGAGTATTCCGTATGCACGTGCAGATGGACAAAGCCCATATTAGTCTCCTTTGTATTCGAGCAGTTTCTTCAGCCGGTGGCTCATGCAGCTTTTGGACACCGGGGGGCTGGCGAGCCGCGCAAGATCGGCGAGACTCGACTCGGGGTTCGCGATGCGCAGCATGGCCGTTTCCTGCAGGGTGTCCGGGAGCGCGTCAAGCCCGTATTTCCGGTCGAGCTCGCGGATGGCGTCCAGCTGCTCCTGCGCGGCGAGAACGATCTTGTCGGCGTTGGCGCTGTCGCAGTTGACGCGGCGGTTGACGGCGTTGCGCATGTCCTTCTGCATCTTCGCCTGCATGATGCCCATCGCCGCGAGCGGCGCGCCGATCGTTGTGAGCACGTCCTCGATGGCCTCGGACTGCTTGAAATAGGTGATGTAACCGCCGCCGCGCGCGGCGTCCTTCGGCGCAAAGCCCATTTCCAGCATGAGGCTGAACGCCTCGCGGCTCACGCTCGGATGGCTCGTGAGAAGCTCGAGATGGTAGCGCTTGTCCGGGTCGGTCACGCTGCCGCCCGCGAGAAACGCCCCGCGGAAAAAGCTCTGCCGGCAGCAGTCGGTTTCGAGCATACCATAGTTGATGTGGTGGGAAACGGCGCTCTCCTGCCCAAAAACTTCCAGGATCGCGAGGATCTTCTCCGGTGCGGTGATGAGGAATGTGCGCTTGCCCGCCGCGCTCTCCGGCGGCACATGGTCGAACGAGAGCGAGAACGCACGCCGGAAGAGCTTCGGCAGGCGCTGGGCAAAGGCGTCGTTCGCTGTGATGATGCGGATCTCCCGCCGGTCGAACGTGTGGCAGTATAAAAGCACGCCGTAGGCCTCGGCCCGCGCGCAGCAGGTGCGGTTGAGCGGGACGCGGCACAGCTCGTTTTTGGCTTCGGACGAAAAGGACATGGGAAAAACCCCTTTGTGTGTTTATCCGTAGATGCGGGTGGGGGAGGCTTCGCGGTAAAGATCGCGCAGCGCCGCGGCGAGCGCGGCGGGATCGTGGCGCACGAGCGCCTTTTGCCAGAGCGCCACGGGAGCGTACCGGACGGTGACGCCGAGCGCGGCGAGCGCCTTCTCATCCGCCGTGATGGGGACGGCGCCTTCGCGGAGATACCCCTCCTGCGCCTCGGGCGGAATGGGAAGGTCGTTTACGAGCGTATAGTCGAAAAGCCCTTCGCCGCCGTGGTCAAAGAGCGCGCGGACGTGGTCGACGGCAGTGTACCCTGCGGTCTCACCGGTTTGGGTCATGAGATTCATAACATAGACCTTCACGGCATCCGACTCGTGGATCGCCTCGCGGATGCCGGAGACGAGAAGGTTTGGAATGACGCTTGTATATAGGCTGCCGGGGCCGAGCACGATGAGATCGGCCTCGCGGATGGCGTCGAGGCAGGCGGGAAGCGCCGCCGGGTGCTCCGGCGAGAGATACGCCCGCACGATGCGCCGCGTGAGATCCTTTTTGTATTCGGCGATCTGCGATTCACCCGTGACGGTCACGCCGTCGTCAAAATCGGCGAGAAGCTGCACGTTCTCGTTCGTGACCGGCAGGACGCGCCCGGTGATGGCGAGCACCTCGCTCATACGCGCGACGGCCTCGTCGAAGGTATCGCACATGCCGTTGAGCGCGGCGAGAAAAAGATTGCCGAAGCTCTGGCCACGCAGCGCGCCGTCCTGGAACCGATAGGCGAGCAGCGCCTCCATCGTCGGCTCGGTGTTCGCAAGCGCCTGCAGGCAATTTCGGATATCGCCGGGCGGGAGCATGCCGAGCTCCTGCCGGAGCACGCCGCTGCCGCCGCCGTTGTCCATCACGGTAACGATGGCGGTGATAGACGGCGAAATGCGCTTCAAGCCGCGCAGCATGGTGGAAAGCCCGGTGCCGCCGCCGATGGCGGCGATCTTGATGTCCGGGCGGCGGGAAATTCGTTTTTTCATTGTTCGTTTACCCTCGCAAGATCGCGGCAGACGAGCCGCGCGTTCTGCCCGTGCTCGAGCAGATGATCCGTGAGTGCGCGTGCCACGGAAATGCTCCGGTGCCGTCCGCCGGTGCAGCCAACGGCCACCGTGAGCGCAGGCTTTCCCTCCTCACGGAAGCGCGGAAGCTGAAAATCGATGAATGTCGTGAGCAGCCGCATGTATTCCGCTGTGTCCGGCTGCTGCATGACAAAGTCATACACCGGCTGGTCGAGCCCGGAGAGATCCTTCAGCTCTTCTATATAATAAGGGTTCGGAAGGAATCGCACGTCCAGCACGAGATCGGCGTCGATGGGGATGCCGTATTTGTAGCCGAAGGCGACCACGTTGATCGGAAGCTTTGCCTCGCCGGACTCGGTGAACAGGCGGCAGAGCTTCTTGTGCAGCTGCGCGAGCGTGAGATTCTGCGTATTTATAATGTAGTCGGCGCGGTCGCGCACCGGCTGCATGAGCGCGATCTCCTCGCGCAGCGCGGCCTGCACCGTTTTGCCCGGCTCCGCGAGCGGGTGGCGGCGGCGCGTTTCCTTGTAGCGGCGGACGAGCGTGCTCTCCGGCGCTTCGAGAAACAGGATGCGGAACGTGCAGTCGAGCGCACGCAGCGAGTCGAGCGCGTGGAAGAGCTGCTCAAAGCTCTCGTGCGCGCGCACGTCCGTGACGAGGGCGACCTTCGTGAAGCGCCCCTGCGAGGCGATGCAGAATTCCGCGAACGGCTGCAGAAGCGCCGAGGGCATGTTGTCTACGCAGTAGTACCCCAGATCCTCCAGAAAGTGCGCGGCCTGCGTTTTGCCTGCGCCCGAAAGACCGGTGACGATCAGAAATTCCATAGTATGATTATCTTTCTTTATTTATTCGCGGATGATCTTTACCTCCGGCTCCAGCTCAATGCCGGAGACGCGGTACACCTCGTTTTGGATGTGTTCGATGAGCCGGAGCACATCGTCAAAGCTCGCTCCGCCGCGGTTGACGACGAAGCCTGCGTGCTTCTCGCTCACCTGCGCGCCGCCGACGGTATAGCCCTTGAGACCGGCCTCGTCGATGAGCGCCGCGGCATAGCCGCCTGTGGGACGCTTGAACGTGCTGCCGGCGGACGGCATGTCGAGCGGCTGCGAGCTTCTGCGCCGCTCGGCGAGCGAGCGCATCCGCTCGCGGATGGCGTCGGGATCGTCCTCGTGCAGCGAAACGTCCGCGCGGAGAATAATGCACCCGGTGTCGGAAAAGCGGCTGTGCCGGTAGGAAAAGGCGGCGTCCCTCGTCTCGCGGAGGGAGAGATCTTCGTCCAGATACATCACGGACGTGACGGCGTCCTTCATCTCGCCGCCGTAGGCGCCCGCGTTCATGGAGACCGCGCCGCCGAGCGTGCCGGGGATGCCGTGGGCAAATTCCAGCCCGGCGAGACCGCGCGCCGCGGCGAAAGCCGCAAGCCGCGAGAGCGTCACACCGCTCTCGGCGCGGAGTGCTGTATCATTGACGGGCTCAATGCGCGAGAATTCCTCGCCCATGCGCAGCACGATGCGGTGCAGCGGCGCGTCGGTAACGAGAAGGTTCGTGCCGTTGCCCACGAGAAATGGCTTTTCTCCGGCCTCGGCGAGCAGGGCGCAGACTGTTTCAATCTCTGTGATCGAGGACGGCAGCAGCATCGCATCGCAAGGGCCTCCGATGCGGAACGAGCAATGGCGGCTCATCGGTTCGTTTTCCAGGATCGTCAGCTCCGGGCAGCGGGAATGCACCTCCCGGAGAAAGGAGCGAAGTTCGGGCTCTCTCATCCTTCGTCCACCATCCGGTCGTGGCGCTCTACGAGCACCTGCGCGGCGTTGTAGCCCATTTTGCGCTCGCGGTTGTTCATCGCGGCCAGCTCGAGGATCGCCGCAAGATTTCGTCCCGGGCGAACCGGGATGACGAAGTACGGAATCTTCACACCGAGAATTTCGGTGAAATGCGTCTCGTTGCCGAGACGGTCGTAGACCTTGTTCTCGTCCCACGGCTCAAAATGGACGACAAGGTCGATGACCTGGTCGGGCTTCACCGCGCCGATGCCGAACATGTGCCGCGCATCGATAAGACCAATGCCGCGGATCTCCATGAAATACCGGATCAGCTCCGGCGAGGAGCCGACGAGCGTGTCCTGCGCGGTGCGCTTGATCTCGATGGCGTCGTCTGCCACGAGACGATGGCCGCGGCTCAAAAGCGCCATGGCGTTTTCGCTCTTGCCGACGCCGCTCTCGCCCGTGATCATCACGCCCTCGCCGTGGATTTCCATCAGCACGCCGTGCATCGTCGTGCGCGGGGCGAGCCAACGGTTGAGACTCATAATGAGCCTTGCCATAAAGTCGCTCGTGGAGTGCTCGGTGGTGAGCAGCGTAACCTGGTGCCGCTGTGCTGCGGTGAGCATCTCCGGCGGAACGTCCATGCCGTGCGCAACGATGCAGAAGCGGATGCCGGAGGAGATGAATCGTTCGATGCTGCGGCTGCGCGTCTCGGGGCGCATATCCATTAAATAGGTGATCTCCAGCTTGCCGATGATCTGCACGCGCGTGGCGTCAAAGTAATCGTAGAATCCGGCGAGAGGAAGTCCCGGGCGCGAGACCTCCCAGGTAGTGATCTGCACGCGGTCATAGTCGACCGCGCGGTTGACGACGGTGAGACCGAGCTCGCGGACGATGGTATCCAGACTGACGGAATAGGACTGAGCCATGAGCGTTCCTCCGAATCAAGGTTATATAATATTATATTGTAATCAATTCCGCCCGATTTGGCAACTGCCGAGTAAAGAGAAGTTTTTTAAAAGAAAATGAAAATTCATCTTGCATTCGGCGGCGCGGTCTGCTATTATGAGAAAGCTGTCCGCGGGAGACCGGTCGCCGGCACCCCGAAAGGGCAGCTCATTTCTCGATGAGGAGGTGCAGCAAGTATGGCAAAGTGTGAATACTGCGAGAAGGATGTCGCTTTCGGCATCAAGGTCAGCCATTCCCACCGCCGCGCCAACCGCACTTGGAAGCCCAATGTGAAGCGCGTCAAGGCCATCGTCGACGGTACCCCGAAGCACGTTTATGCGTGCACCCGCTGCCTCCGCAGCGGTAAGGTCACGCGGGCCGTCTGAGATCGCTCTTTTGAGAAAAAAGAGGGATTTCGAATGAGCCGCTCCCGTGAGAGAACGGGGGCGGCTCATTCGCCCGGCGAACCCCGTCAAACGCCGTTTTTGCGAGTCTCAAAAAACGAAAAAAGTTTTTTGAAAAAATCGAAAAAAGGTGTTGACAAAAGGGGTAAGGGATGTTATATTAGCTAAGCTGTCGCCGAGAGACA
>CAVEQS010000012.1:0-60384 GCA_963618015.1 bacterium | reverse complement strand
TTTGCCCATGTTCTCACTTCCTTTCCCTTATACTATACCAAAAAAGTAGACACCCACACTTTTGTGAGTGTCTACTTTCATTTTACTGGTGCAACCGGGTTTCCGATACGCGCGTTTTTGTTAGATTACGTAAATCAGCCGATGCCGCCGTAGGCAATGCCAAGGATGAAGCAGAGCAGGCAGAGCGGGACGAACACATACTTGCCGAATCCGTGGAACCACTTCATGATCGGCTTGTCGTCACCAAGCTGCACGGCTTCGAGCGCCGTTTCCTTCTTCATGACCCAGAAGTACATGATACCGGCAGACGCCGCGCCGAGCGGGCAGAGGTAAATGGAAACCATATCCATCCACTGCGACGTCCAGGGCTGGATCATCAGCGAAACAACAATGGCGAGAACATGAATGACCGCCGTCGCCGTAATACGCTTGAAATGCAGCTTCTCCTGCAGGAATGCGACAGGCGTCTCCAGCAGGTTGATGATGGAAGACACACCGGCGAACAGAACCGCAACGTAGAAAAGAATGAACACGATGCGGGCAAAGCCGCCGAGACTGTTGAACACAGGAATCAGATAAACGAACAGCAGGCCGGGGCCGCCGTTGCTGGGAGACTGACCGACGGACGCCATGGCGGGGATAATAATGAACATGGCGAGGAGAGCCGCGGAGGTGTCGAAAATCGCGCAGAGAACCGCCGACTTGCGGATGTTGATGTCCTTGTCGAGGTAGGAGCCGTAAATAACGGAGCCAGAGCCAGCGACAGACAGGGAGAAGAAGCACTGGCCAAAAGCAAATACCCAAACTTCCGGATTAATAAGTCCCTTGGGGTCAAGCGTGAAGATGTACTTGTAACCTTCGCCGGTGCCGGGGACAAAGATCATGGCGATCGCCAGAATGATGAAGAGAACATACAGAGCCGGGATCATGATCTTGCAGGACTTCTCGATACCGCCGGAGATGCCGAAGATCATGATGGCGAAAGAGACAACGATCGCAATGATGATCCAGAGGTTGTTCGCGCCGCCGGTGGCGAATGTCATCTTGATAGCTTCACCCAAGGTATTCGCCTCAGGAGCAACAGCGCCGAACGTACCGCCAATGGTAGCCATATCGCTGCCCATGGCAACAAGCTCGCCGGTGAAAGCCATCTTGGTGTAGTAGAACACCCAACCCATGATCACGGAGTAGCCGATGCCGAGGCAGAGAGACGCGAACACCGGCACAGCGCCGATGATCTCACCGGCGTTCTTGGACTTTCCGCCATTCTCCATGGCCTTGCCGAACGCGCCGACAGGGCCGAAGCCCGACCAGCGGCCGAGAGAGAACTCTTCCATCATGCCGGACTGGCTGATGACGAAAACGAAAATGAAATAGGGGATGAGGAACGTGAGGCCGCCGTACTTGGAAATCAGCATGGGGAAGCGCCAGATGTTTGCCATGCCGACGCAGGAGCCGACCGCGGACATAATGAAGCCCCACTGGGACTTAAAGCCATCGGTCTTCAAGGTAGGTGCGTTTTTGTCTGCCATTGAATTTCCCTCCAATAAATTTGATGGATTCGACTGACGCACGACGCCGGTGGGGACCGGCGCCGTGCCGTCCGGGTTCGCTGGTATACGCTTTCTCAGTTTCTCCAGAGGTTTGCTTTACTTCTTCTTACTTCTTACTTCTCTTCGTTGGGGTAGGGCTCAAGGAACGCATGGAAATGACGCATCGGGAGGTTGTGGCCCCAGACGATACGCATGTTGGGGATGGACTCGCGATCTTCATACAGCGCTTTGACAGCGGCGATGACGTAGTCCAGGTGTTCCTGGGTGAGACGGCTGCGGTCGATGGCAAAGCGAACGACGTTCGCCAGCTCCGCCTGCTGCTCGGGGGTCTTGAGGTCGTATTCCATGGAGTAGTCGCCGAGCTCGGAGACGCGGATGCCGTAGCGGCGGATCAGCTCGAGCGAGAAGCCCTCGCCCGCGAAGGTCTCGTGGCCGCGCTTGCCGTCGAAGAACTCGTCCATGTTGATGTACACGGCGTGGCCGCCGGCGGGAAGGACGACGCCCTTGACGCCCGCTTTGTAGAAGCCCTGCGCGAGATATTCGCACTGGGACACGCGCTCGTGCATGTAGTTGAAGTCGCAGCTCTCGTACATACCGACAGCCAGAGCCATGATGTCACGGCCGGACATGCCGCCGTAGGAGTCGTTGCCGTAGCAGGAGATCTGCTTGACCTTCAGCAGAACGCCGACGTCGGTCTTGACGGTGCCGTCCTCGTTGAAGTCGGAGAAGTTCTGCCAGAACAGGCCCTTGTCGCGGAAGGCCACCATGCCGCCCATGTTGGCGTGGCCGTCCTTCTTCGCGGACATGCAGAAGCCGTCGCAGTAGGAGAACATCTCGGTAGCGATCTCGGCGATGGACTTGTCGGCGTAGCCTTCTTCGTTCATCTTGATGAAGTAGCAGTTCTCCGCCCAGCGAGCCACGTCGAAGATCAGGGGGATGTTGTACTTGTGAGCGACGCGGTTGATCTCACGGATGTTGCCCATGGAGACCGGCTGGCCGCAGATCGGGTTGTTGGTGATGCAGGTGAAGATCAGGGGGACATTTTCCGGTCCGACGCCCTGGATGAGCTGTTCGAGCTTTTCAATGTCCATGTTGCCCTTGAACGGGTTCTTCTCGTACTTGCCGCCTTCGGGTACTTCGTAGAGGTTCTCCTTGTGGTACAGGTTTCTGGGGATGGAGCCCATCTGCTTGATGTTGCCCTCGGTGGTGTCGAAGTGGCCGTTGGAGGGGATCGTAAACACCTTGCCCGGATGACGCTGGGCGAGGATCTTCTTGACGATCTCCATCAGGACGGACTCCGCAGCACGGCCCTGCTGGATGATGAAGGTGTTGGGGCGCTCCATCTGCGCAGCGCCGCCGTTGAACAGGCCGCCTTCGTACTCCGGAAGGTAGACGTTCTCCATCATGGTCTCCACGTCGCGGCAATCGGTGCGGACGTAGTCGATGATCTTCTTCCAGTTCTTCTCGCCGCCGCGCTCGAAAATGTCGCGGAAGGTGTCGAGAAGGATGTAGTAACCGGTGTTGCGGCCGTAAGCCTCGTCGCCGAGGAACAGGGACGCCCACTGCTGGTTGGTCATCGCGGTGGTGCCGGAGTCGGAGAGCATATCAACCGTCAGCATGCCGGCGGGGAATGCAAACTCGTTGTAGTGCGTCGCCTTCAGGACGCGCTCACGCTGTTCGACCGTGACATTGGGAATGTCACGAACGGCGAACGTGAAGTGATGGGGAGCGGGGACGTTCAGGGGATACTCTTTACTCATAATACTGACCTCCATAATGTTGACGCTTTGCGCCTTTTGTTTTGGAGATACCCCGGTCGTCGCGGCATAGCCTGCCGGCGCCTAGCGGACAGTATCAGAACGACGGAAGAATTAAAGGACGGCGATGCACTCGATCTCAACGAGAGCGTCCTTGGGGAGACGGGCGACTTCGACCGCGCTGCGCGCCGGGCAGGCGCCGGCAAAGAACGTGGCGTAAACGCCGTTCATGGCAGCGAAGTTGTTCATGTCGCTCAGGAAAACGGTGGTCTTAATAACGTTTTCCATGGTGGCTCCGGCGGCCGCGAGGACGGACTTGCAGTTCTCGAGAGACTGGCGGGTCTGCTCCTCGATCGTAGCGGGGAACGCACCGGTGGCCGGGTCAATGGGAAGCTGGCCGGACGTGATGATCAGGTTGCCCGCCTGGATGCCCTGCGAATAGGGGCCGATCGCCGCGGGTGCCTTCTCGGTGGAAATAACGGTTTTCAATTCTGGTATTCACCTCCTTGGTGTGAGAATAGTTTATCATCCAACGAAATGAGTGTCAATATAAACTACAATTCTTTTCAAAGCCTAAATGCGTTTTTGTGTATAAATCACAAATATTAGTGAGCCATTCTCAAACGCTGAGAATTTTTCCTCTTATAGTGAGAAAATTCTTGGAAAACCGTGTCATTTTTCCTTGTCTCAGCCATTTTGATGTGGTAGTATGAGAAATACCGCAGCCCAGAGGAGGTACAGAAAATATGACGGAACACCTGCTTTCGCACTATACACGGCTTGTTGAATTTCTCGGTCTGGTTCTCGGGCCGGATTATGAGATTATTCTGCACGAAATTTTGCCGGAGCAGAGCCGCGTCGCCGCGATCGCCAACGGCGGCATCAGCGGGCGGGATGTCGGCGCGCCGATCACAAACGCGGCGCTGCGCATGATCATACAAAAACAGTATGAATCGAACAACTACATTATTAACTATACCGGCCAGCTCTCGAACGGGAAAACGCTCCGCTCGAGCACGATGTTCATCAAGGACGGCGGGAAGCTTGTGGGGCTTTTGTGCATCAATTTTGACGACAGCCGCTTCCACGAGCTCAGCGACAGCATTCTCCGCCTGGTGCACCCGGACGACTTTGTCCACCACCACTACTTCCCCAGCGACGCGCCCGCCAAGCAGCCGATGCAGCCGCAGCACGCCCCGGCGCAGCCGGCGGAGCACTTCCAGTCGGACATGAACGGGCTGATGGAGGATCTCTTCGCAACCGTGACGAAGGACACCGGCGTGCCGCTGCGACGGCTGACGCAGGCCGAGCGCGCCGAGATCGTCGCGCGGCTCTATGAGCAGGGGATGTTCGAGCTGCGCGGCGCGGTGCAGTTCACGGTGGACAAGCTCGGCTGCTCACAGGCGAGTGTGTATCGGTATATCAAGAACGCCAAAGCAGCCGAAGAAGAAAAAAACGCCTCCCTCTGACGAGGGAGGTGGCAAAATCAAAGATTTTGACGGAGGGAGAGAAAGACTTTCGGCGCGGAAAACGCCGGTTTTTCTCTCCCTCCGCCTCGCTTCGCTCGACAGCTCCCTCGTCAGAGGGAGCCACAGGCGGCGCAGACGTGAATCAAAATCATGCCGCTTTCTTCTTTCCGGCGGCACGGAGGATGAAGCCGAGAACAAGGCCGGCAGCGGCAGGAATGAGCCAGAAGAGGCCGATGCTGAAGAGCGGCAGGGACTCCTTGCAGAACGCGACAAGACCGTTCACGTGCAGGAAGGCGCGCGCGCCGTCCGGCAGCGCGGCGAGCAGATCCAGCACCGCCGCGGCGAGCGTGAACACCGTGACGGAGACGAACACGCGCTTATCGTATTCGAAGAAATGGCCGAGCAGGCTCAGCAGCATGAGCGTGATAGTGAGCGGATAGAGGAACATGAGCACCGGCACGGAGTAGCCGATGATCATCGTGAGGCCAATGTTTGCGATCAGCAGCGACACAACGCTGAACACGATCGCCCACGCCTTATAGCTCATGGACTTCGGGAACAGGACGCGGAAGATCTCCGCGCAGCTCGTGACAAGGCCGATGGCCGTTTTGAGGCAGGCGAGCGTCACGGTGACGGCGAGAATGATCTGCCCGGCGGTGCCGAAATAGTACCCGGCGATGTCCGCGAGAGCGATGCCGCCGTTGGCGCTCACGGCGAACGCGCCGCGGCTCTGCGCGCCGACGATCGTCATGGCAAGATAGATGAGCGCCATGAACACGCAGGAGAACACGCCCGCGCGCACGGTGTTGCCCGCGACGGCGGCGTCGTGCTTGATGCCGAGATCGCGGATGACGCTCACAACGATCACGCCGAACGCGAGCGAGGCGAGCGCGTCCATCGTGTTATAGCCGTCCAGAAAACCGGCGGAGAAGGCGCTCGCGGCATACGCGCCCTCCGGCGCGACCGACGACACGGGCGCAATGGGCTTTACAAGCGCCGTAACGACGAGCACCGCGAGAAAGACGAGAAACAGCGGGTTGATGATCCGGCCGACCCACGTGAGGATCTTGCTCGGGCGCAGCGAGAAGAACAGCACGAGCACAAAGAACACAACGGAGAATATGGCAAGCTCCGTTACCGCGCCGCCGGTGAGCAGCGGCTCCACGCCGATGGTAAAGCTTGTCGCGGCGCAGCGGGGGATGGCAAAAAGCGGCCCGATCGTCAGATACAGCGCGCAGGTGAAGAACACGCCGTACCCCTTCCCCACCCGGCTGCTCATGGCGAGCAGATCGTCCGAGCGGCTGATGCCGAACGCGGCCACGCCGATCAGCGGCAGGCCTACCGCGGTGACAATGAAGCCGAGCGCCGCAATATAGGAGTTTGCGCCCGCGAGCTGGCCCATGTGCACCGGGAAGATCAGGTTCCCCGCGCCGAAAAACAGCCCGAACAGCATGCTTGCCACGGCGATCAACTGCCGAAAATTCAATCTCTCTTTCATTTCTTTACCCTCATACGATGCAAAATTGTTTTGCAATTTAAAATGTAAAATCAATTGTACATCTTTTCCAACACATAAGCAAGTCTTTTTCAGCAAAACATTTGTATTTTTCTGGTGTACTTTTGCCGAACTTTTTTGTTATAATGTTGTTTGCAACCGTCGGTTGCGAAAGTTCCATGCCGGGACGGTGGCATCGCAACCGCCCCATCCGCCATACTGGTACCATCAAATCCAAGGAGGATACACCTTTATGAATCTGTCGGGAAAGATCTTATACTGCCGGAAGAAGGCGGGGCTTTCGCAGGAGGCGCTCGCGGAAAAGCTCGGCGTATCGCGGCAGGCAGTCAGCAAATGGGAGACCGGCGAGGCCGTGCCGGAGCTTTCCAAGCTCGTGCTGCTCGCCAAAGCATTCGATGTTACAACGGACTGGCTGCTCTCGGAGAGTGAGCCGGAGCCGGAGGTCTCCCCGGAACCGGAGACGCCGCCGATCCCAGAGACGCCCTCGCAGGGCGATAACTGGGTCGAGTCGATCCCCGGCATGATCGGGCGGCTCATCCGGCGCTACGGCTGGCTCTACGGCGTATATACCGCGCTCGCAGGGCTCGGCTTCATCGTGATCGGCGCGATCGCGCGCGGCGTCAGTCTCAGCATGGAGCGCTCGTTCTTCGGCAGCACCGGCATGGGTTCCTTCGGCGGGTACGGCGGCTTCTCCGATTTTGCCGGGAGCGGCACCATCTGGTACGACAGCGCCGGAAACGTCATCTCCTCCCCGTTCGGCTCGTCCGGCGCGGGCGCCGGGTTTACGAACCCCGTCGCCATCGTCGGTACGGTCGTGATCGTGATCGGCGTCGTGATGCTCATCGCGGGCGTCGTCCTCGCGGTGTATCTCAAAAAGCGCGGGAATACGAAGTGAGACTTTTGCTGTTTGGTACTGTGATGAAAGTCTTACCCTTCAAACCCTTCAGTCAGCCTAACGGCTGCCAGCTCCCCTATTAGGGGAGCCAAGTGGGTTTGCGGTATACTTTCTTGCCTCCCCTAACAGGGGAGGTGGATTTTGCCGAAGGCAAAAGACGGAGAGGTTTTCCCCGGTTATTATGAAAAACGCTCTGCCCGATGTTGAGCAGAGCGTTTTCTTATGTAAGGATTTAGTGCTTGGCTTCTTCCTTGTCCTCTTTCTTGCGCTTGGCAAGGATGAACCAGGTCACGCCGCCCACCACGGCCGCGCCGATAACGCCCCAGCCCCAGGCCGGAACGCCGGTGGACTCGAGAACGGCGATCTCCTCCGTCTTGGTCTCGCCGCAGGTCTTGCAGGTGATCACCATTTCGCCGGTCTCCTTCTTCGTCGGCTCCTTCGTCACGGTGCCCTCGTCCCAATCGTGGCCGAGCGCCGGGATGGTCTCGGTTTTGGTTTCGGTGCAGCCGGCGTTGGTGCAGGAGATCGTCTTGACGCCTTCTGCGGTGCAGGTCGGCTCGGTCGTCACCTTGCCGTCGTCCCACTTGTGGCCGAGCGCCTTGATGGTTTCCGTCTTGGTCTCCTTGCAGCCGGTGTTCGTGCAGGAAACGGTCTTGGTGCCTTCCTTGGTGCAGGTCGGTTCGGTCGTCACCTTGCCGTTATCCCACTTGTGGCCGGTCGCCGGGATTGCCTTCGTGGTCGCAGCGCCGCAGCCGCGGGTGCAACTCACGGTCTCAACGCCCGGTTTCGTGCAGGTCGCGGCAGTGGTCACCTTGCCGTTGCCCCAGCTATGGCCGAGCGCCGGAATGGCAACGGTATCCGTAACGCCGCAGCCCTCACGCTGGCAGGCGACCTTCTTCGAGCCTTCCGCGGTGCAGGTCGCCGCCTTGGTCACTTCCACGTCCTTCCAGCTATGGCCGAGCGCCTTCACGGTCTCGGTCTTGGTCTCCTTGCAGCCCGTGTTCGTGCAGGCGAACGTCTTCGTGCCGGTCTCGGTGCAGGTCGGAGCCTTCGTCACAGTGCCGCTGTTCCACTTGTGGCCGGTCGCGGCGACGGCTTCGGTCTTGGTCTCCTTGCAGCCGGAGTTCGTGCACTTGTAGGTCTTGACGCCCTTCTCGGTGCAGGTCGGGGCGGTCGTGATCGTGCCGTTATCCCACTTGTGGCCAAGCGCGGCAACTTCTTCGGTCTTGGTCTCCTTGCAGCCCGTGTTCGTGCACTTGTAGGTCTTGACGCCCTTCTCGGTGCAGGTCGGGGCGGTCGTGATCGTGCCGTTATCCCACTTGTGGCCGAGCACGGCGATTTCCTCGGTCCTGGTCTCAGTGCAGCTGCTATTCGTGCACTTGTAAGTCTTGACGCCCTTCTCGGTGCAGGTCGGGGCGGTCGTCACGGTGCCGTTATCCCACTTGTGGCCGGTCGCGACAACTTCTTTGGTTTCTTTGTAGTCGCAGCGCTTGCAGCTGCGGGTCTGTTCGCCCTTCTCGGTGCAGGTCGGAGCTTTGGTCTCCGTCCACGCGCCCAGGTCATGGCCGAGCTTGGCAACCGCTCTCGTTTCCTTTACGCCGCAGCCCGTGCGCTGGCAGGTGCTGGTCTCTTCACCCGGTTCCGTGCAGGTCGGAGCTTTTGTCTGCGTCCACGTGCCCATCTTGTGGCCAAGCGCGGCAACTTCTCTCGTTTCCTTGTAGTCGCAGCGCTTGCAGCTGCGGGTCTCTTCGCCCTTTGCAAGGCAGGTCGAAGCCTTGGTCTCCGTCCATGCGCCCAAGTCGTGGCCGAGCTTGGCAACCGCTCTCGTTTCCTTGTAGGTGCAGCCCGCGCGCTGGCAGGTACGGGTCTCCTCGCCCGCCGCGGTGCAGGTCGGAGCTTTCGTTTCCGTCCACTCGCCCATGCTGTGGTCGAGCGCCGGGATGGTTTCCGTCTTGGTCGTACCGCAGGTCGTGCACTTGTAGGTCTTGACACCCGTTTTGCCGCAGGTCGCTGCCGTCGTCACCGAGCCATTGTCCCAGGTGTGGTTACCGGTCGCGGCGATTTCCCGCGTTTCCTTGTGGGTGCAGCCGGTGCGCTGGCAGGTGCGGGTCTCCTCGCCCTTCGCACCGCAAGTCGCGGCCTTCGTCACCGTCCACGCGCCCATGTTGTGGCCGAGCTTGGTGATGGTTTCGGTCTTGGTCTCGGCGCAGCCGGGCTGGGTGCACTTATACACCGTGGAGCCGTCCGTATCACACGTCGCGGGCGTGGTCGTCCCGGCATCCCAGACGTGGTCATGGGCAGGAAGCAGCACCTTGATGGTTCCGCCAGTCGTTCCGAACGAGATATTGTTCTCGTCAAAATCATAAACATCGTCTTCCTGATAGGAGATCGAAAGTGCATAGGTCGTACCGGGTACCGCATCATCTGGGATTTTGAACGTGATCGTGCCAAGCGCGCCGGTTCCCGTAAAGTTTGCCTGAGCGGTATGTTCGGCCCAGCACATATAGAACGGATTGTTCGCTGTCGGACCAAACACAGGGTTTGACATGAGGCCTTTTGTATCTGCGGACACGATTGTCAGGCGACTATCGTATTGGATTCTCAAGGCCGCATATATAATGCCGGGGTTGGCGGTCATGGATACGGTCACTGTCACAGTGTCGCCCGGGTTTCCTTCTGCCGAAGACAATGCGAACTGGCCGCCATCGGCATACGCGCCGACAGAAGCAAACGAGAACAGCATTCCTACCAGCAGAAAAACTGACAGAAGTTTTTTCATTATTTTCTTTCCCTCCATTTTGCTTATTCTTTCATTATTCAATTTCCGGCCTGGCGTGGCCAAGCGCGGATACTGTCCCTTATTTCAATTCGACATCCCATCCGGCAAGATAGCGGCTCAGGAGCGTCACGTCCTTGCCGTTCACGACGCTGTCGCCGTTCACATTGGCGGCTTGCAGGTTGATATCCACGTCCCAACCGGCGAGATAGCGACTCAGGGCAGTAACATCCTTGCCATTCACCTTTCCATCGCCATTCATATCGCCCGGGATGCAGTCGGTTATGGTCACGGTCTTTTCGGTGTAAACGCCGGTGCCCTCAGGCGCGACAGCGTGGATAACGACTGTACCGGGGGTGTCACCAGCAACGAGAAGACCGTCTTCGGAAATACTCGCAAGATCTCCGCCGGATACGATCGACCACTTCACCCAGCCACCCCATGCATCCTCCGGGAAAGCGCTGGCGCTATACTGTGCACTGCTGCCGATGGGCACGGCATCCGCGCCGGAGATCGTGAGCTCCCCATATCTTCGGTGTGGGATGCTGTCGGGTGTCACTGTGCCATTCACAGTCACCAAGGCTTCTTTGCCGCTGTATGTTCCGCTGATCTCAAGCGTTCCTTCCACCACAACCGTGCCTTCGCACGTCAGAGTATGCGGAGCAGGTACCACTAGTTTCATATTGGGTGTAACAACGAGCTGCACATTTTCCGGAACGGTGATTGAGCGGTCAAGCGTGATATCCGCCGCTACACACACGGTAGTCTCTATAGGCGATATAGCAGCTCCCGCCTGGAGCGCCGCTTCCAGCTCGTCCGCCGTTTTGACTATCACCTGCTTATACAGCGTGAAGCTTCCCCCGTTTTCCAGGAGTGTACCGGTACAGTTCCAGCCGTCGACGTTAACAGACGCGCTACCGTGGTTGTCAAACGTTCCTGCTACAGTAATCTGCGTGTTTCTCTGCGTCTGGAAAAGCTTATTATTTATGATTCTTGCACCAGACTCAATGACAAGGGTACCGTTCACTATCATACTGCCGTTGTTCGTAAGCGTCTTGCCCAGCGGGACAGTGAGCGTCGCGTTTCCGAAAATTATGACATCACCATTTTCCGGAATTGTCAGGTCATCGGAAAGCGTAATGGACGTCTCCAGCAGCATTGCGGTTACCCACTTTACGTTTTCAGCCTTGGCAAACAGGGTGCGGATATCCGCTTCCGTTTTCACCGTCCGTTCAAGCTCCACCAGCTTCAGGTCTATGCCGGTCAGGTCAGTATTCACAATATCCAAATCGCTCTCGCCAATATCAAAACACAGGTTACCTTCCTCTGCTCCGGGCGTATAAGTTCCGTTATTGTGAATGCTGCCGCCATTTACGGTAATACTCCAATGGTTTTCCAGCGTGCCATCGGCCGCAATGGTAACACTGCCGCCGCCATCCACATCGATGCCCCAATAGTTTTCCAGCGCAGCACCCGCCGCAATGGTAACACTGCCGCCGTGGATCCACAGCATGACTTGTTCAGGAACGGTGAATGTGCCCTGATCTATATAGAGAGTGAACCCTTCCGGAATGGTGAGGTAACGGGAGAGCGTGCAGTCGCCGGTAATATGGAATTCGCTCTCTCCGGCGTTGATCGCCGCGCGCAGCTGCTCCTCAATGGTAGGCGCCGGTTCGATGGCCACAGTCTTTTCACCGTAAACCTTGGTACCGTCGATCGCCGTGGCGCGGATGGTGACTGTGCCGGGAGTACTGCCCGCCGTGAGCAGTCCGTCGGCATCAATTTCCGCCAGTTCTTCGCCGGAGACGATCGACCACCTCACCCGCTCTTCCCACGTATTATTCGGGAGTATTTCGGCGCTGTAAGACTCGCTGCCATTGGCGGACACGGTGTCTTTGCCAGTGATCGTGATCTGCTCGGCCAGCACACCGGCCCTTCGGTGCGGAATACTGCTGGGTGTCAGCGTACCGGTTGGATTATTTACATAGATTTTTTCACCGATGTATGTTCCGCCGATTTCAAGCGCTCCCACCACGTATATGCGCCCCCGGTTCGTCAGGGTATATGGTGCAGGAACAGTCAGCTTTTTTGGGGGGGCAATTTCGATCACCACATTTTCGGGAACGGTGATCGAGCGGTCAAGCGTGATATCCGCCACTACTTCTACGTAAGTTTCCACAGTAGTTGCCATAGCTGCCGCCGTCTGGAGCTCCGATTCCAGTTCGTCCGCCGTCCTTACCGTCACTCCTCTGCTCAGAGTAAAGCTTCCCCCGTTTTCCAGGAGTGTACCGGTGCAGTTCCAGCAATTGACAAGAATTTTCGCCGTGCCGCGGTTATCGAACGTTCCCGCCACGGTGATTTTCCCTGAGCTGGCAAACATCGTAACGTTGCCGTTATTCGTGAGCGTTTTTCCCTGCGGCACAGTAAGTGTCCCGCCGGTCATGTCGAAACTGCCGTTTGAGGGAATCGTCAGATCCTCAGAGAGCGTGATAGATACTCCCTCCATCGTCGCTTCCACGTCTTCTACTGCTTCCGCTTTGGCAAACAGGGCACGGATATCCGCTTCCGTTTTCACATTCCATATAAGCGTTACCAGCTTCAGATCTATGCCGGTCAGATCGGTATCCAAATCGCCCTCGGCCATATCGAACCACAGGTGGCGGCCTTCCTCTGAGCCGGAAATTGTGCTGCGTGTATAGGTGCCGTTATTGTGGATGCTTCCACCATTCACCTTTATGGCATAATTGTTTTCCAACGCGCCATCGGCTGCAACGGTGACGCTGCCGCCGCTAACTTCGAGATAGTCTGAAAGAGTGAACGTTCCCTGATCTATATAGAGAGAAAACCCTTCCGGAATGGCGAGGTAACGGGAGATCGTGCAGTCGCCGGTAATATGGAATTCGCTCTCTCCGGCGTTGATCGCTTCGCGCAGCTGCGTCTCGATGGTTGCTTCCCATACCGCGTAGAGCGTCGCACCGGCGTTTGCCGTGTAAACGTCACCCGGCTGGTACTGGGCACTCGTCGCCGTTTTATCCGTCGCCCAGCCGAGGAACACGTAACCGCTGCACGTCGGCTGCTCGCTGCTCAGTGTCAGCTCGATGTCCTCCGTTTTGGTCTGCGCCTGCGGCGCACCTATACCGCCGTTCGCGTCATAGCTCACGGTGTAGATCTGCGGCAGTGCCGGGATGGTCTCGGTTCTCGTTTGCTGGCACACGGCGCAGGTGTAGGTTTTCACGCCCTCTTTGCCGGGCTCCGCCGGTGTTGTTACGACGCCCGCGTCCCAGCTGTGACCGGTCGCCGGGATGCTTTCGATCTTCGTTTCGACACAGCCTTTCACGACGCATTTATACGCCGTCTGTCCCTCCGAAACGCACCCCGCCGGAATCGTCGCTCCGGCCTTCCACACATGCGTATGCGCGGATTGGCCATAATTAAAGGTCACAGAAGCGTTACTTATTACGGTATCTTCACAGCCGATCTTGCTCCATTCCTCTTCCGTCCCGGCGTAATACACATTTGTCAGCTTTTCGCAGCCGGAAAAAGCGCCCCAGTTGATTCTTGTCACACTCTCCGGGATCACGATAGTCGCAAGGCTGGTGCAATTCCAAAAAGCACCCCAATCAATGCCTATCACGCCCTCCGGGACGGTAAAGCTCGTCAGACTGCTGCACCCGGAAAAGGCATTGGACAGGATATATGGCATTCCCTCCGGGAGAGAGATACTGGTAAGGCTGCTGCAATTGTAGAATAAGTACATGTTATTGTACAATTCCGTTACACTCGCCGGGATCGTAAGGTTTTTAAGGCTGGTGCAGTCGGAAAAAGCGCTGCCGCCGATGCTTGTTACGCTGTCCGGGATCTTGATGCCGGTGAGAGCGGTACAGCCGTCAAAAGCGCCGTTTCCGATGGATGTTACGCCGCTTTTGATGACCACCGTGCGAATCTCGGTTCGTTTGTCATACCACGGGGCATGCACGGTTTCCTGCGTGATAATCGGCGGATGGTTATCATAGTTGTCCATCGCCCCCGTCCCGGAAATTGTGAGCGTGCCGTTGGCCGTAAGTCCCCAAGTGAGCGCGTCGCCGCACGTGCCGGAATACGCCGGTGTCGGCGTCGGCACAGGAGTAGGCGTGGGAGCCGGTGTCGGCGTCGGGGCGGGCGTGGGTGTGGGAGCCGGTGTCGGTTCAGGCTCCGGCATTTCGCCGGTATAGGCGTAATGGACAGAAGCGTTCACCAGCGGTTCATTACCGCTGACAAATGTGATCTCGTCCCACTCCTCCTCTGAACCGGAATAAAACACGTCAGACAGAACGCCGCAGCCAGTAAAAGCTTCCTTACCGACGCTCGTAACACTGCGGGGGATCGCAACGGAGGTTAGACCGCTGCCATAGAAAGCGCGGGCGCCAATGCTTTCCACCCCTTCCGGTATCACGATGCTCCGAAGTCCGGTGCAGCCCCAGAAGCTGCCGTACGGGATGGCAGTCACCGCCGCCAATAGCGTAACTTTGGAAAGGCCGGTGCAGTTTTGGAACACCTGCATTCCCAGGCTGGTGACATTTTGAGGGATTGTTATGTCCGCGAGTCTTTCGCAATTCATAAACGCATAGTCACCGATGCTCGTCAGACTCTCCGGGAGCGAGACGTTTGTAAGAGCGTGGCAGTCGCCAAAGGTTTCACGTTCGATGCTTGTAATGCCCGCCGGGATTGTAATACTCGTAAGCCCGGTACAGCCGTAAAAAGCTTCGTTTCCGATGCTCATCACGCTCTTCGGAATGTCGATGCTCGTAAAGGCGCAGCCACCAAAAGCTCCATCGCCAATGCTCGTCAGCCCCTCCGGGAGCGTAACGCTTGTAAGAGCACCGCAGCCGTTAAAGGCGTAATCTTCGATACATGTTATGTTCCTCGGGATCGTAACACTCGTAAGAGCACAGTTTCCGAAGGCACCTTCTCCTATACTCGTCACGCTCTCCGGGATCGTGATGCTCGTAAAAGCGCAGTCCATAAAGGCATCGTTGCCGATACTCGTCAGCCCTTCTGGAAGCGTAATGCTTGTAAATGCACAGTCCATAAAGGCTTCTGCACCGATACTTGTCAGATTCTCCGGAAGTGTGAGGTTCGCAAGATTCCTGCAGAAACCAAAGGCCCCCCTCTCGATGCTTGTTATCCCCTCCGGGATCGTAACGCTTGTAATAGCGCAGCACCAAAAGGCAGACTCGCCGATACTCGTTACTGTCTCCGGAATTGTGACGTCCGAAAGGCCGGTGCACATTTTGAAGGCATTTTTGCCAATGCTCGTCAAACCTTTCGGGAGCGAAACGCTGGTGAGCGCCCGGCAGGAATCAAAAGCGGAAGCGCCAATGCTCGTCAAGCCATTCGGGAGTGCAGCGCTCGTTAGTGCCTGGCAGGAGCCAAAAGCGGAATCACCAATGCTCGTCACGCCCTCCGGAATCGAGACGCCCCCAAGGTTGCTGCAGTCATAGAAAGCGTAATTACCGATTCTGGTAACGCCGTCTTCGATAATCACCGTTTTTATCTGATCTTTATATTCCACCCATGGAGTATCGTTCCACGAATAGTCGGCCATAACACCGAGGCCGAAAATGGAGAGCGTGCCGCTACCATCATATGCCCACGAAACGTTCTCGCCGCAGGTGCCGGAGGCAACTGCCGTTTGCAGGGCGATCTCCGCTTCCCCGGCAGATGTGTCCGCCGGTTCTGTTTCCGTTTCTAGGGCAGTCTCCGGCTCTGGAGTGGTCTCCGGTTCCGAGGTGGTTTCTGGCTTTGGGGTGGTTTCCGGTTCCGGGGTGGTCTCCGGTTCCGGGGTGGTCTCCGGTTCCGGGGTGGTTTTCGGTTCCGGGGTGGTCTCCGGTTCTAGGATGGTCTCCGGTTCTAGGATGGTCTCCGGTTCTAGGATGGTCTCCGGTTCCAGGATGGTCTCCGGTTCCGGGGTAACTTCCGGCTCCGGCGTGATTTCCGGTTCCGGGGTATCCCCCGGAACCGGTATTGTTTCTGTGTCCGCCGCGGGTTCCGCTGCGCTGGTCGTCTCTCCGTCCGCCAGAGCAGACACCGGCAGCAGCGTGAATACCATCAGCACCGCAAGAAACAACGACAGTGCTTTTTTCACGGTAATGACTTCCCTTCGCGTTTTACTTCAGTTCAACATTCCAGCCGGCAAGATAGCGGCTCAAAGCCGTAACGTCCTTACCGTTTACGACGCTGTCGCCGTTCACATTGGCAGCTTGCAGGTTGATATCCACGTCCCAACCGGCGAGATAACGGCTCAACGCCGTAACGTCCTTGCCATTTACCTTTCCATCGCCGTTGACATCGCCCGGGACGCGGTCGGTTATGGTCACGGTCAGTTCGGCATAAACGAGGGAGCCATCGGCCGCGTCGGCGCGGATGGTGATCTCGCCGGGGGTATTGCCCACCTCAAGATAGCCGCCGGGGTAAATTTCCGCGAGGTCTCCGCCGGAGACGATCGACCAGTCAGCCCACATTACCCACGCGTTCTCCGGGAGGATCTCCGCGGTGTACTGCGCGCTGCCGCCCACGGATACCGTAGTTGCGCCGGTGATCTTGATCTCCGTGGCAAGCACGCCCTCGTTCCGCTGCGGGATGTTCTCACCCGTCACGGTGCCGTCATAATACACCATGACCTTCTCGCCTTTGTACGTTCCGCTGACATCGAGCGTTCCGTCTACATAGATGCTGCCGTTATTCGTCAGCGTGTACCCTTCGGGAACCGTCAGCGTCACATTGTGGTCAATATAGAGAGTCGCATTTTCCGGGATGGTGATCGAGCGGTCAAGCGTGATATCCTCCGTTACCTCCACGGAGGTCGCCCCCGCCTTGAGCGCCGCTTCCAGGTCGGCAGCCGTTGTCACTTCCGCGGACAGCGTGAAGCTTCCCTCGTTGTCCACGAGCTTGCCGGTGCAGTTCCAGCTTCCGGCATTGACGTTCGCCCAGCCGTTGTTTTCAAACGTACCGGCCACGGATACCTGCGCGTCTTCCCACGCCGAGAAATTGTTGTTGTTTACCAGCGTCGCGCCGGACTCAATGACAAGGCGGCCATTCGAATACAGGTTGATGCTGCCGTTGTTCGTGAGTTTTTTGCTCTGCGGCACGGTGAGCACGCCGTTTTCACCGATCGAGATAATGCAGAAAACATTCGGGATCGTCAGATCGTCGGAGAGCGTGATGGACGTTTCCTCCACTTTTGCCGCTACGGCATACACGGTGTCGACTCTGGCAAACAGCGCGCGGATATCCGCTTCCGTTTCCGTCCGGGCCTCGAGCGTCACCTGCTTCAGGTCAACGCCGGTCAGGTCGGTATCCAGATCGCACTCGTCGATGTCAATATTCAGATAGCCGTCCGCGTTGGACGTATACGTGCCGTAGTTGTGGAAGCTGCCCTCGTAGAACACGAAGATGTCCCAGTTGTTCTCCAGCGTGCCGCCGGCCTCGACGGTGATGCTGCCGCCCATGTAGGAATTGATGGTGCCATTGTTGGTGATCTTGCCGCCGGACTGAACCACCGTATCCGCACACGAGCCGAAGAAGCCTCCCCGCCCAATTACAAGCTCAACATCGTTCGGGATGGTGAGCGTGCCCCGATCCACGTAGAGATTGAAGTTCGCCGGGATGGTGAGCTTCCCGGAGAGCGTGAAGCTGCCGTTGATATTAAACTGGGTGTCACCGTTTGCGATGGCGGCGCGCAGCTGCTCTTCAATGGACGCGCCCTCGATGGTCACGGTCTTTTCGCCGTAGACCTCGGAGCCGTCGATCGCCGTGGCGCGGATGGCGACTGTGCCGGTGGTGCCGTTGGCAAAGAGAACGCCGTCGGCGTCGATCTCCGCCAGCTCTTCGCCCGCCGTGACCGACCATTTCACCTGCTGCACCCACGCGTTCTCCGGGAGGATCGCCGCGATGTACTGCGCGCTGCCGCCGGGGAGCACGGTGTCTTCGCCGGTGACCGTGATGTCCGTAACAGGAACGCCCTCGTTCTGCTGCGGGATCTCCTCCTCACTCGTCACGGTGCCGCTTTCGTACACCAGAACCTGTCCGCCGCTGTACGTTCCGTCGACATTGAGTGTTCCAAGCACGCTGATCTGGCCAAGGCATGTCAGCGTATACTCCGCGGGGATCGTCAGCTCAACGTTCTCCTGGATGACGAGATTCACGCCCTCCGGGATAACGAGCGAGCCGTTGGCCGCGGACGTATCTGCATAGGCACTGGCGAAGCTCGCCAGACGGTAGAACTGCGCTTCCGGAACGGCGGCCGAGCCGCCAAGCGTGATATCCGCCGTGATTTCCACGGTGTTCGCCCCCGACTGGAGCGCCGCTTCCAGCTCTTCCTCCGTCGCCGCCCACTCGAAGAGCGCAATGCCCTGCCCGCCGTTCACAAACGTTCCGGTGCAGTGCCAGCTGTCGATATGGACATATCCCCAGCCGGTGCTCTCAAGCGTTCCGGCCACGGACAGCACCGTCTCCTCCGTTGAACCGATATAGTCGTTGTTGATCAGCTTCGCACCGGATTCGACGGTGAGACGGGTATTCTCGATCATGCGGATGGAGCCGTTGTTCGTGAGCGTTTTGCCTGTCGGCACGGTGAGCGACGACTCTCCGGCCAGCATGATGCAGCCGGTCTCCGGGATCGTGAGGTCGTCGGAGAGCGTAACCGCCGCCGTGCCGTACAGTCTCGCCGTCAGCTGTTTTACGTTTACCGAGTCCTCGAGCTGCGCGCGGAGCTCCTCTTCCGTCTGCACAAGGTTCTGCACCGTGAGAAGCTTCCCGTCCACGCCGGTCACGTCGGTCTTATAATTTCCATCCGAGAAATACAGTTCGCTGTCCTCGCCGGGCGTATAGGTGCCGTAGTTGCGGAAAGTCCCGCCATCGAACAGGTGGAAATACCCGTTATTTTTCAGCGTACCGCCAGCTTCAACAGTGATGCCGCCGTTCGAGAGGGTGCCGAGGACGCCACAGTTTACGATCTTGCCGCCGGACTGCACCACCACGTTCGAGCACGAATAGAAGTGTCCGTCCTGTGCCACCGTGAGTGTGATGCCGTCCGGGACGGTGAGCGTGCCGTACTGCGCGTAGAGGCGGAAGCCCGCCGGTACGGTGAGATCCGCAGAGAGCGTGCAGTCGCCGTAGATCTCAAACATTTCCTCGTTGTTTTCGATGGCGGCACGCGCCTGCTCCTCGCCGGAAACATAGTCTCCCTCGAGCTTCACGGTCTTTTCGCCGTAAACACCGGTTCCGTCCATTGCCGTGGCGCGGATGGTGACCTCGCCGGTGGATGTGCCGGCAAGGAGAAGGCCATCATCGAGCATGGTCGCAATGTCTCCACCGGATACGATCGACCACTCCACGCGCCAGTCCGTCGCGTCCTCCGGGAGGACAGTGGCGCTGTACCGCGTGTGGCCGCCAGGAGCCAGGGTGTCCTCACCGGTGATCGTGATCTGCTCAACACTTACATCCATTCTCCGGTGCGGGATGTCGTCGGGGATCAGCGTGCCGCCCGCAAGCAGATTCACTGCATTGCCGCTGTATGTTCCGGTGACTTTGAGCGTTCCGGCTACGGTAATCTCGCCCTCGTTCGTCAGCGTATACGGCGCGGGAACCGTCAGCGTTGCGTTAAAGATATTAAGCTGCACATTCGTCGGGACGGTGATCGAGCGGTCAAGCGTAATGTCCGCCATTATTTCCACGATATTTGCCGTTACGCCGTCCATACCCGACTGGAGCGCTGCTTCCAGTTCAGCCGCCGTTACCGCCTCAGCAAACAGCAGGAAGGTCCCGCTGTTGACAAGCTCGCCGGTGCAATTCCAGCCTGTGGCGCGGATATTCGCCCAGCTGTTGTTTTCAAATGTACCGGCCACGGACACCTGCGCGCCGTTATCCGCGCCAAAACTATTGTTATTTACGATTTTGGCATCGGACTCGATGACAAGGCCGCTGAGTGATCCCCATACACGTATCTCACCGTTATTCGTGAGCTTTGCTCCCTGCGCCACGGTGAGCGTACCGTAAATGAAGAGGCTGCCGTTTGTGGGAACCGTCAGATCGCCCGTGAGTGTGACGGATATCGTCTGGGGGATGCGGCACTCCGCATATTGTACATTTTCGGCCTCGGCAAACAGCGTTTGAAGATCCTCTTCCGTATACGCCAGAATCAGGAGCGAAACAAGGCTGCGATCCACGCCGGTCAGATCGGTTTCCCAATCGCAATCGCCCACATTGAAATACAGGCGGGCGTCACCGCCGGGCGTGTAGGTTCCGCTATTATGGAAGCCGCCGCCCTTGAGCACCTGTATCCAGCCGATGTTCTCCACCGTACCGCCGGTCTCGACGGTGATGCTGCCGTTCGTATGGGAATGCGTCGTGCCGCAGTTTACAAACTTGCCGCCGGACTGGATCACCACATTTGCAGCGGTGGTGAAGTATGCCTCGGCTGTTACCGTGAACGTAACGCCATCCGGGACAGTAAGCGTCCCCCCCTCCTGCCGGAGAGTGAAATAGTCCGGAAGGGCAAGATCACGGGTAAGAGTGCAGTCGCCGGTGATGCGGTACTCATCCGCGCCGCTGGCCATGGCGTTGCGCAGCTGATCCTCGACAGTAAGCGCCGCCTCTCCGATGGTCACGGTCTTTTCGGCGTAAATCTCGGAGTTGACGACCGAGGTGGCGCGGATGGTGAACGTGCCGGAGCTGCGGGCAGTGAGGCTGCTGGCAGCAAGGTCGCTAGAGTCAATGCTCACAAGATCATTGCCGGAGACGATCTCCCACGACACCCACGGCTCCCACGCGTTGTCCGGGAGGACTTCCGCGGTGTACTGCACGCTCTCGCCGACGGACACGGTGTCCGGGCCGGTGATCGTGATCTTCTCGGCCAGCACGCCCTCAAGGTAGTGCGGGATGGTGTTGGGCGTCAGCGTGCCGGTTCCAAACACATAGACTTTCTCGCCGCTGTATGTTCCGCTGACTTCCAGCGTTCCGTACACAAGGATCGCTCCGTCGTTTGTCAACGTATACGGCGCCGGGATCGTCAGCTTCACATCCTCTTCGATATCAAGCTCCATGCCTTTCGGAACAGTGATCGAGCGGTCAGCGACAATATCCGCCGTCACTTCCACATACTGGATCTCCGTCCCGGGCTGGAGAGCTTTCTCCAGCTCGGCGGCTGTCGTCACCGCTTTGCAAAGAGCAAACGTCCCCGCGCTTTTCTTCAGCGTGCCGGTGCAGTTCCAGCCGTCTGCAGTGATACGCGCATAATCATAATTATCAAACGTTCCCGCCATGGTGATCTGCGGCGAATCATACATCGTAAAGCTGCCGTAGTTCATCAGCGTCGCGCCGGATTCAACGATCAAGCAGGAGTCATCCCAAAGAGTGATGCTTCCGTTATTTGTAACGGTCTTTCCCGCCGGGATCGTCAGCACCGAAGAGTCAGCGAGCGCCAGCGTACCGTTTTTCGGGATCTCAAGATCGCCGGACAGCGTGATCTCCGTGGTTTCGCTTATCTGCGCCCGCACACGGAGCACATCTCCGGCCTGCTCATAGAGCGAACGGATATCCGCCTCGGTTTGGGGCTGGCAAAACAGAGTTATCTTATCCGATGAAACGCCGCTGATCTTTGTCTTGTAATCGCCGTATTCTACGAAGAACGTCATATCGCCGAGAGCGTGAGCGGCATAGGTTCCGTTTACATGGACCTCTCCGCCGAGCACAGACACCCAGCCCCAGTTTTCCAGCGTGCCGCCGTCATCGACCGTAAGGCTGCCGGTCTCGTATACATTTACATTGATGTTGTCGTAAACTACGAGCTTGCCGCCCGAGCGGATCACGGTGTCCGAACCAATACCAACGAAGGAACCGAATTGTGCCGTCATCGTAACGCCGTCGGGAATGATGAGCGTTCCCTGCTCCAGACGGAGAGCGAAATTGCTCGGAATGATAAGATCGCGGGAGAGAGTGCAGTCACCGGTGATAGTGAACGCATTCTTGCCGCTGGCAATGGCGGCGCGGAGCTGCTCTTCGATGGAGACAGCCTCTTTGATGGTCACGGTCTTTTCGGCGGAAACATCAGAGCCGTCGACCGCGTCGGCGCGGATGGTGACCGTTCCTGCGGTGTCACCGGCCGTGAGATAGCCGCCCCCGTTAATGGTCGCGAGGTCTTCGCCGGAGACGATCGACCAATTCATCCGTGTTTCCCACGCATTGTCCGGGAGAATTTCCACGCTGTACTGCGTGCTGCTGCCGGGCTGCACAGTGTCATCGCCGGTGATCGTGATCGCCGTGGCAAGCGTGCCCTCGTTCCGCTGCGGAATGTTTTCGCCCGTCACGGTGCCGGTCTCTCGCACCAAAACTTTTTCGCCTCTGTATGTTCCGGTGACTTCAAGCGTTCCGGCCACTAGGATCGTGCCCTCGTTCGCCAGAGTGTACGATGCGGGAACCGTCAGCTTCATATCGGGAAGGATAAGGAACAGCACTCCGTCCGGGATGGTGATCGAGCGGTCAAGCGTGATGTTCGCCGTTGCCGTCACAAAAGACGCGCCCGCCTCGATCGCCGCTTCCAGCTCGGCGGCCGTTGTTACCTCCGCAGACAACGAGAAGTTTCCTCCGTCATTTACGAACGTACCGGTGCAGTTCCAGCTTTTGGTATTGGCATATGTCCATCCAGTGTTTTTAAACGTACCGGCCACAGATACCTGCGTGGCCTCCTCTGCCTCGACATGATTGTTGTTTACCAGCTTTGCGTCGGACTCGATAATGAGACGGCCGTACACCGGCAGCCAGCCATTATTCGTAAGTATTTTTCCCTGCGGCACGGTGAGCATTGCATCCTCACCGACGATAAGATGGGCATTTTTCGGGATCGTCAGATCGTCGGACAGTGTGATCGCCGTGCTTCCGACTAACAGTGCTTTCAGTCTGTTCGAATCCGCGCTTTCCGCATACAGCGCGCGGATATCCTCATCGGATTCGGCTTCGCAGGTCAATAGTATACCATCCAGCGGGATACCGCTTATCTTCGTCCGGTAATCGCTGGCTTTTGTGCCGGAGCGTATGTAGAACTCCAGCACCCCGCCTGGCACACCATAATAATACGTTCCGTTTACATGAACTTCTCCGCCGAACACCACCATCGAGCCTTTGTTACCCAGCGTAGCGCCGGCGTCAACCGTAAGGCTGCCAGTCTCGTATACGTTGAGGGTGTCGTAAAATACGAACTCGCCGCCCGAGAGGGCCACGATATTTGCCCTCACATCGACGACGGAGCCGGTTTGAGCCGTCATCGTAACACCATTGGGAATGGTAAGCGTTCCCTCGTCCACATAGAGGCTGAAGTTTGCCGGGATATCAAGATCAGCGGAGAGCTCGCAGTCGCCGGTGATGTGGTACTCGTTCACACCGTCATCGGCGATGGCGGCGCGGAGCTGCTCTTCGATGGTAAGAGCCGTTCCCTCGATGGTCACGGTCTTTTCGCCGCAGACCTCGGAGCCGTCGTACGCCGTGGCGCGGATGGTGACCTTGCCGGCGGTGTCACCGGCGGTGAGATTGCCGTAAATATCGATCTCCGCCAGTTCTTTGCCGGAAACGATCGACCACTCCACCACCGTTTCCCATGCATTATCCGGAAGAATTTCTACGTCGTACTGCGCGCTGCCGCCGGGCTGCACGCTATCCGCGCCGGTGATCGTGATCTGTTCGGCCAGCACGCCCTGCTTCTGGTGCGGGATGCTGTCAGGCGTCAGCACAGCATCCTGAAATACCCGAACTTTTCCGCCTTCATACGTTCCGCTGACTTCGAGCGTTCCGTACACAAAGATCGATCCGTTGTTCGTAATGGTATACGACGCGGGAACCGTCAGCTTCACGTCATATTGGATATCGACCTGCACATCGTCCGGAACAGTGATCGAACGGTCGAGCGTGATATCCGCTGTCACATACACTCTGGTCGCCGACCGGAACGCTGTTTCCATCTCGTCCGCCGTCGTCACGTCCGCAAACAGATCGAGGTACCCGTTGTTTACGAGCGTGCCGGTGCAGTTCCAGCTTTTGACAGGAACATAGACCCTGCCGGTGTTTTCAACCGTACCGGCTATGGATATCTGCACGGAATCCTCTGAATAGAATGAATAGAAATTATTGTTGTTTACCAGCTTCGCACCGGATTCAACGATCAGCCGGGCATTCGAGCACAGGGTAAAGCTGCCGTTGTTGGTAAGCGTTTTACCCTGCGGCACAGTAAACACCGCGTTTCCGTCGATCGTGACATCGCCGTTTTCCGGGATCGTCAGATCGTCGGAAAGCGTAATCGCTGTCGATTCAAACAGTGTCGCCACCACCGAGTTCACATTTTCGGCTTCAGCAAACAGAGCGCGGATATCCGCTTCCTTTTTCACCGATCTCGTAAGCGCCACCAGTTTCAGGTCTACACCGGTCAGATCGGTATCCAGATTCCCTTCGCCGATGTCAAAATACAGATTGCCTCGCGCGCCGGGTATATATGTACCGTTGTTATGGAAGCTTCCGCCGGAGCTCACGGAAACGCTCAAGTTATTCTCCAAGGTGCCGCCGGACTCGACAGTGATTTTTGCGCTCATGCCGGCGCTTATGGCGCCATTATTCACAATCTTGCCGCCGGACTGAATCACCATATCCGAAACGGCAATGTAGCCGCTCCGCTCTATCGTAAGCGTAACGCCGTCCGGAATGGTAAGCGTCCCCTGATTCCAAAAGAGGTTGAAGTTCGCGGGAACGGTGAGATTCGCAGAGAGAACGCAGTCGCCGGCAATGTTGAACCAGTTGTCGCCTCTGGCAATGGCGTTGCGCAGCCGCTCCTCGACGGTAAGGCCCGAGCCTTCGATGGTCACGGTCTTCTCGCCGCAAACGCCGGAGCCATCGGCCGCAGTGGCGCGGATGGTGACCTCACCGTCCGCGTCACCGGCCGTAAGTTCGCCGTATTCGGTAATGGTCGCGAGGTCGCTGCCGGAGACGATCGACCACGTGAGCCACGCGTTCCACGCATTCGCCGGGAGGACGTCAGCGCCGTACCACGTGCTGCTGCCGGACTGCACAGTGTCCGGGCCGAGGACCGTGATCTGCTCGATGAGCACGCCCTCTTTCTGGTGCGGAATGGTTTCGGGCACCAGCGTGCCGGCGCTCATCACAAGGACAATTCTTTCGCCGCTGTACGTTCCGTTAATTTCGAGCGTTCCGTACACGCAGATCGATCCGTTGTTCGTAACGGTATACGACGCGGGAACCGTCAGCTTCACACCGGGATTGATATTGATTTGTTTTCCTTCCGTAACGGTGATCGAACGGTCGAGCGTGATATCCGCTGTTACCGACACGCAAGCTCCGTCCGCCTTGAGCGCCGCCTCCAGTTCGTCTGCTGTTGCCGCATCCGAAAACAGCGCGAAGTTTCCTCCATTGTTTACGAGCGTGCCGGTGCAATTCCAGCCTTCGGCATAGGCGCTCGCCCATTTGGTGTTTTCAAATGTACCGGCCATGGATACCTGTGCGGACTCCCGCGCCTGGAAATCTTCGTTGTTTACCAGCTTTGCGCCGGACTCGATGACAAGGCCGCCGTCCACCACCATGGTGCCGTTATTCGTGAGCGTAATACCGTTCTGGACGGTGAGCGTTCCCTGCTCCCCTACACTGAGAACGAAGTCTGCCGGAATGGTGAGGTTAGAGGAGAGCACGCAGTCGCCGGTGACGCCATACCCGTTTACGCTGTCATCGGCAATGGCGGCAATAAGCTCATCCTCGGCGGACGTTCCCTCTTCCGAAGCGGCATAGACCTCCGCTTCCGGGGACTCTTCCGGGGTCTCCTCCGTGATCCCCTCCGGTTCCGGCGTTTCTTCCGCGGTTTCTTCGGGGCCTTCCTGCGGATCATTCGTCGCCTTTTCCGGGTTCTCTCCGTGGTTTTCCTGCGGATCGCCCGCCGTTTCTTCCGGTGTTTCTCCCGGTTCGGTCTGCGGTTCTTCCGCGATTTGCGTCACTTTTTCCGCCGAAGGTTCACCTTCTGCGTCCCCTTCCGCCAGTGCGGAAACAGGAAACAGCGTAAAAACCATCGTCATCGCAAGAAAGAGCGCCAAAAGCTTCTTCAATGTGCGCGACCTCCAATTTTTTGGCATCCGCCATATTTTTCCTTGTACAAAGTTATTAAACCACAGCCCCCCTTGATTGTCAATTTCAATTAATCAAAATGATAATGCAATATCATTTTGGTTACTTTACCATACATCGTGTCGATTTATGGGGAAACGCCGGGAGGTGGCGATCATGATTTACGAGAGGATAAAACAGCTCCGCGAAAAGCAGGGGTACACACAGACGGAGCTTGCCAAAATGCTCGGAGTCACACGCTCGTGCGTGAACGCCTGGGAGATGGGCATTTCGGTTCCTTCCACGCAGTCGCTGGTGCAGCTCTCGCAGATCTTTGACATATCCGTTGATTATCTTCTTCTCGGCCAGAATGCCGCCTCCGCCATTCGTACCGACGGCCTTTCCGACGCCGACATCCAGCTCGTGCAGGCTCTCGTCCGGCGGCTGAAAAACAGCGGTACCCTCAATACATAACAAGGCGTCCCCCGGCTTTCCATGGGTTGAAGCCGGGGGACGCTTATGTTATATATAGAGAGTATATAGCAGCGCAGGGGGCGGGCGCATGACGGCACGGCGGAAAAGGGAATACCTCATTCTCGGCGGCACGGCGGCGTGCATTGCGCTCGCCATGGCGCTGCGCGTCCTTTCGCGCGTGCTGCCGGGAAGCCATCCCGTGCTGACGCTCTCGCGCAGCGCAATCTATATCGTCCTGATGAGCGCGTGGAGTGTTTCGCTCCGGCGGCGCGTCATTCAGACGCAGGCGCGCCGGTATCTGACAGCGGCGGCCGCGCTCACCGTCTTGTGGTTGGCGCTGCGCACCGTGAAATACTCGCTGCCAAACGGCTGCGCCCCAGGGCGGTATCTCTGGTATCTTTACTATCTGCCGATGTTGTTCATCCCGACGCTTTCGGTATTCATCGCGCTCTCGCTCGGGCGCGCGGAGAATTACCGGCTGCCGCGATGGGCGAACCTTCTCTATCTTCCAGCGGCAGCGCTGCTCTCGTTCGTGCTGACAAACGACCTGCATCAGCTCGTATTTTCGTTCCCGACGGGTGTAATGTCCGATCTCGATTACGGCTACGCGCCGGGGTACTACGTTGTGGTCGGATATATGGGGCTGTGCCTGGCCGCGGCATTTTTGCTGATGCTTTTCAAGTGTCGTCTGCCGCACAGCAAGACGTATCTCTTCCGCCCGCTGATTCCGATCTTCTTCCTTATTATATATTGTATTGCCTACGCGACCGGGGTGCATTGGGTATGGGTGCTCGCCGGAGATCTCACGGTGACGGTTTGTCTCGGCGTGGCCGCGATTTTCGAAAGCTGCATCCGCTGCGGACTCATCCCGTCCAACGTCGGATATGAAGAGCTCTTCGCGGCCACGACCATCGGCGCACAGATCACAAACGCCGCCTTCGCCGTGACGCACGCCTCCGCCGGAGCGCAGCCAATTGCAAAGGAGCATCTCGCGGAAGCCTCGCGCGGCACCGTTTCGCTCAACCGGAACACGCTGCTCAAGGCGCACCCGCTCGAGACGGGCTACGTTTTCTGGCAGGAGGACATTTCCGAGCTTGCGGATACCGAGGAGCAGTTGGAGCTCACGCGCGAGGAGCTGCGCGAGACCGGCGATATTCTCAAGGCCGAGCGCGAGCAGAAGGCACGCTGGCTGCGGCTGCGGGAGGAAAACCGTCTGTACGACCGCATCGAGCAGGACACCGCGCTCTCGCTCTCGCAGCTTCGCGACCGGATCGCGCGCCTCCGGCAGACGGGGGACATCACCGCGGCACGGCAGATTCTCGCGGAGATCGTCGTCATCGGGACATACATCAAGCGGCGGAGCAACCTCATTTTTGTTGCCTCGCAGCGCGGCACCGTCACCGCCGACGAGCTGCGGCTGTGTCTCAACGAATCGGCGGCCAATCTCCCGCTCTGCGGCGCAGAGTGCCGCGTCACGGTGGATTTGCAGGGTGCTTACGCTGCGGAGGATATTTACCGCATTTACGATCTTTTCGAGGCGGTCGTAGAAGAAAGTCTCGGCTCGCTGCGCTCGCTCCTGCTCGTCGCGGAAGAGCGCGGCGGCGCGGTGCAGACACACATCTGCGTTTCCGCGGGCGCCTCCCTTTTGCCGCTCGCGGCGCGCTTCCCTGCGCTGGAGATCGAGCAGGACGAGGACACGCTCTGGTATCTCACGCTTCCGAAGGGCGGTGCGCGCGAATGAACATCATCAAAGAGAGCTTTGACAACCTGCCCATCGCCGTCTGCTTTTTCGATAGCCGCGGCATCGTCCGGCTCGTAAACCGGCGGATGCTCGCCGTGGGCGCGGCGCTGCTCGGCAGCGGCATTCAAACGCTCTCGGAGCTCCGGGATGCGCTCGCTGCTCCGCCGAAGGGTGTTGCGGTGCTCGATGCCGCGCAGCGCATTTACCGTTTTCCAGACGGTACCGCATTGCGTTTTTCCGAGGAGGGCATCACCGATGCCGACGGATGCGTCTATACGCAGGTGACTGCGGCAGACGTAACGGAGCTCATGGAGCGGCAGGCACGGCTGCGGGAGGAAAACCGCCGTCTGGACGACGCCAACGAGCGCGAACGCCGGCTCTACCGGAACATGCCGGAGATCGTGCGTGAGGAAGAAACGCTCGCCATGAAGATCCGCGTCCATGATGATATCGGCCACAGCATTCTCTCCGCACGGCGGGTACTTCTGCACTCGGAAAGTCTGGAGAGCATCCGCGATCTTGCCGCGCTCTGGGAGCGCTCCGCAGCGCTTTTGTGCCGGGCGAACGAGGCGCCCGCGCCGGACGACGCCTATGCCTACGCGCTCGAGCGTGCCGGGGCGCTCGGCGTACATGTATTGACCGAAGGCGAGCTGCCCGAAAAGGGCGAGGCACGAGAGCTCTTCGCGCTCGCTTTGCGCGAGTGCTGCACCAACTGCGTCCGCCACGCCGCCGGAACGGAGGTTTACGTCCGCGCCGGAAAGAGCGGCAGCGGCTGGCAGCTGGAAATTTGCAACAACGGCGCGCGACCCGCCGCTCCCATTCGCGAAGGCGGCGGGCTCGGCGCGCTTCGGCGGCGCGTGGAGCGCAGCGGAGGGACAATGGAAATCCGCTCCGCGCCGGAGTTTGCGCTGTATATCGTTTTGCCGGAGGAGGAGAACACATGATCCGTGTGATGATCGTGGAGGATCAGAAGCTGATCCGCAGTCTTTTGGAAAGCTATATTGAAGCAGAGCCCGGTTACTGCGTCGCCGCGTCGATCGCCGGGGCGAACGAGGCCCCGGCGCTTTGCGACGCCGAGGCGTTCGATCTCCTTTTGATGGACGTGCAGACGGCGCACCGGGAAAACGGGCTTGTCGCCGTGAAGAAGATCCGGCAGAGCCATCCGGCAGTGAAGATCGTCGGTGTGACGTCGCTCGTAGACAGCGCGGTTCTTGCCGGAGCAAAAGAGGCCGGAGCCGACAGTCTCTGGTACAAGGACGCCGCCGAGGAGACGCTCATGAACGTTGTCCGCGCCACGATGCGCGGCGAACACATTTTCCCCGACGCACCGCCCGATGTAGAGATCGGCACGGCGAAGAGCAGCGAGTTTACCCGCGCCGAGCGAAAGGTGCTGCGCTATCTTGTGCGCGGCCTCTCCTACGGCCGCATCGCCGAAGAGATGGGCGTGGAGATCACGACGGTGAAATACCACGTGACCAACATGCTGCAAAAAACGAATCTGGAGAACAAGCTCCAGCTCGCGCTCGCCGTGAGCAGCGCCAAATTCATCGCCGATCTCGCCGAGGACGAAGAATAAAATTGCGACAGGAAAAAGCCGTCTTTTCTCTCCCTCCGTCAAAACCTTCGGTTTTGACGCCTCCCTCGTCAGAGGGAGGCTTTTTTATTATCCCGTCCAAAAGTATGGGGCGGTAAGGCGCGGTGCACGGTATGATATCCGGTAAGAAGGAGGTGTCATACCGTGCGCCGGATCGTTCTGGATATGCCGTCCAATCTTTTTGCCGAGGCGATCGCCCGCTCGCTCGCCGAAAGCGAGCCGGATTTTGTCGTCCGCCGCGCCGAAAATTCCGGTCAGGCCGTAATGCTCTGCCGTTCCTGCGCAGCCTTTGCGCTCATTCTGGAAGTCACGCGCCAGTCGCCGTGGACGTTGGAGGATCGTCTCGCGCTCGGCCGGGAGGTAAAGCGCCGGACGCCGGAGTGCAAAACCGTTCTGCTCGTGGACGAGATCGCCGATCCCGCGCTGGCCGCTGCTGTCACGCAGGCGAAAAAGGACGGTCTCGCCGACGCCTTCGTCTATTCCTCCGTTTCCCCGGCCTATTTTGCCGCCGTCCTCGACACACTATAAATCAATAAAACAGGAGGCAGTTTCATGGGACTCTTTGACAAAAAGTATTGCAGCATCTGCGGAGAGAAGATCGGCTTTCTCAGCAACCGCAAGCTGGAAGACGGCAATCTCTGCAAGGATTGTGCAAACAAGCTCTCCCCCTGGTTCAGCGACCGGCGGCAGAGCACCGTGGAGGATATCCGCGCGCAGCTTGCTTACCGCGAGGAAAACCGAAATGCCGTGGCCGCATTCCACGTAACGCGCAGTCTCGGCGAGAACACCAAAATTCTCATTGATGAGGACGCCGGAAAGTTCATGGTCACCACGGCGCGCGATCTCGCCGCGGCGAACCCCGATGTGCTGGACTTTTCGCAAGTCACGGGCGTGGATATCGACATCGACGAATACCGCGATGAGGAATACACCACCGACAAGGACAATAAGCGCGTGAGCTATAACCCGCCGCGCTATTCCTTCAGCTACGACTTCCGCGTTGTGATCCGCGTAAATCATCCGTACTTTGACGAGATCCGCTTCAAGCTCAACAACTCCCGCGTAGAAATTACGCCTCCGGGTGGCGTCATTCTCCTGCGCAAGCCGAACCCCGCCATCCATCCGTACTACAAAGCCTACACAGACATGGCGCAGGAGATCAAAACAATACTTACCGACGCGCGGCGCGAAGCGCGTGACGCGGCCAAAGCCGCCGCCACGCCGAAAGCGGCCGTCACCTGCCCGTGGTGCGGCGCGACAACGATCCCTGACGAGCGCGGCTGCTGCGAATACTGCGGCGGCGCACTCAACGGATAAATTGCAGGAAAGGAAGAAAAGCATGGCATTTGCCGACAAAATGAAATCCATGGCGACCGCCAACGCGCTTCGCGAATTTGACCTCCCCTGCCCCACAACGATCGAGGAAATTTTCTCGAAGCTCAACGAGCACGCCGCCGCGTTCCCCACGCCGTTTTCCGTCAAGGGCGGTCTGGCCGGAAAGCGGATCGTATTTGAAAAAGAGCCTGATCTCGATGTTACGATCTGGCTCTATCTTCAGCGCGGCACGCACATCCGCATGCAGCCGAACGTCACCGAAAGCCACACGAGCATCAACGGCATCCGTCTGGACAAGAACAGCATGCTCCGCCGCGGCGTGCGCGGCGCGATCGTCGATCTGCCTCTCGCGCGCAGCGAATACACCGACCGCGTGGCGGACACCGTCCGCGACATTCTCACCGCCGGCTCCGGCGGCGAAACGGAGTAAACCGAGTAAATCAAGGAGGATATCATGAAAAAAACGACCCGAATTTTCAGCCTGCTGCTGGCCGTTATCATGGCGGCAGGTCTCTGCGGCTGCGGCTCGAAAGAGCCCGCCGATCCGAACCGCGTTGTCATCGGCGATTACGAGGCCTACATGCAGAAGGCCGAGATCATGCCGGACTATGACGGCAACGACGCGCTCATCGTGACCTACACCTATACAAACAACAGCAAGGAATCCGCCTCGTATCTCTGGACGATCTTTGAAAAGGCGTTCCAGAACGGCGTGGAGCTCGAAACCGCCACGATCTTTACGAGCGCCACGTCCTACGACACGATCGTCGACGGCCAGATGACCGAAATTGACCCCGGCAAGAGCATAGAGGTCTGCTCGGCGTTTGTTCTCAATGACACCGAAACGCCCGTGGAGCTGCGCTTTTCCGATCTGCTCGACAAGCACACCGGCAAGATCACCGTGGACGTCTCTCAGCTGGACCACGTTGCCCCGCTCGACGGCGGCAGCGGCACCACCGACGAGCCCATTGTGACGGACGACCCGCTGCTCAACTACTGGAACGGCGGCTGGTACGGCTGGTGGATCGTCCGCACCGCCACCGGCGATTACGCCGATCTTGAGGGCGCGTGGTATGACTGCGCGGCCTACATCAGCATCGGCGAGGACTACACCGGCACCGTAGAGCTCTGGGACGAGGATCTTCCCCGCGAGGACGGTCTCGCCTTCGCCAACGTGACACTCAGTCCGGATGGTCTCGGCGAGCACGGCACGCTCGCCTCGGAAGACGGCTGGTTCCTGGATTTTGACCTTGACCATGCTGATTGGATCATCGATCCCGAGCTGGAAGAGGATTACGACAACATGATCGATATCGATGGCTGAATCGAGACCGACAACGGCGACATCCGCTACGAGGCCTATCTCCGTCCGTGGGGTCTGAGCTGGGACGACGTGGCCGCCGACGATCGCCCGGGCTACTATAACATGTGGTATCTCCCGCTGATCGAGGCGGGCGAGCCCATGCCGGACTATATCTACGAAATGCCGGAAGTCACCCCCGAACCGACGGCCGAGCCCACGCCGGAGCCGACCGCCACGCCCGCCCCCACCGAAGTGCCCGCCGCAACGGAAGTCCCCGCAGCAGCGGAAACCCCCGCTCCCGCAGTCAATACCGTCACCCGCAGCGGCAGGGTGCAGGAGTTCCTCTCCAAGTCGTACACCACGATCACCGTGGATATCCCGGCCGAGGGCTGGTGGACAAGGGGCGCCGACGAGGAGGGCACGGTGTTCAATGTTGTCAACACGCCCGAAGAGACCGGCTTCGTAAACTCCGGCGATCCGCAGATCAAATTTGAGGTCAAGGGCAGCGAGGATATCATAAATACTTACTCGAACATCTACGAGAACATCACCGAGATCGCTCCGCGCACCATCGGCGGCGTGCAGTGCGTCGGCCGCACGTATACGCGCTTCACCGTTCCCTATACGGAGTACTACGGCCAAATGGATAACGGGCTTTGGCTCGATATATACATCCTCGATCTCGACGTTACCCCCGGCTCGGAAGTCGATGCCATTTTGAACTCCGTCCGTCTCAGCTGACGGCGCGGTTTTCATTGAGTTCCCCGCGAAAATATGCTATACTGCTCCTGCTTCCTACGGGGAGCAGGAGCATTCTTTATCGGAAAGGATGAGAGCCTATGCCGGCACAGGTGACAAATTACCAATGCCCGTCCTGCACCGGGCCGCTGCACTATTCCGGCGCATCCGGGAAGCTGGAATGCGATTACTGCGGCAGCTCGTACACCGTTGCAGAGATCGAGGCGCTGTATAAAGACAAAGAAGCCAAGGCCGCCGCAGCGCAGCAGGCCGCGGAAAAGGCGAAAGACTCTGGCGCGGACAGCGGCGCATGGGATACCTCGGCCATGAACTCCGACTGGGGTGCGGACGCCGCCGGAATGAAAACCTATTCCTGTCCCTCCTGCGGCGCGGAGCTCATCTGCGACGCGAACACCGCCGCCACCTCCTGCCCGTACTGCGGCAACCCGACGGTCGTGCCGGGGCAGTTTGCCGGGGCGCTGCGGCCGGACTATGTTCTGCCCTTCAAGCTCAGCCGCGAGGACGCGATTAACGCGCTCCGGCGGCACTATAAAAACAAGCCCTTCCTGCCGAAAGCTTTCTCCGATCAAAACCAGATCGAGAAAATACAGGGCGTATATGTTCCCTTCTGGATGTTTGACGGCGAGGCCGAAGGACACGCGCGCTACGACGCAACACGCTCGCGCGTTTTCCGCTCCGGCGATTGGGAGATCACAACGACCGATCACTTTGAGGTTTGCCGCGACGGGTCAATGCCCTTTGAAAAGGTGCCGGTGGACGCTTCGAGCCGCATGCCGGACGCGCACATGGACTCCATCGAGCCCTACGACTACGCCGATCTTAAACCGTTTTCCACGGCGTATCTCCCCGGTTTTCTTGCGGATAAGTACGACGTTCCGGTCGCCGACTGTGAGAGCCGTGCCGACGAGCGCTGCCGTAAAACCGTTCTCAGCGCGCTCGACCGCACCGTGAGCGGGTACGACACCTGCTTCCCCCGCACGCAGGACATTCGCCTCCGCCGCGGCAAGGTACACTATGCGCTGCTGCCGGTTTGGATGCTCTCCACGCGCTGGAACGGCAAGAGCTTCCTCTTTGCCATGAACGGACAGACCGGCAAAATGGTCGGCGACCTGCCGACGGACGCCGGGAAGTACTGGCGGACGTTTGCCGCCATCGCCGCGCCGATCGCGCTTCTCGGAACGGCGCTCAGCCTTCTGCTGCGATAAGGAGGGAAGAACTATGAAACGAAGAATCACCGCTCTCCTTCTCGTTTTCCTTTTGGCACTCTCCCTCGCCCCCGCGGCGCTGGCGGACGGCGCGCAGCTCTCTTACTTAACGGACGACGCCGGTATCCTCACCGGGAGCGAGATCGCCTCGCTGGAAAAGACCGCGCAGAGCATTGCGCAGCGCTACGGCGTCGGCATTTACGTCGTCACCGTGGACGATGCCAGCCGCATCGACGGCCGCGGCACATATGAGGCGGCGTACACCATTTACCACAATTACTCGCTCGGCATCGGCGCGGAGCGAAACGGCGCGATCCTCCTTCTGAGCATGAACGACCGCGCTTTTGCCCACTTCTATTACGGCTCCGAGAGCGAATATGCCTTCAACAAATACGGGCAGGAGCAGATCGAGGACGTTTTTCTCGATAACTTCCGCGAAAACGACTGGTACGGCGGCTTTTCCGATTATCTGACCGCGTGCGGCGAGTATCTCGCGCTCGCAGAAGAGGGCCACCCTGTGCGCCGCAGCCCGGTACCGGCGATCGTCATTTCGTGTGTCTCGGGAGTGCTCATCGCGTTTCTTGTATGCTCCATTCTCAAGCGAAAGATGAAAAGCGTTTATGTGCAGGCACGGGCAGACGGCTATATCTCCGGCAAGCTCCGCCTCTCGCGGCAGACCGACCGCTTCACTCACCGGACGGAAACGCGCCGCCACATCGAGCCGCCCAAGCCCTCCGGCGGAGGCGGCAGCGTCGCCCATACCGGCGGCGGAGGCTCCGGCCGCAGCGGCCATTTCTAACGCATTCAAACGGGAGACCTGCTGCGCAGGTCTCCCGTTTGAGGGGATACGGCTCGCCGCAGCGCACTCACTGCGTTCGCACGTTTGCGAGCCGAGAAGTATTTTCTCCGACGCACATGTCGCCGGAGAAAATGATTGAAACTCTATTTGCTCCTGCGGGAGCAAACTCTGCGAGGCTTTATTGGGCTCCCCGGCGTCTATCGCCGGGGAGCATTTTTCGCCCGCCGACATTTTTAACAGAACGTTTATTGCTTTTTTGCCGGGATTCCCGTATACTTTTTATACATTTGTAATGAAAAGGAGACTTAGTGCGCGTGCAGAAACCGAAAAAAATCAAGCGTTCCGCGCTGGAAAAGACGCGCACCGTGCTCGGAGAAAAGATTCGCGAGTCCGCCGTGTCCGTGCTGCCGATCCTGGTGATCGTTGTGATACTGTGCCTTTGCATCGTGCCGATGCGCACCGATCTGCTGCTCACGTTCCTCATCGGCGCGCTGCTGCTCACCGTGGGCATGGGGCTTTTCTCACTCGGTGCGGAGCAGTCTATGACGCTCATCGGCAGCCGTATCGGTACGGCGCTTACGAAAACGAAAAATCTGCCGCTCATTCTCGGCGTATCGTTTCTTCTCGGCTTTGCCATCACCGTTGCCGAGCCCGATCTTCAGGTGCTTGCCGACACAGTGCCGCACATTGAAAAGACCGTGCTTCTCGCCGTCGTCGGCGCGGGTGTGGGGCTTTTCATGGCGCTTTGCATGGTGCGCATCCTTTACGGCATCCGCCTGCGCTGGGTGCTGCTCATATGCTACGCGATCGTATTCACGCTTGCCGCATTTACAGACAAAAGCTTTCTCTCCATCGCGTTCGACTCCGGCGGCGTGACGACCGGGCCGATGACCGTACCGTTCATTCTTGCGCTCGGTCTCGGCGTGTCGAACATCCGAAGCGACAGCGGCGCGAAGGCCGACAGCTTCGGTCTCGTGGCGCTCTGCTCCATCGGGCCGATCCTCGCGGTGCTCATTCTGGGGCTCTTTTATCGTGACAGCTCCGGCGTTGCGGAGCTCACCGAGGTATCCTACGAGAGCACGACCGTGATCGGCTCGGCGTTTCTCCGCGCCATTCCGGTGTATCTCAAGGAAATGGCCATATCCATGCTGCCGATCGTCGGCATTTTCCTCATTTTCCAGCTTGTCATGTTCCGCATGAACCGCCGGAGCTTTTGGAAGATCATGGTCGGCATCGTGTATACATATGTAGGGCTTGTGCTGTTCCTCACGGGCGTGAACGTCGGCTTCTCGTCACTCGGCGCGGAGCTTGGCGCAGCGCTCGCCGGAGGGGACAGGAGCTGGCTTCTCATCCCGCTCGCAGCGCTGCTCGGCTGGTTCATTATCTCGGCAGAGCCCGCCGTTGGCGTTCTCGAAAAGCAGATCGAGGACGTGAGCGCCGGCGCTATCCCCGGCAAGACCATCAAGGTCAGCCTCTCCGTGGCGATCGCGCTCGCCATGGCGTTTGCCATGCTGCGCGTTGTGACCGGCATTTCCCTTTTGTGGTTCATCGTGCCGGGCTACGCGCTTGCGCTGCTCCTCTCGTTCTTCGTGCCGGATATTTACACCGCCATCGCGTTCGACTCCGGCGGCGTAGCCTCCGGCCCCATGACGGCAACATTTATGCTGCAATTCATGATGGGCGCGTGCATCGCTCTCGGCGGCGACGTGTTGTGCGACGCCTTCGGTGTTGTGGCGCTGGTTGCGATGATGCCGCTGCTCTCCATCCAGGCTGTCGGCTTCTACTATGAACATATCGCAAAGCGTCCGCAGGAAGAGGCGGCCGTCTACGGCGATTACGATATCATCGAGCTTTGGGAGGTGAGCGCATGAACTACGTCATATCCATCACCACCCCCGAGGCGCTCGGCGTGCTGGAGGACATCTGCGAGGAGCTTGCGCTCCCGCTCAACGTGACGCTGCACGGCCGCGGCACGGCGGTGCAGAGCATGCTCGATCTGCTCGGGATCGAATCGAACGAAAAGTGGGTCGTCCTGTCTACGGCGACCGAGGAAAAGACCGCCGCGCTGATCGAAGCGCAGAAGCGGCGGCTGCACATCGGCGTACCGGGTCACGGCATCGTGATCGCCGTGCCGGTCAAAAGCATTGGAGGAGGGAAAACCGTGGCATATCTGATGGGAGAAGAGAATGTATCCGCAAAGACGGCTCCGCCGGCGGGCTATGCGTATGAGCTGATCGTCGTCGTCGCGAGCGAAGGGCAGACCGATCTCGTGATGAACGCCGCCCGCGCTGCGGGCGCGCGCGGCGGCACGGTGCTCCACGGCAAAGGCACCGGCGCGAAAGCCGACCCCAAGTTCCACAACATCTCCATCGCCGAGGAAAAGGAAGTCATCCTCATCGTTTCCAAAAGCGAGGAAAAGGGCGAGATCATGCGCTCCATCCTCAAAAAGGCTGGGCCGGACACCCCGGCGAAGGCCATCGTGTTCTCGCTCCCTACGAGCGAGGTCGCGGGGTTCGGCTTCTTTGATTCGTAAAATTTTGTAAAATAAAAATGCCCCGGACTGTGAACGCGCAGTCCGGGCATTTTTATTCAGGCGAAAGTGATCTTCTGCCCGTTCACATCCACTGCGGCGTCTACGCCGAAGGGGATAATGCAGCGCGGCAGCGCATGGCCGATATTGACATTGCAGACGATGGGAAGCGCGGGATCGGCGATCACGTCCGCGAGTGCGGCTTTGTACTCCGCCTCATACTTCCGATCCATCGGCTTTCCGACGAGCACGCCGGACACCGCGCTGAACACCCCGGCAGCCTTGAAGTGCTCCAGCGCCAGCCGATATTTCTCCGGCGGCATATATTCCTCGCTCGATTCGATTAGGAGGATCTTCCCCTGCCAGTCCTCCGCGCTCGGAAAGAGGCCGTACTTTGGGCACAGCACCGGCATGTCGGCGTATCTCCCACCGTCGAAAAAATCGAAGAGCGTGTCAATGCACCCGCCGAGAATTTTGCCGGAAAATCGGGGGTTGCCCTGCAAAAGCTCGAAGCCGGTATCCGGGTGTGCCGTGAGCGGCACGCCGACCTGCTCCGGCGAAAAGTCCGTGCGCGCTTCATACCACGTATTGCTCGGTGTAACAGCGCAGATCGAGCCGGTCGCGATGAGCTCTTCAAAATACCGGCGCGTATACGGCAGCATCTCCCTGTCCAGCTCGCACACGTCCGAGAGAAACGACTGGCCGTAAAACGTCTTTACGCCCACCTTGTGGAGCATCATGTGGTTGACGGTCGTATCCGAAAAGCCGAGGAATATCTTGCCGGTGCCGGACACGGCAGCTTTAAGCTCGCCATGCTCGAAGAGATACGGTGCAAGACGATAGGTATCGTCCCCGCCAAGGGCGCAGAGGATCATGTCGATATCCGGGTCGCGGAATGCCGCGAGAAGGTCTGCCGCGCGATCCTCCGGATGGTTCTTTATATGCTCAATGCCGGCGAGCGCGTGCGGCATGAACCGAACGTCGAGTCCATAGTCCGCAAGACGCTTTACGCCGATATCCAGCTCGTGCTTTATGAAGCGCTCCCCGAGCACACCGGCGGAAAGGCTCACGATCGCGACGGTTTTTACCAATGTCATACACCTCTTTCGTTTTCGGGAATTATACCATCGGCGGCTCTCCGGCGCAACTCTCCTCTTTTCATTCCGCGCCGTTCGGAGTATAATTCTCCCATACAAAACGATTTCAAGGAGTCCGAAATGGAAAAAGAGACAGAAACCTCTGCGCCGGTTTTCGGCATGGACAGCCCGTTCAACGACCTTTGCGGTCTGGAGATTGCCGAGCGGCGCGGCGGCCATTGCACCGTGGTGTGCCGCACCGGGGAAAAGCATATGAACCCCTACGGCATCGTTCACGGCGGTCTGCTCTTCACAATGATGGATGTGGCCGGAGGGTTTGCCGCCCGCACGCTCGATTCCGGGGAGACCATCCGCTGCGTGACGCAGAATGCCTCTACCGTGTTTCTCCGTCCGGGGATGCCCGGCACACTGACTGCCGAGGCCGAGGTGATCCGCCGCGGCTCGCGCATCATCGTGGCGACCGTATGCACCTACGATTCCGAGCGCAACCTTCTCACCAAGGGCGAGTTCACCTACTGCCGCCTGCACTGAATAGAAAGAGCAAAATGGCTCGTCCCGGTCTTTCCGCAAGACCGGGACGAGCCGTTTTCTTTGCCTTTATGCTTTTTCACGGCAGCAGTACAGATACAAATAAGGAATGGTGAAGCCGCCATACAGGAAGATGCCGAGCTCCCGGAAGGTGAACCAGCTGTGCAGGTACGAGTGGTTCGCCGTGACAAGATACCAGGCGAAGGGCGTCAGAGCGCACACGGCGATGGCCGCCATCGCCGGCAGAACGCTTCGCAGCTCCGGGTCCGGTTTGTTTTTTCTCTGCCTAAACCATTTTATCAGCCACAGCAGAACGCCGGCGGCAAATACGGCGACGAAGCCCCGGGACACATAAAAGAAGACGTTCGCTTTTATAACGTCGAGATAGGTGATCTTCACATCGCCGGTCAGCTGCATGGCGCTTCGGAATTTGATCGCCTGATAAGCGGTTTCCAATGTGTTGTCTCCGGCAAACAGCGCCGCGATGACCCACTTGCTGCTCCACATCCCCAGATAGCCGAGCCCCCACGAAACGCCCAGCAGCACAAGCTGCCGGATGCGGCGAAGCAGCGATTGCTTTCTTTCAGCATCCAGCGCAAACCACAGGATAGCGGGTACCCCGAAGGTCACGAGCGGGTATGTCAACAAGTCGAAATAGGCTTCCAGAATACCGGCGATCTCAAAGGCAAAGCATAGCTTCGCAAAATCAAATTTCCCGCTCCGGGACGCGATGACCAGAGACAGGACGGCCATAATATAAAACGTTGAGGAAAACTGAAGCGAATAAAACAGCGCGGCCGGCATCAGGCTGATCCACAAGATCGCATAGGGCAGGAGCATGTCCTTTCGTCCGCAGGCATGCAGCGTGAGCAGCACCGCGGCCGCCAGCGCGATCTGCAGCGCCATATTCAGATAGCGGATCTGCAAAAGATCAAAAACCGTCAGCAGCGGAGCCAATACGGCCTGATAGCCGTGCCAGTATCTCCCGTAATACGCCTCCTGATACTCTCCCTCCGCGCCCGTCACATAACCATATAGAGATTCCAGCGGGTCGTTTTCGTCATTTTGTATATACGCCGAGCTCAGCATGTCTTCCGCGAAAGAGCCGCCTTTATAATACGTTATGTTCAGCATGAGCGCGTCGGTAAAGTTGTCCAGCTGCGATGCCGGAACACTCTCCACTACCCGAGGGTACAGTGTTTCCCCGTGCAGGATGCCGGCGGACGTTTCCGTGCCGCGGCGCATGGCGCTTTGCGGAATCCGATACACGCAGGCGAGAAGCAGCAGTCCCAATACCACGCCGAGCAGCAAAATGGCAATGCCGCGCAAAACATGTTTTGCCGCCGTTCCTTTTTCGTTTTTCATTGCCTGTTTTTCCTTTAGTACAAATCCCCCGGACGGGGAAAATCTCCGTCCGGGGGAAAAAATCGGGATAAGTAAGGAGCCTCAGATCTTCATGCAGACATCCCACGCGCCCCAGATGACGTTGCGCAGGTTGCCCCACTTCGCGGCGGTGCCGACCTGGTGGACATGCTTGCCCTCCGGCGCGACCGGCGCGGGACGGAAGCCCAGGCCGTTGACGACACTGTCGCACTCGACCTTGAAGGCATCTCCGCCATTGCGCGGCTTGACCATGACGTAGCCGTCGCCGATCTCGCAGATGGAGTGCTCGAGATAGATGGGGACCTTCTTGAACACGAGCATCTCGCGCAGGAAGGAGGCGTTGGCAAGGCAGGTGCCGGGCGTGGCGATCAGGTCATTGGCGTACTCGACAATGATCGGGTGCTTGCCCTGGAGCACGAGCTCGTAAGCCGCTTCGCACGCGGACTGGCCGCCGCCGAAGAACACGACCTTGTCGCCGTGATCCTTGTCGCCGGTGAGCAGCTCTTCGAACGTGATCGTCTTGTTGAAGCCGGGCACGGGGAGCTTCTTCGGCACAGCGCCGGTGCAGATGATGACCTCGTCGTACTGACGCATCAGCGGGTTGATCGGGTCGATCTCGGTGTTGAGGTGGACTTCGATCTCCGCCTTCTTCAGCTCGCGCTCGTACCACGCAAGGAGCTTCTTGTCGGCTTCCTTGAAGGACATGGCGGAGGCATAGTTGTACATGCCGCCGAGCTTGCCGCTCTTTTCGTAGATGACCGGGGTATGGCCGCGCTTCTTGAGGACAAGGGCGCATTCCATGCCGCCGATACCGCCGCCGACGATGGCGACCTTCTTCGGGTTCTTCGTCGGGATGATCTTATACTTGTTGTGCTGCAGCGTGGGCGGGGTCAGCGCGCAGCGGGCCAGATGCAGTGCATCGTCCATCGGCTGCATGTTCGGCGTGCCCTTGGAGCAGTTGAAGTTGAAGCAGGCGTTGTGGCAGTTGATGCAGGGCTTGATCTCCTCTTCGCGGTCCTCGAGGAGCTTGTTGATCCACTCGGGGTCGACGAGGTTCTGACGGCCAACGCCCATCGCGTCGATACGGCCCTCGGCGATCTCCTTCGCCGCGAACTCCGGCTCCATCTTACCGGCGCAGACGACCGGCTTGGTGGTAAAGTTCTTGATATGTTCTACTTCCGCAATGTTGCAGTTGTGCGGCATATAGACTGGCGGGTGCGCCCAATACCAGGCGTCGTAGGTGCCGTTGTCGCAGTTGAACATGTCGTATCCGGCGTCTTCCAGATACTTGATGGCCTTCTCCGACTCGGCCATATCGCGGCCGAACTCGACGAACTCTTCGCCGGGGACAGCGCCCTGGCCGAAGCCCTTCGTCTTGGAGACGACGGAGTAGCGCAGCGACACGGGGAAGTCCTTGCCGCAGGTCTTCTTGATCTCCTGCACAACTTCCACGGGGAAGCGGTAGCGGTTCTCAAACGATCCGCCGTACTCGTCGGTACGATAGTTCATGTTGGCAATGGTGAACTGGTCAAGGAGGTAGCCCTCGTGAACGGCGTGGATCTCCACACCGTCAACACCGGCGTCCTTGAGCAGCTTCGCGGTCTTGCCGAAGGCATCGACCATCTCGTGGATCTCTTCCTTCGTCAGCGCGCGGGACTTGAGCTCGGGATACCAGCGGTTGGGGGTCTCGGAGGCGGAAGCGCAGCAGTACTCCACGTCCACAACGCCCTTGGCAACGGCGCCGAACGCCTTCTTCTGGAGCATGTCGACCATCATCTGGTTGATGGCCATGCTGCGGCCGAAGCCGGCGGCAAGCTGGATGAAGAGCTTCGCGCCCGTCTTGTGGAATTCGGGCATCCACTCGGCGAGCTCGCGGAACATGCGCTTGTTCTGATACAGCCAGTGACGGCCGGGAATGCCCATCGTGTCGCGCACGCACTGCATGCCGGGCAGCACCAGACCAACGTTGTTCTGGGCACGGTTGAGCAGGTGGTACGCCGCTTCCTTATCGAAGTGGCAGGGCTCCAGCCAGCCGAAGAGGGACGTGCCGCCCATGGAGACCTGGACAATGCGGTTTTTGATCTCGCAGTTGCCGATCTTCCAGGGGGTAAACAGGGAACTGTACTTTTCGTTCATGCGATCTTTCTCCTCCTTTTTTTATGCGGGGAAGTGCCGGGGTATACTTTTCAATCCATACCATAATTATTATAACAAGCGTTGAATTATTCTGCAACTATATCTTTGTTCTTTGTGTATTCTGCTGTCGAAAGCGCCCATTTTTGTCAACTTGACGTCATTTTTTCGGACGGTCTGTCGTTTTTTCGGCACGCTATATTGGGAGAGATGCATAATTTACGCTCCGCCGGGCACTGTTTTCTTTTCTTCTATCCCCCGCTGCGCCGCGCATAGACTTGGACGCAGGGGGGATCGTCTTTATGGGGCTGTGGAGATCGATACGGAAAAACGCCGCGCTGCTGACGGTCTCGTCACTTGTCATGCAATCGCTCTCGATGCTCTGGCAGGTGTGGCTGGCCGCGCACATCGGCGCGGCAGGCATCGGGCTTTTCCAGCTTGTCGGAAGCGTTGGGTTTCTTTTCATAACGCTCGCGGTGTCCGGCATCCGGTTTTCCGTTACACGGCTTCTCGCCGAGGAGCTGGGGCAATGCCGCGGCGGGAGCGTGCGCGCCGTGATGCGCCGGTGCTGCGCTTACGCGCTCTTTTTCGGGCTTAGCGCGGGGATCATTCTCTTTTTCCTTGCCGAGCCCATCGGCTTTCTCTGGATCGGGGACGCCCGCTCGGTGCGCGCGCTCTATGCCGCGGCGCCATCGCTCCCGGCGCTTGCGCTCTCGAGCGCTCTTGCCGGGTACTTCACCGCCGTTGGGCGGGTATGGAAAACGGCAGTATCGCAGTTTTTTGCGCAGCTTCTGCGCATGGGGCTTTCGATGCTCTTTCTCGCAACATGCAGCCGCGGCGATCTTGCCGGGGTGTGCGCGGCGCTCTCTGCCGCCGGTACCGCGGCGGAGATCGCGCTCTCGCTCGCTCTTGCCTTGCTCTATCTTGCCGACCGGCGGCGATTCTGCCCGGGCGGCGAGTGCGGCGAGGCGCTCACGCCGCGGATGCTCCGCATCGCGCTGCCGCTCGCCTCGTCGGCGTATGCGCGCAGTGCGCTCAACACGTTCCGCCAGCTTCTTGTGCCGCGAGGGCTGCGCCTCTCAGGTCTCAGCGCCGAGAGCGCTCTTTCGGGATACGGCGTCATCAACGGCATGGCGATGCCGGTTTTGCTTCTGCCGACGTGCCTTCCGCTCTCGGTTGCGGAGCTGCTCGTCCCGGCGCTCACGGAAATGCAGGTCGCCGGAGAGCACGAGCGGGTACGCCGGAGCGTTCGCGAGATGCTGGGGAAAACGTTTCTCCTCTCGCTTTGCGCGGCAGCGGTCTTTTTTGTTTTTGCCCGCCCGCTCGGCATGCTGCTCTACGGCAGCGCCGAGGCCGCGCGGTTTCTCCGCCTGCTCGCGCCGATGGTGCCGTTTCTCTATACCGACATCGTGACTGACGGCTGTCTCAAGGGGCTCGGGCAGATGATGGCGTCCATGGCGTTCAACATCGCCGAGGCCGCGCTCGGGCTCGTGCTCGTGTGGGCGCTGCTTCCTCGCTGGGCGCTCACGGGCTATCTCGTGACGCTCTACATCTGCGAGGTGTTCAACTTTGCGCTGAGTCTTCTGCGGCTGCGGAAGGTCATAAAAAATCCCGGCTTCTCCCAATGAACCGCACCCCATTTGTTAGACAGTATGATATACTATCTAACAAGTGGGGTGTTTTGCTATGCCAAAAGGAGTACCAAACAAACGATATACGCCGGAATTCAAGAGAATGGTTGTAGAAGCCATGGAAAAAGAACATCTGAGTATCTATGCAACGATGCAGGAATTCGGAATTAACGACCATAAAATTATAGAACGTTGGGAACGGATTTATCTGGAAGAAGGGCCGGAAGGCTTGTCGGTTGAGCGACGGGGCCGCAGCAGCACTGGTCGGTCAAAGAAGCTACCAAAAGAGGTGGAAGAAGATCTGCTGGCCGAAGTGCAGCGACTGCGTGCGGAGAACGATTACCTAAAAAACTTGCAAGCCTTGGTTTTGGAAGACGAGCGACGCCAGCGCAGAAAACGCAGGTAGTTCAAAAGCTGAGGCAAAGACATTCTCTGGATATTCTTCTCTCAATCGCTCAACTTCCCCGTGCCACTTTCTACTACCATCTGAAGCGGATAAACAGTGCAGATAAGTATAAAGCTGTCAAAGCGGAGATCACAGTCATCTACCACGAAAACAAAGGAAGATACGGCTATCGCCGCATTACAACAGAACTTCACAAGCGCAATTTTCTCCTGAACCACAAGACTGTCCAGCGGCTTATGAAGGAGCTGTGCTTAGTTTGCCGTGTCAGGATGAAGAAGTATCGTTCTTACAAGGGAGAAACGGGTAAAATCGCTCCAAATCTGCTGAATCGGGACTTTCACGCGGACAAGCCAAACCAGAAGTGGGTCACGGATGTGACGGAGTTCAGCTTATTCGGAGAAAAGCTCTATTTGTCTCCCGTTCTTGATCTGCACAGCAGCGATCTGGTCAGCTATACTATCTTGGATCGTCCCTCGCTGAGTATGGTGACGAAGATGCTGGACAAGGCTTTTGAGAAGATCCCGGATGACACGAACCTCATTCTCCACTCAGACCAGGGCTGGCAGTATCAGCACAAGCAGTACCAGCGGATGCTCCGGGAGAAGGGTATCCGGCAGAGTATGAGTCGGAAGGGAAACTGTCTGGACAATGCTGTGATGGAAAACTTCTTTGGTTTGCTTAAAAGCGAACTCTTGTATCTGCAGGAATTTCGATCCATGGAGCACTTCAAGCAAGAACTCACGGAATATCTGGATTACTACAACAACCGCAGAATTAAGGCAAAGCTAAAGGGCTTGCCGCCTGCTATTCACAGACAACAAGCCCTTTCGGTGGCTTGAACAATTTGCGCTTAATTTATTTGTCTAACTTTTTGGGGTCACTTCATTTCGCGCGGCAGGGGATTTATCCTTATAATTCACTTTTTCCCGAAGAACTCTTCAAAGTAGTCCCGCGTGGCGTCGCGGCCGGGGTCGTCCTTCGTTTCCTTCGCCGCCGGCACGGGGCGGGTCGGTTCGTCCTCTGGCGCTACGGCCGGCCGCTCGCCGGTCACGCGCGTCGGCTCATCCACGGCGGAGTCCGGCGTGAGCATCACGTCCTCGCGGTAGCGGCTGCGCGGCGCGCCGGTCGTGGCGCGCACGCGGCGAGACTGCCGCAGCTCCTCCTCGTCGTCCTCCATGTCGAGCCGGACGGTGCGCGCCATTTCCAGCCGCTTCTGGTAGGCGCGGCGCTTCGAGCGATAGCGCACCACGACGAGAATGTATGTGGCAAAGAGCAGCACCAGCGCCCAGAACACCAGGATGACGCCCGGCGTGCGAAGCGTTTCGCGGAGCTGATCCTTCATGTACTCCATGCGCGAGAGATCGACCGAGGTGGTCGTAACGAGCGGTGAGGTACCGAGCACCACACCGTCGCGGATCACGCTGATCTCGCCGACGACCTGCCCCGCGCTGACCGGCGCGGTGAGGCCGTTTGCGGCCACGTCCGGCGAGAGCGAGATCGTCCGCTCGATCGCCGCTATGTCAGCGTCGTTCGGCAGGAAGGCGCGGATGGTCGTGCTCGCTCGGGCGGTGACGGTCTCGGCGTCCGCGCCCATCGCAACGGGAACCTCTGTCACGATCTCGGTGGATTTCAAAACGTCCTGATAGCTGAAGTTGTTGAAGCCCCACTCGAAGAGCGTGCGCGTGTCGGCAAAGTTGCCGTAGTACCAGCTGCCGTCGTCCTGCTGGTATGCCTGCGATTTGAGCACGACGGAGAGGAGCTTTACGCCGTCCTTCTCCGCACTGGAGGCGAGACAGTATCCGGCGTCGTTCGTGTGGCCGGTCTTGATGCCCTTGGCGTATTCATAGCCCCAATCGCCCGGATAGAGGGGGTTGGTGGGGTTGACGAGCGAGTTCGTGCTCTCCAGAACACGCTCGGAGGAGACGTTCGTGTCCGGCACCGTGTAGTTGATGGTGCTCGCGATCGTCATGAAAAGCTCGTGCTTGGCCGCCTCGCGCACAATGCGCGAAAAGTCCCAGGCGGTGGTATAATGGTTCGCGTCGGGCAGGCCGTGGGTATTCGTGAAGTTTGTGTTGGTGCAGCCGAGCTCCGCGGCGCGGGAGTTCATGCGCGCGACAAAGTCGGAGATCGAGCCGCTGACGTACTGCGCGATCACGTTGCAGGCGTCGTTGGCCGAGGCGACCATTGCGCAGTAGAGAAGGCTCTCGAGCGTCATCGTCTCCTGCTGCATGATGTACACGCTGCTGCCGCCGACGATCATGTCAAAGTCAAACCCCGGCTGCGCCGTGACCGGGTCGGAGAGCGAAATTTTGCCGGATTCAATGTCCTCCACGGCGAGAAGAACGGTCATCACCTTCGTGAGCGAGGCGGGGTAGAGCCGCTCTTCGGCATTTTTCGTATAGAGCACCGTTTCCTGATCGTCGTCCTCGGCGAGGAGCACGGCGGCATACGTCGTGTCGATCCCCGGATCGTCGATCGCCATGGCTGCGGGCGAGACGAGCCCCAGCGCGAGCGCGGCGATAAGAGCGCATATTGCAAAGCGGATTTTTTTCATTACAGACTTGGCCCCCATAAGAGTATGGCATAACAGAGGTATTATAGCGGAAAACTACCGGAAATGCAACCTTTACCGGCGTTCCGGTATCTGGAAGCGAAAGAAAAACCGCCCTCCGGCGGCCTTGCGCACAAGAAAAGCTTGCAATATGGCGCTCTATAGTATAAAATATTTCCGCTAAATGCCGCGTACAAATAATATATTCACATACGAGGAGGAGTTTCCCATGATTTCCGCAGGCGATTTTCGCAACGGAGTAACCTTTGAAATGGACGGCCAGGTCATGCAGGTCGTCGAGTTCCAGCACGTCAAGCCCGGCAAGGGCGCGGCGTTCGTGCGCACGAAGATGAAGAACGTCATCACCGGCGCCGTCGTCGAGACCAGCTTCAACCCCACCGCGAAGTTTGAGGAAGCATTCGTTGAGCGCCGCAGCATGGAATACAGCTACAACGACGGCAACCTCTACTACTTCATGGACCCCGAGACCTACGAGCTCGAGCCCATCGACGAGAGCATGCTCTCCGACAGCTTCCGCTTCGTGAAGGAAAACATGGTCTGCACCGTCAGCTCCTACAAGGGCAAGGTGTTCGCGGTCGATCCCCCGACGTTCGTCGAGCTGACCATCACCGAGACCGACCCCGGCTTCGCCGGCAACACCGCCACCAACGCCACCAAGCCCGCCAAGCTGGAAACCGGCGCGGAGATCAAGGTGCCCCTGTTCCTCGAAGAGGGCGAGCGCATCAAGATCGACACCCGCACCGGCGAATATCTCGAGCGCGCCAAGGGCTGAGAAGCCATATAACTGCGTCCAACCATCAACAAAGGGAGGGTTTCTTATGACGACATCCGAAAAAGTGGCCTATCTGAAGGGTCTTGCCGAGGGCATGGGCATTCAGGAGGACGGCGGCCAGGGCAAGCTGTTCCATGTCATTATCGACATTCTGGAAGATCTTTCTCTCGATCTCGCGGACACGAAGGACGCGCTGGTCGATCTGACCGACGGCGTGGAAGAGATCAACGACGATCTCGCCGAGCTCGAAAACGAGTTTTATGAGAGCCCCTGCTCCTGCTGCGGCAGCGACGATGAGGACGAAGAGTATGACGACGAGGATGAGGACGACACCGTCTTCTACTCCGTAGAGTGTCCGGGCTGCGGCTTTAAGCTGACCGTGGACGAGGACACGCTCGACGCGGGCTCCTTTGAGTGCCCGGAGTGCGGCGAAGTCATCGACTTTGAAAACGCCGCCGTCGAGGAAGTCGTTTTCGACGACGAAGACGACGAGGACGAAGATAAGGGCGTCAAGTTCTGATTTCAACAACCTGCAAACCAGCCGGAGGGAAATTCCCTCCGGCTGGTTTTGTTTTAAGTTGTCAATGGGGACGGTTCCCGTTGACAACTTTTTCGTTTTTCTCGTCACGCGGCGAGATGCTGGACGAGTCGGGAAAGTGTTTCGGCATTTGTGTAGTAATCATAAACGTTCTGCACGCGCTGCCGCGCGGCGTCGTTCCAGCACACGTCGCCGCGCTCGGCGCAGAGCGTTTCCGCGTGGGTCTGCACGTCTGTATAGAAATACGCCGAGAGCTCATAGCAGACATACCGCTCGTCCTCGTACACGCGCCGGTCTTCGATCTCCGCGAGCGGCACAAGCTGGCCGTGGGCGAAGAGATAGTCCGCGTTTTCGACATCCTCCCGGAAATATGTGAACAGATACACGACCGGGATCGGCGCGCCGCCGTCCGTATCTCCCGTGCGCTGCGCCACGAGCGCGGAGAGAACGAGCGCTTCCTCGCCCGGTGCGCCGCCCACCGGCAGGCCGTAGGCATCGAGCGTCGCATAGTTCTCGCCCGTCAAAAGATGCTGCGCATCCGCCGGAGCGGCGCTATCAAAGATGACGCCCTCCTCCGCATCGCCGATCACGAGATCGGACGGCGCGGGGCGTGCCACGCGCTCGCCCAGCGGCACAAGAAGCTCGGCGCACGCGGCGTAGTACTCCGCGTTGTGGGCGCGGCGCTGTGCAACGTCGCCGGACATTGCAAAGTATGGCCGCAGCGATTCCTCCACGCGCGCGGCAAGCTCCGCGTCCGTCTCCGCGGGGGCTGACGGTGCGGCGGTGGGTTCCGGCGTCTCCTCCGGTGCGGCTTCCGCCGTCTCGCCGGTCTCCTCCGGCGCGGCAGCATGGATGAAGCACATCCAGTCCTGCCCGAACACGAAATTCGCGTTCGTCAAAACGAGATAGTACCCGCCCTGCGCAAGCCCTTCGTCCAGCGCCGCGAGATCGTAGGCATCCGAGAGGTCGAGCGTCATCTCGCCTTCGGTGCGCGGCGCGAACACGGTGTTCGTAAAGCGCACGGCCGCGCCGCGCTTCGGCGCGATCTCCTCGCCGGTTTCCCAACGCATGAGGCGCACCTGCTCCTGGAATTTGAGCTCCTTGTCCGAGCGGTTTTCCACCTGCACCGACACGATGCCATCCCCCTCGTATACCGCGCCGAGCGCGAGATCGTCCCCCGCGAGCGGCGAGAAGAGATCGGCGGCGAGCGCCGTCACGGTGAGGATCGCCGCGATTGCCGCGGCGGCCAGCGCGAACGGAACGATACGTGCCGCGCGCCGTTTTCGGAGCGGCACGCCGGTCTTTTCGGTAAATAAACTTTGGATATTTCGGTAATTTTCCTCGCTGAATGAGCGCATATTACTCTCCTTCCGCGCCGGACACGCTCGCGCGCAGCCGCCGCTTTGTCTGATACAGGCGGTTGTCCACCTGCTTTTTGTCCAGGCCGAGCGCCGCAGCGATCTCGCGCGGCTTCTGCCCGAAATAGTACCGCCGGAGCAATATCTCCCGATCCGGCTCTCCGAGCGCATCCACCGCCGCTCGGAGAGCTGCCCGCCGTTCCCCGGCGAGCAGCGTCTCCGGCACACCCAGCGGATCGGCGAGCTCGATCTCCTCGAGCGATACGGCGCGGCAGCGCATAACCTCCCGGGCGCGGTCGAGAGCGCGCGAGCGCGCCACGACCGAAAGCCACGTCTTGAGCGAGCCGCGGCAGGGATCGAATTTCTCCGGATGCTCCCACAAATATACGAACGCATCGGCCGCAGCCTCTTCGGCGTCCTGCTCGGCGCCAATACCGCGAAGCGCGGCAGCGGCCACGGCATAGAGATGCCGGGAATTGCGCGCGATCACGTCGGCAATGGCGCGCTCCGAGCGCGCGGCGAGCGCCGCGGCGATCTTTTCGTCTGTCAAGGACTTCACCTCGTTTTCTCTTTTGACCGGTCTATTATACAGTACGGCGAAACGGGCGGAAATACTTAGAAAAAAGGTGCCGGCGGGGACACGCCCCGCCGGCACCTTTTCTTAAAATATCAAAACCTCTCCGTCAAAAGCAGCGCTTTTGCCACCTCCCCTGGTAGGGGAGGCAAGAAGGTTTGCGGACGGCTACCTTGGCTCCCCTATCAGGGGAGCTGGCTCGCCGCAGGCGAGACTGAGGGGTTTTCTCCTGCAGGCTCCTCTGTCGGCTCCGGCGATGCTTCCGGCGTAGGCTCTGGCTCCTCGGCCGGTTCGGGCATGACCGTCAGGAGCGCGGTGCGCTCATTTTCCAGAAGCTCCTCGCGCACGACCTCCGCGCAGGAGCCGTCCGCGAGATACGCTGCGGCGTTCCACGCCTCGCGAAGCTGCGCAGGATAGCCACCCGCGTCTCCCTGCGCCCATGCCGCGGCGAACCCCTCGCAGAGCGCCGCTCCAAGATCGTCCCGCTCCGGGAACGTCAGTTCCTCCAGCCGCTGCGCGGCCTCCAGTGTCTCGACCGCCTGCACGCTCAGCCCGCTCCCGGCGAGTGTGCGCAGCGCAGCGAGCACCGCATCGCGAAAGGCTTCCGCGTCCTTCTCCTCCAATCCCGGCGCGAAAAACCAGATTGCCTCGTCCGCGCCCGCCGTTTCCGTGCCGCAGGAAACCGCCGCATCCGGCAGCGAGGCGCGCACGCGCTTATCGAGAAGCGACCCGCTGCGCCCCAGCGCTGCGGCGACCGCCGCGAGCCGGACGCGCGTCCATTCGCCCGCGCGCGGGCAGACGATGCCGAAGTATACGCCCCCAGTCTCGTCCCCGGTGATCTCCGCCGTTTCCTCGACCGGCTTTTCGATCCGCTGATAGGCGGCATCCGGCGCGAATGCCTCCCCCGCGGGCGCGCCGGAGAACACACCGTCCAGCCACGCGAGGATCGATCCCGCGCTCTCCGGCTCGGCGCAGACGACCGCGAGAAGATTCCCCGCCGTCACCTCCGCGGCGCCGTTTCCGGCGGCGTCGCTGCCGGGGAGAAGATAGCCGAGAAACGCGCGGTATGCCCCGTTTCCGTCCGGCGCCGTCTCCTCGCCGCTGAAAAATGCACCAAGGCTCTCCTTCGCAGCGCGCAGAAGCTCCTCGGCGGTGCCCGCAGTGAGCGTCCGACGGCGCACGCCATTGGACGTTCGCGCCGCGAGCGTGAGCGCCGGGGCCGTTCCGGTACCTTCTATGTACACGGCCGCCGCGCCGCTCGTCTCATGCGTAAGATAGGTTATTCTCCCGCCGGTTTCTTCCAGCCGCTCGACCTTTTCAGCGCGAAAGCCGGAGACCGTTTCGCCCACGGCGGGCAGCTCGGCGGTTTTGCGCGCAGAAAAGCCGCTGCCTATCGTGAACACAAACGCGATAAGCAGCAGCCATACAAGTTTCCGGTTTGGTTTTTTCATTGGTGCATGTCCCCTTCTCCGCAATATTGTTTTACAGAGAAAGTATATGCACACGCCGTTCAGGATATGACGCCCGTACCGTCAAACGCGGGAATTTCTTCCTCGCCGGAGGCGGAAAGCTCCTGCACATACCCGTCCGAGAGGCCGGTCTCATCCAGAATGGCGAGCGCAGCGTCCCACTCCTCCGGTGTGAGCGTCCGGCGCAGCTCCGGGTACTTGTCGAGATGCCCGCAGGGGGTGTACTGCGCCATGAGCGACACGAGCACCGTGCCGGGCGCAAACGTGTCCGCGATCCAATAAAGCACCGCGCGCGTATTTTCGATCTGCCCCGGCAGCACGAGATGCCGGATCAAAACGCCGCGGCGGAGAAGGCCGTTTTCGTCCAGTTCAAACGCGCCGGTGTGCTCCACCATGCGCTTGATGGCACTCTGTGCCGCCGCCGGATAGTCCGGCGCGCGGGAATAGCGCGCCGCGAGCGCCGTCTCGGCATACTTGAAGTCCGGCAGAAAGACGCTCACGCGCTCCGCGAGCGCGTCCACGGTCTTGACCGTTTCATACCCCGACGTATTCCACACAACAGGGATCTTCGGCGCGACGATGGAAAGCGCATCCAATATCTGCGGCACAAACTGTGTGCCGGTGACGAGATTGAGGTTATGAACGCCCTTCGCCTCGAGCTCGGAGAAGATCGCCGCAAGACGCTCGACGGAGACCGTCTCGCCAACTCTTCCGCGGCTGAGCGCGTAGTTCTGGCAGTAAACGCAGCCGAGCGGACACCCGGCGAAGAATACCGCGCCGCTCCCCCGCTCGCCGCTGATACAGGGCTCCTCGCCATAGTGCGGCGCGGCGCGCGCGATGCGCATTTCGCTGCCCATGTGGCATACGCCCGCGCTCACCGCGCGGTCGGCGCCGCACCGCCGGGGGCAGAGGCGGCACTCACTCATGCAGTACCTCGGCGATAACGGCGTCGTCCGAGCGGCTGGTGCGCTCCGGCTTTTTGCGGCCGCACTCCATGCCCTTGAGCGCGAGCTTGAGCATCTTTTTGAGCGTGTACTTGCTCTCGCCGGCCTCGCGGGCGCGGCGGTCATAGGAAACGGTGCCGACCTTCGCACCGAGCCGGTTCACAAGCCCGCGCAGGAAGAGATCGTCCCCGTGGTAATGCGAGAGCGCTTCGAGCGCGGCGGTGTCCATGAGGCGGTAATCGGCGTGGTCGTAAATGAGATCGGAGCCGAAGAGCTTCATGAGACCGTAGTATCCGCGGGCGGTCGTGCGCTTCAAGAACGTGTCGGTGGCACGCGAGGCGCGCACGCCGCAGACGATGCCGCAGCCCTCCTTATATTTCTCCACCATTTTGTCCATCGCGTCGATATCGTCCTGCAGATCGGCGTCGATGCTGATGGTGATGTCGCACCGGGTGCGCGACCACATGAGCCCCGCGGTGAGAGCGTTCTGGTGGCCGCGGTTGCGGATCTGGCGCAGGCCGGTGAAGTGCGCGTCGCTCTCGTGGAGCGAGCGGATGATGCTCCAGGTGGCGTCCTTTGAGCCATCGTCCACAAGGACGATGCGGCTCTCCGGCGCGATGGCGCCCGCGTCGATCAGATCGCCGAGCTTTTTGCGAAATACCGGTGCGCTGAGCGGCAGAGCCTCTTCCTCGTTGTAGCAGGGGACGACAATATAAAGAACCGGAAGCGATTTCATACAGCCTTCTTTCCCCGCCGAATAATCCACGGCGGCAGGTAAAATACTATACTGGCATTTTACACCAAAACACCGCACAGTGCAACGAAACATTTTGTTTGAAAGAACACGGTTTTTTTCGTAGAAAATGGACGAAAACCAACACATTTCACTTGCAAAATGCGCATCGGTGTACTACAATGCGCTCAGAAGGAAAAACTATTATTAGGAGGTCTAGGATATGAATTACAAAAAGAAGAGCATCCGCGACGTGAGCTTCGCCGGCAAGAAAGTGCTGCTGCGCGTAGACTTCAATGTACCTCTGGACAAGACGACCCACGAGATCACCAACGACAAGCGCATCCGCGCTGCGCTGCCCACGATCCAGTACCTGCTGGACGACGGCGCTGCGCTGATCGTCTGCTCCCACCTCGGCAAGCCCAAAAAGGACCCCGACGCCAAGACCAACCTGACCCTGAAGCGCGTTGCCGTCCGCTTTGCCGAACTGCTTGGCAAGCCGGTCGAGTTTGCGGAAGATACCATCGGCCCCGACGCGAAGGCGAAGGCCGCCGCGCTCAAGAGCGGCGAAGTGCTGCTGCTCGAAAACACCCGCTTTGATCCCCGCGAGGAGAAGAACGATCCCGAATTTGCCAAGGAGCTCGCCTCCATGGCCGATGTGTACGTTTCCGACGCGTTCGGCGCGGTGCACCGCGCCCACGCCTCCACCGCCGGTGTTGCGGACTATCTGCCCGCCTACTGCGGCTTCCTCGTGGAGAAGGAGCTGACCGCTCTCGGCGGCGCGATGGACGATCCCAAGCGCCCGCTCGTTGCCGTTCTCGGCGGCGCGAAGGTTGCCGACAAGCTGGCCGTGATCGAGAACCTGCTCAAGAAGGCCGACACGCTCGTCATCGGCGGCGGCATGGCGTTCACGTTCCTCAAGGCCAAGGGCTACGAGACCGGCGCCTCTCTGCTCGACGAGGAGAAGATCGAATACTGCAAGAACATGCTCGCCAAGGCGGAAGAGTCCGGCGTGAAGCTGCTGCTGCCCGTGGACGTCGTTGTTGCCGACAAGTTCGCCGCCGACGCGGAGAGCCAGGTCGTCGCCGCGGACGCCATTCCCGTCGGCTGGATGGGTCTGGACATCGGTCCCGAAACCCAGAAGCTCTTCGGCGAGGCCGTGAAGAACGCCGGTACCGTTATCTGGAACGGCCCCATGGGCGTTTTCGAGTTTGCGAAGTTTGCCAAGGGCACCGAGGCCGTTGCCGCGGCGATGGCGGAGTGTCAGGGCGTCACGGTCGTCGGCGGCGGCGACAGCGCCAGCGCCATCGAGAAGATGGGCTATGCCGACAAGGTGACCCACGTTTCCACCGGCGGCGGCGCGTCGCTCGAATTCATGGAAGGCAAGGAGCTGCCCGGCGTGGCCTGCCTGCTCGACAAGTAATTTTTCACCAGGGGGGCGGCAGATCCGTCCCCCTGCGCGTATTCACCGAAGGGAGTAACAAATCGCTATGAACAAGAAATACAGAAAAGTCATCATCGCCGGAAACTGGAAAATGAACCAGCTTCCCTCCGGCGTGAAGCCGTTCGTCGAGGAGCTGAAGACGAAGCTGCCCGCCGGCATGAACGGGTGCAGCGTTGTTCTCTGCGTCCCGGCGACGCATCTCGCCGCGCTCGCACGCGAGAAGGCGCGGCGCATCGGTGTCGGTGCGCAGAACGTTTCCGAATTTGATAAGGGCGCACATACCGGCGAGATCAGCGTGGATATGATCGCCGATCTCGGCGCAAAATACTGCATCGTCGGCCACAGCGAGCGCCGCGCGAATAACGGCGACACCGACGAGCTCGTGAACACGAAGGTCCACGCGCTGCTCGAAAAGGGCATCACCCCGATCGTGTGCGTCGGCGAATCGCTCTCCGAGCGCGACCGCGATCTCACCATGGAGCGCATCTCCTATCAGGTCAAGGCGGCGCTGTACGGCCTGACCAGCGAGCAGGTGAAGAAGGTCGTCATCGCCTACGAGCCCATCTGGGCCATCGGCACGGGCCGCACCGCCACCGACGAGCAGGCGCAGGAGGTCTGCTTCAACATCCGCGAGAACCTGCGCGCGCAGTACGGCGCGCTCGTCTCCCGCAAGGTGTGCATCCTCTACGGCGGCTCCATGAACGCGAAGAACTGCGCCGGGCTTCTCGCCCAGCCGGACATTGACGGCGGCCTCATCGGCGGCGCGTCTCTCAAGGTCGACGACTTTGCCGCGATCATCCGCGAGGGCTGCAAGGAGGAGTAAATCATGAGCAAAAAGCCTACCGTTCTTCTCATTATGGACGGCTTCGGTCTCGCCCCGGCGGGCCCGGAAAACGCCATCTCCTGCGCCAAAACGCCGCATCTCGATAAGCTCTTTGCCGAGTGCCCGAACACGCAGCTGCAGGCCTCGGGTCTCGATGTCGGCCTGCCGGCCGGGCAGATGGGCAACAGCGAGGTCGGCCACACGAACATCGGCGCAGGGCGCGTCGTCTACCAGGATCTCCCGCGCATCTCCAACGCCGTTGCCGACGGCAGCTTCTTTGAAAATCCCGCCTACAAGTCCGCCATGGACGAGTGCGTGCGCACCGGCGCGCGGCTCCATCTTATGGGGCTTCTCTCCGACGGTGGCGTCCACAGCCACATCAACCACCTCTTCGCGCTGCTCGAAATGGCCAAGCGCCGCGGCGTGAAGGAGGTTTACGTCCACGCGCTGCTCGACGGACGCGACGTGGCCCCCACCTCCGGCGCGGGCTATGTGAAGGCGCTCGTGGAAAAGTGCGCCGAGCTCGGCACCGGCAAGGTCGCCACGCTCCAGGGCCGCTTTTACGGCATGGACCGCGACAAGCGCTGGGACCGCGTCGAGAAGGGCTACCGCGCCGTCGTCTGCGGCGAGGGCGTGCAGGACAGCGACCCTGTCCACGCCGTGGAGGAGAGCTACAAAGCCGGTGTGACGGACGAGTTCGTCGTGCCGACCGTGTGCGACCCCAACGGCTGCATCCGCTCCGGCGACAGCGTCATTTTCATCAACTTCCGCCCCGACCGCGCCCGCGAGATGACCCGCGCGCTTGTCGATCCCGATTTTGACGGGTTTGTTCGCCCGAACGGCTTCTTCCCGCTCCACTACGTCTGCACCACGCAGTACGACGCGACGATCCCCAACGTCTCCATCGCTTTCCCGCCGGAGGAGATCGAAATGACGTTCGGCGAATATCTCGGCAAGCTCGGCAAGACGCAGCTGCGCATCGCCGAGACCGAGAAATATGCCCACGTGACGTTCTTCTTCAACGGCGGCACCGAGACGTGCTATCCCGGCGAGGACCGCTGCCTCATCCCGTCTCCGAAGGAGTTCCCGACGTATGACCTCATCCCGGAGATGAGCGCCTACAAGGTCGCGGACGAGTGCGCGGCGCGCATCGAAAGCGGCAAGTACGACGTTGTGATCTGCAACCTTGCCAACTGCGACATGGTCGGCCACACCGGCGTGAAGGCCGCGGCCATCAAGGCCGTGGAGACCGTGGACGAGTGCGTCGGCAAGATCGTTGACGCCGTGAAGAAAATGGGCGGCGTGATCCTCATCACCGCCGACCACGGCAATGCCGACCGCATCATGAAGCCGGACGGCAGCCCCGATACCGCCCACACCACCAACCCCGTGCCGCTGATCGTCTCCGGCGCGGAGGTGAAGCTCCGCCCGGGCCGCCTGTGCGACCTCTGCCCGACAATGCTCGATCTCATGGGCCTTTCGAAGCCCGCGCAGATGACCGGCGAGAGCCTGATCGTAAAGTAAATCCATCGTTTGTTGTTCCGCTCTAAGGGAAAGGAGTTTTCCATGAAAGAGTATTTTGAAATTGTTGACGTTCTCGGAAGAGAAATTCTCGACTCCCGCGGCAACCCCACGGTCGAGGTCGAGGTGACGCTCGATAACGGCGTCGTCGGCCGCGCGGCGGTGCCGTCCGGCGCCTCCACCGGCATTTACGAAGCCTGCGAGCTGCGCGACGGCGACAAGTCCCGCTATCTCGGTAAGGGCGTGCAGAAGGCGGTCGAAAACGTCAACGGCGAGATTGCCGAGGCGCTCAACGGTCTCAACGCGCTCGACCAGCCGTATATCGACAAGATCCTCATCGAGCTCGACGGCACGCCGAACAAGACCCGTCTCGGCGCGAACGCGATGCTCGGCGTATCGCTCGCCGTGGCGAAGGCGAGCGCCGAGGCGCTCGGTCTGCCGCTTTACAGCTACATCGGCGGCGTGAACGCCAAGACGCTGCCCGTGCCGATGATGAATGTGCTCAATGGCGGCGTCCATGCGCCGTCCTCCGCGGCGGACATTCAGGAGTTCATGATCATGCCCGTCGGCGCGAAGAGCTGGAAGGAAGCGCTGCGCTGGTGCAGCGAGGTGTTCCACACGCTCTCCAAGGTGCTGCACACCTCCAGCGTCGGCGACGAGGGCGGCTACGCCCCCAGCGACCTTGCGAGCGACGAGGACGGCCTGCGCGCCATCGTCCGAGCCATCGAGCTCGCGGGCTACAAGCCCGGCGAGGACTTCATGCTCGCGATGGACGCGGCCTGCTCCGACTGGTTCAAGGCCGAGGACGGCTGCTATCATCTGCCGAAGCGCGGCATCACCATGACGCGGCAGCAGATGGTCGATATGTGGGTCGATTTCTGCGACAAGTACCCGATCATCTCGCTCGAGGACTGCATGGCAGAGGACGACTGGGAGGGCTGGAAAATGCTCACCGATGCGCTCGGCCACCGCGTGCAGCTCGTCGGCGACGATCTTTTCGTCACGAACGTGCGCCGCATCAAGATGGGTCTTGAAAAGCACGTTGCAAACAGCGTTCTCATCAAGCTCAACCAGATCGGCACGCTGACCGAAACGCTTGACGCCATCCAGCTCGCGAACCGCGCGGGCTACACCACGGTCGTCTCCCACCGCTCCGGCGAGACGGAGGACACCACGATCGCCGATCTCGTCGTCGGCCTCAACGCCGGCCAGATCAAGACCGGCGCGCCGAGCCGCACCGACCGCGTGGCGAAGTACAACCAGCTCCTCCGCATCGAGGAAGAGCTCTTCGACGCCGCGCAGTACCCCGGCAAAGCCGCGTTCTTCTCCATCCGGTAAATCTTATTTGCAGCAGCCCCGCCCGTGCATTAGTTCAGTGTTCGTAAGGCAGTGAACTAAGCCTAAGACGTGACTTTCATGGCACGCCTTTGGCCTTAATAGGATAGCTGAAAGCAGCACAAGGGATGAAACTCCTTGTTCGGAACGCAGAGACGCAAAACAGTCCAGACACTCTAGTGTCTGGACTGTTCGCCTCGCAGAGCGCACATACAGCGCTTGCCTTGTATAGAAGTGCGCCCTTATCTGTTCGACAAATCGGGAATTGATGAGGTAAATTATGGGTCATATAAATGATGTGTCGATTGTGAAACAGCAATATGCTAATGCTAATAATTTAAATACAAGAATTTCAATTCATGATAGATATTCGACAAATAAAATGGGGTTTGGAAATTGGATTGTTTCAAATTATAGAATTGATAAGGGTATGAAAGTTTTAGAGCTAGGTTGTGGAACAGGAGATATGTGGAAAAACAGAGAGGGTTTGATAAAGTTATGTTCCAAATTGACGCTTTCAGATTTTTCCGAAGGAATGCTGTCAGCAGCAAAAAATAATATAGGCGAGTGTAATAATGTTGATTATAAAATTATTGATATTCAAGAAATTCCTTTTGAAAAAGAAACTTTTGATGTCGTTATTGCAAATATGATGTTATATCATGTGCCCGATATAGATAAAGGTTTGGCAGAAGTACGACGAGTGTTAAAGAGAGGTGGACTTTTTTATTGTGCGACTTATGGAGAACATGGAATTATAGAATACCTTTCAAAAATACTTTCTGCATATGGTGTTGAAGATAATATAAATAAGAATTTTACATTACAAAATGGCTACGAGATATTAAATAAAACTTTTTCTAAAGTCGAAAAGCTGGAATACATTGACTCATTGGCAGTTACCAATATAGATGATATGGTGGAATATATTTACTCTCTTTCAAGTATGACATCATTAAATGGTGTGCCGAAGCAAGTCATAAAAAAGATTTTGATCAATAATACCACGAATGGAATTTTAAATGTGCCGAAGGAATATGGAATGTTTATATCGTCATAGAAAGCGCCAAATTCCAATTTGTAGGTCTGTTTAATTTCATGTAATCACATAACAGAAAAGAATGCAAGAACAGCCACAGCAGTTCACTGCTGCGGCTGTTAACTGTCTTATGACCACCATGCATTAGCACGGGCGGGGGTTTGTCTTGATAATGTACAATAACTTGCGCAAATTGGAGATAATGTACAATAACTTGCGCAAATTGGAAACCGCATAAAAGAAGACATAGCTT
>CAVEQS010000011.1:0-60977 GCA_963618015.1 bacterium | reverse complement strand
AAGCTATGTCTTCTTTTATGCGGTTTCCAATTTGCGCAAGTTATTGTACATTATCATTGCCCGGTTACAAGGATCTCATGCTGATCCATGGCCTTTTCGATCCGGTACATCTGGATGAAAGCCGCACATACGTGTTCTGGAACGACTGGATCGACCTGCCCAGCGACGTGATCTATGAATACGGCACTCCTCGAAAAAACTGAATCAACGTAAAAAGCCCTGTGCCACTTCAATACGTAGCACAGGGCTAAAGCTGATTTAGATCTGTTGAAATAGGTGCTTTTTTGTATGCACGCTTAGAGCCGTTCCACTGTTTGTTTGGTTTTAATGAAATATTCCATCATTTGAGCAAGGAAGGGAGATTCCTCCATAACGGTATTCGAGAGGATTATAATTGCCGCTTTGTCCTTAAAATTCAACCTTTGCCAATGTCTCAATCCCGGCAATCCTCCATCATGTCCAAACCAACCACTATCGAACTGCCATAACCCGCATCCGTAAGGCTTTGGGGTAAAGTTCAGACATTCCTTCCAACTGTTTGCGGACAATATATCGGCATTTAGTATAGCGTTGCACCAAAGCCCCAAATCTGTCAGCGAAGAAACAACGCTGCTGTCGGCACTCTCCATGGCAGGCCTGCCACAGGAAAATACCTTATCGTTATGTTTTACATATCCGCAAGCGTCTGCGATACGTCCGTTCATGTGGGTGTGATTTAATCCGAAGCGCATAAATACATCGCGCATGGCAGCTGACAAAGGTTTGCCGGTCAATATCTCTAAAATATGACCAAGCAAAAAATAATTCGTATTGCTGTATTTTCCCTCTGTTCCGGGTTCAAAGTGCAGGGGTTGTTCACCAATTAGTTCAAAACATTCTGAAAGATTAACAGGACGACATTCCGCAACAATGCACTTATGAAACTCGATAACATCCGTCGGCGCTGTTCCGTGCTCTGATTCATATTTACAGATTGCGTCAGGGATAATCCTGTCACTGATATAATCTGGAATACCGCTTGAATGATGCAGCAGATGGCGAATTGTAATATTCTTCCCTTGGGGATATTGGGGGAAGTACAGTTTGACTGTATCATCCAAAGAAAGATTCCCCTGTTCTATCTGAAGTAAAATAGCTGCTGCGATAAATTGCTTAGACAGCGAAGCTAATGTAATTGTAGTGTGTGATGTGAAGGGAGTGTTTGTGCCGTAGTCAGCATAACCCTGGCAATATTCAAAAACAACTTGACCATTTTTTAGGACAAGCACTCCACCTTGAAAATCCTTTTGGATAATGTTTTCAAATAGTTCCATAAAGATTTCTCCGTCAGATTCAAATTTTCGCTCTGCTTGAGCATTATAGCATTTTTCATCAATTGGGAATATAATCTTCTCTCAGTGCCTCGTTGATATGCCAATATAGCACATGCGTATTATTGCAGCATATATCTTGTCTTGAGCATAATTGTTTTTACAACGTTCACTACACACCTAACCCATCCCAGTACGGAGAACAATTCACAGATTATTGTAGGAACAGAAGTATGTGATTGAAAGTTTTAACCGAAAGATTTATACTATTTACCGCACAGGAGGTGGCGATATGGATTATATGGAGTGGTTTCCCCGGCGCGTCGCAGAGCTGCGCACCCAGAAGGGCGTTTCCGCCCGCGATATGAGTCTTTCGCTCGGGCAGAGCGATAGCTACATCAACAAGATCGAAAACAAACATACGCTGCCGTCCATGGCGGGTTTTTTCTACATCTGTGAATACTTCGGCATCACGCCGGATAAATTCTTCAACACGGATTCCGCTTCGCCGTTTCAGTCTGCCTCGCTGCTGGCGGAATTTGAAAAGCTGCGGCCCGATCACGCCGAGCACATTTTGCAGCTGATGAAAGACCTGAATCAAAAAACAAGATGCAAAAATGCCTCTTCGGAATAATCCGAAGAGGCATTTTTCAGACTGCTCACAAACAAGCCCGTCAACGGAATGGGGGTTGTTTGAATGTATTAGCCGCCGAGGTAGGCTTTCTGCACCTGCTCGCTCTTTGCAAGCTCCTCGCCGGTGCCAGAGAGGGAGACCTTGCCGTTTTCGAGCACGTACGCGCGGTCGGCGATGGAGAGCGCCATCTGCGCGTTCTGCTCAACGAGCAGGATGGTCGTTCCCGCCTTGTGCAGCGACTGGATGATATCGAATACCTGCTCGACAAGGATGGGCGCGAGACCCATGGAGGGCTCGTCGAGCATCATGAGCTTCGGCGCGCTCATCAGCGCGCGGCCCATGGCGAGCATCTGCTGCTCGCCGCCGGAGAGCGTTCCGGCAACCTGGCGGCGGCGTTCCTTCAGCCGTGGGAACAGCTCGTACACCTTTTCGAGTCCCGGCTCCACGGTGGAGTTGGCGCGGGTGAACGCGCCCATTTCCAGGTTTTCCTCCACGGTCATCTGCGCAAACACGCGCCGTCCCTCCGGGACGAGCGCCAGACCGTCCTTGACGATCAGGTGAGGCGCTTTGTGCGAAATACTCTCGCCCTGAAAGACAATATCGCCGCCGCGGCTGCGAAGGAGTCCCGCGATGGTGTCGAGCGTCGTCGTTTTGCCCGCGCCGTTCGCACCGATGAGCGTTACGATCTCGCCCTCGTTGACCTCGAAGGAGACGCCCTTGATGGCGTGGATCGCACCGTAATACACTTGAATGTCCTTGACTTCGAGAAGCATGCGTCAGCCCTCCTTTTTCTTGCCGAGATAGGCTTCGATCACGGCGGGGTTCGCCTGGATCTCCTCCGCGGTGCCCTTGGCGATCACCTTGCCGAAGTTCAGCACGCAGATGCCCTCGCAGATGCCCATGACGAGCTTCATATCATGCTCGATGAGCATGACGGCGATCTGGAACGTGTCGCGGATCTTGACGATGTTCTCCATAAGCTCATATGTCTCGGAGGGGTTCATGCCGGCGGCGGGCTCATCGAGCAGCAGGAGCGACGGGTTTGTCGCAAGCGCGCGGACGATCTCCAGACGGCGCTGCGCGCCATACGGCAGCGAGCCGGCCTGGACGTTAGCCATGTCCTGCATATCGAAAATGGAGAGAAGCTCAAGAGCGCGCTCGTGCGCGGTGCGCTCCTGCCGCCAGTAACGCGGCAGACGGAAGATGCCCTCAAACGTGGAATACGGCTCCTGGTTGTGCAGGCCGATCTTCACGTTATCCTCGACCGTGAGGTTATTGAAAAGGCGGATGTTCTGGAACGTGCGGGCGATGCCCATGCGGTTGATCTGCTCGGTCGTCTTGCCGGAGGTGTCCATGCCGTCGAGCAGCGTGGTGCCGCGGGTCGGCTGGTAGACCTTGGTGAGGAGGTTGAATACGGTGGTCTTGCCCGCGCCGTTCGGGCCGATCAGACCGGCGATCTCCGTGCGGCCGATGGTGAGATTGAAGTCGTCCACGGCGCGGAGGCCGCCAAAGTCGATGCCGAGATGGCGGCATTCGAGCACGGGCGTTTTGTCCAGATCGCGTTCGGGGATGATGGCTGTGCTCGGGAATTCAACCATTTTCCCTTTTTCAAACGTTTTAGACATCTTCCTTCTCCTCCTTCCGTCCGGGGATCACGCGGCGCAGCAGCGCCTTGAAATCGTCGTTGTTCGTCGCAAGCATCACGAGGATGAGGACGATGGCGTAGATCAGCATGCGGTAATCGGCAAAGCTGCGCAGCGCCTCGGGCAGCGCCGTGAGCAGCGCCGCGGCGATGACGGAGCCGAGCATGTTGCCCAGTCCGCCAAACACAACGAACACGAGAATGAGAATCGACGCGTTGAAGTCAAACTTATTGGCGGCGATGGTGGAGTAGTTCAGCGCGAAGAGCGCGCCCGCCGCACCCGCCATGGAAGCGGAGATGACAAAGGCGGTCATCTTATAGCGCGTCACGGGGATGCCGACGCTCTCGGCGGCGATGCGGTTATCGCGGATGGCGAGAATGGCGCGGCCAGCGCGGCTGTTCACGAGATGGAAGATCACAATAAGGCAGATCATCACGAGAATGAAGCCGCCGGTGAATGTGGCGATCTTCTGCACGCCGCCGATGCCCATCGGCCCGCCGAGGATCAGCTTTCCGCCCTCCTCCAGGTTTTCGGGCGCCTGCAGGAAACGGATGTGGTAGCCGTGACTGTCGAGACCGATATAGAGGTTCGTGAAAATGCTCTTGATGATCTCACCGAAGGCAAGCGTCACAATGGCGAGATAGTCGCCGCGAAGGCGCAGCACCGGGATGCCGATGAGAAAGCCGACGATGGCGGCAAAGATCGCGCCGATGACCATCGCGATGGCGAGACGGAGCGGGGCGCTCGCAATGACGCCCTGCAGCGACACCGCCGCCGTCGTGCCCATGAACGCGCCGACGCTCATAAAGCCCGCGTGGCCGAGAGAGAGCTCGCCCATCACGCCGACGGTGAGGTTGAGCGAGATGGCCATGACGACATAAGCGCAGATCGGCACGAGCATGCCGCGCGCCGTGGAGGAGAGCACCTTTTGTCCGGTGAGGATCTGGAGGACGATATACGCGGCGATCACCACGGCATACGTGATGCATTGCTGCCGGTTGGTTTTCATTCGAGCCAAAATTTTTTTCATCGTACGCACCTCACACTTTCTCGCGCACCTGCTTGCCCAGCAGGCCGGACGGCTTGACGAGCAGCACGATGATCAGCACCGCAAACACCACGGCGTCCGACATCTGCGTGGAGATGTACGCCTTGGCCATGATCTCGATGATGCCGAGCAGCAGTCCGCCGAGGAGCGCGCCGGGGATGGAGCCGATGCCGCCGAACACGGCGGCGGTGAACGCCTTGATGCCGGGCATGGAGCCGGTGGTCGGGACAAGCGTAGGATACGCCGAGCAGAGCAGAACGCCCGCGATGGCGGCAAGGCCGGAGCCGATGGCAAACGTCATGGAGATCGTCGCATCCACGTTGATGCCCATGAGCCGCGCTGCGTCCTTATCCTCCGAGCAGGCGCGCATGGCCTTGCCCATTTTGGTTTTTCCGGTAAAGAGCGAGAGCGCAACCATGATGACGACGCACACAACGATCGTCACGAGCGCGACATACGAAATGCGAAGCTCTCCGCCGAAGAGGGCAACGCCCGTTTCACCGCTCACGGATTTAAAGAAGCTCGGAAACACCTTCGGGTTGGAGCCCCAGAGCAGCAGCGCCGCGTTCTGGAGGAAATAGCTCACGCCGATGGCGGTGATGAGCACCGCGAGCGACGTTGCCGCGCGCAGCGGCTTATAGGCAAGCTTCTCGATCGTCATGCCGAGAACGGTGCAGACGATCATGGCGAGGATCACGCCGACAACCGGCGGGAGGTTAAATTTGGTGCAGGCGAAGAAGCAGATGTACGCGCCCACCATGATAACGTCGCCGTGGGCGAAGTTGAGCATTTTCGCAATGCCGTAGACCATCGTGTAGCCGAGGGCGATGATCGCGTAGATGCTGCCGAGACTGATACCGCTGATCAGAAAGTTCAGGAAACTCAAGGCTGACACCCCTTTCGGGTCAATTTCTTTCTCTTTTTCTCTCTTTATATGGGGACATGGGAAAATGCGCATCGGAAAAAGGCTTCGTTGCGGCCTCTTTCCGCTGCGCGCCTTCCCGCGGCTATAGGACGGAGAGAATATCTCCGTCCTATAGCCGGTGCGTGGGTCGGGCTTTTATCGATCAGTCAAGGCCGACGTAAGCGCCGTCCTGGATGACCATGCCCTTCGGGCTCTTGGTGACCTGGCCTTCAGCGTTCCAGGTCATGCCGGTGCCGGTCAGGCCGTCGAATGTCATGGAGGTGAACTGCTCGATCATCTTGGTGCAGAGGTCTTCCGCGCTCATGTCGGGCGTGGCGCCGGCGGCTTCGAGAGCCTGCGCGTAGGCGTAAACGCAGTCATAAGCGTCCGCGGCGAACTGGTTGGGAACTTCGCCGTACAGCTCCTGGTACTTCTTGACGAAAGCGGCGGTGCGCTCGTCGGTGGAGTCAGCGTTGAACGGGGTCAGGAGCATGACGCCCTTGGCGAGGGAGGTATCGAAGCCGTCCAGCGTGAGGATGCCGTCCATGCCGTCCACGCCGAACCACTCGGGCTCATAACCGGCGGCAGCAGCCTGCGTGAGGATGAGGGAAGCGGGCTGGTAGTAGATGGGCAGGAACACGAGCTCCGCGCCGTTGGTCTGCGCGTCGGCGATCTGGACGGAGAAGTCGGTGTCGTTGCCGTCAGCGAAGGTGGTGTCGCTCACGATCTCGATGCCGAGCGTATCGCAGGCAGCCTTGAAGGTCTCATAGATGCCCTTGGAGTAAACGTCGTCGTTCTTCCAGATGACGGCGACCTTGGTGGCCAGCTTCTTATCGGCGATGTACTGCGCGGAGGCGCTGCCCTGGTTGGGGTCGGTGAAGCACATCTGGAACTGGTTATCCTTGCCCTCGGTCGTGGCGACGGAGGAGGCGGACGGGGTCAGCGCGAAAATGCGGTCAGCGAACGTATCGCCGGAGGTGACTTCGCAGGGCTTGGAGGTAACGGAGCCGAGAGAGATCTGCATGCCCCAGTCCTTCAGCGTGTTGTAAGCGTTGACGGCCTTCTCGGGGTCGTTCTGGTCGTCTTCGTAGCGCAGCTCAAACTGGACACCGCCCTTGGCGTTGATCTCGTCCACGGCGATCTGCGCGGCGTTCTTCACGGCGTTGCCGTAAATGGCGGCGCCGCCGGTCAGCGGAGCCGTGCCGCCGATCTTAAACGCGGCGGGCGCATCGGTGGAAGCGGTGGAGCCGCAGCCGGCGAGGCATGCCATGAGCATTACCGCGGCGAGTACCATGCATACTACTTTTTTCATTGTTTCATTTCTCCTTTTCCTAAGGTTTTAAACATAAATAATGAATATAAAAACGGCCCTGTCCGAAAGGACAAGGCCGGATTTATCAAACCGGATTATCTCTTTCGGTGCTCGGGAAAATTGCGTACAAGCAGAACGGAAATAACCATAATAATGGATACAATAATGGTAATAAGCAGGACAAGCCCAAGGAGGCCCAGGGACAGTCGGAGGCCGAGAAGGGCGGAAATAAAAAGAACGGACACCGCCGCAGCGATGCCCGCAATAACCGGATGGACAGAGGAAGTGCGCGCAGCACAAGAGCCGTCGCAAGATGCGGCGGAAGAAGCGCTATTCATCGAAAAACCGAAACCGAAGCAGTTCATGCGGCACCTCCTTCATAAGATGGGCATATCATAGCACGCTGCATAACTATGCGTCAATAGAAAAATGCGAGACAATTTAAAATGCTAAAGCGTAATTTTTTGGGATTTTTCACAAACGCGCCAGTTTCCTTCCGGTAAAGACGATAAAAAACAGTATTTCGGCAGTAGACGCGGCGAAAAAAGGCTGATATAATGCCGGTGTACAAAAAGGAGTATCCATATACTTTATATAACGGAGGTAGTAAATCATGCCGATCGTAACCACAAAGGAAATGTTCCGCAAGGCGTATGAGGGCGGCTATGCCGTTGGCGCGTTCAACGTCAACAACATGGAGATCGTCCAGGGCATCACCGAGGCCGCGGCCGAGGTCAAGGCCCCCGTCATTCTGCAGGTCTCCCGCGGCGCGCGCGCCTACGCCAACCACACCTATCTCGTCAAGCTCGTCGAGGCCGCCGAGCAGGAGACCGGTCTCCCGATCGCCCTGCATCTTGACCACGGCGACAGCTTCGAGCTCTGCAAGAGCTGCATCGACGGCGGCTTCACGTCCGTCATGATCGACGGCAGCAGCAAGTCCTTCGAGGACAACATCGCTCTCACCCGCCAGGTCGTCGAATACGCGCACGACCACGGCGTCGTCGTTGAGGCCGAGCTCGGCACGCTCGCGGGCGTGGAGGACGACGTCCACGTCGAAGCCGAGGACAGCTCCTACACCCGTCCCGAGGACGTGGAGGAGTTCGTGACCCGCACCGGCTGCGACAGTCTCGCCATCGCCATCGGCACGAGCCACGGCGCTTACAAGTTCAAGCCCGGCACGAAGCCCCAGCTCCGCTTTGACATTCTTGAAGAAGTCGCCCAGCGTCTGCCCGGCTTCCCCATCGTGCTGCACGGCGCTTCCTCCGTGCCGCAGGAGTTTGTCCGCATCATCAACGAGCACGGCGGCAAGATGCCCGACGCCATCGGCATCCCCGAGGAGATGCTGCGCAAGGCCGCTACCATGGCCGTCTGCAAGATCAACATCGATTCCGACCTGCGTCTCGCGATGACCGCCTCCATCCGCAAGTACTTTGACGAGCACCCCGAGGGCTTCGACCCCCGCGCCTATCTCAAGCCCGCCCGCACCGCCATTCACGACATGGTTCGCCACAAGATCGTGGACGTGCTCGGCTGCGACGGCAAGGCCTGATCGCCGCTTTATCCCAAAATCCAAGCGCCGGGGTGAATGCCCCGGCGCTTTCCATCGTGAGGTCACACTATGCCGTTTACCGGATTTACGAGCGAGGCCGGAGAATTTCTCTGGGAACTCGCGTTCCATAACGAAAAGCCGTGGTTTGAAGCGCACAAGGAGCAGTTTCTGCGCGCGGTGAAGGAGCCGTTCGACGCGCTCGCGAAGGAAACGCTCGCGCTCATGCAGGATAAGCACCCGGACGAGCCGTACTGCCTCCACATCTCGCGCATCTATCGCGACGCGCGGCGGCTCTTCGGCCGCGGGCCGTACAAGGATCATTTGTGGTTCACGCTCTGGACGGGTGAGGACCGGCACAACAGCCCCGTGTTCTGGTTTGAGCTCTCCCCTGCCTCCTACAGCTATGGCGTCGGGTTTTATACCGCGACGGCGGAGCAGATGGCGGCGCTGCGCCGGTACATCGACGCCAACCCCGCCGAGATGGAGCGGCTCGCCAAGCGCGTGGCAAAGAGCGAGTTTCACCTGGAGGGCGAGCCGTACAAACGGCTCAAAAAGGACGTCGGCGAAGTGCTCAACCCGTGGTACAACCGCAAGTGGATCAGCCTCTGCGCCGAATACGACCACGGCGGGGCGCTCTATACGGGCGAGCTGCCCGGCGTGCTGTTTGACGCCTACGAAAAGCTCATGCCGGTCTACCGGCTACTCAAGCGTTTCCCGGCGGAGTGAACCCCTCAGTCAGCCTAATGGCTGCCCCCCCTATTAGGGGGGCCAAGATCGTTTTCCGCAACCCCGCTTGCCTCCCCTAACAGGGGAGGGGGCAAAACTGAAGGTTTTGACGGAAGGGTTTTCGCGTCCCCAAGCCTCCCTTGTGTAAAGGGAGGTGGATTTTGCCGCAGGCAAAAGACGGAGGGATTGTCGCTTTCCGAAGACTGCAACAATCCCTCCGTCAGCTTCGCTGACAGCCCCCTTTACACAAGGGGGCCTTTTATTTTTTTTACTCAGAAATGATTACCGGCTCGCCCGTGCAGCGCAGCTTTCCGCCCTGCACGCGCACCGTTTCGCCAGTGATGTAGTTTACATAATTTCCATCTGACACCGGCACTTCGACCTCGGCGCTCTTCCCCTTCAGGGAGAAAACGCCGAGCTTTTTCTTTTTCCCGTCGTCGCGCAGGCAGACGGCGATGTCGTTCGCGTCGTCCGCTTCTGCGGTGAACCAGTCCTCCGCGGAGAGATGCTCCCGCCGCACGGCGTTGAGCTTCTGCAGCAGCGGCGTGATGTCCTTGCCGGTGCGCGGGAACACGTCCTTATCAAAAAGACTCGGCACCCGGTCGCAGGAATACTCCTGCCCGCCGTAGAGCAGCACCGTGCCCTTGAGGAAGTACAGCAGCGCCGTAAAGTTCCGGCGCGCCTTCTCGTCCGGCACAAGCCCGGCCAGCCGCGGCATATCGTGGTTTTCCATGTACCGCAGCTTCACATAGTTCTCCGGGTACATGGCCTCCTGGAACGCGAGCATGTCCATCCACGCGCTGAGCGGCTGCCCTCCGGCAATGTACTTGTCAAAGGTCTCGCGGATGTCGTACTCATACTCCATGTCGAACGCCGTATAGAGCTCGTTGTCCGTCGCCGCGGTGATGCCGCGCAGCCGGTTGAACACAAGAAAGCTCCGGTGCACCGACTCGGCCAGCCAGATGCACCCCGGGTGCACCTTCTCCACGGCCTCGCGCGCCCGGCGCCAGAACTCCACCGGCACGAGCGAAGCAACATCGCACCGGAAGCCGTCCACGATCCCCGCCCAGTAGCAGAGATGCTGTATCTGCGCATCCCAGAGCGCAGCGCAGGAGTAGTCCAGATCGATGACATCCGTCCAGTCGGCGGTTTTGTTGCCGAAGCGGCCGTCCGGTTTGCGGTAATAGAACTCCGGGTGCTCGGTGACGTACACCGCATCCGGCGACGTGTGGTTATAGACAACGTCGATGATGCACTTCATGCCGCGCGCGTGGATCGCGTCCACAAGCGCCTTAAAGTCCTCAAGCGTGCCGTACTCGGGGTTGACCGTCCCGTAATCGCGGTTGGCGTAGGGGCAGCCGAGACTCCCCTTCTTGCCCTTCTCGCCGATGGGGTGGATGGGCAGGAACCAGACAATATCCGTTCCCAGCGCGCGGATGCGGTCGAGATCGGGAATAACCGCGCGGAACGTCCCCTCCGGCGTGTGGTTGCGCACATACACGCTGTACATGACCTGATTGCGCAGGGCGATATCCGTATTCTTTGCCATGGTGATTTCTCCTTTGCAAAGCACTCCGCCCCGGAGCACAGCGGCTCCGGGAAGCGGAGTCCGAATAAGAAAACATAGATTTTCCCACGCAGACGTTGTCTGCATGGGAAAACTGTTTACAGCCATTCGCCGAAGAATTTTTCGTTGGAACAAGGCGCTTTTTCGCGGCAATGCTTTGTGCATTGCAAGAAAAAGGAACGCGGTTCCGGCGGAAAAGGCTCGGCGAAGGGGCTGTGTTTTCTTATGAGGACGCAGCTAACGGGAATTATTATTTCTTCGCAGCCTCGCAGATGAGCTGCACGCAGGTCTCCACGCCGAGAGAGCCGCTGTTGAGCGTAATGTCGTAGTTGTGGCAGTCGCCCCAGTGCTGGCCGGTGTAGTGCTCATAGTAGCTGCGGCGGGCGCGGTCCTTTTTCTTCATCGCGCGGACGATCTCGGCGGTGTCGGTCGTGTCGAGATAGCCGGAGATACGCTGCGCGCGGTGCGCCTCGTCGGAATAGATGTACACATTCAGCGTCTCGATCCCGGCGTCGTGCAGCACAACATCGGCACAGCGCCCGAGAATGACGCACGGCCCCTGCTTGGCAAGCTCGAGAATGACGCTGCGCTGTGTCTCGTAAATAAAATCCTTCTGGTCATAGGAAATGGGCGTGATGTTGCGCAGGATGCTCTCCGTGGCGGAGATCTCCTCGCCCTCGCGCTCGATCTGGCTCGCATCGATGCTGCTGGCCTTGGCGGTAGCGGCGATGATGTCGCGGTCATAAAGCGTAACACCGAGCTCTTTCCCCACCGCGAGACCGATCTCGCGTCCTCCTGCGCCGTACTGCCGGCTGATGGTGATGATCTTCATTAAATCGCCGCCTCTCTTGTTTTTTTATTTTTATACCATCAATCCCCGCAAAATGCAATATGCTGTCAGAGAATCCTCCCGTCTTTCAAGGCAAAAATGGCATACTCCACGCCGTTAATCACGCGCTTTTCCACCATCCGCTCCGTCGGCAGCCCCCAGGCCGCCATGGGGATGGCGCGGTACGGCTGATTTTTATACACCGTGTACAAGCTCCCGTCCCCGGCATCGCGCCATACGATATCCCCCGCGCGCTCGCGCGGTCTCGGCGCGCCGTTCGGCATGGGCGCGGCGTTGGGTTTCGGCGCGGTCTGCGCGGGCGCGCTCGGAACGGGCGCACTCTGCGCCGGGGCGGCCTCCGCCCTCTTCTCCGGCGTCTGCCCGGCCTCCGGCCTTCGCTCCGGCGCGGCGGTCTTGCGCCCGGCCTCGGCGGCGAACTCGATCTCCGCCGGAAACGCCGCGAGCGCGGCGCGCGTCAGCTTCCGGTGGAGCGTCAGCGCGCCGTTTTCCGGCGTCATCACGCCGAGATACCCCTCCCGCCCGCCGCCGTACACGCTCAGACGCACAAGCGTCCCGGGGTCCTCACACTTCGCGTCAAACCGCGTCGTCAGCCCCTCGCGCGAAACGGCCAGCGTCCCCTTTTTCTCCCCGTTTATCAGAACCGGATATGTCTCACTCATAAAAAACACCCCGCCCATATTTTATGGGTGGGGTGTCAGCATTATGACGGGGTCATTGGGGTATCGTTCCGCCGGGTCTTCCGCCGAGACCGAAGCTCACGGCGATCGCGCCGTTCACGCGATCCATCACGGCGTCCGGCAGCTTGCCCATGCGCTCGCGCAGGCGCGATTTATCGATCGTGCGGATCTGCTCGAGCAATATGACGCTGTCGCGCGTCAGGCCGCAGCTCGCGCCGGTGAGCTCGATGTGCGTGGGCAGCCGCGCCTTGCCGGTCTGCGAGGTAATGGCGGCGGCGATCACGGTGGGGCTGTGGCGGTTGCCGGTGTCGTTCTGCACGATCAGCACCGGGCGCATGCCGCCCTGCTCGCTGCCGACCACGGGGCTCAGATCGGCGAAATAAATGTCCCCTCTCCGAACTGTACTCATGCGATTCACTCTCCAGATGAAAATGCTCGCCCGTTCCATTGTATGTAGGGCTACACTCATTTTCCCTCGCGGAGGGGAATTTTATACATGAGAGACTTGTCTCAGTTTTCTGATTCCAAACCGGTGCAGGTGACGCCGCCGCCCGCGACGACGCGGCCGCGGATATTAGCGCAGCGGACGCCGTCCCCGGCAGTCACACCGCCCTCGACATCGCCGCACTCCACGCCGTCCCCGGCGCGGACGCTGCCGCCGACGCTGCCGCACTTCACGCTGTCGCCCGCATTGACGTTCCCGCGCACATCGCCGCACTGCACGCCGTCTCCCGCGTTCACGTTCCCGGCAACGGCCGTATGCTCGCCGCAGATGACGGAGAAATCGCTCTTAATATCGAGCGCGGGGCCGTCATAATGAAATTCCACGTTCGCGCGCTCGCGGGACCCGCGCGAAAACGGCGTATGCCCCACGAGCTTGTGCCCGAGGAAGAGCACGGCGTGCAGCGTCGTCTCCTCGCCGCTCCACGGGAGATCGTGATAGATCACGGTCTCCGCCGGGGCGCTCACCGCGGTGCTGACGCTTGCGCGGCCAAAGAGCGCATCCACGCTCACGCCGAAAAACTCCGCGATCTCCGGCAGCATCAGAATGTCCGGGCAGGAGAGCGCGTTTTCCCACTTGCTCACCGCCTGTGCGCTCACGCCCAGCTGCGCGGCGAGCGCGTCCTGCGTGAGTCCCTTTTCCCGCCGCAGCGCGGCGATCGTCGTTCCAATAATGTTCTGTTCCATGGTGTGAACCTCCAAAAAGTATTTTATCCGGATGCACCCAGAATAGGCGCAGCCGGATAAAATCGCAAGCTTTTCGTGGTTGAGTTCGCTCAACCATTGGTTGAATCATCGTTATTCACTTATTTCAACCGCTGGTTGTGCTGTTTTTTCAGGTCTCCGGCAGCTCTCCGCCCGTCCGCTCGCAGAAAACGGTGATGCGCGCGCTCGTGTCCCAGGTGCAGGTGTACATGGTGAGCGCATAGCCGCTGTTCATCACGGTCTCGGAATCGTCCGGCGTAACGGACGTCGATCCGCGCACGGCGTAGGTGAACACGTTGCCGTCCACGTCCGTGAACGTGACGGTGTCCCCGGCATTGAGCTCGAAGAGCACGGCGAACTGCGTATTGTAGTTATGCCCCGCCACAACGAGATTATCGTTGTACGCGGTGCCGGTGTGGCGGCAGGGGGAAATCTCCAGCGCGGGGAAGCTGAACTCCGCGGCGACGGGCATGGTGAGATTGTGGCCGGGGAAGCTCAGGTACCCGATGTAATCGTAATCGCCGGTGCGCACCGTCGGCATATCGAGCGCCGGGGGCTCGGGAATTTCGTCCCGCGCATCGCTCTGCGCGCCGCCGGGCTGCGGCGTGGCGGCGGGCTGCGCCGTGGCAGTGGGGGAAGCGGACGCTGCGGGGCGGATCGTTGGCGCGGCGGCCGAGGGGCGCGCGGCATTTTCGTTCGCGCCGGTCTCGCCGCTCGTCTCGCGCTCGGCCATCGCGGCCTCCACGGCGCGGAGCGTTTCCTCCGCCTGCCGTCCGGCACGGTAGTCCTCGATCTTATTATGGGAAAACAGGAGCAGTGCGGCGATCACCAGCACTGCTCCCGCTGTCATTAAGACGATCCCTGTTTTTTTACGCCTTCTCATTCTTCTTTTTCTTGCCGAGAACAATGGCACCGCCGGCGATCAGCAGCACGCCAAGCGCGCCGAAGACCACAACGGGCCAGTTGAGCTGGCCGGTGGGGATCAGGGGCTTTTCGTAGTTATAGCCCTCCACCGTGAACAGCCAGTCCACCTCGCCGACGCGGTAGGCATAGTCGTTGTCGAGATTCGCGGGAACGCGGAGCACGGCCTCGAGCTTCGCGCTCTTGCCCTTGACGAAGCTGCCGAGAAGAACGTTATCGGTGAGCTGCGCGCTCTTGTCGGGCGAGGCGGAGAAAATGCTCTGCTTCGTGCCGTCCGCGTTCACGAGATATATCTCCATCGAGAGCTGGGCGAGGAAGTCCGCCATGGTGACGACGGTCTCATCGCGCTCGCCATCGATGTTCTGCTGATCCTTGCCGTCCTCGTTCTCATAGGCCTCGTCGTAGGTGAGCGGGTTGCCCTGCTCATCGTGCGGCACGGCGCGGATGTAGAGCTTCACATAGTCAAAGCCGTTGACGCTGTTCTTGATCGTGATGTCCTCGGTCAGCTCGTCGCCGGGCATGACGTTTTTGAAGTTGTCAAAAAGGTCGGTGTCCGTGTAGCCGCTGCCGGTGGTCTCGATGACGATACCGCTGGTACCTTCGCGCCGGACGACCGCGTCCGCGGCGAGAGCCGGGACGGTCAGCGCCGCAAGCGCGGCGATGACCATCACGAGAGAGAGGAGCTTCTTCATGGATTTTTTCATATCGTTCTCCCCTCCTTAGTTCCAGTTGGGAGGCGTGACGCCCCAGGCTTCCGTAATGGCATTTGCCGGATCGCTCTGGATGGACTCCGCAACGACCTCAACGTGCAGGGAATACTCCCCGCCCGCGGGCTGCTTCGTCGTGCAGGTGAGAAGGCTGCCTTCCGTCTTTCCGCCATTGGGCGCAACGGGTTCCGTATAATAGTAGTACCCATTCTTTCCCTGCACCCACTTGGTTGTTCCCGTAACACCCGTCAGGTCATAGCTGTAGCCGTCCGGGGTAGGAACAATGTTTCCGTCCGCATCGCGCCACGTTATGATGTAAGTGGCGCGAACGTAGACGGGAATGTCACCGGTGTTTTTGACCTTGACATTCGACTTTGTCGTATAGTCAAAGTCTTCCGTGATCTCTGTGGAGATATTGCCGTAGGTGAAGTTGTTCGTCACCGACTCGGTATTCGTCACCAGAAAGGCGACGGTGGTACCGACCGCTGCGCCGATCAGCATGACGACCGCGATGAACAGGATGGCGAGCTTGTTCATGCGGATTCTGGAATGTTTCTTCGCTCTCGCGTGGGATCCCTGATACATGAGTGCTGCCTCCTTTCTTAATTAGCGGAACCAGTGAAATGGTTGTTAACGTAGGCGTTGCCGTCAAGCCACTTGTTGCCATCGAGCTTGTTGTTGAACGAGATCTCGTTGTTCACATCGGCTTGCAGCGTGCAGCTCTGCGGGTTCGCGTCCGGCGTATACCGCCAGCTCCAATTGGTGTCCTCGGTGACGGTGTATGTATCGCCGACCTTGAGACCCTTGAGCGTGACTCTGCCGTTGCCCTTGATAACGACCTTCTGTTCGAAGCCGTTCGGACCTTTCACAGTGAAGATGAAGGTCTGATCCTGATTGTTCTCGGCGCAGCCGGTTTTTACGATGCTCAGGTCGGTGACATCGTACTCAAACTTGGCGTAGTAAGTAGCCGCCACATTCTCGTCGTCCGTATTCTTCTGCGGCTTGATCGTATTGCCGTTCAGCCAGCCATCACCCTTTACCGGGTGCTCGCAGGCTGCATCCGTGTACCAGCCGACAAACCGGAAGCCGTCCTTCGCCGTGGGCGTGGAGCCTGCCGCCGTGCCGCTCTTGAGCTTCACCGTCTCGCTTGTCGGGTCAACGGAACCAAAGTCCACACCGGCGGGGCCGACCGCTTCATACTTGATCTCCACCTTCTTTTCGGTGTAGTAGAAGGTGATGATGTTGATTTTGGCCGTGACCGTGCCATCTTCATTCGGTGTCTCGATCCGGATGTTAATGGCGGCGGTAGTCGGGTCGACCTTGTCGTAGCCCTCGATATCGATGGCACTCTCAGAAACTATCGTACCGTACAGACCCTTGCCGTCTTTGGCAGGAGCCAGCACATTGCCGGTACCCTGCTCCAGATAGCGTACCTGATAGGGGTAGGAGTTGCGGACGTAGTAGAGCTTGAGTTCCAGACCGTTTGCGGTCAGTTCGCCGCTTACCAGCGTCCCCTCGATGTTCGGGTTATAGGTGAAGCCCGGAATGGTCATGGCCTCGGCGTTATACGTTTTGCGGATATCGCCCGGAGCCTGCGATGACGCGTATTCCGTCCATGTCTGCCCATCGGTATTCTGCGTGTAGTGCGTGATCTTGTAGTAGGCGTGCTCTGTGTCTCTGGTGTAGTAGAAGTACAGGATGTTCTCGCCGTTCGCCGTTACCACCAGACGTTTCTGGTAAGCGTCGGGCATGAAGCCGGGAATCACCTGGAATGTTTCCGTTACCACGGCGTTCTTGTTGTCGGGAACTACCTTGTCCGGAATCGCCACTCCATCAAAGATGGAAGATCCATCCTCCGTATTGATGTATTTCACCGCATACGGAACAGCCGACATTTCAATATACTCAAAGACGACGATCAGCTCATTCTTCTCAATGTCCAATATCAGAGATTTGGACTTTGCATCCGGGAAATACCCCGTCTGATAAGCAGCATACAGCTCCGTGCTGCCCTTGGCGTCGAATGTCTTGGTCGTACCTGCAAGACCGGAGCCGGTGAGATCGTCGGCCACCTTCGTATCGGTGCCCTGCACGACATAGCGAACGGTATACTGCTTCAGCGTATCGGAGTTCCATTCTGCATAGAGGCACAGGTCGGTTCGGATCCGCATCGTCGGGTCAAAATATTTCTTGACGCCGCTTTCGTAATAGTACCAGACCACGAAGTTGTAGTCGCCGTTGGGCTTGGGGTCGGCCGAATTCATGGCTTCCTTGGTCAGGTGATTTTGCACGTAGTCTTCCGCAATGTTGCCGCCGTGCTCGACCGTGAAAGTCGCTTCCTTATCGTTGGAGGGCTTGTAAACCTCCGTCGAATCCTCCGTGAGATAGAACTTGACCGTGTGCGTAATGGGCACCCACTTGGCATAGAGGATAAGGTCATTGGCGGGCATGGTATGCTCGTCAAGCTTATACTCTTTGCCGGTGCACTGGGGGTTCAGATACCAGCCCGCAAACTCAACGGAACCGGGCTCGAACCAACTCGGAGCCTCAGTCGGTGTAAAGCTGTAACCACCCAGAGGTGCCTCATATCTAACCTTAACGCTTCTGTCCTCTATAATTTCTTCCTGATTATTGAAGGTCAGCGCATAGCTGTTGCGGGTATAGTAAAATTTAGCGCCCGGCAAGCTGCTTCCGTTACTCGTTCCGCTACTAAATGTGAATCCCTTAATGTCATATTTATCTTCATCGGTTACGGTTGTATCATTAGGAACTCCATCCGTATGGTGAAGTTTATAGCCAACTCCACCGTATGTTACATCAGGTGTTGTCCCCTGCAATACTTCAACATAATAGTACGCAGTACCCGCTCGTCCACTCATGGGGCCATAGAATTTTGCTCCACCTACGGGCATTACCTGAATACCGGCTTGGAAAGTGGATCCGCTTGAAGAAACATACCAGCTGGAATTATCATTTACAGAGGGCCATTTGTCATGAATTGATGCCCCCCACTTAGCAGTAATCTTATATTGCGTATACTCCGAAGGGTTTCTGTCGCGAGTATAAAACTGCACGCTATACTCCCTACGGTCATAATAGACGTTGACAACCGAGGAGCCGTCAGCCGCTACCGTGATGGTATCGGAATGGTCGAACTCCCAGAGAGTGCCATCCAGTCCTGCGCCCTGCATGTAGCAGTCAGAATTATGGGTATGTGCGGTCTTGCCACAGGTGTAGCAAGCAGCAGCATGCGTATGTTCTTCGATGGTACAAGTCAAAGTATAGCAGGAATCGGAGTGCGTGTGTCCCTGACCGCATGTAGGTGTGGCAACACTTCCATTGTTCAGATTCCCAGTGTAATTATACCATTGATTATTGATATAGATGTATGACCATTTGTATAAATCTATATCGACTATATAGATTTGTCCCTCTTGGGGGTTATCCGGGGCATATCGGGGATTTGCGGATGCTCCTGTATTCGCATAACACTTATCAATATGCGTATGTGATTGCCCGCACGTTAGAGCATAGCAACTTCCGGTGACAGCCGAATGGGTATGTTCATCCTTGCCGCAGCCGAGGCAAGCATCGTTGTGGGTATGCTCTTCCAGCGCGCATACCAGCATTCCGTTTTCGGAATAGGTAAACTCTGTGCCGGGTTTCAGGTTAATGACTTTGTCTTTGGACAAATAGGAGTAATCCTCGTCATCCGCATTCTCGCCCCAGAAGACGACGGTGACCTTGGCGGTGGCTTCAGGCGTCCAAACTGCATAATATGTCTTATTCGTTGCAGGCATGGTGCCGGGAAGAGTTACCTCAGAGCCATCCTTGGATTCAGACCAGTAGGCAAACTCATAACCGGCCTTGGTGGGTTCATTGATGGTGCCGAGCGGCGCGCCATAGCGGACATAGATCGGGTCAGTGCCGTAGCCGCCGTCCATGTCGAAGAGCATCAGGAAGTAATAGCGGTCGTAGTAAACCTCAATGACCGTGGAGCCGTCCGCCGCGATGTTCGGCTGCTCATATTTCAGAGAGTAGAAACCCTCATACTTTTTCGCAACCTCGGGAACCTGCGAACCGGTAAGTCCCTGCTGCGTCGTATCGCGCTCCACTTCCGTGTAATTGTCGTCATTGACGTTCTGCTGGTAGTGGATAACGGTGAAGCCAACATTGGTGGGCTTATAGGTTACGTGGATGGTCACATCTTCGGAAACGCTGGGATAATTCAGTTCAAGCGTGGGCCGCGTCTCCGCGCTCTCGCCAACATAGGGCAGATAGCCCTGCACCGTCGGGAAAACTACGGTAGCGGAGAAGGACTCGCCCTCCGCCAGCGTGGCGGTATAGGAGTCCGCCGCCGTCGTACCATTCTCGAACTTGTAGTCGATAACGATATTGTAGGTCTTTTTCACATCCGGCGTGTCGTTGGCGGGGTCGCCGTTTTCGCCGTCCTGCTGGGCGGGGTCATCCGCGCCGACCTCGGCCAGCGTCTGGAGCTGATCCTCGGGAGCGACCGCGTCAGTGGCGGGGATGATTGCGTCGGCGGCGGGGACAGTGTTATCGTCCGAAAAGATCGTATTGTCGGCGGGCACGGAGCCACCTTCCGGGGCGGCGGGCGCTTCCTGCGCCGGGGTCTCCTGCGCCGGGGCTTCCTGCGCGGGCGCGGCGGTCTCGTGCTCTACGACGCTGCCGGGATCGGTCACAGTGAAGTTAAAGTCGGCGTCATCCACGGGGATGGTCGTGGCGACATCGCCGGAGACCATCTGCACCGTCACGGTGTTGGAGTACATGGCTTCCGCGCCGAGGGGGGTGAAGCGGCAGCGGATGGTGGCCTGACCGTCGCCATTGAGGACGTTGGCGAGCATGGCATAGCGCAGCGTGAGGCTGCTGCCGGACGCGCCGACAACGTTCGCCCAGACGCCGCGAGCCATGATCTGCCACTGGAATGTGCCGCTCGCGCTTTCGTTGAGCAGGGCATCCACTCTGACGGAGCCGTTTTCCGGCAGCTCCACCGTGGTGATGGGCGTGCCGTTTTCGTCATAGACCATGAAATCCGTTTCGGCGGAGGCGGGGGTGATGAGGGCCGCGGTTACGAGGCCGAAGGTGAGAGCGCAGCAGAGAAACAGCGCTACCAGTTTCTTTTTCATTTCACGACCTCCTTAAGGATTTTCCGGGACAGCCGTCGGCTCCGGGGGGCCGAAGCTCGGCCAGCCGGCGGCGGAGAAGACGTCCGTGCCGTTGTTCGCCGTCTGCACCGCGACCGCTTTCACTTCCACATACGCCGTGGAGTTCTGGTACTCGTTGCCCATCTTCGGGTCAAAGGTGACGGTGGTGAAGAGGGGCTCCGTCGTCTCGCCGGGATCGAGCGGGTAGTTATAATGATAGTACCCGTCAAAATACGTCCAGTCCGTTTCGTTGAAGTCCAGCGTCACGTACTTGGGATCGAGCGATTTCTTTTCCTTATCGAAAACATCGAGTACCACCTGCACGCGCACCCAGACCGGGCCGGTGCCGGTGTTTTCGATCTCGACGATCTTCGTGATCTCCGCGCCGGGCATGACGCCGGTTTTGTCTTCAAACTTTTCGGTGCGGTCATCGTTCGCCCATTCTTTGAGCTCGATGCTCACACCGCCGCTGGTGATCACGTTGTGCGCTTTGGTGTCTGCGGTGAAGTAGGCCAGCGTGTTCGCCGCGAGAATGGCGATCAGGATGGCAAGCACCGACAGGATCAAAACTTTTCGCTTCATTGCTGTTACTCCCCTCAGGAACGTATTTGCAGTGTGTTACTTACAATGTTATATGGCTGTTCACCATAGGAGAACACCTGTAAAGGCGCATTTACCCCAGATGCTCTCCTATGGTCTGCACTCCGAAAAGTGCAGACCATATTCGAACTTTTTATGGCCCCTTTGTGCAAAGGGGGCTGTCAGCTCTGCTGACTGGGGGATTGTTCTCTCGTTTGGCCGATACAGACAATCCCTCCGGCGCTTCGCGCCACCTCCCTTTACACAAGGGAGGCTTTTTTATTGGCTCCCTCGGAGAGGGAGGCAACGGGGAAACCCTTCCGTCACGGCGCTTTGCGCCGCGCCACCTCCCCTATTAGGGGAGGCAAGTCCGTTCGCGGACTACCAGCTTGGCTCCCCTAATAGGGGAGCTGGCAGCCGCAAGGCTGACTGAGGGGTTTACGACAATCCCTCTCCGTCACGGCTTCGCCGTGCCACCTCCCTTTACACAAGGGAGGCTTGGGCGTGGAAATTATTTGCCGTTGTTGGCGTATGCTACAATTGCAGCATCCACATCATTGAAACCATCGGCCTGAATGGCATAGGCGTTAACAATGACTTCCCACTTGGTGCCTGCGGGAATCGTAGCACCAGTGTAGTCGTAAGTTCCGTTATTGGTCTCGGGGAAGGTCCAACTACCGTCCTCATTGGCATTTATACGCCAATCCATGTAGACCTGACGCAGGCAGGGCAGAGAGATTTTGTCGGCCGCCAGAGTTTTTGCCATTGTGGCGCGGAACACGGTGTAAGCTCCATCAACGCCAACATACTTAAAATCGTTCCACAGGCCATCCTCAACGGCAACCATGTTGGGATTGGTCGGTTCGCCAGCTGCATCCAGAACACCATCCGCAAGAGGAGAGCCGCTGGCACTCATCTTATCGTGATATTCGGTGGTGAAGTAGCCGTAGCTATTCCAGTGCAGAGCGTTGAAGGTTTCCTTAGATGCTCCCAGAATATCTTTGCTGACCAGAACGGTGGGAACCTTGATTTCAACCCAAACCCAAGCGTCGTTCGCACCGGTATTCTTCACAGTGACGATCTTGGAGACAGCGTTGCCATCGTTTACTTTGCCGGGAACCAAAGGCTTATTCGGGCCGAAGTCCTCAAGACCGTTCTCACCAGTCTGCTGCTCAATCAGGTCGATCTTAACATTTCCCACGGTGAACGTATTCGTTGCGGTGTCGGTGTCAGTGAAGTACGCGAGGGAGGCGCCCACAACGGCGACCGCCAGAAGGGCGACGCAGAGGCACAGTGCGGTGATTTTCTTTTTCATGTACTTATGTACTCCTTAAATAAATATTTTTTGCACTCCTGTGCATGGGTTCAGGGGGTAGGGGTGGGCTTGGCAATTGCCCAAGCAGCTTCCGGGGTAGTAACGTTGTCCTTCTGCACGGCGTAGGCCGTGAAGGTCAGGGTGGGCTGCTTCACAGCGGCGTCATTGACTTCCTGCTTGGTCAGATCCTGGCTAACCGTGATGATGTTATCCTTGAGAACAAAGTATTCAAGATTCTCGGTTGCATTCAGGGCATCGACCTCACGATAGTAAACGCCGTCCTGCAGCTTAGTCCAGCCGTCAGCGATGGTGTAGGTCACCTTCGGAGTGTCGTCTTTGCCGTCGATGTGCTCGGAGATAGCGCCGGTGGCAGCAACCTCAACGAACAGCCAGCAGGGCTCGGAACCTTTCTCAACGGTGACCTTCGGATCCTTGGCAATCGTCGTGCCGGGGACAATTTTATAAGGATTCTTCGTTGTCTCGCCCAGTCCGATGTTGATATCGCCATAAGTGAAGGTATTCACAACGGGATCCGTTGTGGCAACGAGCCACGCGATGGTACCTCCGGCCACACAGCCGATCACGAGGACGAGCGCCAGCAGCGCGACGAACGCGCGGGTGCTCACACCGCGGCGGCGGTTTGCAGCATGCTTCATTTTCTTCTTCCTCCTTTCCTCAAGGATTCATAAAGGGGAAAAACGACAATCCGTTTTTTGCTTTACTTTAATACTTGCTCCATGCTTCGTCAGCGGTGCTGGAGCCGTCAGCCTGAATGGCGTAGGCGTTGACCGTGATGGTCATGCCTTCGATGGTGGCAAGCTGTTCCTTGGTGATCGTGCCGGGAACAGTGATGGAATCAAACAGAGGGTCCAGAGCGACATCGCCGTCGGGAGCGCCAACGGTCTCTTTGTACCAGAACTCGTAAGTACGGGTGTCCGCGGTGGCATCCTTCGTGCTGCCCTTGGCGATCCAGTTGGCAGCATCATAGCCGTTGAAGATACTGGTCAGGTTCGCACCATCAGGAGCAAAGATAGCATCCAGAGCGCTGGCCTTGGAGAAGGTGACGGTCATCTTGATGTAGCTTTCCTCGCTGTCTTTCAGCACGGTGACCATCGGGTCCTTGTTGTAGGTGTGACCCGGCAGCAGCTTGTAGCTGTTGGCCTGGACGCGGTCAGCGCCCTCAACCAGCGTGCCGTCCGGATTCGCCTTGGCTTCGTCAAGCTTAATGTTGACCTTACCGACGGTAAAGGTATTGACAACCTCGTCAGTAGAGGTCAGGTACGCCATCGTGCCCATGACAGACGCCACAACAAGCAGCACCGCGCACAGACTGAGAAGCAGGGCTTTGCGTTTCGTTTTCATTTTACGAAAACCTCCTAAAAAATTTTTTGCTTTCCTTGCTATATAGGAAGCCTTTCGGCGTTTCCCACATCATTTGCGGACGTGGCGTCCCTCGGCGGGGCGGGCGCGTCTTTTTGTTTTTTCCGCGGCGGGCTCCGCGGGAATATCCTCCGCGGGAATATCCTCCGCGGGGATCTCCTCCGCAGCGGATCTGACGCGGCGGGGCGCTCTCTCCTCTGCGGCGGCGCGGCGGCGCTTCGGCTTCGGCTCGGTCTCGGTCTTCTCCTCCGGGGCGAACACGTCCGGGAGGAAGGTAAGCATCAAAAGCACGGCTCCGGCGGCGATGGCCACGTACATGCCGGGGGGATGCTGGATGTAATTGGCAACAAAGCCGAGATACGGGATCGTGAACACCGGCGTGCCGATGACGTTTTTATAATGGACAAGGCCGCCGTCCTCGCTCTCGTTCGCATCGCCCTTCGTGCGGAAGCGGATGACGGAGGCGTCCTCCTCGTCCGGCACGATGCCGACGACGCGGTGCGTGGCGATGGTGTCCTCGTCGAGCATGAAGGTGATGACCTGTCCCGATTGAATGGTGTACGGGTCTACCTTTTTCACATAGATGAGCGAGCCGGTGTGGTATGTAGGCTCCATGGAGCCGGAGAGGACGGTGAACACCTGCAAGCCAAAGACTCTCGCCCCCACCAGCAGCAGCGCCAGCAGGACGACAAGCGAGACGAGCACGGTGCTCACGATGTTCCAGATTTTTCGGATGGCTTTCATAGGGCGGCGATCCCCTCTCCCGTTGTCAGTTCGTCACGGAAGTGGGGCGCGACAAAGCTGTAGATCTGCGCGAAGGTCCGTTCCGTTGTGGTGTTATCGTTCGGCATATCCCCCGCCATGACGTGCGCGGCGAAGGAAAGCATGGTTTCAAACATCTGGTGCGTTATCAAATCTATGTCCGTTCCCGGACGGAAGACATAGCCGATGCGGCTCGTCAGCGCGCGGTAATATTCCAGGTGCTTCTCGCGCGCGTGCGCGCGGAAATCGGAGGAGTAATAGTACCGGAGATAGAAAAGGACTTCATCGTCCTTCTGCAGGATGAATACCCAGCTGCTTTCCCAGAGAATAAAACAGCGTTCTTTCCACGAAAGAGTCGCATTACGCATGATTGGAAACGTTTCACTCAAGTGTTGTGAAAGTCCCGCATCCAGTTTCCAGAGCGCCGCGGCGAGCAGCTCGTCCTTTCCGCGGAAGCATTTATAGATATATGCTTCGTTGAGACCGGCTGCGGCGGCGATGGCCTTGGTCGTTGCCTTGACGAGACCGTCCCGGGCGACGACGTGGATGGCGCTTTGAATGAACGCCTGTCGGATCTCTTTCTGTTCCAAATGGGTACTCCTGTGTAAATTTTCGTATTATGTAAAGCAATTTACGTTATGTTAATAAGTGATCACTTACATAATACCGGAAAAAAACAGCAAACCCGCACCCGTTTCCTTTCTTTTTCCTGAACGGATGGTTCGATTTGCCAACAAATGGCGGCTCCTTTTTTTCGTGGAGTTCGCCCCTCTGTTCGTGGAGTTCGCCCCTCTATGATACAGACACTCTCTGTTATGCAACGTCAGTATAGCATGTGTGCCAGAGAAAATCAACACTTATTCGCGGTTTTTCGGTCAAAATCCCGTTAAAATTTTTCCACCATTACCTTACACATGTAAGTTTCTTTACACATGTATACCGCAGGAGGAACGTTTGGGCGATCCTGCGCAGTCAGGCACGCAGTCAAAAGCGCGGGGGGGCATCCCACCGCAAAAAACATACCACATCAGGAGGTAAAATAATGTCGAAGGGTGAAAACATTTTCAAACGCAAGGATGGGCGCTGGGAGGCGCGGTATATCAAGGGGTACGAGCTCTCGGGCAAGATCCGCTACGGCTTCTGCTACGGCAAGACGTACCGCGAGGCGAAGGAGAAGGTGACGAAGATCAAGGCCGCGGCGCTCGCCGGGATGCCCGCGCCGATCGTTTCGCGGCGGCGGTTTGCCTATTACTGCGACGAATGGCTCCGGGCGCGGCAGACGAAGGTGAAGGAGGCGACGTACATAAAATATGAGACGATGCTCGAGCGGCACATCAAGCCGCGGCTCGGCGGGTGCTTCCCGCAGGGGATCACCTCCGCGGTGGCGGAGGAGTTTTCGCGCGAGCTGCTGTTTGAGGAGGAGCTTGCGCCGAAAACGGTGCACGATATTCTCGTGGTGCTGGGGAGCATTTTGAAGTACACGGCTTCCCTGCTGCCGGGCATGACGGCGGCGGAGATCACGTATCCGCGGTGCGCGCGGCGGGAAATGCGCGTCCTCTCGCGCGAGGAGCAGCAGCGGTTCGCGGCGTATCTCCTGAAGGATATGGACGAGAGCAAATTCGGCGTGCTGCTGACGCTGTGCACCGGCATCCGCATCGGCGAGCTTTGCGCGCTGCGGTGGGGAAACGTTTCGCTCAGCGAGAGGACGATACGCATCACGGCGACGCTGCAGCGCCTGCGCGACACCAGCGGCGGGGACGGGATGAAAACGCGCGTCGTCACCGGCTCGCCGAAGAGCGATACCTCCGTGCGGACGATACCGCTGACGGATTTTGCCGCGGAGCTGTGCGCGCGGATGGCGCCGGGGTGCGAGGATGCCTATGTGCTCACGGGGACAAGAGAGTATATGGAGCCGCGGGCGCTGCAATACCGGATGGAGAAATATACCCGCGCGTGCGCTCTCGAGGGGGTGCATTTTCACACGCTGCGCCACACGTTCGCGACGCGGGCGGTGGAGGTCGGGTTTGAGATCAAATCGCTCTCCGAAATTCTCGGCCACGCGAGCACGAAGGTGACGCTGGATCGGTATGTGCACTCGTCGATGCAGCTCAAGAGGGATAATATGAATAAGCTTGCGGCGGCGGTGGGGGTATAACTCCCTCAGTCTCGCCTGCGGCGAGCCAGCTCCCTCAAAGAGGGAGCCGACAATCCCTCAGTCAGCCTTGCGGCTGACAGCTCCCTTTGCACAAGGGAGCCCTTTTGCTTCACTGCCTCCCTTGTGTAAAGGGAGGTGGCGCGGCGCATGCCGCGACGGAGGGATTGTCATTCTGCGCAGTCACGCTTTTGTGTCATCCGCCGCCGGGAAGGGCCGGAAATACCGGGGTTTTCGCGCGGTACGGGCGTTTTTTGACAGAGGGGCGAACTCCACGAACAGAGGGGCGAACTCCGCGATATAGACAAGGATACGTTTCTCTCCCTCAGTCAGCGGCTTTGCCGCTGCCAGCTCCGCCCCCCTCTCTGTCGCCTTCGGCGACATCTCTCCCCGCCGGGGAGAGTCTGCCCTCGTCAGAGGGAGCCGACAATCCCTCAGTCAGCCTTCGGCTGACAGCCCCCTTTACACAAGGGGGCCTTTTTTCTCCGCTGCCTCCCTTGTGTAAAGGGAGGTGGCGCGGCACACGCCGCGACAGAGGGATTGTCGCATCCTCTCAGCCGTTGGACACCACGCAGTACATGGTCATTTCCTCGTCGCCGTCGTTGAAGACGGAGTGGGAGTGGCCCTTCGGGCAGTAGTGCACGACGCCGGGCTCGAGCGGCAGCACTTCCCCATCGTACAGCACCTTGGCGTGGCCGGAGAGGATGTAGCAGACTTCGCTGCTCGTTTCGTGCGTGTGCATGCCGATGGAGCAGCCGGGCTGCACGCGGACGAGCATGATCTTTCCGGCGTCGTCCATGAAGCGCCGGAGATAAATCGTGCCTTCGCCGCCGAGCATGTGCTCGGCCGGGGTTTCCTCGATCTGGTTGAGATGGATAAGCATTGCAGTTCCTCCTACTATTTATAATAATGTACGTTTATCCTTTGAGCGGCACGCCGTTCAGCTCGGCGGCGGTCAGCTCCTCGCCGCGGTAAACGAGCTTGAGCGAGAAGAACGGCGCGTCCTCCGCGAGCAGGCGAAGAAATATCTTATCGCCCTCCCAGAGCTTTTTCGTGAGCAGCTCGTCCTTGCCGATCCACGCAAGCTCTCCCTCGTCGCAGGGCTTTTCTTCGCCCGTCCATGCGTCCGCGGTGAACAGGTGCATATATTCGCACGGCCACACGTCCGAGACGAACGTTACGAGGCCGCGGTAGCGCCAGCGCGTGAGCGTGAGCCCCGTTTCTTCGCGCACCTCGCGGCGGAGGCAGTCCTCCGGACTCTCCCCCGGCTCGAACTTGCCGCCGACGCCGATCCATTTGTCGTGGTTCTCGTCGTTTTCTTTTTTCGTGCGGTGGAGCATCAGGTACTCGCCGCCGCGCTCCATATAGCAGAGCGTTGTGAGTTTGGTTTCCATTTATATCTCTCCGGAAAATTCCGTCCACGGGTACGCCGCGGGCGGGGTTTTTTCAAATGTCAGCACCTCGCCGGTGAGCGGGTGCGGAAAGGCGAGCTTGCAGGAAAAAAGCGCGATGTCCCCTTCCCCGCTGCCGCCGTATTTTGCGTCGCCCCAGAGCGGCGCGCCGTGCGCGGCGAGCTGGCAGCGGATCTGGTGCGCGCGTCCGGTGTACAGCCGGATGCGGCAGAGCGAGAGCCCGGCGCGCTCTGCGAGTACTTCATACGCGAGACGCGCTTCGCGCACGTCCTTCCCCGGCGCTTCGGCGACGAAGGTTTTGCGGAGCTTCCGGTCGCGCCGCAGAAGGTCGCGCAGCTCGCCGGACGGGGCGGGCAGCGCGCCGCAGGCGACGGCAAGGTATTCCTTGCGCACGTCGCCGCGCTCGATCGCGCGGCCAAGATCGGCGGCGGCGTGGCGCGTGCGGGCGTAGACCATGACGCCGGAAACAGCGGCGTCCAGCCGGTGGACGGCGTAGACGGGAGCGGCATCGTCTCCGAGCGCGGCGCGCAGCAGGGACGGCATGCCGCCCGGCTCGTCCGTGGAAAGGACGCCGGCGGGCTTCACGCAGACGATGATTTTATTGTCCAGATACAATACTTCCACGGCGGCGCTCCTTTGATGCACAATATATTGTATCACATACGGGGTGGCGGGGCAAGGTGTTTTGTGGTATAGTGGACGGGAAAAAGGAGGGGATCGCCATGACGGAGATTTTTCCCGCGTATTACGAGGCGTTTCGCTGCACGGCGGGCGCATGCCGCCACAACTGCTGCATCGGCTGGGAGATCGACATTGACGAGGCGAGCGCGGCGCGGTATGATGCGCTGCCGGGCAAGATGGGCGAGCGCATCCGCGCGGCCATGGAGCCGGGCGAGCCGCCGCACTTTCGGCTCTGCGGCGGCGGGCGGTGCGCCATGCTCCGGGAGGATAACCTTTGTGAGATCCAGCGCACGCTCAGCGAGAGCGCGCTCTGCAACATCTGCCGCGACCATCCGCGCTACCGCGTGTTTCTCCCCGGGCGGACGGAGATCGGGCTGGGGCTCTGCTGCGAGGAGGCGGCGCGGCTGCTCCTGGCGCAGGCGGAAAAGGTGACGCTTTGCGGCGAGGTTTCCGCCGCGCCGCCGCGCGAGACCGTGGAGCTGCTGCTCTTCCGGCAGAAGCTGCTGGACGCGGCGCAGGACCGGCGGCTGTCTCTCGGTGGGCGGATGCAGAAGATCCTCTCGCTCGCCGGCGCTTCCCTGCCCCGGCGGACGGCGCGCGCGTGGGCGGCGTTTTTCGCTTCTCTTGAGCCGCTGGAGGAGGAGTTCCCGGAGGCGCTCGCGCGGCTCGGCGGGGCGGTCGATTTTGCCGGGTTCCACGCCGTTTCCGCCGCGTGGGAGACGGAGTATGAGCAGCTGCTCGTTTATTTTCTGCTGCGGCACCTGCTCGCGGACGAGGGACGCTGTCTGCCGCAGCGCGCGGCGTTCGCCGTTTTGAGCACCGCGATGCTCTACGCGCTCGGCGCGGCGGTGCGGACGGAAAACGGCGCTATCAGCTTTGCAGAGCGCGTGGAGCTTGCGCGGCTGTGGTCGGCGAACATGGAGTATTCCGAGGAGAATATGCGGGCGATTTTCGACGAGTTAACGTAATTTTATTTACATAATATAGTTTTCATAATATCAGGAGGTGTTTTCGTTGGATATCTGGGAGAGACTGTATGAGGCGGCGGCGAAGGAGTATCACCCGGAGGATGTGTCGCCGTTCGTGTATGCGCACCACGTCGTGTGCGCGCTGGAGGCGGACAACGGCGAAATTTACACGGGGTTCTGCATTGAATCGTGCAGCGGCGTGATGAATCTCTGCGCCGAGCGCGTCGCGCTGCTCAACATGTACATGCAGAGCGGCCAAACAAAGGTGCGGCGGATGATCGCCTTTCGGGACAAGCCGCCCTACGGCGAGGGCAGCGGGATGCCGTGCGGCGCGTGCCGGGAATTTTTCTACCAGCTCAACGAGGAAAACGAGGATATGGAGATCCTGGTGGATTACGCGGCACGCGAGACCGTGACGCTCAAAGAGCTCATGCCCAAGTGGTGGGGCAAGGAGCGGTACGAGCAAGCGAGAGAATAAAAAACGCCTTCCTCTTTGAGGAAGGTGGCTCGCCAAAGGCGAGACGGAAGGAGTTACTCCCTCAGTCAGCGGCTATGCCGCTGCCAGCTCCCTCAAGGAGGGAGCCAAGCAGGTTTGCGGAATGCTATTTTGCCTCTCTCGTCGGAGGGAGCCATATATGAGGGAGCCATATATAAACAACCGCCCATTCCGGGGTGTTTCCCGGAATGGGCGGTTCCTTTATTCATTTACCACGTGCGGCTGCTCTGGAACGTGAGCCATTTGATCTCGGTATAATCGTCCATGGAGAACTTGCCGCCTTCACGACTGACGCCGCTCTCCTTCCAGCCGCCGCAGGGGGCGGTCGTCGCGCTCAGGTACGTGAGATCGTTGATGTGCACCATGCCGGCTTCGATCTTCATGCCGAGCTCCATGGCGCGGTCCAAATCGTGCGTGAGCACCGCGGCGGAGAGACCGAAGAGGTTATCGTTGCACTTCGCGAGCGCTTCGTCAGCGTCCTTCACGGGGATGACGCTCGTTACCGGCGCAAAGCTCTCTTCGTAGAAGATGCGCATGGTCTCGTTCACGCCGCAGAGCACCGTCGGGCGGAAGAAGGGGCCGTCGTGCGTGCCGCCGCAGAGGAGCTTTGCGCCCTTCGAGACGGCATCGTCCACCTGCGAGCGGACAAAGGCGCAATGGCGCTCGTCGATCAGCGGGCCGATGAACACGTCCGGGTCGGTCGGGTCGCCGACCTTGAGCGAGAGCGCGTAGTCGCGCAGCTTTTCGCAGAACGCCTCGTACAGCGGCTCTTCCACGAGAATGCGCGACGTTGCCATGCAGAGCTGCCCCTGGTTGCTGAACGCGCCGAGCCCTGCGGTTTTTACGGCCTCGTCGAGATCGTAGTCGCGCAGCACGAGCAGCGGGTTTTTGCCGCCGAGCTCCATTGCCGTGCGCTTGAAGTCCTGCGCTGCGGCCATGGCGATCTTCCGCCCGGCGTTCCCGCCGCCGGTGAACGACACCATGCGCACGCGCTTATCCTGCGCGAGCACCGCGGAAAGGCTCTCGTCCGCGACCGGGACGACGCTCAGCACGCCCGCCGGGAGACCGGCCTCGTGCAGCACCTCGCCGAGCAGCAGGCACACCGCCGGGGTGTGCGGCGACGGCTTGAGAATGAAGCTGTTGCCCGCGGCCAGCGCGAACGCGAGCTTTTTCACCGAGAGGATCAGCGGGTAATTGAACGGGAGTATTCCCAGTATCACGCCGAGCGGCTGGCGCACGGCCATGGACAGCTGCCCCGGCTTGCTCGGCGGGTACATATCCGTCGTGTGGCGGCGGCACTCGCCCGCCGCGACGCGGAAGAGATTCACGCTGCCGGCAAACTCGCCGCGCGCGATGGGCTGCGCTTTGCCGCCCTCGCGGACGAGAAGCTCCATGAACTCGCTCTCGCGCGACTCCATGATGTCCGCGGCGCGCAGCAGCACGCGCTCCCGCACGTCCGCCATCGTTTTCGCCCAGCCGGGGAAAGCCGCCGCCGCAGTCGCGAGCGCGGTCTCCACGTCGGCAGGACCGGCGCGGTGCACCGTGAAGAGGGGCTTGCCCGTCGCGGGCTCGATGTCCTCGCGCACGCAGCCGTCGGTTTGCGGCGTCCATGCGCCGTTCAGATACAGGGGATACTCGTTTCTCATTGGGTCACTCCTATTTTATTGTTATGATTTGTTTACATCAGGTCACAACGCCGCGGATGAACGGCGGCCGGACGGGCACTTCGTCGGAGAAGGTGTAGCATTTCAAGAGCTCTTCCTCCGCCGCGGCGGCGTCCGCTTCGGTTTTGGCGTGGATGGTGGCGAGCGTGTCGCCCGCGTGGAGGTATGCTCCGTCCTTCGCCGCGAGCACAACGCCGACGGAGAGGTCGATCACATCCTCCTTCGTGGCGCGGCCGCCGCCAAGGTGCATGGAGACGAGGCCGATGTCCTTTGCCTCCATCGCGGCGATGTAGCCGTCGCGCAGCGCTTTCACGGTATGCACGACCGGCGCCTGCGGGAGAAGCGAGGTATCGTATACCGCCGCGGGATCGCCGCCCTGCGCGCGTACCATAGCCGCGAGCTTATCGAGCGCGGCGCCGCTTTCGATGGACGCTTCGAGGCGCGCGCGGGCTTCCGCCTCCGTTTCGGCAAGGCCGCTGCGGACGAGGATGTTCGTGCCGAGGACGAGGCACAGCTCGCGAAGATCCGGCACGTCCGCGCCGCGCAGAACAGAAATGGCTTCCTTGACCTCCAGCGCGTTGCCGACGGCGAAGCCGAGCGGCTGATCCATATCGGTCACGACGGCGGCCATGTTGCGCCCGGCGTGCTTGCCGACGCTCACCATCTGCCGCGCGAGCTCAAAGGCGGACTCCTCCGTCTCCATGAACGCGCCGGAGCCGGTTTTCACGTCCAGCACGATGGTGCGCGCGCCGGAGGCAAGCTTCTTGGACATGATGCTCGAGACGATCAGCGGGATGGAGTTCACCGTTGCGGTCACATCGCGCAGCGCGTACATTTTCTTATCCGCCGGGGCGAGATTCGCCGTCTGCCCGGCGATGACAAAGCCGACGTTCTCGGCGTTTTCGAGGAATTTTTCGGGCGTCATGGCGGTGGAGAAGCCTGGGAAGGATTCGAGCTTGTCGATCGTGCCGCCGGTGTGGCCGAGACCACGGCCGGACATTTTCGCCATTTTGCCGCCGCACGCCGCCACCATTGGGCAGAGCACGAGCGAGGTCTTGTCGCCGACGCCGCCGGTCGAGTGTTTGTCGGCAGTGTGCTCGCCGAGCGGCGAGAGATCGACCACGTCGCCGGAGTGCTCCATTTCTATGGTGAGCTGCGCCGTTTCCTCCGGCGTCATGCCGCGGAAATAGATGGCCATCATCAGCGCGGACATTTGGTAGTCCGGGATGTCCCCCGCCGTGTAGCCGTGAACGATAAAATGCAGTTCCTCCTGCGTGAGGGTCTGACCCTGTTTTTTCTTTTCGATCAGATCGGTCATATGCATGATGCAACACCTCTTTGATGGAATTTTACCACATTTTGTGCGCGGAAACAAGGTTTTCCCCCGCAGGCAGGAAATGACAGTATGAGAAATTTTTCTGTTGACATTTTCTGCGGTAAATGCTATTATAGGTAAGCTGACAGCATGCGCGAGTGGTGGAATTGGTAGACTCGCTAGATTCAGGTTCTAGTGTCCACTCCGGACGTGGGGGTTCAAGTCCCCCCTCGCGCACCAGTAAAAACAGTCGTCCCGTATGGGACGGCTGTTTTTTACTATCCGAGGACTTGAACCCGAGGGCTCCTGGCAAGCCTCCGGGGGAGACTTGCAACCCGAGGCGGCCTGCGCCGCAGCGCAGGGCAAGTCCCTTCGGGCGGAGCAGAGCCCCGCCCGCCTACAACCTCCCTCCTTGAGGGCGAACAATCCCTCAGCCTCGCAAGCTCGGCAGCTCCCTTTGCACAAGGGAGCCAATGTGCACCCCCAAAGCCTCCCTTGTGTAAAGGGAGGTGGATTTTGCCGCAGGCAAAAGACGGAGGGATTGTCGCCCCGCCCCCCCTTTTTTCCCCATCGCCTCTGGCGATGGGTTTTCTTTTTCTATTGCTTTTGCCGCCCGCTCATGCTATGCTCTTGGTGTGCATGCCAAACGAAGAGAACGATCTTTTGTTTCAGGGGGGCTATGAGAATGAAAAAGAAATTCTGGATTGCGATCCTTACCGCCGTACTGCTGCTGACCCTTTTGCCGACGGCGGCCTTCGCCGCGGAAGATTCGACAACACAGGAAACAATATACAGAATGTGTAAGTTTTGCAATAAAAATACCGACCATATAATTTTGGGGTATTCGCCGAATGGCTCTGGTTCGCAGCACAATGAGGTACATTATATAATCCGTGAGTGCATAGAATGCCACAGACAAAGTACTGTCGTTGATAGTGAAGCCGAATACAATCAGCACACCGGCGGCGACGAAACGCCTACCTGCACCACAGGAAAAACCTGCGAGAAGTGCGGCGCTCAGTACGGCATACTCGGCCACGCCTGGGGCGAGTGGCAGCCTAACGGCGACGGTACCCACTTCCGCACCTGCCGGCGCGACGGCTGCGGCGCGGTCGACACGGCAAACTGCTCCGGTGACGGCAGCGCGACCTGCGTCACGCCGGGCACGTGCACCGCTTGCGGCGGGCAGTACTACAGCGGGCATACTTTTCCCGCGCGCTGGAAGTGGGACTCCGACACGGAGGTAGGAAGAGACGCCGAATCCCACTGGGTTTGGTGCCTCAACTGCACCGAGGGGAAAACCCATTATGGCGCGCATTCGTTCAGGCAGGGCACTTGGCCCGCCTGCCTTAAGTCTCCGGCCACCTGCGTCTCTAAGGCTGTGTACTACGAGAACTGCGGCGCCTGCTACTACAAGGGAACGGAGACGTATCTTGACCCGAATAACGGAATTAACCCGAAAAACCACACCGGCAATGAGGAGATCCGCGATGCGGTGGCAGCCACCTGCACGCAGGACGGCTACACCGGGGATACATACTGCAAGGACTGCGGCGTGGAGCTCGCCACCGGCACGGTGATCCCCGCCGCGGGAAAACACACCGGTAATACGGAGATCCGCGGCGCGGCGGCGGCCACCTGCACGACAGCGGGCTACACCGGCAATACATACTGCAAGGACTGCGACACAAAGCTCGCCTCCGGCAAAGCGATCCCCGCTACGGGGCAGCACACCGGCGGCACGGCGACCTGCCTGTGGGCGGCAACGTGCGAGTTCTGCCACGAAGAGTACGGCGGTCTGGCCGGGCGCAACCATGTGAACGGCTGCGTGCTGCGCTGGAAGATCACCGAAACGGAGCACGAACACTCCTACTCCCGCTGCGGCCGCGTCGTCCAGGCGAAAGAAGCGCACACCTTCGGGGACTGGGTAGCCCTCCGGGAGGCAACGGCGGAGGAGCCCGGCGAACGGGAGCACGTATGCGAGGTCTGCGGCTATACGGGAAATGAAGTGATCCCCGTTGTGGAGATCAAGGAAGATCCCGCCCCCGCGCCCACCGCAGCGCCCGAGCCTGCGCCCACTGCGGAACCCGCTGCGGAGCCCGCCGAGCCCGAGCCGGCTCCGGCGCGCAGCAGCGCATGGTGGATCATCCCGCTCGTCATCGTGGCCGGCGCTGCCGGCGTCGTAATAGCCCGGCGGAAAAAGAAAAAATGACCGGACATTCTGTCCCCGGCGCGCTTCCCGCACCAAGCGGAAAGCGCAAATAAGAAAGCGAGGAACGACCATGAAAAAACGACTGCTCAGCCTCCTTCTGTTGTGCTGCATGGTGCTGACGTGGCTGCCGGTGACGGCCTCCGCGGCGGGCGGGAGCGCGACCGCCAAAGGCGGCGACGCAACGTTTACGCTCAGCGCGGAGAGTTCCTCCTGCGCGGACGGACACACCGGCGAGATCGTTGGGATATCCGGTTTGACCGTTGATATCTCCAAGTGGAAAGCAGAGCAAAAGATCACAGTCAAATACAGCGTACACTTCCGCTGCACCGATCCGGACTGTGAGCTGTACTCCGCGGATGACTCCTTCCGGCACGATGGAGAGCATACCTTCACCAACGTGGACACGGAGCTCTGCCACAAGAGGTTTACCGGCACCTTTACGGATACGTTCAACGCGGCGTATGGTACCGGCAGCGACTCCAAGAAATTCTCCGTCAGTCTCACGCTGACGTCGGATAAGGGAATTTCCGAGATCGTGCGCCATGATTATAATGCCTCCGCTGCCTGCACCGAATGGTATTATTCGACGCGATGCTGGGAGTGCAAGGGCTGCGGGTATTATTTCCTCTGGGAGGATTTGTCCGGCGAAAAGCTGGAGCACGACAAGGTGTATTTCCCTCCGGTCGGACATGATCTGAAGAACATCCCCGCGAAAGACCCCACCTGTGTCGACAAAGGCACGGTAGAGCATTGGGCGTGCGAGCGCTGCGGCCGGAACTTCAGCGATGAAAAAGGCGAAAATGAGCTGAAAACGATCGAGACCACCGCGCCGCTCGCGCCACATACATACGATACCGATGGCAGCTGCGCAGTTTGCAGCGCCAAAGCCGCCGCGGGCATCAAGGCCGCGGGTGCCGCGGCCACAACGTGGTATGACACCATGGCCGCGGCGCTCGATACGCTGACGGCGGGCGCACAGCTCACAGTCAACAAGGACTATGATGCCGCTATCCGGCTCGATAAGACCTGCACTGTGGTAGTCAAGACCAGCGTGACGGTTTCCAAGATCGAGACGGCGGACGGCGGAGACTTCGCCGTCACCGTCATCAACAACGGCACCATCAATGAACTGACCGGCTATACCGGCAAAGTGACCCTCAAGAGCGGAAACGGCATCTATGGCCGCGTTGCCGACAACGGCGCATCCGGCGATGTTGGCAGCTTTCTTGCTCCGAACTGCCGCTACCGGTCGGGCGGCCGGTGGCTTGCCCCGGACGAGACGGCAAAGAGCACGCTGGAGAACGTGACGGTGGCTTATCTGCCGCTCGCGTCTCTCACCATCACCGGCGATAACATCACCGGCAAGAGCGGCAGCTATGCGCTGACCGTAAATCAGGGCGATTCTATCACCCTGGCCGCCGCGGCACTCGATGCGGACGGCAACGAAAGCAATGCCGCGGCCTACCGCTGGTACTATGAGAACGACTCCGAAACATCTCTTTCCATGGAGGCCGGGCTGACGCTGGAAAACGTCAAGGCCGGAAAGCGTACCCTCGTCTGCGAGGCGACGGCAGAAGGCTACAGCGTCATCGCCCGTATCGAACTGACGGTTACGGGAACAAAGGAATCTCAGAGCATCACGCTGAAGCTCTCCAAGACCTCTGTGGGTATCCGCGAGAAAGTTCTTCCGTATCTCTCTGCCGAGGGTGTGTAGGAAGAGGCGGCGGTAACCTATTATCAGATGCTCGGAGCAGCGCCCGCTCCGGCGGCCGATACCGAGATCGACGCGGACTTTGCGTTCACAACGGCGGGCGAATACAAAATCTATGCCTACGCCGCGGAGACCGATAACTACGCCGCGACGGCGTCCGAGCCCGTCTCCCTCACCGTCACGGATCACGCCAATCACTGCTACTGCGGCGGCACGATGAGCCACGCCCACGAAGACGATGTGGAATGGCAGGCGTGGGACGGCAAGAGCGCAATTGCCTATGAATGGAAATGGATTCCGATCAGCGACACCGGCGAAATGGCCTTTAAGGTTGCTTATGTCTATCTGACCGGCAATGTGTCAGCCAATCTGACACTGGAACCGAAGCATATCCTGTATCTGTGCCTGAACGGCTACAGCTTTACCTGCGCCGACCCGTCTCAGCCGGCCATCAAGCTGCAGGGCGAGAAGAGCTTTCCCGCAAAGCTGAACCTGTGCGACTGCGGCGGTACGGGCACGCTCGGCGGCTCCACAGCCAGCGGCGGCAGCATCTGTGTCGCCGAGTACGCAGACGTCGTTCTCTACAGCGGCACGCTGACGGGCAACACGGTCACCGGCAACGGCGGTGCGGTGTCCGTTGGGAACAATGGCAGCTTTACGATGTACGGCGGTGCGATCACCGGCAACTCTGCCGTCAACGGCGGCGGCATCTATGCCACTACCGGGTCTGTCACGATCAACGGCGGCGTCATTTCGAATAATCAGGCCACCAACGGCGGCGGAATCTACGCCGCCTCCGGCGCACAGTTCCATCTCAACGGCGGCACGATCTCCGGCAACACAGCCACCAACGAGGGCGGCGGCGTTTACTGCAGCGGTCTCTACAGCCAGAATGGCGGACGCTGCGAGTTCTACGGCGGCACGATCTCCGGCAACAGCGCCCAACGGGGCGGCGGCGCGTATGTCAGCGTCTGCTATATCGGCTACCGGAACTGCCGTATCACCGGCAATACCGCCACCGAAGCGGGCGGCGGTCTCTATCTGGTGCCGTTTGCGTCGGAAAAGATCCTATACATGGGCAGCGTGTATGGAAGCGGCGGCACGATCGCTCCGTATATCTATGACAACACGGTCCATTCCGCTCAGAACAACCTCTATCTCAGCGATCCGGACACGCAGATCCAGTTTACTGCCCACATAAACACGGACGCAGACGCAAAGCTCGGCGTTTACTTCACCGGCATCACCGGCAACGGCGCGTCTGTTCTTTTGAATCCTCTGCAAATTAATACGGAGGCTCGAGCGAAGCCTTACCTCGACCGCATCTTCTGCGACAACCCGGAGTACGGGCAGCTGAAGATACAAAACGATGACGAATACTATAATCTGTATCTGCTCAAGACCGCGCCCACGTTCACTGTCACCTTTGACCCCAACGGCGGCACACTGAACACGGGCGATGAGAGCAAGCGCGTTCAGTCTGACACGCCCTACGGCGCGCTGCCGACGCCGACACGCGCCAACTACCGCTTTGACGGCTGGTTCACCGAGAAGGACGGCGGAACAAAGGTGGAGGAGACCACCGTTATGTCGGCTCGTGAGAACCACACGCTCTATGCCCATTGGACATGGATCCATGAGCATTGCATCTGCGGCGGCGATACCGCGTCGGGCGATCACACGGCGCATACCGGCGTTGTGTTCACCGCGTGGGACGGAAAGAGCGCCATTTCGTATACGAACAAAACGGCGTATGTGTATCTTTCGGAGAATGTTACCTTCACAAGCAATCTGGATGTAAACGGCACGACGCTTTATCTGTGTCTCAGCGGCCACACCTTCCAGAGCAACGGCACCAATAAGATCACGGTCAACAACGGCGGACGTCTTGTCATTTGCGACTGTGCCGGGGGCGGCACCATCAAGGGCGCAACCAAGGGCTGGGGCGGCAGCTGCATCTACGTCTACCAGAGTACGCTGGATATTTTCGGCGGTAAGATCACCGGCGGCAAGGTCGGCGGCAACGGCGGAGGCGGCGCTATCGCGCTGGACGACAGCAAGTGCGTGCTGAATCTCTACGGCGGTGAAATTTCCGGCAACAACGGCAAAAATTCCGGTGGTGCGATCTTCCTGAACAACAAGGACAAAAAAGGCGGCACCGTGAACATGTACGGCGGCACGATCGCGAATAACCAGGCGCAGAACGGCGGCGTGCTTTACTCCTCGTGCGGCGGCACGGTCAATCTCTATGGCGGCACGATCTCCGGCAATAAGGCCACGAACGGCGACGGCGGTGTCATCAACATGTCCGGCGGAACGATCACTCTCTCCGGCACGGTCATCACCGGCAACACGTCCAGCCGGTACGGCGGCGCGATCTATCTCTACAACGGTGTGACAGCGACCATGACCGGCGGCGCGATCACCAATAACAAAGCCGGATCAGAGGGCGGCGCAGTACATGTGTACGGCACATCCACGTTCAACCTCTCCGGCGGCAGCATTGCCGGAAACTCCGCCAAGGACGGCGGCGCGGTCTACCTCAACCGGGAACCGTCCGTGCTGAACATGACCGGCGGAACGATCTCCGGCAACACGGCCACCGGAGACGGCGGCGGTGTGTACATTTACCGCTCCGGCTCGGTCTGCAATCTCTCCGGCGGCGCGATCCGCGATAACAAAGCCAGCGGCAGCGGCGGCGGAATCTACATCAATTCCAGCAACTTTGGCAAGCTGAATCTGAGCGGCAGCCCCGTTGTGACAGGCAACACCGTTTCCGGCGCGGCCAACAACGTTTATCTGCCGAACGGCAAGACGCTCTCCATCACCGGCGCGATGGCGGACGGCGCGCTCGTCGGCGTCACTACCGCGAACAAGAGCTACCCTGTGGCGTTCTCCGGCGCGTATGACACGAATTGCGAAGCGTATTTCGCTTCGGACGATGCATCCGTCGGCGCAGAGTATAATGCCACCGATAAGAAGCTCTATCTTGCCGTGCCGCAGTACGGCGTCACGATCGTGGTCGAGGGCAACGGCACGGCAGAGGCAGCGCCCATAAACGCACCGGCAGGCACGGAAATTACCCTGACTGCGACGCCTGACGAGGGACATCACTTCAGCGGCTGGATCGTAAACCGTCCCGATGTGCAGATTTATCAGAACAAGTTCACCATGCCCGCGGGCGACGTGGCGATCAAGGCCATTTTTGAGGCGCACAGCTTCACGGAAGAAGTCGCCGAAGAGCGGTATCTGGTGACTCCCGCGGACTGTGATAACGACGCGGTCTATTACAAAAGCTGCTCCTGCGGCGCAGCGGGCACCGAAACCTTCACAAAGGCCAGTACAGCGCTCGGCCACGACTGGTGCGCGTGGGCACAAAATAGCGACGGCACTACCCACACCCGCGTTTGCTCCCACGATGCCAGCCACACCGAAACGGCAAACTGCTCCGGCGGCACGGCGAGCTGCATAGCGAAGGCCGTCTGCGCAGCATGCGGCGGCGAATACGGTGATCTCATCGCTCACGACTTCACGGCGGAAGCTGCCGAGGCAAAGTACCGGCAGTCGGAGGCCAACTGCCAGTCCCCGGCCATATACCACAAGTCCTGCTCCGTCTGCGGTGCGGCCGGAACGGAGACCTTCGCTTTCGGCGAGAAGGACGGCAGCAATCATGTGGGCGGCACGGAGGTGCGCGGCAAAACGGACGCGGACTGCGTTAAGGACGGCTACACCGGCGATACCTTCTGCAAGGGCTGCAAAATAAAACTGACCTCCGGCACGGCGATTCCCGCTAAGGGGCACACCTTCGGTGACTGGACGGTCATCCGGGCGGCAACGACGACCGCTGCCGGAGAAAAAGCGCGCAGCTGCGGCGTCTGCGGGTATCGGGAAACCGCGGCGATCCCCGCGCTGACCCCGACACCTACGCCCACACCTACCCCGACACCTACGCCCACACCTACGGCGACGCCTACCCCCACGCCCACGGCCACGCCGACTCCCAGCGCAACGCCTGCGGCCAGCCCGAGCGCGGAACCCAGCGCCAGCGCAAGTGCCGAACCCGGCTCGGAAACCGGCAGCGAAACCGGCGAGAAAGACGCCGTGACCGCCAATGCGGAGCTGGAACCCGATACCGGCGCGAGCGCAGAGCCCGATACCGGCGGCAACACCGCCAAACGCGGCTTTGGGCAGTACCTCTGGCTGTGGCTCCTTCTTCTGCTGCTTCTGATCCTTCTCATCACCGGCAGAGTCCACTATCGGAAGTACATAAAAAAGAAATAAACCAATACCAAAAGACGGCGGCTCGTTATAACGAGCCGCCGTTCCATTTATATCTTTACTTCCGATGACCGTCAAACCAGCCGGTGATCTCGTTCAGACGGCGGAGGCGGTGCTTCGGCTTGCCGCTGCGGGAAAGCTCATGGTTTTCGCCGCGGAACAGAACAAGGCGGCTCTCCACGCCGTGGGCTACAAGCACGGAGTACATCTGATACCCTTGGTCAACGGGGCAGCGATAGTCCTCCAGCGAGTGGATGAAGAGCGTGGGTGTTTTGACTCTGTCGGCATATTTCATGGGGCTGTGCTGCCAGAACTTTTCAACGTCCGGCCAGATGGTTGCGCCGCATTGATCCTCGGAGAAGCCGGGGCCGATATCGGATACGCCGTAAAAGCTCGTCCAGTTTGCAATGGAGCGCTGGCTGGCACAGGCGCGGAAGCGGTCGGTATGGCCAATGATCCAGTTGGTCATAAAGCCGCCGTAGGAGCCGCCGGTCTCGAAGAGCTCGTCGGGATCCATCTCCGGGTAAGTGGCAAGCGCCGCATCGCAGAAGGCCATGAGATCGTCAAAATCCACCGTGCCGTACTTGCCGCGGATGTCCATAAACGCACCGCGTCCGTCGCTGCCCGTGGGGTTGCAGAAGATGACGAAATATCCCCTGCCCGCCCAGTACTGCATCTCATGGTAGAATACGGGGCCGTAAACCGTCTTCGGCCCGCCGTGGATATCAAAGATGACGGGATACTTTTTCCCCGGTGTAAAGCCCATCGGCTTCAGCACGAAGCCGTGCACCTCGTGATCGAGTGCAATAAAGTTGAGCACTTCCGGTCGGGCGACGTATTTTCCCCGCAGCGCGGCATCGTTGAAATGCGTAATACGGCGGCCGGTACCATCGTAGAGTTCCTGCGCACGCATATCCCAGAGCGCGCAGAGAAGCATTTTGCCGTTGCAGCGATCGAAGCAGTCGACGGAGCCATCGCGCACCAGTACCGGAGCAACGATGCCGTTTTCCAGCTTATAGAGGCCTGCGCTGTCGAAGCGAGTGGAGATAAAATACAGTACGTCGCCGTCCATTTTCATGGCTCGCCCACCGCCGTATCGGATATCGCTGCCGACGGATGAGCCGATGGACTCACCGTAGACGGCGTAGGGTGAAACGGTGAGCGTTTCATAGTCAAGCTTGTAGAAATCGCAATCGGTGTTCATGCCGTATTTCCCGTCGGTGGCGAGCAGGAGCAGAAAGGATTTGCCGAGAGCATATGTTGCAATTTCAAAGTTCGCCCGGCTCTTCGCAACGGCCTCTTCCCGGCGGGATGCGAGATCCATACGGTAAAGATCCGCACCGCCAAAGTATGCGGGGCGGGGCACGGAGACATCAAGAAGGCTATAATAAACCGTTTTCCGATCCTCCGTGAGCTGCACATCGGATACGGAGAGACCAACCTCCGTCAGGCGGGTGAGAGCTTTTTTCTTCGCGTCATAGTAGAAAAGACTTTCGTATGTGCCGCGTGTGTAGGTGCCGCCATTCCACCACCAGGGGAGCTGCGTGACGACCTCGTAATCCTCGTTTTCCTTTTTGTTGGCAAGGTAGGCCTTCGCTAACTTTTTATCCCCTGTGTAGAGATTTTCAAAGCCCGGGAACGTCGAGCCGGTGACGAGAAGGTCGCCGCCCGGCAGCGGGAATACCTGCGAAACGGGGATGGGAAAGGTGTACGCAAGTTCGGCCTCGCCGCCATCGAGCGCAATCTTATAAAAACGGCTCGAGAGCGAGGCATCCTTTTCGCCCTCGCGGTCTGCGGCAAAGAGAATGGTGTTCTCGTCCAGATAGCAAAAGGAAGTTTCCTTTCCGCCGCCGGTCAGCGGGCGGACGGCGCCGTCCTTCAGGAGATACAGGCGGGATTCGTAGCAGTTCTTGTCCTTCTTCGCCTGGCTTACGGTGAAGCAGGCGCTTGTCCCTGCGGGGGAAAACGTGACGTTGGCCAGCGAGCGGACGGCACAGAAATCGTCAACGGCGATGGGTTTGAGACGCATGAATAACTCCTTTCGTGCGCGCCGGGGAGACTCTGCGCGCAGCGGTAAAATAGCGGTTAGCTACAGCATACCACATTCCCGGCACGGCTGCAATCGATCCGAGGCTGACGGCAGGAACCGTCCCCGCTGACACATAGCCAGGATGCCGCGGCGCTCCTGTTGGCGCAAAATATGTGCAGCATGCGAAGAGAACCGGCGGGAAAACCTTTCGGGGACGTCATTTTGAATAATATTTATTTTGTCGCTTGACATTTTGCGGTTTGTGAATTATTATTCAATTATAAATGAAATATATCGCCTTCCGCATCACCGGGTGCGGGTCAAAAAGGCGTCCGGGCAATTCCGCAGGTACGGCGCGCAGGCGCTATAAGGAATGCCCCGGGCGCCTTTTGCTTACATCCGGCAGCGGCGGGCGGAAAGGAGAATTTTTATGTATATCAAGCCGTTTGCCGTGGAGGAATGGATGAACGAATGGGAAGTCGGCGCACGATACAACATTGCAGAGACATGCGTTGACTCCGTGTCGCTCGATGAGCTGTTCGCGCTGACCGGCGAGGACAAGGCCGCCTTTCTGGAGAATCTTGCCGCGCGCCGTCTGACTTACGGCGATATTGAGGGCGCGCCCGCGTTCCGGCAGGGTATCTGCTCGCTCTATAAAACGGTCAAGCCCGAAAACATTGTCACGACGCACGGCGCGGCGGGCGCAAACCACCATGTGTTCTATTCGCTCGTATCGCCGGGCGACCGCGTCATCAGCGTCCTGCCGACGTACCAGCAGCTCTACTCCATTCCCGAATCGCTCGGCGCAAAGGTGAAAATTCTCCCGCTGAGCCGCGAAAACGGGTATCTCCCCGATTTGGACGCGCTGCGCGCGCTCACCGTACCGGGGACAAAGATGATCTGTCTCAACAACCCCAACAACCCGACCGGCGCGCTCATGAGCCGTGAAATGCTCGAAGAGATCGTGAAGATCGCGCGCGAGGCAGGCGCGTACATCCTCTGCGACGAGGTATACCGCCATCTCTCGCAGGCGGACGAGTGGAGCGAGTCCATCGCCGATCTCTACGAGAAGGGCATTTCCGTGAGCAGCATGTCGAAGGTCTTTTCCCTCGCCGGGCTGCGGCTCGGCTGGATCGCCACGCACGACAAGGACGCGCTCCGCGCGCTCGTATCGCACCGCGACTATGATCTCATCAGCGGCGGCATGATCGACGAGGCTATCGCCGCGCTCGCGCTCAAGCACAGCGATAAAATGCTTGCGCGCAGCCGCGCCATCGTGCGGGAAAACCTCGCCATTTTGGATACCTGGGTCGCCGGAGAAAAGCACGCGAGCTACGTAAAGCCCCTCGGCGGCACGACGGCGCTCGTCTACTACGATTTCGACGTGCCGTCCTATGAGCTGTGCGAGGAAATGTACCACAAGACCGGTGCATTCGTCACGCCCGGCGACTGCTTTGAGCAGCCGAAGAGCATGCGCATCGGCTATGCATACGGCAAGGAAGCGCTCATAAACGGTCTGAAGGCCGTGAGCGAATACTTCGCGTGGAAGGAAAAGGAGCTGGAGGCATGAGCGCCATCCGCATCATCGGGCGGGAAGATATCCAGAAAGTATTCACCGTGACTGCGGCGCTCCGCGCCGTGGAGAGCGCCTACGCCGGGAAGTCCGGCGGGACGGGCAGCGTATGGCCGATGGTATTTCATGAGTTTGATCCCGGCCATGCCGATCTCGACATAAAGTCCGGCGATCTCGCGACCGCGGGTGTGTACGGAATGAAGGTCGTTTCCTGGTACGACTCAAATGCCGAAAAGGCGCTTCCGGCGCTTTTCGGCACCTCGCTCCTCTTCGATCTCGCCACGGGCGAGCCGAAGGCCCTTTTGAATGCCGGGCCCATCACGGCGCTTCGCACCGGCGCGGCCGCCGCCGTGGGCGCAAAGTATCTCGCACGCAAGGATGCCAAAACGCTCACGATCGTCGGCTGCGGTGAGCTCTGCCCGTATCTTGCCGCCGCGGCGATCGCAGCGATCCCATCGCTGGAGACCGTGTATCTCACAAACCCACACCATCCGGAGAAGGCTGCGGAGCATCTCGCCGCCGTGACGGAGAAGACGGACGCGCTGCTCAAGGCGTGCGGCCATAAGCGCGCCGCGCAGATCACCGCCGAGGCAGACACTGCCGCGGCCATCGGCGCGAGCGACATCGTTTTTACCGCCACCTGCGCCAAAGCGCCGGTCGTGAAGAGTGCCTGGGTCAAGCCCGGCACGCACCTGAGCTGCATCGGCGCCGATCTGCCCGGCAAGCAGGAGGTGGAATCGGCGGTGCTCGCTGCCGCAGTCGTGTACGGCGACGATACGGCGCAGTGCTTCGCCGTCGGCGAGTGCGAGCTGCCGCATAAGGAGGGCGTCCTCCCCGCTCTGGCCGGAGAGCTCGGCGAGGTCATTCTCGGCGGGAAGGCCGGGCGGACGAGCGATGCGGAGATCACCGTATTCGACTCCACCGGCATTGCTTTGCAGGACATTGCCTCCGCCGCGATTATCCTCAAGGCGTGCGAAAAGCAGGGCCTCGGCACAGTCTGCGAAATATAAGCAGAAACTCGCCCCGGACGAGATCGCCCGGGGCGAGTTGTCTCTTTCCCATCTCCATGTCGTATTCAAAGCCTTTGAGACGGAAGAAAAATGTCAGAAAAGCGGGAAATGTCCGGATAATTCTTGCGGATAGGCGCTGCGTACTATATAATTTGACATAGCGTCGTAAGACACGTAAAAAGGAGGAGAAATTGATGAAAAAGGCTTTTCATAAGCTGATTCTCGCAGTACTTATTGCCGCGTTTATTCTGACTTTGGCCGGATGCGGTTCCGATGACGCCCTAAAAAAGAACATCGCAGGAACCTGGATTTGCAAAGAAATCGACATGACTGACATGATCTTAGAAGAAATGCACGGGTCAGCCGACGACGATCCCGAAACGGAGGAGCTCTTCAGCCATCTGGATGTCGGTGTGCTGACAATTGACTACCTTCTGGAACTCCACGAGGACGGCACATTCGTTCTGACAGTCGAGCAAAGCTCTGCCGACAAACTCGTCGACCAGCTTTCCAACGCGATCGCGGACGCAATGTATACATATCTGGAGGACACAATCAAGAAGCTCATGGAAGAAAACGACATAACAATGGAGGAAATGCTGAGCATATTTGACTGCAACGACATGGATGAAGTGATCCAAAGCTCGACGGGCGGGCAGAGCATGGATGAATATGTTGACCAGCTCTTCGCAGAATCGGACATGCAGAGCATCTTTGAGAAAGGCACAAGAAGCGGTACCTACAGCGTGAAGAGCGGCAAGATCCTCCTCTCCACCGCCGATTCGTCCGCCAGCCTCATTGCGTATGACGAAGGATCCGACACCCTCACTCTGACCGAGCCGGGCTTTGACGAGCCGTTTCTTTTCGTCCGACACTAATCGAAAAAGCTGAAAACGCAGTTATAACAACATCGCCCCGGACGGATCGTCCGGGGCGGGCTGTTTCATGCAATTATTCAACGTGGCCTTCGAGCACCTTGAGATCGTAGGGCTCAAACTTCACGTGGCGGTAGGCTTCCACATCCAGCGGCACGCCCGTCCAGTCGGAGTGCGGCTCGCCGGTCTGCTTGACGAGGACGTCGTAGAGGATGTCGTACGTCACGCCGTCGATCGTCTCGGTCATCGTGCTGTAGGGCAGCGTGCGGTGATAGGCGATGTGCTGGCCGTGGTTGTCGAAATGGTAGCCGCAGCGGATGCGGCAGCCGTCCAGACCCATATACTCAAAGTTCTTCATAAGATCGGCAAGGATCTGGTCGCCCTCGCGCTCATAGAGGTTTTCGGGCGTGGTGATGGTGTAGTCCGCGCGGAACTGGATGGGCAGGCCGTACTTCGCGAAGCGGTTGGCAAAGTCGATCATGCCGTCGTGCGGATAGTTCTTGAAGAGCACGCAGTTGATGCGCACCGGCACCTTGAGCGAGCCGAGCAGCTCGTCGTTGCACTCTTCCACATAGTGCACCATGTGGCGGGAGATATTGATGCAGGTGATCTTGTCCTTGTTTCGCTCGGTGAACGCAATGATGCGCTCGGCAGGGAACAGATCGGATACCGGGAGCGTTGTGTTGATGAACACGCGGTGCCCTTCCGGGATGCAGTCCATCATCACCTGCAGCGCGTCCGGCTCGGAAAACGGCTCGCCGCCGGTGAACACGAAATCGCACTTGGGTGTGATCTCATGGAACATGCGGATGCTCTCGCACACCTTCTCCACGCTGAAGCCTTCGGGATTCTGGTATTCCTGCTTATTAATGCAGAACGGGCAGTGGTTCTTGCAGTCGTACGGGACGAACACTGTGACGGTCGCGCCGCCCTCGCGGGTCATATAGGGGTTGTGGTTTGTCATATTCTTCACCTACATAGGGTATTTTCAAAAAGGAATTATAACACAGCCTTAACAGAAAAGCCAGAAAAAATCAACATAAAGTTGAAAAAAACGAAAATTTTCCGGTTTTTCTTGCTTAGTACGTCACATCCCAGAGGAAAAGCCCCTGCGCCGGGGCGGTAGGGCCGGCATTTGCCCGGCTTCGTGAGGCGAGGACCGCCGCCATATCGTCCGGCGAGCGCTCTCCGAGGCCGACTTCGAGCAGTGTGCCGGTCAGAATGCGCACCATGTTATATAAAAAGCCGTCGCCGGTAAATGTGAAGCGCGCCTCTTCCCCGCAGGGCTCGATCTCGATAGACTCCACGGTGCGCGTGGCGGCGCGGCCTGTTTTCTTCCCGGTGGAAAAAGCGGAAAACTCGTGCCGCCCGCAAAGGGCTGCCGCGGCGCGGCGCATGGCGTCGAGGTCGAGCGGGCGCGGCTCAACGTATACATACTTTCTTTCAAATACGCAGGGGTCTGCACTGTTCCAGACGCGGTAAACATACGTTTTGCGCACCGCTGAGAGCCGGGCATGGAAGCGCTCCGGCGCTTTTTCCAGCGAGAGCGCGCCGATATCCTCCGGCAGATACTCCCGGAGCAGCGCGAGCATCTCCGCGCAGGACTTGTCCGTCTCCGCCCGGAAGGAGCACACCTGCCTTCTCGCGTGGACGCCGGCGTCCGTGCGGCCGCTGCCCGCGATCTCGATGTCCTGTCCCAGCGCGCGGGAGAGCAGCGTCTCAAGCTTGCCCTGCACCGTCTGGGCGGTGTTCCCCTGCTTCTGCCAGCCGCGGTAGCGTGTGCCGTCGTAGGAAAGCGTCAGTTTGTAATTCTGCATCGGGCCGTCCCCCTTTTTCACAGGGCAAGTATAACACATTTGAATCCATTGTGACTATCCTTTTATTTTTTGTACGGAATCTGCGCCATTGTTCCAATTTGTTTACATTTTCCCCGGAATTTGTTCATGGAATGTTCACTCTTTGATTTCTCCGCCGGTTATAATAGCATCATACAGAGCATCCGGTGTGCAGCCGCCGAATGATCTGATGCCTCCACCTTAATTTGAAAAATCCGCCGCTTCACCGCGGCGGATTTTTTATTTTGCTGTTTCTATGGAATCAATTGACAAGCAACTGTTGCATTTTCCCTTTGCGCTTGGTATATTTGAATAAATACAACGCGAATCCCCTTTCCTGCGCAGCGTCCCTCACTCCATTCGGAAAGCGGCGGTCTGACCGCTTTTAAAATAAGAGAAGAGAACTGGGAGGACACCACATGAAAAAGATTCTCGCTGTTATCCTTGCGCTGACCATGGTTCTGGCTCTTGCCGCGTGCGGAGCCGCGCCCACCACGGCAGAACCCGCTCCTGAAGCGCCCGACCCGCTCAAATCCGAAATGCCCTCGAAGATCTACGAGGAATCCACCGCCGCAAACCCGGAGGGAAAAACCGTGAACATTCTCCTTGTCATCGATATGCAGAAAGACTTCGTCGATCAGGCGCTCGGCACCGCCGAAGCGCAGGCCATCGTCCCGAACGTTGTGGCCAAGATCAACGAATACAAAGCGCGCGGCGACGTCATCATCGCCACGAAGGACACGCACGAGGAATCCTACCTGGAAACGCAGGAGGGCGTTAACCTCCCGTTCATCCACTGTGTACAGGATACCGAGGGCTGGCAGCTGGACGACGCGGTACAGGCCGCGATGCCGGAGAACGCCACTGTTGTAAATAAGCCTACCTTCGGCTCGACCGACCTTGTGGAGATCATCGGCGAATACGTCGCGCAGTATGGCGAGCCGAACGTCCATATGGAGATCATCGGTCTCTGCACCGACATCTGCGTTATTTCCAACGCCCTGTTGGAAAAGGCGTTCTATCCCGAAATGCCCATCACGCTCGATGCCTCCTGCTGCGCGGGCGTCACCCCGGCCAAGCACGATGCCGCCATTGAGACCATGAAGAGCTGCCAGATCGGCGTTTATAACGACACGATCACCGCGCCACTCTCCACCGAAGTTCTCAAGGCGCCGAAGTCCTCCGAAATCTACGCCCACGCCGCGGAAGTGAACCCCGAGGGCAAGGCGATCAACGTTCTGCTCGTCATCGACATGCAGAAGGACTTCGTCGATCAGGCGCTCGGCACCGCCGAGGCGCAGGCCATCGTCCCCGCCGTCGTCGCCAAGATCAACGAATATAAGGAGCGCGGCGACATCATCATCGCCACGCGCGACACGCACGAGGACTCCTACATGGATACGCAGGAGGGCAAGAACCTGCCGGTCATCCACTGCGTGGAGGAGACCGACGGCTGGCTTCTCAATACCGAGGTCGCCGACGCGCTCGGCGAATACGCCACCGTCATCAACAAGCCCACCTTCGGCTCTACCGATCTCGTGGCGCTCATGCGCGAGTATGTGCAGCAGTACGGCCAGCCGAACGTCAACGTGGAGATCATCGGCCTCTGCACCGACATCTGCGTCGTCTCGAATGCGCTGATGGAAAAGGCGTTTTACCCCGAAATGCCCATCACGCTGGACGCGAAGTGCTGCGCGGGCGTTACCCCCGCGACGCACGACGCCGCGCTTGCCACGATGCGCATGTGCCAGATCAACGTTATCAACGACGACTGATCGCTTCCCCGATATGCAATTCGCCCCGCCATCCCGGCGGGGCGAATTTTTGTTACAGTATTACGGCTCCTCCGTGCTGAGGGTGATGGTGCGGACGGCTTCGGCGAGAGTTACGACCTGGCTGCGCGGCACGAGCGCAACGCTCTCGCCGCTTACCACGGCAAGGCAGCTTTCTCCGCCGCGGCGGTAAAAGACCAGCGTAAGCTCCGGGAAGCCCTCGTTATCGAGTGCGAGCGTCAACCGCAGCTCGACCGTGCCGCCGGTACTATCGTCCGTAAACTCCGTCGCTTTGACCGCGGCAAGCGCCGATTCGATAGAGGAGGCGTCGATCTCCCCCCCGTTCCAGAGCCAGACGGCCTCTTCTTCGCCATCTTCCGTTTCGCCATTTTCGGCGTCCTCATCGCTCTCCGGCACGCCGAGCGCAAATTCATACGTTTCACCGTCGAGAGCGATCTCCATCGCTGTCACCTCGGTGAAATCGGCGGTGAATATCTCTGCGTGGCGCAGCGCATCTACGCTGGCGCGCAGCAGCGTATCGTAGCGCGTCCCGGCAATCTCGTACACGATGCCGGAATCGCCGACGCGCGCATAGCACGTCACGGCGTCATACTCGCCGCTCTCCGCAGCCTCTTCCAGCTCCGCGGCGTTCTGGCCGAGATGGAGCGTGAAGCTCTCCGTCTCCTCCCCGTTCTCATCTGTGGGATACGCGAGCGAAACGGTGAGCGCCGGGGTATCGAGACCATAGGCGGCAAGCTCTTCCTCCGTTGCGTTATACGTCACATACTCCGTGAGCGAAAGACCGCTGAGCGAAGAGAGATACGACTCCACCCGGCTCGTATCGAGCGGCTGCTCCCCGGCAAAATACACGTCGTCGGCGCAGATGCTCTTTCCAGCCTCTTCGCGCCGGATCGTATAGTTCTCCGCGCCGGTGAAGGTGATCTCCTCCGCTTCCGCAATTTCCGGGACGGTATCGTGGCGGATCACGTCGCTGAGCACGGCGGAAAACTCATCGAGCGGATCGTGCGAGAGGAGATACACCTTTCCGTCGCCGATGGAGGCGTAGCGCTGCGAGTCCATCTGGCTATAATCGCCGAGACGCACCGTGTAAGTCTCGTCCCCGGCGGTAAGAGTGATCGTGCAGACCGGATCGTCCAGCCCGTACAATCCCTCGTCGTCCACGTTTTCGATCACGAACGCCGCGCCGCACGAGGCGAAGGGCTCGAGCAGCGCCTCGATCTTCTCCGTGTCCGCCGGGAAGGCGGCGTCCGCTTCATAGACCCACGTCCCGTCCTCGAGCGTGAAGGCAAAGCTCCCGCTCTCGTTCGTCCACGATACGGCGGTCACGCTGTCCGTGGGAAGGGAGAGAATGATCTCATCGCTCGTGCGAATTTCTTCTTTTTTCACTTCGTACCGGCTGACGGCGAACACCGCCGCGGTGAGCACGGCCAGCACGCCGAGCAGGATATAAAGCTTCTTCATTTTAGGCATGGCGCTTTCTTCTCCTTTCCACCACGGTGATGATGCCGTAAACCACGAACGCGGCGGGCAGAATGCCGACCAGCCACGCTTTGAGCACCGACGCTGCCGACTCGCTGATCGTGAGATAATTGTAGCTCAGGCTCTTGCTGCGGATGGAGATCGCATCGCTCTCTCCGGCGAGCGCAGAGAGTGCGTTCATCGTAAGATCCAGATTCGCGCCGGAGGAATAGGCGTTATAGAGCTCGTCCAGAAAATGCGCGGACGAGATCCAGACGATCTCCCCGCCGCCGTCGGTCATGATGTCCACGGCGAGGGCAAACGGCCCATCCGTATCGCCGTCCTCCTTTTCGTAGGATGTGAGGCTGTAGCCCGCCGCCTTGCTGAACGAGGCGTCGGATGTTGCGAGAAGCGTCGTAACCGAGCTTTCGGCCTCGCTCACGTCCAGCCCCTGCGCCACCGGCACGATGGCATAATACCCCTCGTCGAGCAGCGGGTCGGTGATACCGCTGCTTTCGATATCCGGCAGGAGAATGTACGGCTGGCGGAAGGCGTAGTGGCCGCTGTCACCCTCGACGACGATGCCGTCCACGGCCTTCACGCCGTAGGATGCGAGCAGTGCCGTGAGGTTTTCGAGCGTCCCGTCCTCCACCGGCCCCGCGATCACGAGCAGGCGCCCGCCGTTTTCGGTGTATTCGGAGAGGATTTCCCCCTCCTCGGCGGAGATATCGCTCTCCGGCGCATAGATGAGCACGCACGAGGCATCCTCCGGTACCGCGTCCTCCTTGAGCAGGGAGAACGAAGCGAGCTCCATGTTCGCCTTTTCGATCTGCGTCTGCACGTTTTCGGGCAGTTCAGCCTCGCCATGGCCTTCGAGCGTATAGACAACGGGCAGATCGTCGCTCACGACATAGGCGATGGCGGAGGTAAGAGCGCCCTCGCCGTCGAAGGAATAGACATAGGAATACGTGGTGTAGTCAATGTCCGTAAGATAAATATCGCTGTAGGCGATGTACCGGTTTTTCTCCCCGCACTCGACAACGAGGCTGTTGTTGGAAACGGTCTCGTCCGTATACTGCGCGGCGAACGTCGGATAGACGTCCGGGTTCTTTTTCACCACGGAGATGTGGCCGGACAGGCTCTCATACTTTGCCAGCAGGTTTTCCACCACGCTGTCCTCCTTGCCGGACTGCGTGATCCAGTAGATCGTCACGTCCTTTTCGAGCGCGTTGACGACGACCTTCGTGTTGCTCGTGATGGAATAGAGTTTGGTGGAGCTGATATCGTAGCGCGTGGCGGAGGCCGGAAGCGCGCCGAAGAGCGCGTTGAGCGCCACAAGGATCGCCAGCACGACCGCCGTTACGGCGAGAGAATACGTTCCTCCCTTCGCCGCAATGGCGTTTCCGGCGGAGGTACTTTTCTCTTTTTGAAGGAATTTCGGCACTTTCATCAGTTGTACCTCCTCTTCTCCAGCGACTGCACAGTCAAAAACAGGAAAAACGCGATGACCGAAAGGAAGAATACGACGCTCCTTAAATCGAACACGCCGTCCACGAACGTATAGAACCGCTCAAAGAGCGAAAGGCTCTGCATGATGTTCGGGAGCAGGTTTTCGAGGAGTGTCCCGTCAAGGAAATATACGCCCAGCGCTATAACGGCAAGTCCCGTACCGGTGCCGATGGCGATGGCGTCGCTGCGCGTCAGAGCGCGCACGAGAAGCGCGAGCAGTACCGCAATGATGACGAGCGCCGCCAGCGCGCCGAACGCCGAGGCCGACACCTGTTCGGCCAGCGAGACACTATAATAGCTAAAGAGCATCACCGCAATGGAGATTCCGGCGGCGATCCCCTGATTTTCCGTCAGCGACGAGAGGAACAGCCCCACGGCGATCAGCGCCGCGCCCATCAGGAAAAAGGCAAAAAGCGAGCCGTAAGCACTCGGGAGATACACCTCGCCGTACTGCGAAAATACCAGCGGATACACCGCGATAATGCACACCGGCAGCAAAAATACCACTGCGAGCGCCAGATACTTACCGAGAACGATGTCGGTCGTTTTCAGCGGCAGCGAATAGAGAAGCTGATCGGTTTTCTGCCGCCGCTCCTCGGCAAGGCTCCGCATCGTCAGCACCGGGATGAGCACCGCCATGCCGATGCACACGAATTGCAGCACATATTCAAAGTTTGCCACCGCAGCCTGAATGTTGTAATACACCGCGCCGATGCCGACAAAGATGAGGAAAAACGCGCAGAAAAGATATGCCGGCAGGCTCTGAAAGGCGCGGCGCATCTCGTGGCGGAATATGGCAGTCATGATTCTTCCTCCCTTTCGCCGTCCGGCTTCTCCGGCGCGGCGTCCGTTTCCGTGAGTTCGAGGAACACATCCTCCAGATTGGCTCTCCGGCGCTGCATTTCCAGCACCGGCAGCCCCTTGGCGGCAAAGGCGAGCGTCAGCGCGCCGCACACACTCTCGGCGCTCTCGCCTTCCGTGAGCTGCGCCTGCACGGAGAGCGCATCGCCGTCAATCTCGGCCGTCCAATCCGCCACGCCGGATACGCCGCGCAGGATCTCCGCCGCCGTCTCCTTCGATGCACGCACGCGGAATACCGCCGTCTGCGCGCCAAGCAGCTTTTCCAGATTTTCCGGCGTATCAAAGGCAACGAGCTTCCCCTTGGAGATGATGAGCACCTTTTCGCAGACGGTCTGTACCTCGGAGAGGATGTGCGAGCTTAAAATGACCGTGTGCTCCCGCCCCAGCTCCCGGACGAGATCGCGAATTTCGATGATCTGGAGCGGATCGAGCCCAACGGTCGGCTCGTCGAGAATGATGACCGAGGGCTCGCCGAGCAGCGCCTGCGCGATGCCGACGCGCTGCCGGTAGCCCTTGGAGAGCGTGCCGATGAGATTATTTCGTACCGACTCCAGCCGCGTGCTCTCCACCGCCTTTTCGATCTGGCCGCGGAGCGCCGCGCCGCGCAGTCCCTTTGCCTCGCCTACGAAGCGCAGATATTCCACAGGCGTTTCGTTCATATAGAGCGGCGGCTGCTCCGGCAGATAGCCGATGAGCCGCTTGGCTGCCTCCGGCTGTTCGAGAATATCAAACCCGCCGATCTTCACCGTGCCGCCGCTCGGGGACAGGCAGCCGGTCATGATGTTCATTGTTGTGGATTTTCCCGCGCCGTTCGGCCCGAGAAAGCCGTAGACCTGTCCCTCCCCGATCGTAAAGGACAGGTCATCCACGGCGGTGAAATCGCCGTAGCGCTTGGTGAGATGGGAGACCTCTATCATCGGCCATGCCTCCTTGGATGTGTTGCAAGGAACCATACATAAGCGACCTGAAACGGACTTGAAATTCTTTCTAAAGAAATTTTCTGACGTTAGCTATGATTTCTCGAAGCTTTTGTTGACGGTTGTATACATTTGTGATATCCTCAGGTTGCTATAATTGGGAGGCAATTGGAATGACGGATAAAAAACTGATTATCACACCTCGAAAATACAGCGGAGAAACCTCCGTTGTCTCCGCACGCCTTCCAATAGAAATGATTAAATCTCTTGACCATGCAGCAAAAGCCACCAACCGGAATCGTAACGAGGTCATCGCACTCTGTCTCGAATATGCCTTAGATAATCTGATACTCGATACTGACGAAAAAAGCAAATCTTTATAGAAAGCTGGGGAACCACCATGGGAATTTTCAAAGCGTTTAAGGATTCCGTTGCGTCAACTTTTTTGGATCAGTGGAAAGAGATCATTACCGCCGGAGAGTTTCAAGAACATTCTCTTGTTGTTCCCGGTGTTTTGAAAACGAGGGATAACGGCAGGGGGGTAAACGATCCCGGTTCTGAAGGCGTTATTTCCAATGGGTCAAAGATTTTTGTTCCGGAAAACACCGCCGCTGTCGTTTTTAATCAGAATGCTATTGAAAACATTGTCCTTTTATCCGGTGGATTTGAATATCTCGACGGCGATGAAAGCGTTTTTAACGGTGATGGTCTTTTCTCCCCCATTGCAAAGCAGGTAAAAAAACGCTTTGGATTTGGAGGAATCACACCAGACGAAAAGAAAATTGCTTTCATAAACCTTCGTGAGATCCGCAATATTCCGTTTGGTACGCCAGGTCCAATGATTTACCATGATCCCGGATATGGTGTTGATTTGGAGATTCACGCATGGGGAAACTTCTCGATCCGTATTACAGATGTAGAGCGCTTTATGCAGAATTATGTGCCGCCCTGCACTACCGCCTATACGTTAGATGAGCCGAAAGCTCGTCGGCAAATCGTTACAGAGTTTATGCAGTCTTTCTCCTCCGCTTTAAACGCCATGTCCGCCTCCTATCCGGCATCCCGCCTCCCTTCTTTGGAAAACGAGATCAAATGCAGCCTACTGAAAGACACCTTCGGAATCGGAACATGGGGAACCCGTTTTGGCTTTGAACTTGTTTCTGCCGCTATCAGCAACATAGAGCTCTCGGATAACTCCAAGCAGTTGGTTAACCGCTTCGCAGAAAACCGGCTTGATGTGCGTGCATACGAAGGTGTTTCCCGGCAAACTTCCGATATAGCCGCCACGCAAAAATTTGCGCAGGGGATCCGAGAAAACGGTCTGGACAGCGCCGGTATGGTTTTTGCTTTAAATGCTGTACCGGGGTTCGGAGCTGGTGCCGCATCACGAAGCACAAATATCGACCAGCAGCTTGAAACCCTTCAGAAACTCAAAAACGCACTTGACGCCGGTCTGCTGACGCAAGATGAATTTAACGCAAAGAAGAAGGAAATTCTGGGGCTTTCCTGATGTATTTATTTGAGCGGAGGATAACGCACATGACTTCAACAACTTTGATTTGCAAACGCTGCAAAGCACCGTTGGAATACAAAGAGGGCAGCGATGTTGCTCGCTGCCCGCACTGCGGATATACCGAATTGATCGACGAAAGCGACACGGTAAAACGGGAACGCATCCGTGCTAAAGCATATACCGAAGCGGAACTCGGAAAACGCAAAATCGAAAAAGATGCCGATGTTGAAAAAAAGAAAATCTTACTTTCCGAAAAGAGCCTTGATATCAAAAAAATCAAATACATCATCCTGGGCGGAATCATTGTTGCTCTTATCGTCGCAGCAGTTCTCATCATCGTTCAGGTAAATCACCGGGGTAAGCTACGCATGCCGATGTCCGTTTCTTCTTATTGCGGAATCCAGTATGATTATGCAGAAAAACTCCTGCAAGACGCCGGTTTTTCGGATATTTCTTCTGAAGTCATAATGACGCTCTCAAAAGACCAGCAAAGCCGCCGCGGAGAAGTAACGCAAGTCTCCATTGGCGGTACGACTACTTTTCGCCGCGGACAATGGTTTCCAACAGACGCTTCCGTTGTTATTCACTATTTGGATATCGATCCAGCGCGGGAAAGCGACATACAGATTCCCATCTCCTCCGATGAGTGTTCATACATGACTTACAGCGCCGTCATCATCAAGTTGGTTGACGCCGGCTTCTCCGATATAACGCTTGTTCCGCAATATGACTTCAAGAAAAGCGATGGCTTCAAACCAGATATGATTCTCTCCATATCCGTTGCGGGAAAAGAGCGTTTTTCCAGAAGCTTCGTTTCACCGGATTCCGATATCCGGATTACTTATTGCGCACAGAAGCACGAATACGTCGGGGAAAAATATCAGGACGTAGAAGCAGCTCTGCGATACATGGGATTTTTCACCGTCAATCTCGTTCCGATGAATGACCTGCAACCGAATCAATTGAAAAAAGCCGATATTGTAGAAAGCGTTTCCATTGGACGTTTCGAGTGGAGCGACGCCAAAGAGTATGATCTTTCCTCTCCAATCTACATTAAATACCATTCGGAGCAGCAAGCCGCCGAAGGACAAGTCAAACTTTCTTTGTCCTCTAAAGAGTTGGAAGGTACGAACTATCAAGAGGTAGTAAAAACACTGACAGAAATGGGGTTTTCTAATGTTCAGGCTAAAGCTTTGGAGGACCTGTCCAGAGATATATTTAGTCAGGACGGAGAAGTAAAAACCGTATCCATTAACGGAGAGGTCAAGTTTTCTTCCGGCAGCATTGTAGATGCTAATGTGGAAGTAATCGTTTCCTACCACTCCTTGAAGCCCGTGCCAACGCCCGTTCCTACCGCAGCTCCCACAGAAACCCAAATCTCTGTCACGGTCAATTCAAAGGAACTAAGCGGCAAGAATTACTCAGATGTTTTAAATATACTGAAAGAAATGGGGTTTACAAATATTCGCTCTGTCGGGTTGGGTGATTTAAAGAAAGGTTGGCTCTACAAGGAAGGCAATGTAAAAACCGTTTCGGTCGGAGATACCACCAAATTTTCCGTCGGCGATGTTTTTGAAAATGATGCAGAAGTGGTCATTTTCTACCACTCTTTTCCCCAAAATTGATTCACACAAATTGAAAACTGCGCCCCGCAGCCGGTGTCCGGCTGCGGGGCGCAGCGCCTTATTTCAATCAGTTTTTGGAGAACTCCGCGAGCTCGAGGCCGGGGTTCTGCTTGAGCGTATAGGCGATATTCCACTCGCCGCCGAAAAGCAGCAAGTTGTTGCCCTTGAAGTCCTGCACCCACTTGGTATCGCGCGTGAGCGTGAGCGTCGTGGGGTCGGTATCGCTCACGATCCAGCGGATGTTTTCATACGGCAGCGCGCGGCGGCGCACGGCGGTGGAGTATTCGCTCTGCAAACGGTATTCGAGCACATCGAATTGCAGCACGCCGACGACACCGACGACGACCTCCTCGAGGCCGGTGTTCGGCTCGTGGAAGATCTGGATGGCGCCCTCCTGCGCGATCTGGCGGATGCCAGTCTCAAACTGCTTGCGCTTCATCGTGTCCTTGCGCTCAAAGGCGGCAAAGTGCTCGGGCGCAAACGTCGGGATGCCCTCGAAGCGCACCTTTTTGTCCTTGGAGCAGATCGTGTCGCCGATGGAGTAGATGCCGGGGTCGAAGACGCCGATGATGTCTCCGGCATAGGCCTCGTCGATGATCTGGCGCTCCTCGGCCATCATCTGCTGCGGCTGCGCGAGCTTGATGGGCTTGCCGCCCTGCACGTGGAAATATTCCTCGTTGCGCTCAAACTTGCCCGAGCAGATGCGCATGAACGCGATGCGGTCGCGGTGCGCTTTGTTCATGTTCGCCTGAATTTTAAAGACGAACGCGGAGAAGTGGTCGTCCGTCGGCTCGACCGGCTCGCCCTCGGAAAGGCGCGCGAGCGGCGGCGTTGTGAGATCAAGGAAGCTCGCCAGAAACTGCTCCACGCCGAAGTTCATCAGCGCCGAGCCGAAGAACACGGGGCTCAGATCGCCGCTGCGGACAAGATCGAGATCAAATTCGTATCCCGCGCCGTCGAGCAGCTCCACATCGTCGCGCAGCGTATCATAAAGCCGCTCGCCGAGCGATTCACGAAGGCCGTTTTCGTTATCCATGGAAAGCTCCGTCGCATGGATGGCGCGGCTGCCCGCGTGGCGCTGCGTGAAGGCGAGCACTTCCTTCTTCTCGCGGTCGTACACGCCCTTGAAGTCCACGCCGCAGCCGATCGGCCAGTTCATCGGGTAGGTGCCGATGCCGAACTCCTTTTCGAGTTCTTCGAGCAGGTCGTAGGGGCTGCGCGCCTCGCGGTCCATCTTGTTGATGAACGTGAAGATGGGGATGTGCCGCATGGCGCAGACCTTGAAGAGCTTGCGCGTCTGCGGCTCGATGCCCTTGGCCGCGTCGATGACCATGACGGCGCTGTCCGCCGCCATGAGCGTGCGGTACGTGTCCTCCGAAAAGTCCTGATGGCCGGGGGTGTCGAGAATGTTGATGCAGTAGCCGTTATATTCAAACTGAAGCACGGACGACGTGATGGAAATGCCGCGCTGCTTTTCGAGCTCCATCCAGTCGGAGACTGCATGGCGCGCCGCCGCCTTGCCCTTTACCGAGCCGGCGAGCTGGATCGCCCCTCCGTAGAGAAGGAACTTTTCCGTCAATGTCGTTTTGCCCGCGTCCGGGTGGGAGATGATCGCAAACGTCCGCCGCCGCGAGATCTCCCGCTGTAGATCACTCATGATGTTTTCATCCTTCCGGTAAATTTTTAAAAAGAAAATCTACCGTCTTTTTAATCCTTCATGTCCCATTCTTCCTTTGAAAAGTATTAACGTTTATTTTTACCATATTTTCCGGGAAAAAGCAATGCACGCAGACCGTCTTTGCGCGGAAAATGAAAAAACGCTCTTGACTCTCCCATTATGGGAGGCATTATGATATATCCGAGCTCAAGAAATGCAACCGGAGGTACCGCCATGCTGAAAATCGGAGAATTTTCAAAACTGTCCAGAGTCAGCGTCCGCATGCTGCGCCATTATGACGAGATTGGTCTCTTAAAGCCCGCCGAGATCGACCGCTTCACCGATTACCGGTATTACCGGGAGGATCAGCTCCCGACGATGTGCCGGATCACGGCGCTCCGAGACATGGGATTTTCCCTCGCCGATATCGTGAAGATCCTCGAGATCTACGACGACCGCGAGGCGCTGGAGGGCTATTTTTCCGCCCGGCAGCGCGAGCTGGAGGAGCTCTCGCTCGATACGGCGCGCAAGCTGACGCTTCTGGACGCAGCCAGAGAACGGCTGAGAAAGGAACAGACCATGAGCTACGATATCACGCTGAAAACGATCCCCGAACGCTACGCCGCCACCGTACATATGACCATCCCCCGCTACGAGGATGAGGGCATGGTGTGGAGCACGCTGGTGGGCGAGACCTGCCGGATGAACCTCGCCGAGGCCGATCCGTGCCTCTGCGCCGTGACGTTCCTCGACGGCGAATACAAGGAAACGGACGTGGAAGTCCTTGCCTGGAAGACCGTAAAGGGAAGCTATCCCGACACGGAGCACGTCAAATTCCGCACGCTACCGGAGGTCACGGTCGCGAGCTGCATCTACCGCGGCAGCTACGCGCAGATCACCGACGTATACGCCGCCGTGATCCCCTGGATCGAGGCGAACGGCTACGAGGCCGCCGGACCGATGTTCAACATCTACCATGTGAGTCCGCACGAGACGAAGAATCCCGACGAATTTGTGACCGAGGTGTGCTACCCGGTAAAGAAGAAATAAGCATTCCCGGAAAAATCCCCCGCGCGGCCGCATGAACTGCACCCCATTAGTTAGACAAGTATGGTAAAATACTTGTACTAAGGAATGGGGTGCATTTCTATGCCAAAGGGCGTACCGAACAAACGATA
>CAVEQS010000010.1:0-61211 GCA_963618015.1 bacterium | reverse complement strand
TATGTCTTCTTTTATGCGGTTTCCAATTTGCGCAAGTTATTGTACATTATCTCTTTTTTTATTGTCTTAAGTTTTCCGTAAGCAGGGCAAAACCCTATTTGAAGCAGCTGTTCCAAAACAGCATTTTTCTTTTCATCGGGTATATCCAAGTAATTGCAAAACTCTATCATTAACGTCTCCTCAACCTCATAGAATTAACCCCCCGATTAATCGGCCCGTCTCATCGTACCATGCGGCTTCCATATATGCAAGAAGCATCCCGGCAGACCTCACTGCCAGGATGTTTCTGTTTTACGCTTCCATATCTCTGGGCTGTTTTTTTCTTTCCCCCTCTTGACAACCTATACCCCTATGAGTATATTATTCCCATACCCCTATAGGTATAGAAAGAGGGAGCTATCATGAAACGAATCACGGATGCCCTCGAGCGTTTTTTAGAGCTCGGCGGCATAAAAAAGGACGTTGCGCTGCTCGTGATCGGCGGCGCGGCGGTGCTGGCAAGTCTCGCCTTCGGCTCGTCGCTGCCGTTTGATCCGGCGTGGATCGCCATCATCCTCTGCGGCGTACCGATCATTCTGGAAGCCTTCATCGGGCTTGTGACGGAGTTTGACATCAAGGCGGACGTGCTCGTGTCGCTCGCGCTCATTGCCTCGGTGTGCATCGGCGAGATCTTCGCCGCAGGCGAGGTCGCGTTCATCATGCAGCTCGGCGGCCTGCTCGAAGAACTGACCGTCGCAAAAGCGCGGGCGGGCATTGAAAAGCTCGTCCATCTCACGCCGCAGACGGCACGCATCGTATCCGGCGGGGCAGAGCGCGTCGTACCGGCGGAGGAAGTGCGCGTCGGCGATGTGCTGCGCTTGCTCCCCGGCGAGACCGTGCCGGTGGACGGCGTCATCCTCTCCGGCCAGACCTCGATCAACCAGGCCGTCATGACGGGCGAGTCGCTGCCGGTGGACAAATCCGCCGGGGACGAGGTATCGTCCGGCACGGTCAACCAGTTCGGCGCTTTTGAAATGCGCGCCTCGCGCGTCGGCGAGGACAGCTCCATCCAGCGGATGATCCGGCTCGTGCAGTCTGCCGATGCGGGCAAGGCGAAGATCGTCGGTCTCGCCGACCGGTGGGCAACGTGGATCGTTGTCATCGCGCTCACCGCCGCGGCACTCACGTGGCTCATCTCGGGGCAGATCATCCGCGCCGTGACGATCCTCGTTGTTTTCTGCCCGTGCGCGCTCGTTCTCGCCACGCCGACGGCCATCATGGCCGCCATCGGCAATGCCACGAAGCACGGCTTTCTCGTGCGCGAGGGCGACGCGCTCGAGCGGCTCGCGCGGGTGAGCGTCATTGCGTTTGACAAGACCGGCACGCTCACGTGCGGCACGCCGGAGGTCGTGGAGGTAAAAAGCTACTCCTCCGCCATTTCCGAGGACGCGCTGCTGCGTCTCGCCGCCGGGGCGGAACAGCTCTCCGAGCATCCGCTCGGCAAGGCCGTGGTACGCGGATATAAAAAGGCATCCGCCTCTCCCCTCCCCGCCGCCGAAGAATTTTCGATGATCCCCGGCCGGGGTGTGAGCGCGAGCATTGAAGGCCACGCCGTGCTCGCCGGAAACGCCGCTCTGCTCGCAGAACACGGCACTTCCCTGACGATCCCCGCCGAGGCAGAGGAGCAGCTCCGGCAGGGCTGCACCGTGATCTACGTTGCTGCGGACGGCACGTTTGCCGGGTATATCGCCCTTGCCGACACGCTGCGCGCCGAAAGCGCCGGCATGATCGCGCAGCTCTCCGCGCTCGGCGTGCAGCCCGTGCTGCTGACCGGCGACCACGAAAACGCTGCAAACACCATCGCCGCCAAACTCGGCATCTCGTCCGTGCGTTCCGGCTGTCTGCCGGAGGACAAGCTCACAGCCATCGGCGAATACCGCGCGCAGGGCGAGCGCGTGTGCATGATCGGCGACGGCGTAAACGATGCGCCCGCGCTCAAATCCGCCGACGTCGGCATCGCCATGGGCGGCGTTGGCAGCGACATTGCCGTGGACGCCGCCGACATCGCGCTCGTGGACGACGAGGTGAAGGAGTTTCCGCACCTGCTCGCCCTCTCGCGCCGGATGATGACAACGATCAAGATCAATATGACGTTTTCCATGGCGCTCAACTTCCTTGCCATCATTCTCGCCATTCTCGGCACGCTCAGCCCCGTGGTCGGCGCGCTCGTACATAACGCCGGTTCGGTGCTCGTGATCATTAATTCCGCGCTATTACTGAATTGGAGGAAAAAGAAATGACCATCAAAATTATTGGCATCATCATCGGTATTCTCGTTCTCGCCGCGGGCATTTATTACCACGCGCAGGAAAAGGACGATCCGCAGTCCCGCAAGATCTATACGATCATCAGCGTCATGGGCGGCGTGCTCGCCGCCGTGTGCGCGCTGCTGTTTCTCTGACTCAACGCATTACGCAAAGAGGGACTATAAAAAACTCCGCCGGAACGATTCCGGCGGAGTTTTTATTGGGATACTTCTGCCAGCAGCAGAAATGCAGAGAGAAGAAGGCAGGCAAGCGGAACGATCACCGCGTCAGCCGACCTGGTGGAGCATGCCGAAGAGCACGTTCACCCGTCCCGGGAACCGGTCAAGGCTGATGTACATCGGCGTGCCGCTCTGGTCGCCGTCAAAGTATACGGTCAGGTAGCTGTTCGCACCGGCAAAGTCCGTCAGCAGCTCGCCGCCGCCCGGATTGAGCTGGGCATAGTGGAACATGGCGTCGTCCGTCTGCGCAAGGCGGTAGCCCGAAAAGCCCCAGTATTTTGCCAGCAGCGTGCAGAACTTGTCCACGGTCATGCCGTCCGGCAGGATGTCGTCATAGTTGTTGTACGTATGGAACGTCTCCATGCCGTTGCCGGTCTCCACCGTCACATCGCCGCCAGGGATGGGCGTGTCCGTCTCGTCCGCCTTGGCCTCCGTGGTGAGCTGCACGATCTTCCCGCTCATCGTATCGACAAAGAGGTTCATGTAGTACTTTCTATCAGCGGTTCCGCCGCGGACAATGTAGCTGTGGGGGAAGATGCGGCCAAACCAGTAGTCGCTCACGCCCATGTTCGGTGCTTCGCCGAGATAGTCCGGTTCGCCGTCAAAGAAGCGATACTCCGAAGAGAGAATACCCATGTCCTGCATTTTTGCAATTTCCTGCCGCGCGACCTTGACCGCCTGCGCGGGGCTGTTGATGAGCCGCCCGGCAGCAAAAGCGCTCCCGGCGAGCATGAGCACAAGCGCCGCCGCGATCAGCACGGTGCGAAGCGTCCGCTTCGCGCGAAGGGTTTTTCCTGTAGTCTTTTCCTGCATAGCCGATGTGACCTCCTGCATGATTTCATCGTCGATCCCACCGGCCGCTTCCATAATGTCCAGCGCTTTCACAGCAATTCCTCCCGAATGAGATAGTCACGCAGCTTTTTCCGGCTGCGGCAAAGCGAGGTATGTACCCTTCCCTCCCGGTAGCCGAGCTTTTCGGCGATTGCCGCGGCGGGCAGAGCCAGATAGTAGCGGGCGGTGAAAATGATCCGATCGTCTCGGGAAAGCGTATGGAGAAAGGCGTTCACCGCTTCTGCCAGTTCCCGCATCTCTACGGCGCGCTCCACGCTCTCCCGCCCCGCGACACACTCAGCGAGCTCATCGAGCGCCGCGTCCGTCTCGCCGCCGCCGCGTTTTTGCGCCGCGCCGGCGCGAAAGCGGGAAAAGGCGCCATTGCGCACCGTGCGGAAGAGGTACGCGCCGAGATGCGCCGGGCGCTGCGGCGGGATGGTGTTCCAGAGCGAGAGATAGGCGTCCTCCGCCGCGGGGAGAAACCGGCGCGCCATGCTCTCGCACGCGCCGCCGTACTTTCGCGCCGTTTCGGCAATCGCCTGCTCGTCGCGCCGCCAGTACAGGTCTACGATGAAGCTGTCCTCCATGATCCTTCCTCTTTCTTTCGGGGCTGTCCTTTTTTGATCTGCGCTTGAGTACTCACCCTTATAGACGCAATTGGGAGCAAAAAGCTTACAGGAAATTACTATAAATGTTGTCCTATCGTGTTTCCCATACAATTCCTTTACGAGATTAATATAAAAGCTCTTCCATAACAAAAAAAGTAGTGGTATAATATATACGCCAAACCAACTCAATACTGCGAAAAAGTGTATTTCTCTCAAAGGGTGTATTATACTCTTTTTTTGCCTACAAACTGAATTTGATAAAAATGCAAATTCCGTTTCTGTAGGCATGAGGGTTTCCTTTTCCGCAGAGTTGGTTTGGCGACTATCGGAGTTTGCGTTTTTTGTGCGGCTGCTCCGGTAGCCGCACTTTTTATTTTATAGGAGGCAAGAAATGAAAAAACTGGTCGCCGCGCTTCTCCTGGTCACTCTGCTGTTTTCTCTTGCTGCCTGCGGCAGCGCTGCTTCTCCTGCAAAAGACTCTCCCGCCAACGATCCTCCCGCATCCGCAGAACCAACCGCCGAGCCTGTCGTCGAACCGCAGCCGGAAGAACCCACGGAAAACACATACTATGGAACATGGGAAGTTGTCTCCATTGAGCAGAACGGTATTTCTGCAACTGTCGAGGCTTTGGAAAAAAACGGAAACTATAATGCAAGTCATATCGGGCTTATTCTGTGCGAAGATGGGACAGGCTGCCTTTATGTGCAGGAGGCGCAAAATATGCTCAAATGGAACATCACGGAGGACGGCGTATCCGTAAATAACGTGACGCTTCCTCTCGTCAACAGCCAACTTGTAATAAGCATGGACGACGGCACGGTTTGCTATTTGGAAAAGATTTCGGAAGATCAGACGATTCCCGAACCGTCCGCCGAGTCCACTGCTGAGCCTTCCGCAGAAACCGGGCTGCGCCCCGAATTCAAGGAGGCTATGGACAGCTACGAGGCGTTCTACACCGAATACTGCGATGTTTTGAAGAAATATACAAGCAATCCTTCGGATTTTTCTATTCTTACACAATACATGAGTCTCATGGGAAAGCTCTCCGACATGGATGAAAAATTTAAAGCATGGGAAAGCGAGGATTTAAACAGCGAAGAGCTGAAGTATTATATGGACGTGAATAACCGTGTAATGAAAATGCTGCTCGACGTTACCGGCTGAAATAACTGAAAAAAGTTTTGCCGCCCCAGATGAACGAATCATCTGGGGCGGCTTTCACGTAAATGAGTTTACCGGCTATACATGGCCGTCATAGCGGCGATGTGGTCGATGTTCTCGTTCTTCCCACCGGAATTTCTGTTCGCGCGGAAAATAATTATTATCCTCCCCTGCCGCATCTTGCGGAGGCCGTCCGCAGTATGCTATACTATATAAAAGACACCCAACTTCAAAAATTAAAAACAGGAAGGAAAGATCCGTATGAATTTCAGAAAGCTGCTTCCTCTTCTGCTCGCTGTGGTGTTGCTCTGTGCATGTGCAGTGCTGGTGGCGGTGCCTGCGCTCGCTGCCGATATAGACATAAAAGAGTCTGGCACCGTCGGAGAATACAAATGGATCACGATCACACCCTCAAGAGGCTACGATGACGAGTATGTCACTAAAATTGTGCAGACCGGCGGCGTTTTGCCTCCCGGCATGTCGTTGGGGCAAAATCAGGACGTGTCATGCCTTGCCGGTACACCGACACGAGCCGGCACATACGAGATAACGGGCGTAACGTACTACGCAGACACAGAGGCCGCATGGGAGTACAGTTGGCAAATACGGCTGTTTGTCGTTTCCGCGCCCACTCCGACTCCGACAACAGCTCCGACATCGACTCCGACAACAGCTCCGACATCGACTCCGACAACAGCTCCGACATCGACTCCGACAACAGCTCCGACATCGACTCCGACAACAGCTCCGACATCGACTCCGACAACAGCTCCGACATCGACTCCGACAACAGCTCCGACATCGGCTCCGACATCGGCTCCGACATCGGCTCCGACATCGGCTCCGACACCGATTGCCGGTGCACCGGTCATCACGAAGCAGCCGGCAAAGGAGACGGTAGAGTCCGGGGGCAGTGCAACGTTTATCGCGAACGCCACGGGCTGGGCGTGGTGTGCATGGCGCTTCCTCAGTCCCGACGGGAAGACAGAGGTTATTTTTGATGTGACCGCCGATAGATTTCCCGGACTTACCATTGTCGGCGGCAACAGCACAACACTGCAGCTCTCAAATATCCCCGTTCAGCTCGACGGCTGGAAAGTGGTTTGCCTTTTCAGTAGCGCGACAAATCTTTGGAGCTACACCGACGGCACGGCAATCGTCACCGTGAATGCTGCTGCAACGCCCACGCCCTCCCCGACAGCGACAACCGGACCGACCGCAACGCCGTCCCCGACGCCGTCCCCGACGCCGGAGGCGACTGCCGTTCCGGCCGCTGTCGCAGAAGAGTCGCCGGCGACACCTGAGCCGACTCCTACGCCCGCGCCAGAGAAGGAAAGCCTGCTGTCCGGCAGCAAAACACTCTTGATCGTCCTTGCGGCTGTCGGCGTGCTGGGTCTCGGCGGCAGCATAACAGTGGGAATACTGCTTCGCCGGAAAATGAAAGACCGTGAGGAAGATGAGCGGCGGGCGCGCCGGAGACAGCGCGCAGCTGCTGCATCCGCCGGAACGGAGGCGTCCGGTCGCCGCACCACATCTGCAGCGGAGTGGGCATGTCCGCTCTGCGGCGCCATAAATAAGGGCAGTTTCTGTGCCGAATGCGGTGCAAAAAAAGGCTCGGATCGTTTCTGAGACGCAAACGAACCTCACATGCAGGGCAACGGCAGCTACCGTCCATAGCATACAAATCTTTGCCGCCCCGGATGAAAAGATCATCCGGGGCGGCTTTTGCGTAAATGGATTTACCGGCTGTACATGGCCGTCATGGCAGCGATGCGGTCGGCAAGCTCTGCGGTGAGAGCGCCGAGCTTCATGCGCCAGCACCAGTTGCCGTGGCCAAGGATACCGGGGACGTTCATTCGCGCCTCGCCGCCGAGGGCGAGCCAGTCCTGCATCTGGGCGACGAAGAGGTCGGCCACCGAGCTCATGCCGCCGCGGATGATGCCGTTTACGTAGCCCTCCTCGTCGTTCAAGCCGAGATACTGCTTGGCATACGCCACGTCGTCGCCCTTCGCATCACCCAGCCACTGGGCGAGCGTGGCGTTGTCGTGCGTGCCGGTGTAGCAAATGCAATTTGTCGGATAACGATGCGGCAGATAGTCGCTCGGCTCGCGAGAATCGAATGCGAACTGCAATACCTTCATGCCGGGGAAGCCCGAATACTCGCGCAGGGCGATGACCTCCGGCGTCATGAAGCCGAGATCCTCGGCGATGATATCAAGGCCGGGGAGCGCCATTTTGATGGCGTCGATAAAGCTCTCGCCGGGGCCTTTGCGCCAATGGCCGTTGCGCGCGGTCGTCTCGCCGTAAGGCACCGCCCAATAGCTCTCCAGACCGCGGAAATGGTCAATGCGGACGGTATCATAGAGCTTGCCCGCCGCGCTCAGACGGCGGATCCACCAGCGGTAGCCGTCGTCGTGCATGCGGTCCCAGTCGTAGAGCGGGTTGCCCCAGAGCTGGCCGTCGGCGGTGAAGTAGTCGGGCGGGACCCCTGCGACCTCCGTGGGACGGCATTGATCGTCGAGCTGGAAGTACTCGCCCTCCGCCCATACGTCGGCGCTGTCAAGCGGGACATAGATTGGCACATCGCCGATGATGCGGATGCCCTGTTCGCGGATGTACGCACGCAGCGCGTTCCACTGGCGGAAGAAGAGATACTGCGTGAATACGCAGAAGCGGATATCGTCCGCGAGAAGTTCCTCGTACCGGCACAGCACAGCCTCGCTGCGGCGGAGACGAAGATCCTCGTCCTCCCACTCGATCCACGGGCGCATGCCGAAGTGGCGCTTGGCGGCGGTGTAGAGCGCATAGTTGCGCAGCCAGCTCTCGTTTTCGCGATAGAACGCCTCCACGCTCTCGCGCTCCTTCTCCCAGCCGCGCTCACAGGCACGGCGCAGGAGGCCGGCTCTTCCGGCATAGAGTGCGCCGTAATCCGTTTGCTCCGGATTGTCGCCGAAGAAAACGGCGTCGACTTCTTCGCGGGTAAGAAGGCCGTCTTCGATGAGCTGTTCCAAATCGATGAGATACGGGTTCCCGGCAAAGGCCGAGTCGGTCTGGTACGGCGAGTCGCCGTAGCCGGTCGGGCCGAGCGGCAGGATCTGCCAGTATTTCTGTCCGGCTCTATGGAGGAAATCGGCAAGCTCTCTTGCTTCCTTGCCCAGCGTTCCGACGCCGTGCGGCGACGGGAGCGACGTGATATGCAGAATAATTCCGCTTGCTCGCATGGCAAACGCCTCTTTCGTGTCTTAGTATTTGCGGACGCTGTCCGTCTTTTCGAGCGTATACGGCGCGAGGACGTGCTGCGCCCCTTTGCCATTTTCGATCATATCAAGCAGCACGGCGTAGCTTTTCTCCGCCATGAACGAGACCTGCTGCGTAACGGTGGAGAGCCGCGGCTCATAATACCGGCAGATGGGCAGGCCGTCAAAGCCGATGAGGGAGATGTCCTCCGGGATGCGCTTTCCGGCATCACGGATGGCGCGGGCCGCGCCGATGGCCATAACATCCGCCATGGCGAACACCGCCGTGATCTCCGGCACTTCGCGCAGAAGCTCCGCCATGGCCTCGTAGCCCTCGTCAAAGCTGTAGTGCGCGGTTTTATAGTACCGGTCCACATCAAACGTCATGCCGCGGTCGGTGAGCGCGCGCAGCACGCCCGCATAGCGCAGGCGGCCGGTGTCGGAGTATTCGCGCTCGCCGCCGATGACGGCAATTTTTTTATGCCCCATGTCCGCCAGATACCCGACGGCCGCCGCCGCAGCGGCGGTATCGTCGGTCGTGACGCTCGAAAGGTTTCGGAACGTAAACTCTGCGGCGGAGTTTGTGACGAGCACGGCAGGGATATGGATCCCGGCAAAGGACTCGATAAAGTCCTCGCTGCTGCCGCCGAGGAAGAGAATGCCCTGCGGCTTTACCTCGCGCACGCGCTTTACCGCGCGGCGCACCTCGTCGTCGAGCTCGCCGATATAGTCCACCACGAGCTGGTACTCCCCGCCCGTCGCCACGGTTTGGAGCCGTTCGACCAGCGCAGCGAAGAGCTCATTGTGCGTGCCGCGGACGATGACGAGGATGTTGTTGCTGCGGGTCTGCTTGAGATTGCGGGCGTTCGTGTTGAGCTCAAAGCCCTGCTCCTTCACGATCGCCATGATCTGCTCTCTCGCCTTTTCGCTGACGTGCGGCTGGTTATTGAGCACGCGCGAGACCGTGCCGAGCGAATACCCGGAGAGAGCCGCCAAGTCCTTGATCGTCATCAGCCCTTCACCGCTCCGGCGGCGACGCCCTTGATGATGTGCTTCTGACAGCAGAGATAGAAGATGATGACCGGCAGGATGCTCAGAAGAATGAGCGCCATGATCGCGCCCATATCCTTCTGGCCGTAGCTGCCCTGCAGGTACTGGATATGGATAGGGATCGTCATATACTGCGTCCGATCCAGCACGAGATACGGCAGGAGGTAGTCGTTCCACACCCACATGATCTCCAGCACGCCGACGGAAATGAGCGTCGGCTTGAGCATCGGCAGCACAACGGAGAAGAACGTGCGCACCGGGCCGCAGCCGTCGATCGCAGCAGCTTCCTCAATTTCAAGCGGCAGCGACTTGACAAAGCCCGCAAACATGAATACCGCGAGACCCGCACCGAAGCCGAGGTACACAATGGGTATTGTCCACGGCGTATTCAAATGAAGCGTATCCGCCGTTTTGGTAAGCGTGAACATGACCATCTGGAACGGAACGACCATGGAGAACACGCAGAGATAATACACGACCTTGCTGAAGAAACTCCCCACGCGGGAGACATACCACGCCGCCATGGATGTGCAGATCAGAATCAGCGCGGACGACACGATCGTAATGAAAAAGCTGAAAAAGACGGATTTGGCAAAGGGATAGTTGCCAAACGTCATTCCCTTGACGAAGTTGCCCCAACCCATGAACGATTCCTTCGTGGGCAGACGGAACGTTTCAGACGTAACATAAGAGGACGCCTTAAAGGAGTTGATAACAACAAGGATGACCGGGAAGACATAGATGAGCGCGATCACGGTAAAAATGGCCGTAAGCGCATTTTTCCGGCGGGCTTCCTGCGGACTGTTCATTGCTGCACCTCCCTTTTCCGTGTTGCGCGAAGCTGAATGATGCTGATAGCCGCCACAAGGATAAAGAACACGACGGCCTTTGCCTGTCCGGGGCCGCGGTTGGTGGCGTTGGACGTATAGGAGTTGACGATGTTCAGCGCCAGCATTTCCGTTGTCTTGATGACGGAGCCGTCCGGGTTCTGGATCAGCGGCAGACCATTCGTGAGCGCAAGGTTCTGGTCATAGAGCTTAAAGCCGTTCGTAAGGGAAAGGAATGTGCAGATAGTGAAGGAAGGCATTACATTGGGGATCGTGATCTTCCACAGCGTCTGCCAGCGAGTCGCGCCGTCAATGCGAGCGGCTTCCAGCATATCCTCCGGTACTGCCTGCAAACCGGCAATATAGATGATCATCATATAGCCGATCTGCTGCCAGCTCAAGAGGATAATAAGCCCCCAGAATCCCGCTTTGGTGTTCAGCGCGAGCGCGGTACCAAAGTGAATCAGGATGCCGTCGATCAGCATGCTCCATATGTAGCCGAGCACGATGCCGCCAATGAGGTTCGGCATGAAGAAAATCGTGCGGAAAATGTTCGAGCCTTTGATGCCCTGCGTGAGCGCATAGGCAACCATAAACGCAAACACGTTGATGATCACGAGCGAAACGAGCGCAAAGAGCGCCGTATACCAGAAGGCATGGACAAACCCGCCGTCCTTGAATATACGGAGGTAGTTGTCAAAGCCAACCCATGTCCAGCGGCTCGTCAGTTTAAACTTGCAGAAGGACAAAAACAGTCCCTTGCAGAACGGGTACAGAAACCCGATGCAGAATGCCGCAAACGTTGGCAGAAGAAACAGCGGAAACCAGCGCTGGATCGGTCGCCGGATCAGCCGCGAGTTGAGCGCCGACGTGTCGCGGGATGCGCGTCTTTTTTTCATGTTGATCCCCTCCCGGATTCATAGCCGCAGCCGTCTCCTCCTGCGGAAACAGCTGCGATATACAACGCCGGGACGAGCGTAACGCTCGCCCCGGCTGCGATTATTAAGGGTTGATCAATCAGGGACAAACTCAGCCCGCATTTTCGGCGGCATACTGGGTCGCCCAGCCCTGCACGAACGCGGTCTCAACAGCGGACCAGTCAGCCGTGCCGGCGGTGTACTGCTGCAGCGCGCTCTCAACGCCGGTACGCCAATCGTTGACGGCCGGAGTGTAGTTGAACGCCCAGGTCACAGGATAGCAGCCATCGGCGACCATCTCGTTGCCCTTGAGAGCAAAGATGTTGGTGGGCTCTTTGGACTGCTTGAACGGGCAGGGACCAAACTGGTTGGACATCATCGTGGTGCCTTCCTCAGAGGTGACGACCCAGTACAGGAAGTCGAGGGTAGCCTGGATGTCTTCCTCAGAAGCGTCCTTGTTGACGGACCAGTAGTTCTCGGTACCGGTGCAGAGGCCGGCCTTCTCTTCGCCTTCCACGCCGCAGTAGATGGGGATCATGGTGATCTTGTCCATATCCATGCCGGCGTCACGCAGGCTGGCTTCTTCCCAAGAGCCGTTCTGGTAGAACACGGCTTTACCGCTGGTGAAGGTGTTGCGGGAGTCGTCCACGGTCTTGGTGGAGACTTCAGCGCCGGTCACAGCCGTATCGGTGGTGTAGAGATCCCAGATGTTCTTGTAGTTCTCAAGGTAGGTGCCCTTGATGGTGGCCGGCTTCGCGCTGATGCCTTCATCGCGGAACTCGTAGTACAGAGGCATGTTGGCCAGGTGGCCGGTGTAACGCCAGGACTCGCCGTTCTTCATGGCGGCGTCGGAGAAGGCGTCAAAGCCGAGCTCGTCGGCGCGGGCGTGAATGTCGTCGCAGACGGCTTTCAGGGTCTCAAAGTTGGTGATCTCATCGAGAGAGTGGCCAGCTTCTTCCAGCAGAGCGACGTTGGTGATGATGCCGTAGGTCTCGAGGCAGTAGCCGATGGAGATCACTTCGCCCTCGGCGTTCTTGAGAGCGTAGTCCTTGGAGGCGAGCTCATCATAGACCTTGGAGCCGGAGAGATCGTAGCAGTACTCGCCCCAGGTGGCGACGCCGCCCTCGTTGCACTGGAACAGAGTCGGAGCGGAGCTCTTGTCCATCTCAGCGACGAGCGTCTCTTCGTAGGTGCCGGAAGCGGCGGTGACGACCTTCACGGGCACGCCGGTGAGGCTGGTGTAAGTCTCGGCGAGCTTCTGCCAGGCTTCGTCAGCCTCGGGCTTGAAGTTGAGGTAGTACACACTGCCGGTCGCGGCCGGGGTTTCGGGCTCCGCAGCGGGTTCCGTCGCGGGGGTTTCGGGCTCGGTGGCCGGGGTCTCCGCCGGGGCAGCGCCGCAGGCAGCGAGGCTCAGAACCATGACCAGAGCCAGAAGAACAGCGAGAAGCTTCTTCATTGTTTGTTTTCCTCCTAATTTAAAATGGGTTTCCGTAAGTAAAGCGCTGAATTGGAATCGTTTCCAATTAAGCTTGTCTGTATTTTATCTCCTTTGTAGAAATAATGCAAGAGCGTTTCAGCGAAAACGCTTAACTTTATGTCATTTATACAAAAACATCGTCAACTTTTTGTACGAATGGTGTTGCCAGACGGTCATTTGTTCCTGTATAATAGGCTTATTCACCCGGAGGTGGCAATATGAAAAAACTCTTTGACCCCGATTCGCCCATCATGCGCTTTCTCACGCAGGCGGCAGAGCTTGCGTGGCTGAACATTTTGTGGGTCGTGTGCTCGCTGCCGGTCATCACGATCGGCGCTTCGACGGCGGCGCTCTGCACCGCCGTGCGGAACATGATCCGCGAAAAGGGAAGCTGGAACGCCGCGGCTTTTTTCCGCGCGTTTCGCGAGAATTTCAAAAGATCCACGCTTTTGTGGCTCATTCTGCTCGTGGCACTCGCGCTTCTCGGCGCGGACGTATACATTCTCCGCGCGCTTTTCCCGGAGCAGTCGTTCTGGCTGGTGCTGCCGGGCGTCTGCTTTGCGCTGTGGCTGATGGTGTTCCTCTGGGCGTTCCCGCTCACGGCGACCTTTGAAAATACGCTCTGGAATACGATCAAAAACGCGGTGCTCCTCGGCGTCGGGTATCTGCCGCGGACGCTTCTCATGGCGGCGATCCATCTGCTGCCGGTGATCCTATTCGTCATTTCTCCGGCGACATTCTATGGCGTGAGCATTCTCTGGCTCGTGCTGCTCTCGGCGGTGACGTGCTACACCGATCTATGGCTCATGCAAAAGCCGTTCGCGCCGTTTTTGCTGGACGAAAATTCCTGATAGAAATGCAAAAAGGGAGAGAAGTAGTTCTTCTCTCCCTCCGTCAAAACCTTCGGTTTTGCCACCTCCCTCGTCAGAGGGAGGCTTTTTATTTTTAGCGCAGCTCCCAGATGTTTTCCGCGTACTGGCGGATGGCGCGGTCGGACGAGAACATGCCCGCCGCAGCGATGTTGTAAAGGCACTTCCGGCCAAAGGCGACGCGGTCTTTCCAGTCCGTGAGCGCATGGAGGCGCGCTTCGCGGTAGCTTTCAAAGTCGCGCAGGATGAAGTAGTTATCCGGGCGGTGCCAGCTTGCGCCGTAGAGAATGGCGTCGAAGAGCTCCTTCTGATCGTCGTCGGTCGGCACGGTGCCGTCCACGAGCGTATCGAGCGCACGGCGGATGCGCTCGTCGGAATCGTAGAGAGCTTTCGGATCGTAGGTATCGCGCACGGCGTTGTTCTCCTCGACGGTGCCGCCGAAGATGTAGTTGTTCTCGAGTCCCGCCTGACGGACGATCTCCACGTTCGCGCCGTCCATCGTGCCGAGGGTCACCGCGCCGTTGAGCATGAGCTTCATGTTGCCCGTGCCGGAGGCCTCCGTGCCCGCCGGGGAGATCTGCTCGGAAATGTCCGCCGCAGGGATGATTTTTTCGGCGTAGGAGCAGTTGTAGTTCTGCACGAACACGATGCGCATTTTGCCGTTCACGTCGGGGTCGTTGTTCACAAGCTCGGCAAGGCGGTTAATGTACCGGATGACGGCCTTCGCACGGCGGTAGCCGGGGGCGGCTTTGGCGCCGAAGATGAACGCCGTGGGCGGTACGTCGGCAAGACCGCCGTTTTTGATCTCAAAATAGAAATCGGCAAGGCAGAGAGCGTTCATGAGCTGGCGCTTATATTCATGCGCGCGCTTGACCTGCACATCGAACACGAACTCTTCCGGAATGTCCACGCCCTCGACGGTGCGGATATGCCCGGCAAGCTGGCTCTTTTTCTGGAGCTTCACGGCGTTGAAGAGCATGGCGAGCTCGTCGTTCACGTGCTCGCGCAGATACCCGATGCGGTCAAGATCGCGCAGGAACCCTTCGCCGATCTCGGCGCGGATGAGCTCGGTGAGCTCCGGGTTGCAGAGGCCGAGCCAGCGGCGCGGCGTGATGCCGTTCGTGACATTCACGATACGATCCGGGTATTTTTCGTTCCACGCGCGGAAGAGATCGTCGCGGAGGATCTGGCTGTGGATCTCCGCCACGCCGTTCACCTTGCGGGACATATACACCGAAAGATCGGCCATGCGCGCCTGATTGTCGCAGACAACGTGGAGATTTGCGCCGGGGAGCTCCTGCTGCAGGCGCTCCTCGATCTTCACGAGAATGTCGCAGATCTCCGGCACGACGCTGCGCAGAAGATCCATATCCCAGCGCTCGAGCGCCTCGCCCATGACGGTGTGGTTCGTATAGGAAAAAACGCTGCGGGTGATATCGAACGCGCGGTCAAACTCGATGCCCTCCGCCATGAGCAGGCGGATGAGCTCGGGGATGGACATGGCGGGATGCGTATCGTTGAGCTGCACGGCGATGAATTCGCCGAGACGGTTCAAATCACCGTTGCCGCTGGTTTTATAGGTGCGCAGGATGTCCTGCAGCGACGCGCTCGAGAGGAAGTACTGCTGCTTGATGCGAAGGCGCTTGCCCTCGCGGGTGCTGTCGTTCGGGTAGAGAACGCGGGTGATGTCCTCGGCGCGGTTTTTCTCGGTAAGAGCGCGCTCGTAATCCTGGGAGTTGAAGGCATCAAAGTCGAGCTCCTGCTCGGCCTCGCACTGCCAGAGACGAAGCGTGGCAACGTTGTCGGTATGATAGCCGATGACCGGCGTATCGTACGGCACGGCGAGCACGGTCTGGTCGGCAAAGCGCACCTTCACGGTGTGCTTCTCGCGGCGGTAACTCCAGGGATCGCCGTGCTTTTCCCAGTCGTCGGCGGATTCCTTCTGCGCGCCGTCTTCAAAGCTCTGCTTAAAAAGACCGAAGCGGTAGCGCAGGCCGTAGCCGCTCAGCGGCACGCCGCAGGTGGCGGCGCTGTCCATATAGCACGCGGCAAGACGGCCCAGGCCGCCGTTGCCGAGAGCCGCGTCCTCGATCTCTTCCAGGCAGGCGAGATCGATGCCGCGCTCGGCGAATACCCGGCGCATCTCATCGAGAATGCCGAGATTGAAAAGGTTATTGTATACGAGCCGCCCGACAAGATATTCGGCGGAGAGATAAAACGCCTTGCGCTTTCCGGCGCGGCGGGCGCGGGATTTCGCCCAGTTGTCCCCCACTGCGATCATCACCGCCCGGCCAAGGGCGTTGTGGAGATGCTGGGGCGATGCCTCGCTCAGGCGTTCGTCCTCATCATATTTCAGCAGAGATTCCGTGGTATCGAGAAGATCCTGCGGAGAATAGATCATGTTTCTCTGTCCTTTCCGTGATGGAATACGTGCCATGGAAACGATTCCAAGGCCAACAGATGCATTATAACCGTTTTTTCCCGGCTCTGCAACCGGTTTTTCAAAAAAGGCCGGAACACAGCGTTTTTCCTGTGTTCCGGTCTTTGGGTTTGCTGTGTAAAACCTCTCAGTCACGGCGCTTCACGCCGCGCCAGCTCTCCTATAAGGAGAGCCAAGTGGGCACTTGCCTCCCTTGTGTAAAGGGAGGTGGATTTTGCCGCAGGCAAAAGACGGAGGGATTGTCGTTTTTCGGAGATTACAATCCCTCAGTCAGCTTCGCTGACAGCTCCCTTTACACAAGGGAGCCTTTATCCAACATACGGCAGCATTTCAAAGAAAGCTTCTTCGCTCTCGCCGTTGATGGTCCAGCCGCCTTCTCCATTGTATTCCAGTTGGATCGATCCGGTGCGGCCATCCTCGGTGCGGAAGAAGGTGTTCTGTCCGTCCGTGCCGGTCAGGATGAGCTTTTCGCCCGGCGTCAGCACCGCAACGCCGCTCTCATCGAGATACACCGGGAGGATCTTTGCCACGGTCAGATAGTAGTAGCTGCCGCGATAGTCCCATTTGAAGGACGGATCGAGCGTCACAACGCCGTCGGAGGTTCCGTTCATGCCGATGGTCGCGCGGTAGGTGCCGAGCTGATAGTACCATGCTTCAAGCACCGGGATGCCGCCGCTGAACACGACGCGCCCGTTCAGACTGCCGGAAAGGCCGTTCGGATCGGCGCCGTAGCGCGCGTCGCCGGTAAACTCTATGGGCTCGAGCGTGTCGCCGTGCCAGCCGCAGGTGCGGTAATCGTCGCTGCCGGGATCGGCGGCGAACAGAATTTCGCAGATGCCGTCGCCGTCCAGATCGCAGATCCAGAGATCGTACCGGTCGCCCACGGGCATGTTTGTGCGGTCGAGCACGGTGCCGTTCACGGCAATCGTATACTCGTTGATGCCGCCGGCATCGGCCGCCGTTACGGTGATCTCCTCGGCGGCATAGTCGCCGTTGATGTCATAGTGATAAACGCTCTTGCCGGAGATGTTCAGCGGACGCTCGGCGTATTGCTCACCGTCCATAAGGATGAGCGAGCCGTCCATCCCGCTCTGGGAGATATACTTTGTGTGCTCGCCCTCACTGTCGCGCCAGGAGATGGCGAGATTCGGCATCAGATCCGGGATCCACGTCTGTACACAGACGCTCTCGCCGTCGGAGAGGAGCTCGGCGTACCAGAGCGTGCCGTCCACGCGGTAAAGGTTGGAGTATTCGAGATACGTCACAGCGTTGAGCTCAATGTCCTGCACCGTACCGGAGGCGGTGAACGTGACGCACGCCCCCAGGCCGCCCGTGCCGGTATCGTAGACATACGTGGCGTTCCCGGCAGCGTCCGCGCTCTCGCTCAGCTCGGCGGTAAGCGTGCCGTCCGCCTCTCGCTCCGCGGGGAGATAGTCCGCCTTGATCTGACAGGCGAGCCAGGCATACGGCAGCGTGAACTCAATGAGCCCCGCGGCGTAGCTCGCAAGCTCATAGGGATTGGCGATGAGGACAAGGCCCTCGTCGTTGAAATACCAGTTGCCCTCGCGGAAGAGACCGGCAAGCTGATCTTCATAACCCTCGTTCAGGCCATAGGCGGCGTATTCCGCGCCGTAGCTGATGTCCTTGAGCTGCTCAACGGCAGCGGAGAGAAAGGCGTCATAGTTATCCGCCAAATCGGCAAGCGTCAGCTCCTGGCCGGTGCGGATATCGAAGGTGTGGCCATAGCGGCCGGTGTAGCCGTGCGCGCCGCCCATGAACGACGTATCGTCGTACGTGAGGCTCAGGAGATACCGGGCATTGTAGCGCACGTTCGTCTGGCGCATGAGGCTATAGGAATAAAAGCCCGCGGCGCTGCCGTTTTCCGTCTGCCAGGCGAGGTCTTCCTTCGCCGCAGCCAGATAATTCTCCTTGCCGGAAACGGCATATTCGTCGCTCGACTCCACGCCGACGGAGAAGTCCGTATACTGCTTATGCAGCGCTTCGTTGATCGCAGCGGTGGCCGCGTCGTTCCCGTTCATGGAAACGCTCGGCTCGGCGGCGGCATAGACGAGCAGGAGCGTAGCATTGTCGGCGGTATAGAAATCCTCGTTTTCCCGCCGGACGGAGACAATGGGTGTATTGAGATTCTCTGCGACCGGATCCGGTTCGGCGGTAGCTTCCGGCGAGGAGACGGGCGGCACGGGCGTGGGTTCCGCCGCAGCCGTCGGCTCCGCGCTCGTTTCCGGCTTTGTGCTGCACGCGGCGAGCGAGAGCGCGAGCGCCGCGCAGAGCAGCAGAGACAGCAGTTTCTTTTTCATTTAATCCTCCTCATAACGCGTAAGCGCCATATCATAGACCGCATGCCCGCTCTCGAGCGGCGCGCCGTTCACGGTGAGCGTGACGTCCGTGCCGTCAAAGGCGTCGAGCAGCGTATTGACGATACCGCCAACGAGGAAGTACTCCCCGGTCGTGCCGAGAGAGCGCACCTGCGCGGCAAAGGCGTCGTTGAGATCGGCTTTGACGTGGCCGGCTTCGTCTACGGTGACGGTGTTGAACGCCGCGCCGTTTTCAAAGATGAGGCCGTTCATCGCGCCGTTGAGCGTTTCGGCGGTGATCTCCGTGCCGTCGAGCGCGAAGCCGAAGGCGAGGAAGTGCTCAGCGTTCGCGTCGCTGCGGTAAATGCGCACCACGGCGGGAACTTCATAGCCGCGCTCGGTGAAGATCGCGGTATAGGTATCGCGTACGTCCTTCGCGCTGTAGGGGTAATGCGCCGGCGTGTAGCCGCCGTCGGCCAGAAGGTTTTTCCCGCTCTCGCCGTAGAGCCCCATGGCGGTCTCGTACATCATGGTGAGCTTATCGGTGAGTTTTTCGCCAAACTCCGTCTCCTCGCCGAGATCGAAGGCCACCGCGCCGCTGCGCACGGCATCCAGACCGTTCGTGAGAGAGAAATCCACGATGGTCGCGGCGATGCGCGCGCCCGTAAGAGAGCTGCCCGCCGTGCCTTCATGATAATTGTTGAACAGGTCGCACAGCGCGTCGTACATGCCGTTTTTCTCCGGCGCGGCCGGAACGGTCGAAACGACCGTCGTTTCGCTGCCGTCGTGCGGCTCCGGCGTCGCCTCGACGACCGAGGAGGGAGTGGCCGTCGGTACGGCGGTCGGCTCCGGGGTGACCTCTACCTGCGCAGAAGGCGTTGCTGTCGGAGCAGTCGTCGGTTCAGGCGTCACGCCGCCCGGCGCCGCGCTCGGCGAGCAGGCGCTCATAAGCGATACGCAGAGGATCAGCGCGAGAAGCGCCGCGGCAAATCGTTTTGTATTCATGGAATGTTCCTTTCCTTGTCCCTTTTGGAGTTATTCGGAGATATAGACGCCGGACGGGGTCGTTTGGTTCCCCGTCCGGCAAAAATATTATACGCTTTTCTGCGGAAACACAAGAGCCGCTTTGAAAAGATCGCCGTCGAGCGTCAGCGTGAGCTTTCCGCCCATGAGTTCCATAAGCGAGTTTGCGATCGAAAGCCCCAGTCCGCTGCCGTCCGTGTGGCGCGAGCCGTCGCCGCGGACAAAGCGCTCCATCAGTTCCTCCGCCGGGATGTTCAGCGGCTCGCGGGAGATGTTTTTAAGCGTGAGCACCGTTTCCGTCTCGCCCGGCGCCAGCTCCAGATAGAGCCGCGTGCCGCTCTGCGCGTATTTTACCGCGTTGCCCAGCAGATTATCCAGCACGCGCCAGAGAAGCCGCCCGTCTGCCGTGACGTAAGTTTCCTCCTCCGGCACATTCAGCACCGGCGTGATGTTCGCCGCAGCAAATTTTTCGGTATACTCCCCCGCGCTCTGGCGCAGCAGCTCGCCGAGATCGATCTTCTCAAGATTCACCGGCAGCGCGCCGCTGCTCGCCTTGCTCGCGTCCACGAGATCGGTCGTGAGCTTTTTGAGTTTCTGGCTCTGGCGGTCTAAAACTTCGATATATTCCTGTGCCTGTTCGCTTTCGATCGGCTCCTTTTTGAGGAGATCGACGTAGCTCACAATGCTCGTGAGCGGCGTTTTGAGATCGTGGCTGACGTTCGTGATGAGTTCGGTTTTAAACCGCTCGGACTTCATGCGCTCGTTCACGGCGCGGCTCATGCCGACGCTCACGGCGTTGAGATCATCGCCGTGCTCTTTGAGCACCGGGTACATTTTCTCCGTGTCCACTGTGTAGGTGAGATCGCCCGCGGCAAGCTTCTGCGCCGCCGTTTGCAGCGTTTTGAGCTGGCGCACGGTGCGGATGACGAAGTACAGCCCTGCGATATCCAGCGCGACGAGCACGAGAAACAGGAAGAAGCTGCCCGAAAGCCATGTGAGGAGCGTGCCGAAGAAGTTTACGAGCACAACGACGGCGTAGACAAGGATCCCCTTCCACGCGATGGGCAGCGCGCGCACGAATCCGCGGACGGCGCGGTAAATGAAGCGGCAGACAATATAAATGATGCTGTTTTTCCACCATTTCCCGGCACGGAGGCGCGCGGCGACCGTGCAGAGCGTGAGCAGTACGACAAAGCCGATCCAGAGCGCCATGAGCGCGAACGGCAGTATCCATGTCCAAAGCGGATTATAGAGCAGGAGTTTTCCCGAGAAGTCGGAGTCGTAATAGAAATTTACCGGAATGGCCACCGCCGCCAGCGCCGCGGCAAGGAAGAGATCGACCGGTACACGGTGGATACCGCGCAGCTTCACGCCGTCCGGCGTTTTGCCCATGGATGCCATGAGAAAAACGAAGAGCGCGATGCACAGCGCCGCCGTGACGATACCCACGGGGAGGTAGGTATTCTGGTAGCTCAGAATCGTTCCGACCGAGGAGCGGAGCAGAGAAAGCTCCTCGCCGGGCGTCTGCTTCGGTTCGAGATACGCCTGCGCATCGATCCAGCTGACTCCGATGGAATACCCGCCGGAAATGCCGAGCGGCACGGCGTTTTTCGTCCGGCCGTCGTACAGCACCTCGCCGGTGACCGTATCCGTCGCTACATAGGAGTAGCCGGAGGGCAGCGCGGGGTATTCGCCGGTATACCGTTCCGTCAGCAGCGCGTTGTTGAGCAGAACGCAGATGCCGCTCTGATACACCGACACGCAGTCCGGCTCGGGGAGCGTATCGTGCCGGTCGATGCAGGTCATATAATACCCCGCAGCACTGAGCAGCGCCGTAAGGCCGCAGAGCAGGCACAGGATAAAAGCGACGGCGCGCGCCGCCGCGCTATGCGTAAGCTTTTTCATTTTTTCATTTCCTCCAGCTTATAGCCTTTGCCCCAGACTACTTTCAGATAGCGCGGGTTCGCCGGATCGATTTCCAGCTTTTCGCGCAGATGGCGGATGTGTACCGGCACCGTTCCCTCCGCGGAAAACGGTTCGTCCTTCCAGACGCGCCGGTAGATATCGGCGCTCGAAAACACCTTGCCGGGGTTTTCGAGCAGGAGACGGAGAATGTCGTACTCCGTCGGGGTGAGCGTTACTTCCTCGCCGTCGAGCGTGACGCTCTTGCGCTCATCGTCCATGGTGATACCGCCAAGCGTGAGCGCGGTGTTTTTCTCCGGCATGCCGCCGAGCTGGGCATAGCGCCGGAGCTGCGCCTTGACTCTGGCGAGGACCTCGAGAGGGTTGAAGGGCTTCGTGATATAATCGTCCGCGCCGACGGTGAGACCGAGGATCTTATCGTTGTCCTCGCTCTTGGCGGTGATGAGGATGACCGGAACGTTGCTCTGCTCGCGCAGCTTTGCCGTCGCCGTCATGCCGTCCATACCGGGCATCATGATGTCCATGAGCACGAGTTGTACTTCCTCGCGCTGCATGAGCTCAAGCGCCGCTAAACCGCTGTCGGCCTCACAGACGGCGTAGCCCTCGCTCGTAAGATAGATGCGCAGCGCGTTTCGGATATCGCGCTCGTCGTCGCAGATGAGTATTTTGTACATGGCTCTTCCCCTCTCTCATTTACGGTTACAGCATAGCATCCCCGCCCTTAATAATAAAGACGGGAATTTCTTAAGTTTCGTTTAAGACGCAAAAAAGACGCCGCTCCGCAGCTTTGGGAACAGCGTTTTTTCTCGTTATTGCCAGTCCTTCCACACGTCCGGGCAGTACCCGGCGGTGGCCTGTTTTCCGTTTCGCACGATGGGCGTTTTCAAAAGCGTGGGATCGTCAAAAATACGCTCCATCTTATCCTCCGCGCGGGCGAGATAGCGCAGCAGCGCCGCGTCCGGGTGCTTTTCGTCCACGAGGTTATCGAGCCCCACGGCGTTTTTCACGCTTTGCAGCTCGCCGCGGCTGATGCCGTAGCGGTTGAGATCGATGTACTGGTATTTGATGCGGCGCTCTTTGAAATACCGCTCCGCCTTTTTCGTATCGAAGCACTTGCTCTTGCCGAAGATCTGTATGTTCACAGCGCTTCCCCCAGAAAACGGTGGAGATTGTTAAAGAAGATGTCCTGCACGAGCGCTTCGCTGAAGCGGTGGGCGAGCATCTGCTCATACAGCTCCTCCATGCTCTCTACGCCGGCAAAGCCCTCCGGCAAGTCCTCGATGCCGTCAAAATCGGTGCCAAGGCAGAGATTTTCGCGCGCGTCCATGCAGAGGAAATGATCGATGTGCGCGAGCACGGCGTCCATGTTCTTTCCCTGGCCGAGGAAGGCCGGGCAGAGATTCAGCCCGATGCAGCCTTCGTTGTGGACGATGGCGCTGATCTGCGCGTCGGTCAGATTGCGCGGATGATCGCACACGGACTTCGCGTTCGAGTGGCTGCACAGCACCGGGCGCTTCGCGATGCGCATCACGTCCCAGAACGTTTTTTCCGAGGCGTGAGAGAGATCGACCGCGACACCCTTTTCCCAGCAGGCGTTCACGAACCGGACGCCGTCCGCGGTGAGCCCCGCGCCGGTATCCATCGCCGAGCCGCACAGGCGGTTATCCTTGTTCCAGCAGAGCGTCACCATGCGCACGCCGCGGCGGTAGGCATCGAGCAGCCCCGCAACGCTGCACCGGAGAAGGTTTGCGCCCTCGACCGAGAGGAACACCGCCACCATGTCGTTTTTCGCGGCAGTGTCGGCCTCCTCCACGTTCGTGCAGAGCGCGGCGAGATCGCCGTTCTCCTTCAGCTCGCGTTCGACGGTGAGCATGATGCGGCGAAAGGCCATGGGGCCGTCAAACCCCGGCGGTGCCCAGATCGCCATGACCTGCGCGGCGGGGGCATAATGATGCAGACGCAGAAGGTCGATGTGGTTCCGGCTGCTCTGGCGCAGGGAGTTGAACTTCGTCAGAGTATCGCAGTGAGCGTCGAAATACGGGATGCAGTACGGCAGAGCCATGGCGAGAGTCTCCTTTTTCTATATTTTCAAGGGGGTTAACCCCTCAGTCACGGCTTACGCCGCGACAACTCCCCTACTCGAGGAGCCAAGTGGGCTTGCGGTAAAACTCCTTCAGTCAGCGGCCTTGCCGCTGACAGCTCCCTCAAAGAGGGAGCCTTTTGCCTCCCTCGCCGAGGGAGGTGGCACGGCGCGACGCGCCGTGACGGAAGGAGTTATTCAGACTTCCATGATGATCGGCAAAATCATCGGGCTGCGGCGGGTCTTTTTGAAGAGATAGCCGGAAAGGCCGGACTTGACGCGGCTCTTGATGCTCGCCCAGTCGGTGATGCCGTTATCCTCGCAGTAGGCAATGCTCTCCATCGCCACACGGCGCAGTTCGTCGATGAGCTTGTCGTTTTCCTTTTCGTAAACAAAACCGCGGCTGATGATGTCCGGGCCCGAGATGAGCTGCGCGTTCTCTGCCGAGAGCGTCATCACGACGACGACCATGCCTTCGTCCGCGAGGAGCTTGCGGTCGCGCAGCACCACGGTGCCGACATCGCCCACGCCCATGCCGTCCACGAGCACGCGGCCGGACGGGACCGTCGCGCCAAGCTTGGCGGATTTGGCGGTCATTTCAATGACCCGGCCATTCTCGCCGATGAGGATGTTCCGGCGATCGTGACCCATGCCCACGATCATATCGCCGCTCTTGTGGAGCATGCGGCGCTCGCCGTGCACGGGGATGAAGAACTTCGGCTTCACGAGCGCATACATCATTTTGAGCTCTTCCTGGCAGGCGTGGCCGGAGACGTGCAGGTCGGTGCCGCGCTCGTAGATGACTTCCGCGCCCTTGGCGAAGAGCTCGTCGATGACGCGGGAGATCGTCGTCTCGTTGCCGGGGATGGCGCTCGCGGAGATAATGACGCGGTCGCCCGGGCCAATGTCCACCTGCTTGTGCTCGGAAAACGCCATGCGGTAAAGCGCAGACATGCTCTCGCCCTGGCTGCCGGTGGAAAGGATGACGAGCTTGTTGCGCGGCACGGAGCCGATGCGCTTCATATCCACAAGAATGCCGTCCGGCACCTTCATGTAGCCGAGCTCCACGCAGAGCTTTACGACGTTTTCCATGCTCCGCCCCGTAATGCCGACCTTGCGCTTATACTTGACGGCGAGGTCGATGATCTGGCGGATGCGGTCGACATTCGAGGCGAACGTCGTTACGATGATGCGCTTGTCGCAGTCCTTGAAGAGCTGGTCAAAGCGATCGTGCACCTTGCTCTCGGAGAGCGAGTGGCCGGGACGCTCCACGTTCGTGGAGTCCATGAGCAGGGCGAGGACGCCCTCGCGGCCCAGCTCGCCGAAGCGCGTGAGATCGGTCATCTCGCCCTGCAGGGGCGTAACGTCGATCTTGAAGTCGCCGGTCTGGACAACGGTGCCGATCGGCGTTTTGATCGCAAACGCTACGGAGTCCGCGATCGAGTGGTTCACATGGATGAACTCCACCTGGAAGCACCCGGCGGTGATCGTCTCGCCCGCCTCGACGGTGACGATCTTCGTCTTGTCGAGCAGGCCGCGCTCCTGCAGTTTGAGCTGCACGAGCCCCGCGGTCAGGCGCGTCGTGTAGATGGGCGGGTTGATCCGATCCATCACATACGGCAGAGCGCCGATGTGATCCTCGTGGCCGTGCGTGAGAAACATGCCGCGGATGCGGCTCTTGTTCTTCACAAGATAGCTCACGTCGGGAATGACGACGTCCACGCCGTACATGTCGTCGTCCGGGAAGCCCATGCCGCAGTCTACGACAATGATGTCCCGGCCGTACTCGTACGCCGTGAGGTTCTTGCCGATCTCGTTGAGACCGCCAAGAGGAATGATTTTCAGTTTTTGTGCCATAAAATAATAGTTACTCCTGTGATAAATATAAGATTTTTATGTATCCGGACGGGCCGCGCCCTTACCGGATTATGTTCGTGTTTTTCGAGGAATATACCTCTCAAGCCTCCCTTGTGCAAAGGGAGGTGGGTTTTGCCATAGGCAAAAGCCGGAGGGATTGTCATTTCCCAACGATCACAACCCCTCAGTCAGCTTCGCTGACAGCTCCCCTTACACAGGGGAGCCTTTGAATTTCACATTTCGCGGCGGCCTTCGAGCGCTTTGAGCATGGTGGCGTCGTCCGCGTATTCGAGATTCGATCCGACCGGCACGCCGAAGCCGAGACGCGTGATGCGGATGCCAAAGGGCTTTAAAAGACGGGAAAGATACATCGCCGTGGCGTCGCCCTCGGTGTCGGGGTTCGTGGCGAGGATGACCTCCTCCACACCGCCCTGCGCCACGCGCTCGAGAAGTTCGCGGATGCGAAGATCGTCCGGCCCGATGCGATTCATCGGAGAAAGCGCGCCGTGGAGCACATGGTATACGCCGTGGTATTCCCGGCTGCGTTCGATGCTGAGCACATCGCGCGGCTCAGACACGACGCAGATCGTCGTCTTATCCCGGCTGTCGGACGCACACACGGGGCAGAGCTCGCCGTCCGTCAGATTCTGGCACACCGGGCAGGTATGGACGCTCTTTTTCGCCTCGAGCACGGCGTTGGCAAAGCGCTCCGCTTCCTCCTGCGGGAGCGAGAGCACATGAAACGCCAGGCGCTGCGCGCTCTTGCGCCCGATGCCGGGCAGAGAGGCGAAGCCGTCGATAAGATTTTCCATAGCCGCCGGAAAGAACGATGCCATAATACTATATTACTCCTTAAAAAATCAGGCGTTTCGGATCGAAGAGATGGCCGCGGCGCGGTCTGCCTTGCCGAAAACGGCGCTGCCCGCCACGAGCACGTTGCATCCCGCGGTCTTCACGAGCGGCGCGGTGTTCGCGTCAATGCCGCCGTCGCACTCCAGCGCGCAGGAGAGTCCCCGCGCCTCGATCCAGCCGCGGATCGTCTCGATCTTCGGCAGCATGTCCGCCATGAACTTCTGCCCGCCGAAGCCCGGCTCGACCGTCATCACAAGCACCATATCGAGTGCATCCAGCCACGGGAGCACCGCTTCCGCCGCCGTTGCGGGCTTGAGCGCTACCGCCGCCATCTTCCCCGCGGCCTTGATCGCGTCGATCGCCGCGCCGATATTCTCCGGCGTATCCGCCTCCACGTGCACCGTCACAAGATCCGCCCCCGCATCGCAAAAGCGCTTGGCATACCGCACGGGCTTTTCGATCATGAGGTGCACATCGAGGAACATGCTGGTCGCTTTCCGCACCGAGGCGAGCACGGGAAGGCCGATGGAGATGTTCGGGACAAAGACGCCGTCCATCACGTCATAGTGGATCCAGTCCGCGCCGCCTTGCCGGACGGATTCGATCTCCTCGCCCAGACGGGCGAAATCGGCAGACAGGATGGAAGGGGCGATCTTCAGCATGGCGGTATTCCTCCGGTATGTGTCGCGGGGTCGTCCCCCGGCATAAGTATGGTTGCGGCGGCATGGCGCGCCGGCTGTCGTTTTCTATACGGAGAGCGCCGGGACTCCGGCGTTCTCCGATCGTGCGCCTATCAAGCCAATTTGTATTATATACCAAACCGCTTCCCAATTCAAGAGAACAGATACACAACTGTGCTTGACGGAAGACGGGAATCCATGTAGAATATAGTGTGATTCTCGAAGGAGGCGGTTTTATGCGGAGAAAGCGTCGCCGCGGCACGGGGCCGGTCGGCACGATCGCGCTTATATGGATAATTTTCGCGGGTATTACGTCCCTCGTCCGGCTGTCCGGAGGGCTGATCGCTGCCGGTCTTGCCATTATGGCGTCTGTGTGGGCAGCCAACGCGCTGCGCCGGAAGGCGGAAAAGGACAAGGCTAAGGACGAAGCCATCCCCGTGCAGTATACGGAAGTCACGCCGGAGCCGGAAAAGCCCGCCGCGCAGAAAGCCCCCGCCGAGGAGCCGAGTCCCTACTCGCCCGAGGTACAGGCCATTATAAAAGAAGGCCGCGTGGCGCTCAAGGAGATGGGACGGCTGTACGCCTCCATCCCCAACCCGGAGATCCGCTCGCGCATCAACGAGCTGATGAGCGTTTCCGACAAGATCGTCCGCGACGCCATCGACGATCCCGCCGATGTTCCGCAGATCCGAAAATTTCTCGATTTCTATCTCCCCACGACGATCCGCCTGCTCAATGCCTACGACCGCATGAACGCACAGGAGTACGCCGGAGAGAACATCACCGGCTCGATGGAGCGCATCGAAGAAATGCTCGACACGACCATCGTCGCCTACAAAAAGCAGCTCGACGCGCTCTTCGCCAATCAGGCCGCCGATATCCAGATGGATATCGACACCATGAACGCCATGCTCGCCCGCGAAGGGCTCGGCGGCAAGAGCTATCTCGATATCAAGGATTTCATGAAGCAGTACGAACAGCAGCAGGACGCAGCTGCGGCCGCGCCTGCCCCCGCATCCGATACAAGCTCCGAACAAACGATGAAAGGAAGCACCTCCAATGGATGAAAAAACTTACGTTCCTTCCCTGACGCTCAACCCCACGCAGGCCGCCGCACAGGAAGCCCCCGCTGCGCCGCAGCTCGTTGTGGAAGAGGAAAAGCCCGCCGTGGAGCCCGAAAAGCTCGACATTGACCGTCTCTCCCCCGAGGAGCAGGCCGCCGTGCGCGAGTTTGCCAAGCAGATCGACGTGACCGATACGAATCTTGTTCTCTCTTACGGCGCCGCCGCACAGAAGAACATTGCCGATTTCTCCGGCGCTGCGCTCGGCAAGGTGCGCACGAAGGATATGGGCGAGGTCGGCGACATGCTCACGAGCCTTGTTGTCGAGCTCAAAGATCTCGACTACGACGAGACCGAGCAGAAGAAGGGTTTTCTCGGCCTCTTCAAGAAGGCCTCCCGCTCCATTGAGGAGACGAAGGCAAAGTTTGACAAGGCCGAAGTCAATGTGGACAAGATCACCCAGCAGCTGCAGAACCACCAGGTCGTCCTCGCAAAGGACATTGCCTCGCTCGACCGCATGTTTGAGCTCAACCAGGCCTATTTTAAGGAACTCACGATGTACATCATCGCGGGCAAGCTCCGCATCCAGGAGCTGCGCGAAAAGGATCTCGCCGAGCTGCGCGCGAAGGCGGAGAAATCCGGTCTGCCCGAGGACGCGCAGGCTGTGAACGACTTCACGAACCTCATCGGCCGCTTTGAGAAAAAGCTGCACGATCTCGAGCTGACCCGCACGATTTCTCTGCAGATGTCCCCGCAGATCCGCATGATCCAGAACAACGACCTTCTCATGACCGAGAAGATCCAGACCGCCATCGTGAACACCATCCCCCTCTGGAAGAGCCAGATGGTGCTGGGGCTCAGCATGTACCACTCCAAGCAGGCGATGGACGCCTCCCACGCCGTTTCCGACGTGACGAACCGGCTGCTGCTCAGCAACGCCGAGGCGCTGCACACCGGCTCGGTCGAGGTCGCGAAGGAGTCCGAGCGCGGCATCGTCGATATTGAAACGCTCAAGAAAACAAACGAACACCTCATCTCCACGCTCGAAGAAGTCCAGCAGATCCAGAACGACGGCCGTGCCCGCCGTGCCCAGGCCGAGGAAGAGCTCGGCCGCATCGAGGGCGAGCTAAAACAAAAACTTATGGATATGCGTGGATAATCTCCGCGGAATACTGCAAACGCGCCCTGCCGGGCAACACCGGCAGGGCGCATTTATTTCTCAACAAAAATCACCCCGCACGTTTTCCGTGCGGGGTGAAAAAAACCAATAGATTATTCGGCGTCGGCGAGGGCCTTGGCTTCCTCGATGACCTTCTGCTGGACGTTGCCGGGGGCTTCTTCGTAGCGCACGAACTTGCAGGTGAAGGAGCCGCGGCCCTGCGTCATGGAGCGCAGGTCGATCGTGTAGGAGCTCATCTCAGCCATGGGGACTTCGGCCTCAACGATCTGCATGCCGTCCTCGGCGGTCATGCCGAGCACCGTGCCGCGGCGCTTGGAGGAGATATCGGACATGATATCGCCGAGGTTCGCGTCGGGAATGGTGACCTTCAGCAGGCCGATGGGCTCGAGAATGGTCGGCTTCGCGCGGGGGATGCCGTCCTTATAGGCGAGCTGCGCCGCCGTCTTGAACGCCATTTCGTTGGAGTCGACGGGGTGGTAGGAGCCGTCGTACAGCGTAGCCTTGAGGTTGACGAGCGGGTAGCCGGCGAGGACGCCCTTCTGGACGGCGTCGCGCAGGCCCTTTTCAACCGCGGGGAAGAAGTTCTTGGGAACACTGCCGCCGAAGACTTCCTCGGCGAAGATCATTTCCTCAGACTCCTCCTGGGGCTCAAAGCGGATCCAGACATCGCCGAACTGGCCGCTGCCGCCGGTCTGCTTCTTGTGGCGGCCATGGGCTTCGACCTTTGCCTTGATCTTCTCGCGGTAAGGCACGCGGGCGGGCTTGAGCTCGCTTTCCACGCCGAAGCGGCTCTTCAGCTTGGCGCAAAGGACGTCGAGCTGGATATCGCCGGCGCCGGAGAGAACCATCTGGTGGGTCTCGGCGTTGTTGACGATCGTGAAGGAGATATCCTCCTCGTTCAGACGGGCGAGGCCGTTGGCGATCTTGTCGTCCTGGCCCTTCGTCTTGGGGGAGATGCACATGGAGTAGCAGGGCTCCGCGATCTCGATGGCGGGAAGCTCGACCTCGGCCTTGGGGTCGCACACGGTGTCGCCGGTCTTCCAGTCCATCTTGCCGATGGCGACGATGTCGCCGCAGCAGGCGTCCTTGACCTCAGTGGTCTTCTTGCCGCACATGGTGTACAGACGGCCGAGCTTATCGGTATTGCCGGTGCGCATGTTGCGCAGAGACATATCGGCGGTCAGCTTGCCGCTGACGAGCTTGATGAAGTTGTACTTGCCGAATTGGTCGGACACGGTCTTGAACACGAGACCGACGGTCGCGCCGTTGGGATCGATGCCCTCGACCTCGTCGGGCGTGGGGACATAGTCCAGAATGGCCTGCAGCAGAGCCTGCGTGCCGACGCCGGTCGTGCCGACGCCGCAGAACACGGGAACGACGCTGCGATCCTTCAGACCGGCCTTGATGCCGGTGATGATCTCTTCCTCGGAGAGGGTCATCTCCTCGAAGTACTTCTCCATGAGCTCTTCGGTAGCACCCGCGGCAGACTCCATGAGAGCCTCACGCAGCTCCTCGACCTTGCCTTCGTCGGCGGCGGGAACGGCGACCTTCGTGGTCTTGTTGCCGTTGGTCTCATACGCGATGTTGTGCACGAGATCGATGACACCGGTGCCGTCGGAAGCGGGGATCGTCACGGGGCAGACAATGCTGCCGTACTTGGCCTGAAGAGCTTCGAGCACGCCAAAGTAGTCGCCGTGCTCTTCGTCGAGCTTGGAGATGTAGAACATGGCCGGCTTCTCAGCGGCCTTGAGCATTTTCCAGCTGCGCTCCGCGCCGACGGAAAGGCCGTCCTTTGCGGTGCAGAAAATGACGCCCGCTTCCACCGCGCGCAGCGCAGCGGCGACTTCACCGGCGAAGTCCTGGAAGCCCGGGCAGTCGATCACGTTGATCTTCTTGCCGCCGAAGGAAATGGGAGCGAGAGCCGCGGAGATCGTTACCTGGCGCTTGATCTCTTCCGCGTCGTAGTCGCAGACGGTGTTGCCGTCGGTGACCTTGCCCTGCCGGTCGATGGCACCGGTCAGGTAGAGCATGTTCTCGGTAAGAGTGGTCTTGCCGCTGCCGCCGTGACCGAGCAGGCAGACATTGCGGATGTCCTTGGTTGTGTAGCTCATGGGTTGTCCTCTCCTTATAATTATCTTAAAAAACTTAAATTCATTGTCCTTGTCATTCTTCCGAAAAAACAAGGGAACACCACGAAGATAAATTATACACTATGACAGTTTTTTTGGCAATAATTATTTTCGCAGCAGCGTCCGCAGCGTCAACGGCACGATGAGCCACGCAAGCATATAGAGCAGGACCCGTCCCGCGCCGAGCGCCGTCCACAGTCCCTGCCACGCCGGGATCGCCGCGAGCAGCGCGCCGAGCGCGGCGCAGATGACGCCGCACCACGCGCACGCGCGGCCGTAAGCGTGGAGCTTTGTGCCGCATTCGGCAAAGTCTACGAGCGTGTCGAGGCCGTCCTGCGCCATGACGCCGGCGGCGGGGCTGCCCGCCGAGGCGGGGATACCGGAGATACGGTACCGCTCGGCAAAGGACAGGAACTGGAAGCCTTCGGTGGAAACGCCGAACGTTTTCTGCACGAGCAGCGGGTCGAGATTAAAGTCACGCACGGCAAAAATCGGCTTGCGCCGCTCGCGGCGCAGGTCGGCCAGCGCGCGCTGCACGCTCGCCATGGGGCGGTAGCGCAGCGGGAACACCGCCGCCAGCTCACCGGACACGGCGGTATAGAGCGCGTTCTCCTCCTTGATCTTATCAGGGATCTTCACGCCGCTCAGATGCATATATGCGAGCGAGCCGACGCGCACCTCCTCGCCCTGCACGGTGCCTTTCGCGCCGCCCTCGCCGATCGAGAAATCCTCCACGGTCTGCATGGCGGCGTTTTTCCGGCGCATCAGCTCGGCAAACGGCGCAGCAAGGCCGGTTCCGGCGGCGGTGAGCATGCTGCCGGTGATGCCGATGATCTGCGAAGCGCGGCTCTTGTCCATAAAGCGCACGCCCGTGATCTCCACGGCGTCCTCGGGGAAAATATCGGTGTCGGTGAGCACGAGCTGGCGCGACCGGCCAACATCGCGCGCGCCCGACCATCCGGCAAGAGCGCTGCCGCGCATCATAAGATGGCGTGCCGTGCGGGAGAAGAGGATTGGGAACGAGAGCGTCCAGTTGAACGAAACGCAAAGCGCCGTCATCAGCGAGAAGAGATGGAAAAATGCTTTCATATCCTGCGCGCCGAACGAGAGCGCCAGCGCGAGCGCGAGCGAGCCGATGGCCATGGGCACGAAGGCATCGGCTGCGAGCGCTTCCGCGCCGTTCGGCTCCTCGCTGCGGCGGACAAGGCCGTCCGACGAGCGGCGGGACTTGATGAGGATGCGTTCCTTCTTTCCCGGCAGCACCTCGGAGGTGACGGCGTAGGGATCTTTGGCGTGGTAAATGGCGAGAAACGAATCGGCATACGCCCGGCAGCTGTGCCATGCGCCGCGCAGCGCAAACGCGACTGCCGCCGCAGGGATTACGGCAAAGGTCACGCCGTGCGATCCGTCGCCGCTCGCGGCGATATAGATGACGTCCGCCGCCGCGGCGATCGCGGCAAGGACGATCATGGATTCCGCCCCGGCGCGGCCGCGGATGAGCCCCATAATGCCCGCCGTTACGATGTCCAGCCCGATGAGCATCACCGCGAGCATCCCAATGAGGCACACGAGCGACGTCGCTCTCGCGTTCGTGCCGAGACTGCCGGGCAGCGGCAGGCCGAAGTCATAAGCAAGCGTGATCCACGCGAGCAGCACGCAGACCGCCGAGGCCGCAATAAAGCGCAGGCGCAAACTCGGCATCTGCGCGGCATAATGCTTCGCCGCGCGCTGCGGCGGCATTTCAAGCGTTACGTCCTCCGGCTCCGGATCGGGCTGAGAGAGATTGTCCGCCCGGCGGATCGACGCCGCGGCGAGCAGCCCCACAAGCTTGCCCCAAAGCCCCGGCGCGCGGCCGCGGCCGCCGCGATGAGCCATGCGGCCAAGGCCTTTTTTCTTTTTTCCGGTTTTTTCGGTCTCGTCCGTCTCTTCGGCTTCTTCCGAAGCTTCCGGCTCGTCCGGCGCTTCGAGCGGCGGGGCGTAGAAGTCCGCGTCGTCCTCAAAGCCTTCGTCGTATACGTCGCTTTCGGCGCTCTCATCCGGCGCGGGCGCATCCTCGTAATACCGCCCATCCGGCTCTCCGGCCTCTTCCGGCTGCGGTTCGTCCGGCTCGGTATCCGGCTCGATCTCGTACTCCAGGGTGTCGGTATCCAATTCTTCGTATGCGGGGTATGGCGCTTCTTCGTCCGGGTATTCGGCTTCATACCCGGTCTCCGCCGGATACTCCGCCTGCTCGGAGGAATACTCCTCCGTCTCCGGCATATATTCCGTTTCCGCCGCCGCGGGCGCGGCGGTCTCCTCCGGCGTTTTATCCCGGCACTCTTCGAGAATGCTCTCGAGCGAGAAGCCCGGCACGCCGAAGCTTTCGGGAATGCCGCCTGTATCGCGTTTAGCCATAGCTTCCTCCGTCTCAGGAATCTCTGCGCTGACGGACGACCTCATACATTAGGATTGCCGCCGCCGCAGAGGCGTTGAGCGAGGTGATCTTGCCGAGCAGGGGAATGCTCACGGTGAAATCGCACTGCTCCGAAACGAGCCGCCCCATACCGAAGCCCTCTGACCCGATAACGAGCGCGACCGCCCCGGTCATTTTCGTCTGCCAGAGATCGGCGGGCGCATCCGCCGCCGTGCCGTAGATCCAAAGTCCTTTCTTTTTGAGCTCGCCGAGCGCCGAGGGAATGTTCGTCACGCGCGCAACGAGCATATGCTCCGCCGCGCCCGCGCTCGCCTTGTCCACCACAGCGGTGAGCCCGGCGGCGCGCCGCTTGGGGATGATGACGCCGTGGACACCCGCACACTCGGCGGTACGCAAAATTGCGCCGAGATTGTGCGGATCGGCGATCTCGTCGCACACGACGATGAACGGATCCTCGCCCCGCTCGGCAGCGCGCTCTAAAATGTCCTCAATGGAGGCGTATTCCCGCATTGCAGCCTGCGCAATGATGCCCTGATGCGCGCCCGTGGCGCTGAGCGAATCGAGCTTGCGCCGGTCGCACTCGGTGACGACGATGCCGTTTTCCCGCGCCTTGGCGAGAATGCGCGCGAGCGTCCGGTCGGTGTCGCCGCGCGCGACGAAAATTTTATCGATCGTCCGTCCGGCGCGGATCGCCTCGGCAACGGCGTTGCGTCCTTCGATCAGGTCTTCCCTGTCCTGGCGGACTTCCTGTTCACAGTTTTCCATATCGTTAATTTCCTTCTTTATATATCTTAGTTTGCATACGCATAGATAATATATTTTACCACACGATCCCGGCATCTGCAACGGAAAGCGCTATTTTTGCCTTTTCTTTTTTCTGCCGCCTTGACCTTTCCGCCCGGAGCCGCTATGCTGAAGGTGAGATCAAACGAAAGGCGGGTGCGCGCACGATGCTCTGGGATTCCATCTCCGTGCCGAAGGGCACAGACGCCGATTTTGCCGTTGCGGTCACGAACGATTCGCTCGCGCCGTGGATCCGAAAGGGCGGCACGGCGTATCTCCGGCGGCGCACCGAGCTTTCGGACGGCGACATCGGCCTTTTTGAAACGGACGCAGGGATCGTTTTTCGTCAGTTCTGCGCCGACAGCCGGGGCGCGGTGTATCTCTTCGCCGTCAACCGCGCGCACGCGGAGGACGATCGCATGATCCCGCCGGAGAAGGCGGCGTCGCTCGTGTGCTACGGACGGCTGGAGCTCAAAAAGAGCGTTCCCCTGCCGCTGGATTGATAATCGGATATGGAAAAACGCAGCGGCCCCGGTTTTCGGAGCCGCTGCGTTCGTTTATGGGCTCTCCGGCGAGAGAGCTTTTTCAGCAGGGTATCTTATCAAGTTCCCGCTCGCAGTCGGGCATTTTCTTTACCTGCACATCGCGGAAGAGCTTGCCGCGCATCATCACCATGGACACACGGCGCAGTGCCTCGAGATTCTCGAGCGGGTTTTGCGCCGTGACGATGAGATCGGCACTTTTGCCGGGCGTGAGCGAGCCGGTGATACTGTCGATCCCCGCGATCTTCGCGTTGCCGAGCGTTGCGGTGTGCAGCGCAAAGGCGTTCGATACGCCGCAGAACGTGTGGAAATAGCGCACCTCGCGCCACATGTCGTAGTGCGTGATATACGGGCAGCCCGTGTCGGTGCCGAGGCCGACGGGGACACCGGCGGCGAGACACGCCTTGGCGCACTCGATGATGCCCTCAAGCACGACCTCGCCATTGTACTGCTCCATTTCGGTGGCCTTGCTCACGCTGCGGTCAAAGCGCGCATACGGCACCGCGGCGGAGAGCGTCGCTACCTGCGCCGCACCGCGCTCACGGAAGAGACGCAGAATTCCCTCGTCCGGCTTCGCGCCGTGCTCGATCGTGTCCACGCCGTTTTCGAGCGCCACGCGCACGCCCTCCGGGCTTTCCACATGCGCCGCAACGGGAAGGCCGAGCTTGTGCGCCTCGTCGCACGCTGCGCGGACGTATTCCGGCGGCATTTTGAGTTCGCCCGGCTCGCCCTTTTTCTTCGCATCCAGCACGCCGCCGGTGATCATGAGCTTGATGAGATCCGGCTTTCCCTGCGCAATTTTGCGCACGTCCTCCGCGGCCTCCGCGGCGCTCGTTGCTTCATAGGCGAGCGAGCCTGCCATATGCCCGCCGGGGACGGAAACGGCCATGTCCGCGGCAAGGATGCGCGGGCCGTCGCACTTGCCTGCGGCGATGCGGCCGCGAAGGCGCGTGTCAATATCCGCGATGCCGCCGACGGTGCGGATCGTCGTGACGCCGCTCATGAGCTGCGTTTTGGCGTATCCCTCGCACATGGCGAGCGCGATACGCCGCGTAAGCGCCATGGACGTCATGAACTTTACGAGCTTGCGGGGATTGCCCTGCTTTTTCGGGCTGCCGCTTGCGGGCAGATGGACGTGCAGGTTGATAAGCCCCGGCATGAGATACCCGCCCTTCAGATCGACGATCTCAAAGCCGGTAAGGTCGGTGCCCTCCGGGACGATATCGAGAATCTTTTCCCCGTCCGTGCGCAGCACCATGCCGCGCTGTGGCTGCATGTCCGCGCTGCCGTCGAGCAGCACGCCGTTCGTGTAAGCATATTTCATCGGTTCCACCTCGTTAACTTTCTATCGCTACTATAATATCCTTTTTTCCGCATTCTGCAATAACAAAAAACGCCGCGGTGTCCGGTTTGGGACGCCGCGGCGGAAATATCAGAGAACTTTGGAAAGGAATGTCTGTGTACGGGGGTTCTGCGGATGGTCGAAGAGCTCGGAGGGCGTATTCTCCTCAAGGATCGCGCCGCCGTCCATGAAGATGACGCGGCTCGCTACCTCGCGCGCGAAGCCCATCTCGTGCGTCACGACCGCCATGGTCATGCCGTCGGCGGCGAGCTGGCGCATAAGATCAAGCACCTCGCCGACCATTTCGGGGTCAAGCGCGCTCGTCGGCTCATCGAAGAGCATCACGTCCGGCTCCATGCACAGCGCGCGGACGATCGCAATGCGCTGCTTCTGTCCGCCGGAGAGCATGTTCGGGTATTCGTTCGCCTTGTCTGCCAGACCGATGCGTTCCAGAAGCTCCATGCCGCGCTTTTTCGCCTCGTCCTCGGTTTTGAGCTTGAGTGTAACGGGCGCGAGCGTGATGTTCTGCATCACGGTCTTGTGCGGGAAGAGATTGAAGTGCTGGAACACCATGCCCATTTTGCGGCGGTGGAGGTTGATGTCCACCTTTTTGTCGGTGATGTCCGTGCCGTCAAAATAGATATGGCCGGAGGTCGGCGTTTCCAGCAGATTCAGGCACCGGAGCAGCGTGGATTTGCCGCTGCCGGAGGGACCGATGATCGCCACGACCTCGCCGCGCGAGATGGTGAGCGAGCACTCGTTGAGCGCCACGACGCCGCCCTTGAATTTTTTGGTCACGCTCTCCACGCGGATGAGTTCAGATCCTGTCGCCACGGCGCATTCTCCTTTCGATCGCTTCGATGGCCTTGCTGGCCGGGTAGTTGATGACGAAGTACACGAGCGCTGCGAGGACATACGGCGAGAGCGTCTTGTACGTCGTCGTCGCGACGGTCTTGGCGCCCCAGATGAGCTCCGTCATGCCGAGCACCGAGCAGATGGACGATTCCTTCACCATGGTGACGAGCTCGTTGGCGAGCGCGGGGAGGATGTTCTTGATCGCCTGCGGCAGCACGACGAGCTTCATGCTCTGCCACGAGCTGAGACCGAGCGAGCGTGCCGCCTCGTTCTGGCCGCCATCCACAGCGAGAATGCCCGCGCGGATGATCTCCGCGACGTATGCCGAGGAGTTGAGCGCGAGCGCCACAACGCCGGGGATGAAGCGAGAGAGATCGATGAAGCCCAGAATAACGACCGACGGGATCTTGATCACGCTGAAAAGGCCGTAGAAAATGATGTAGAGCTGCACCATCATCGGCGTGGAACGAAACACCGCGATGTACGCACCGGAGATGTTCCGCACGATCTTGTTGCGGCTCAGGCGCATGAGCGCGAGCGCGAGCGCCGGGATGACCGCAAGACCCACCGATATGATCGAGAGCAGCAGCGTATACTCCAGCCCCTGCACGAAGAACGAAAGATACTTCGGCAGGAAGGAGAAGTTGAAGAAGTTCGCCGGAGACATACCGGCAAACAGATTAGACCACCACATAATAAAATTTCCTGACCCTTTCTATATTTGGAAGCGGGAAATGCGGGAGAGCGAAACGGCGCATATGCGCCCTGCCTGAATTTCAGACAGGGCGCACACGCTTCAAAGAGAAGGATGTACGGTTATATTACTCGATCGCCTGGTCGCTGAGAGCTTCGGCATCGGCGATGTACTGCTCGATCGTGCCATCGGCAACGAGCTTGGCGATCGTCGCGTTGATGGAGGGCAGCAGCCCCTTCGGGTCGCCCTTCTGCACGGCGACGCAGTACGGCAGAGCCTCGCCGAGGCTCACGTCCGCCACGGCCAGATCGCTGTTGGACTTGGCATACTGCGTGGCAACGGCGCCGTCGAGAACAATGGCGTCCACCTTGTCGTACACGAGCTGGTTGACGAGGTCGTTCACGCTCGTGAGAGCCACGAGATTCGCGCCAGGCATGTCGTTGGTGACGATGTCAGCCTTGGTCGTGCCGGTCTGCGCGCCGACACTCTTGCCGGAGAAGGATTCCAGGCTGGTGTACTCGCTGGCCTTGTCCGCTTTCACAAGGATCATGGCCGGCAGGTCGGTGTAGTAGGGATCGGAGAAATCGGCGGCTTCGAGACGCTCCTCGGTGACCTCGATGGCGGCGAGAACCATGTCGGCGTCGCCCTTCTGCAGGCCGGCCATGAGGCTATCAAAGTCCATGTTCACGACCTGGAGCTCTTTGCCCATGTCCGCAGCAATGGCCTCGGAGACGGAGACGTCGATGCCGACGTACTGCTGCTCGTTCTTGTCGTTCAAAACGATGAACTCATACGGGGGATAGTCGGCGGAGGTCGCCATGATGAGTGTTTTGCTTTCGGACGAAGCGCTGCCGCAGGCAGCGAGGCTCAGCACCATGAGCAGAGCCAGAACGATTGCGGTTACCTTTTTCATTTCTTTTCTTTCCTTTCCATTCAACGGGAATGAATTTGTTTCAGGTTGGGCATAGTATAATCGCATATTTATACAAAGTCAATGGTTTTAAATTCGATTTCTTGCGTTTTTCTTCCGCCGTTTTTGGTGATTTTGCTAAAAGCCGGAGGTTTCTCTTGCATAAATGGCTTTTATGCAATATAATATGCATCGTTTCCATGACTTCCCCACCGTGTCCGGCAGTTTTAATATGTATAAATGCGGTGAATATGTGAATATTTCAGAGAGGCTCTTATGAATTATTATATGAATAGTCTGAATAATTCCTATCTGGCAGTGCATACGGACACGCTGTGTGCCAACGTTGCCGCCATCGAAAAAACACTCTCGCCCGGTGCGGAGATCATCCCGGTGCTCAAGTGCGACGCCTACGGGCTGGGTCTTTCGCTCACCGCCCCGGCGCTCGCGGCGCTGCCGGGCATCCGCACGTTCGCGCTCGCGCATGTATCCGAAGGGCTCGCGCTGCGCGCGCTCGGCATCGAAAAGGACGCGCTCGTTCTCGGCAATCCCCTGCCCCGCGCGATCCCCGACGCCGTGAACGAGCATCTCACGCTCACCGCCGGACGGCTCGGACTGCTCCCCACGCTCGCCGCGGCGGCGGAGGCGGCGCAGACGGATGTGAAGATACAAATTAAAATAGATACCGGCCTCCATCGCGTCGGCGTGACGCCGGGGGACGAGCTCTCGGTACTATTGCAGGAGCTCTCCGCCGCCGGAGAGCGGATAAAGCTCATGGGCGTCTACTCCCACTTCGCCGACACGGCAAAGCCGGACCTCTGCCGCACACAGGCGGAGCTTCTGCTGCGCAGCGTCGAGCAGATCGAGCGCGCGGGCTTTACCGTGCCGATGCGCCACATCTGCGACAGCGCCGGGAGCGAGTATTACCCCGAATACCACTTTGATGCCGTGCGCCTCGGACGGCGGCTCATCATGGATCACCCGACGCAGCCGCGCGGGAACGTGCGCGAATGCGCCTCGTGGCGCAGCTGTATTATGGCCGTCCACCATCGCCGCGCCGGGGAAAAGCTCGGCTACGGCGGAGTGTATACGCTCGATCACGACGCGGATGTCGCCATCGTCGGCGTCGGCTACGGCGACGGGCTCTATCTCCCGCTCGTGGAAATGCACGGCGATATCCTCGTGCGCGGAGAGCGCCGGCCGCTGCTCGCGTGCTGCATGGATCAATGCATGGTGGATGTGACCGGCATGGACGTGCAGGTGGGCGAGGAGGTCACGCTCTTCGGCTTTGACCGCGAGGGAAACGCCCTTCTCTCGCAGGACGTTGCAAACTTCTGCGGCGCGAACGAAGGATGCGCTCTCACAAGTGCCCTTTCGCCGCGCGTGGAGCGCATCATTGAAAATTAAGCGTTCCATTTTGATGCACTTAACCGCCCGACGGTACATCTTGCCGCCGGGCGGTTTTTTTGTTATGATGCAGTTATTATTATAAAGAGAGTATGTACTCGGGGAGGGCGCGCACATGAAATACGCCGATCTCATCGCCAAGCTGACGCTGGAGGAAAAGGCGGGACTTACGTCCGGGCTGGATTTCTGGCACACGAAAGCCGTAGAACGGCTCGGCATTCCGTCCGAAATGATGACGGACGGCCCGCACGGCCTGCGCAAGCAGGAGAGCGATTCCGACGCGCTGGGGCTTGGGCGCTCCGTTCCGGCAACGTGCTTTCCGACGGCGAGCGCGCTCGCGAACAGCTGGGACGAAGCCCTTCTCTCCAACGTTGGCCGCGCGCTCGGCGAGGAAGCCGTGGCGCAGGGCATCGGCATGGTGCTGGGGCCCGGCGTGAACATCAAGCGCAGCCCGCTCTGCGGGCGGAACTTTGAGTATTTTTCCGAGGATCCGCTCCTCTCCGGTAAGCTCGCCGCGGCGATGATCCGCGGCATACAGAGCACGGGCGTGAGCGCGTGCGTGAAGCATTTTGCCGCAAACTCGCAGGAGCTGCGCCGCATGGCGACCGATTCCGTGATGGACGAGCGGACGCTGCGCGAGATCTATCTCCCGGCGTTTGAAACCGCGATCAAGGAGGGCGGCGTTCGCTCTCTCATGACGGCGTACAACCGCCTGAACGGCACCTACTGCAACGAGAACGAGCATCTGCTGCGCGATATTCTCCGCGGCGAGTGGGGTTTTGACGGGCTTGTCGTTTCCGACTGGGGCGGAAATAATGACCGCGTTGCGGCCGTGCGCGCGGGGTCGTCGCTGGAAATGCCGGCCTCCAACGGTGAGACCGACCGGCATGTCGTCGAGGCCGTGCGGAATGGGACGCTCGACGAAAAGCTTCTCGACGAACAGGTCGATCACGTATTGGACTTTATTTTCACTGCGCAGAAAACACTCGCGCACGGCGGCGTTTTCGACGGCACGGCGCACCACGCGCTCGCCGCGAAGGCCGCGGCGGAATCTGCCGTGCTGCTGAAAAACGAGAAAGAATTTCTCCCGCTGCGGCAAGGCGAGCGCGTCGCCGTCATCGGCGATTTTGCCGCCGTGCCGCGCTATCAGGGCGCGGGCAGCTCGCGCGTCAACCCCACGCAGGTGGACGCGCCGCTCGATGCGCTGCGCGATGCCGGTGTGGAAGTGACCGGCTATGAAAAAGGCTTTCTCCGCAGCGGCGCCGCCGCGCCGCGGCTGCTGCGCCGGGCAAAGGCGCTCGCCGAACAAAGCGAGAAGGTGCTGCTCTTCCTCGGTCTGGACGAGGGCAGCGAGACCGAAGGGTACGACCGCGAGCATATGCGTCTGCGCGAAAACCAGCTCGATCTTCTGCGCGAGATCTCAGAAGTCAACCCGAACGTCGGCGTTGTGCTGCAATGCGGCAGCCCCGTGGAGATGACGTGGGATGTGTTCGCCCGCGCGGTGCTGCATCTCTATCTCGGCGGGCAGGCCGTCGGCACGGCGTGCGCCGCGCTTCTCACGGGCGAGGCGAACCCCTGCGGTAAACTGGCTGAAACAATGCCCGTCCGACTCGAAGACACGCCCTGCGCGCCGTGGTACCCGGGGCGCGAGGCGACGTGCGAATACCGCGAAGGGCTGTTCGTTGGCTACCGGTATTATGAAAGCGCGCACAAGCGCGTCAAATATCCGTTCGGCTACGGGCTGAGCTATACGGAGTTTTCCTACGCCCCCGGCGAGTTCTCGCCCGGCGGCGTGAGCTTCACGGTGCAAAACACCGGCAGCCGCGCCGGGGCGGAGATCGCACAGCTCTATGTCCGCAGCAAGACCCTCGGCATGCTGCGCCCGGCGCTCTCGCTCGCGGGCTTTGCACGCGTGGAGCTGCTGCCCGGCGAGGAAAAGACCGTCTTTATTCCGCTCACGGAACGGAGCTTCGCCGTCTGGAGCTGCGCCAAAAACCGCTGGGTCGTGGAGGAGGGCGAATATGAACTCTGTGTCGGCGCTTCCTGCCGCGATCTTCGGCTCGTGCACACGGTGCATGTTTCCGGTGAAGCACCCGCGGATGAATACGAAGCGCCGGAATTTGATGTTTACCGCCGTGCAGACGTGCAGCATGTATCCGACGAAAGCTTTGCCGCGCTCCTTGGGCACGACATTCCGCCCGCGCGCTGGGAAGAGCGCGGCGCGGTGGACTTCAATGACGCCATCTCCCGCGGAAAATACCTCCCCGGCGGACTGGGAAAAGGGCTCTACAATGCACTCGAGACCGCGCGGCGCATTGCGAACCTCATTGGAAGCAAGGAGAACGCCGGGAATCTCATGTACGTGCTCGATATGCCGTGGCGCAATGCCGCGCGCATGGCAAACGTCTTTTCCGACGATCAGATCAAGGCGCTTCTGAAGGTCGTCAACAGGGAAAAGGACGGCTGGAAGAAGTTTATCGAAGAGACCCGACGGAAGAAATAATTCCTCCGCGTATAGGAAAAGCCGGAAGTCCGAGGACTTCCGGCTTTTCCTATACCTTTTATTATACAAACACAAGCTGCACGAGCAGCATATAAACGAGCGTTCCGGCGACGATGCTCAAAAGCGTATTGCGCCGCCAGAGGTGGAGCAGCACGACGACCGCCGCGGCGATGATCTCCGGCAGGGCGTGGCTCGCAGTCGCAAAATCCATATTCCGCAGGCAGTACACCACAAGCATGCTCATGACCGCGCACGGCAGAAGCTTCCCGAGCCGCAATATGACCGCGGGCGTCTCCCGCCCGCCGCGGAAGACAAGAAACGGCGCGAAGCGGATGAGCGCCGTAACGAGCGCGGAGACCGCAATGAGCAAAACGGCATGCGTGTTCATGCGCTCTCGCCTCCCTTCTTCGTCCGGCGTGCATCGAGCACCAAAAGGCAGCAGAGCATGCCGCCCATCGTCGGCAGCAGGAAATTGTCCGCGCCGAACAGGAGACGGCAGACGATCGAAACGCCGAGACCGATGAGCGCCGGGGCATGATCCTTCGTCTCCAGCCATTGCTCGGTGAACACCGTGAGAAAGAGCGCCGTGAGCGAAAAGTCGATGCCGGTCGTGTTAAAGTCCAGATACGCGCCCGCGAGCGAGCCGAGTGCCGTGCCGAGCACCCAGTAAAACTGGTCGAGCAGCGAGATGCGGAAGCACTCCGTGCCGGTGAGATCCTCGCGCGCGGCGACGAGCGAATAGGTCTCGTCCGTCAGGGAGAAAATGAGATACGGCGCATACTTCCCCGCGGCGCGGTAGCGCTCGAGCATGGAGATGCCGTAAAAAAGGTGGCGCGCGTTCACGAGAAGCGTCGTAACGGCCGTCGTCAGGATCGAGGCGCCGCCGGTCAGAAGGTCAATGGCCACATACTGCATTGACCCGGCATAGATAAACGCGCTCATCGCGAGCGCCCAGCCGAGACCGTAGCCGCGCGTGCGCAGCAGTATGCCGAAGCCCGCGCCGAGAACAAGATACCCGGCCATGACCGGGATCGTTGTGCGCACGGATCTTCCCCATTTTTGCAAGGATGTCATCACGGATCACCTTCCTACCCGTTTGGTATGCTATTAGGATACGACGAATGATCCCCGCTGCGCAACGGCAAAAAGAGAGAAAACGCGCCGCCGTTTCGCGCTTTGCTGCGGCAGATTGCCGGGAACAAAGAAAGCGCACCCGCAGGTGCGCTTAGAGCCTCGCAGAGTTTGCGCCCGCAGGCGCAAATGCAAATAAAGTTCAATCCATTTTCTCCGGCGGCGTGTACGTCGGAGAAAATACCGCTCGGCTCGCAAACGTGCGCTCGAAGAGCGTGCGCTGCGGCGATCCGCAGTTCTCTCAAACAAACCCCTCAACGGAGTGGGGTTTGTTTGAATATAAAAAGGGCGCACCCGAAGGTGCGCCCCCATCCGCAATGCCGTAGGGGTCAGATTAGAACCTGCACGACTCGGCAGGTGGGTCGCCGCCCGATCGCTTCCGCGCTTCCAACGTCCGGCATACACCGGGAGGCCTGCAATTCACGGCCGGAGATAGGCATCCCTTATATCTAATGTGGGTTTAAAATGACCCGGTGGTAAAGACTACGAACACCGCAGAAAGAAAATCTTTATTCCTTCTCCTCTTCCGCTTCCATGACCTGCTGGTAGTATTCATATACGCGGTCCAGCTCGTCATCGTCGTCCACGGAGTCGAACAGCTCCTCGCCGTTCTCCTCGCGGCTCTTCAGGAAGATGAGACCGTAATCGGGATCGTTCACGTCCATGTTTTCAATGTCCGCCGGGACGAACACGCAGTACGTCTGTCCCTCAAACTCAATCGTATCGAGCAGCTCGAGATCAAACTCGTTGCCGTCCTCGTCGGAGATGGTAATGATATCGCCGCCGAAATCTTCGTTCATGTCAGCACCTCTTTTGTATGGATCCCGCTTTTCCTTCGGGTAGTTTGATTATACCATGAATGCGGTAAAAATCAAGTATATCCGCTCGAACGCTTCAAGACCCGAAATCTTCGAGCCGCGCGTAGAGTTCCTCGCGGCTGTATACAGCGATGCCGCCGGAGAGCGCTTCGCGGTCGGCGCTCGGCAGCGTGTGCACCGCGATCGCCGTGATCTGCCGCGGCAACGTTCGCTCGTCCGGCGCGAAGATCGCCACGCGTCCGTGGTATTCGCCCAGCGAGCAGTACTCCGCCTTTCGGCTGCCGGAGAGCGTGAGCATCGATACGCCCGCCGCCGCGCACAGCGCGAGAGTAACCGCGCCGATTCGTCCTGCTTTCATGTTCTTTTCCCCCGTTTCCCCGGTTTCGTCTCTGCGCAGTATGCCCGAAAATGAACGAATTACCCGTTTTTTCCGTCCTATAGGCATACCGGCTTTAAAAAATTTCCATTTCGGATACAATATTCCGCAAAAGTATGGTATAATGATTTATTATTATACGCATACGCTCGACTGTCCCGGAGGCAATTATGGATCAGAAACGCCCCTACAACGATATACCGAACGACGATACCGCGCCGGTGCCGCCCGTATCCGGCGATACCATGCCCGTGCCGCCCATGCCGGACGACACGGCGCCGCTGCCCGCGCCGGAGGAAAAGGCCGCGCCGGAAGCGGAGAAGACCGTGCTGGAAAGCGAAGCTCCCGCCGCCGCGGACGGGAAGAGCGCGCCGGTAGAAGGCAAGGTCGCGCCGGAAGCCGAAAAAAAGCCGGACGGGAAAAAGGCGAAGAAAAAAGCGCCGCGCGAAAAGCGCTCCCCCATTCTCTCGCGGCGGGCGCGCACCGCGCTTGCCGTCGGCGACGCTGCGGTCTCCACCGTGGGAGACATGGTGCGGTTCATTGTCCGCATCGTTCTTTCGGTGCTGCTCGTGCTGCTGCTCGGCGGACTGCTGTTTGCGTGCATTTTCGCCTACTACGTGAAAAACAATCTCACGACCGACCTCAACATTACGCTTGAGGACTACGCCATTTCGCTCTCGAGTACGATCTGGGCCTACGACAACGACGGCCAGACCGTGGAGCTTGCGGTGCTGGCGACGGACGAGAACCGCATCTGGGTCGACTATGACGAGCTGCCGCCGTATCTCGAGAAGGCGGCGGTCGCCATCGAGGACAAGCGCTTTTACGACCACAAGGGTGTGGACTGGTACCGCACGGCGGGCGCGTTCGTCAACATGTTCCTCGGTATGAAAAACGACTTCGGCGGCTCGACGATCACGCAGCAGCTCATCAAAAACGTCACCACCGAGGACGACGTCACCGTGCAGCGAAAGCTCGTGGAGATCTTCCGCGCGCTCGATCTCGAAAAGGAATACACCAAGGAAGAGATCATGACGTGGTATCTCAACGTTGTCTACTTCGGCGAGGGCGCGAGCGGCGTGCAGATGGCGGCGCAGACCTACTTCGGCAAGGACGTACAGGATCTCACGCTCGCGCAGTGCGCGAGCATCATCGGCATCACGAACAACCCCTCGCGCTACAGTCCCTTTGCCAGCGTGGAGAACAACAAGAAGCGCACCAAGACCATTCTCTATGAGATGTACGACCAGGATTACATTTCCCACGAGGAATATACCGCCGCCGTCGCAGAGGTCGATAACGACGAGCTGCACTTCATCCGCGGCGAGAACGAGGTCTACCAGCAGGAGATCTATTCCTATTATGTGGAAATGGTCATCAACGACGTGCTGAGCGATCTTCAGACGCGGCTCGGCCTTTCCGAGGCCGCGGCGCGCCAGCTGCTCTACCATGGCGGCTACCAGATCTACGCCTGCGTCGACCCCTTCGTGCAGCAGGTCGTGGACGATATCTACACCGACCCGGACAGTATGCCGCAGCCCTATTATTACAGCAGCCAGCCGCTCCAGTCCGGATGCATGGTCATTGACCCGTTCACGGGCGAGATCAAGGCCATCGGCGGCGCGATCGGCGAAAAGGACCGCAACTTCGGCTTCAACTACGCCATCGACGCGCACCGCCCCTCCGGCTCCTCGGCCAAACCGCTCGCGTCCTACGGCCCGGCGATGGATCTCGGCCTTATCACCGAGTCCACGCTCGTGGACGACAGCCCCGACATCCAGCTTCGCGGCACCTACTGGTACCCGCGCAACTCCGGCAGCTCCTACGACGGCATCATCACGATCTGGGATGCGCTGGTGCGCTCAAAGAACACCGTTGCCGCGCAGATCATCGACAAGCTCACGCCGAGCGTTTCGTTTGAATATCTCACCGAGCGCATGGGCTTCCAGCTCGTCGAGGCCGACCGCGACTACGCCCCGCTCGCTCTCGGACAGTTCACCAACGGTGTAACGGTGCGCGAAATGGCGCAGGCTTACACCTCCTTCCCGAACGACGGCGAGATGACCTACGCGAGATCGTATTCGCTCATCACCGACGCGAACGGCAACACCGTTCTGGAAAACGGCATGCGCACGAGCCATGTGTTCGGCGTGGATACCGCCCGATGCATGACCGAAATGCTCGAGGCCGCCGCGTGGTACGGCACGGGCTATGAGGTCTATCTCGGCTACGGCAAAATGCCCGTTGCCGGCAAAACCGGCACAACGTCCGACGACTACGACCGCTGGTTCTGCGGCTTCTCGCCGTACTATGTGACCGCCGTCTGGACCGGCTACGACTCCCCCGCCTCCATGTACTATGCCGGCAACCCCGCCGCGCAGATCTGGAGGCGGATCATGGCGCAGATCAACGAGCCGCTGCCCGTGATTCAGTTCAACGACCCGACGAACCGCGGGTACGACACCGGCATTTTCGGCGATCTGGAAACGACGCCGGAGCCGACGCCCGTGCCGACCGCGACGCCCGCGCCCACGGCGCAGCCGACCGCGGGGCCGACCATGGCGCCCACACCGGAGCCGACAGTCGAGCCCACACCGGAACCGACGCCGGAGCCGATGCAGGTTCCGGTCATGCCGCAGGAACCGGAAGCCGATCCGGAGGAATAAACTCCCTCATCAACCGGTTTTCATAAACGAGCGCTTTGCCTCCCTCTTTGAGGGAGGTGGCTCGCCGCAGGCGAGACGGAAGGAGTTGACTCCCTCAGTCAGCGGCTTTGCCGCTGCCAGCTCCCTCAAAGAGGGAGCCAAGATAGTTACTGCCCCGAAGAAAAATCTTCGGGGCGGCTTTCTTTTTCAGGCAGATTTCAGGGAACCTCCGTATAGTGGCCTCATCAAAACAAAGGAGGCCGATACCATGAGCGGATTTACGTTTGAACGCCGGGAGCTCAAATACCGCATTACGGACGCGCAGCGCGCCGCGCTCGAGACCGTGTTTTCCTCGCGGATGATCCCGGACGAGCATGGCGAGAGCACCATCTGCAATATATATTATGATACGCCCGACTACCGGCTCATCCGCGCCTCGCTCGAAAAGCCGGCGTACAAGGAAAAGCTGCGGCTGCGCAGCTACGGTGTGGCCGAGCCGGGCGGCGAGGTGTTTCTCGAGCTCAAAAAGAAATACAAGGGCATCGTCTACAAGCGACGCATCACGCTGCCGGAGGACGCCGCAGGGGCTTTCGTCGCCGGGCACGCCCCGCTCGGGGAGCACGGACAGATCGGGCGGGAGATCGAGTATTTTACCCGCTTTTACACCCCGCTCCGCCCGGCGGTGCATCTCTCCTACGAGCGCAGCGCATGGTTTTCGCGCGAGGACCGCGATCTTCGCATCACGTTCGACCGGAACATCCGCTTCCGGCGCAAGGGCGTTTCGCTCACGCTCCCCGCAGGCGGACGCCGCATTCTCCCCGAGGGGGAATCGCTCATGGAGATCAAGGCCGCAGCGGCGCTCCCGCTCTGGCTCGTATCGGAGCTGGACGCGCTCGGCATTTACCAGAGCACCTTTTCCAAATATGGTGAAGCCTACAAAACCATTCTCGCCGAAGCGCGGGAGACCGCAGGAGGTAAAACGGCATGAAAACTTCGATTTTTGCAAGCATTCTCTCGTCCGGGACACTCACGGCGGGGCAGTTTTTCCTGCTCTTCGCCGCGGCGATCGCGCTGGGGCTCGTCATCGCGCTCACTTATTCGCGCTGCGGCGACTGCACGAAGAGCTTTGCCATTACGCTCGCGCTGCTGCCGGGCATCGTGTGCGTTGTGATACTGATGGTCAGCGGCAGCATTGGCGCAGGTGTCGCGGTGGCCGGTACGTTCTCGCTCGTGCGCTTCCGCTCCGCGCCCGGCACGGCGCGGGAAATTCTCGCGGTGTTTCTCGCGATGGCAGCGGGTCTCGCCTGCGGCATGGGCTGCGCCGCCGTGGCGGCGGTGTTCACGATCCTCGTCTGCCTTCTCTACGCGCTGCTCTCCCGCTCGAGCTTCGGTGAGGAGAAAGACGGCGACCGGCACCGGACGATGCACATCACCGTGCCCGAATCGCTCGAATACGCCGGGGCGTTTGACGATATCTTCGAAACCTACACCGCGAGCCACCGCCTTGTGCGCGTGAAAACGACAAGCCTCGGCAGCCTCAACCGGCTCACCTATGATATCATGCTCCGCCGCGCCGGAGAGGAGAAGGCGTTCATCGACGCGCTCCGCTGCCGGAACGGGAATCTGGAGATCAGTCTCACGCAGCACGCCGCCGAAGGCTGCGAGCTGTGAGGAAAGGAAAAACGCTATGAAAAAAATTCTTTCTATGATACTCGCTTTTGCGCTCTGCCTCTCGCTCGTCGGGTGCGGCAGCGCCTCGGCGGCGAATGACGGCAACACCGGCAGCACTTCCTCCTCGGTGAGCACCGCAGCGGAAAGCACCGCAGCGGAAAGCACCGCCGCACCGGAAACGGAGGCCGACCTTCTCGCCGCCGAGGCAGAAGCGGAAGAGGACGTGGAAACAACCGTTACGGTCACGCTCTCGGACGGCGCTTCGAGCGCTGACGGTGCGGGCGTCACCGTCTCCGGCGATACCGTCACGATCACTGCCGGAGGCAGCTACCGCGTGACCGGTACACTCAAAAACGGGCAGATCGTCGTGAACGCGCCGGAGGAAAAGGTCGTTCTCGCGCTCGACGGCGTTTCTGTTACCTGTGAAAACAGCGCTGCGATCTATGTGATCGATGCGAAAAAGGTCATTCTCTCTCTTGTCTCCGGCAGCGAAAACGCACTCGCCTCCACGGGCGAATACATTCAGACCGACGACAACACCGTGGATGCCGCGATCTTCTCGAAGGACGATCTCACGATCAAGGGCAGCGGTGCGCTCACCGTCTCCTCCGAGACCGGCCACGGCATCGTCTCCAAGGACGAGCTGAAGATCAAGAGCGGCACGATCACCGTTGCGGCAGCGAAGAAGGGCATGGCGGCAAACGATCTCGTGGAGGTCACCGGCGGGGTCCTCACGATCGCGAGCGGCAAGCACGGCATCCATTGCGACGAAGCGCTCACCATCTCCCACGGCACGATCCGCATCACGAAGTCCTTTGAAGGGCTCGAGGCCAAAACCATCGAGATCTCCGGCGGCGACATCACGATCGCCGCGAGCGACGACGGGCTGAACGCCTCCGACTCGAGCGTCGACTCCGAGACCGCCGGCCGGGGCGGGTTCGGCGGCTTCGGCGGCGGCATGGACGAGGTGCAGGAGGGCACGTATATCCTTATCTCCGGCGGAAAGCTCACCGTGAACGCCTCGGGCGACGGCATCGACTCCAACGGCGATCTCACGATCACCGGCGGCAAGGTCTACGTAAGCGGCCCGACGAGCGACGGCGACGGCGCGCTCGACTACGCCGGCACCGGTACGATCACCGGCGGCACGCTCATCGCCGCGGGCTCCTCCGGCATGGCGCAGAGCCTTTCGTCCGATACGCAGGGCGTGATGCTGCTCACGCTCTCCGGTGCGCAGAGCGCCGGGAACAGCGTGACCGTCCGCGACGCGAACGGCACACTCCTCGCCTCCTTCACACCGGAGAAAGCGTATACTTCCGTCGTCATCAGCGCGCCGGGCATGGAAAGCGGCGGCACGTACACCGTTGCATGCGGCGGCGAGAGCCGGAGCGTCACGCTCGAGGGCTACACTTACTCCGAAGGCGGGTTCGGCGGCTTCGGCGGCGGGATGCCCGGCAGCTTTGGCGGCGGCCAGCCGAACGGCGATTTCAGCGGCGAGCGCCCGGACGGAACACCGCCGTCCGACTTTTCCGGTACGCGCCCCGACGGCACGCCGCCCGCCGGTTTCTCCGGCGGCGGGCAGCCGGGCGGAACGGCCGCATAAGCACAGACATTGCAAAAGCCTCCGGTTTTCGGAACTTTCCGAAAACCGGAGGCTTTTCTTATCTTTCTTAGTAAGGGACTTATTCGCCGATGCGATAGACGCGGCCCTGTTCCTTAGCAACGCGGTGCGCGTTGAGCGCCGCCGGGACGGCGCCGAGAGCGGAGAAGAGATAGAGCGTCACAAGGTTCCCCATATAGGCATCGGTGTCCACCAGCTCATGCATCCATGCAAACGCCTGGCCGAACGTAAAGCCGAGCTCCTTCACCGCTGTGATCGCGATATCCACGCGGTTGCCGAGATAGACCGCAAGCAGCATCACAACGACGCTCACCGCGATGCCTACAGCGGAGAGCTTGCCCGCGCCGCGGCGGTAGCCGCCGATGGTGCAGTAGCCAAGCACCACGCCGGAGATCGCTGCCACATAACCGAGCTGGCCGATCAGCACGATCACCGCCGCGCCGATCACGCCGCCGATGAGCGCGCCGAGAATGCCGCGGCCGATGTTTTCCGGGGTCTCCGCGCGGACGCGCTCGTTCTGCTCGGCCTTGCGGCTGACCTCGGCGAAGAGATCCGGCGCGAGAAGCTGCGGCACGCCGTTCGTCATGCAGCCAACCGTAGCGCCGATAGCGCGGGAGATCTCGCAGCAGTTTTCGTATCCGTTCTCGTGCAGGTAGGAAAGAAGCTCCGGCAGCAGCGTGTGGATCTTCTCCGCGCTGGATTTTGCCGTGACACCGGGGCGGAGCGTGAACGTAACGCGCGCCCCCACCGTTTTGCAGCCGGAAAGCTCCGGCCGTGCCTTGACAAATTCCCGGAAGCTCTCTTTCTCCGGGTCTTCGCCGCCGCGGAGGACGGAAAGGACGAGTTCGTTGGTTTTCCCCGTCAGCAGCAGGAACGTATATTCTCCGCGCGTACCGCAGAACGTTGCGCCGTCGCGCGCCGCGGTAAGGCCGTCCTGCTCGCGCAGCATGTCCGCAAGTTTCATTCGTTTTCTTCCTCCTTTGGTGCGTTGAGCGCAGCAATTTCCTCGGGCGTGAAGTTGTACACGGCGTCGCAGAACTGGCAGCGCACTTCAATATCCTTCTGTTCCTCGCGCAGCGACGCGAGATCGTCCGCCGACAGGCTCGCGAGCGCGCCGAGCACGCGCTCCCGGCTGCAATAGCACTTGTACGCCATTTCGCTCTCCGCCGTTTTGTGCCAGTCGAGCCCCTTGAACACCTGCGCGATGACCGTCTCCGCGCCGTCTTCGTCAAGGATGGTGGTGAGCTGATCCATGAGGAAGATGTTCTCCTCAAGCGCCTTGACGGTCTCCTCGGCGGCGTTCGGCATGAGCTGCATGATAAAGCCGCCCGCGGCCTTGACGCTGCCGTCCGGGTTCACGAGCACACCGAGCGCGCAGGCGGAGCCGAACTGATCGCTCTCGGTGAGGTACGCCGCAAGATCCTCGGCGATCTCGCCGCTCACGAGTGCCGCAGAGCCGGAGTACGGCTCGCGCAGGCCGATGTCGCGGGTGACCGTGAGGAGGCCTTCCCTGCCGACCGCGCCGGAGACGTCGAGCTTGCCGTCCCGCTCGCGGATGGGCAGATCGACCTCGGGGTGGGAGACATAGCCGCGCACATTGCCGGCATTGTCGGACACCGCGAGGATCGTTCCGATCGGCCCGCCGCCCTGGATGCGCATCGTGAGCGCGGCGTTATCCTCCTTGAGCATTTCGCCGAGGAGCGACGCGCCGCAGAGCGTGCGGCCGAGCGCCGCCGTGCCGACGGGGTGCAGATGGTGGATGTTTCTCGCGCGCTCGACCATGTCGGGCGCGGTAATGACGGATATTTTTGCCGTACCGTCATTCGTGACGGCGCGAAGAATTTTGCCCATGGTTTTTTCTCCTTGTAAATGTCTGTGAGGGGAAACCCCTCCGTCGCGGCTCGCGCCGCGACAGCTCCCCTATTAGGGGAGCCAAGTTGGTTTGCGGTAAACGATCTTGCCTCCCCTAACAGGGGAGGTGGCAAAAACGAAGTTTTTGACGGAGGGGTTTACTCACTCCTTCACGCACTCGGCAGTGAAGAACAGCCGCCCCTGGCTATGCTGCGGGCCGTCCGTGAAGAGGCGGATGCTGCCGAAACCTGCCTCTACGAGATGCTTTTCGAGCGTTTCCGGCGTATAGATATACTCCGTATGCTCCTCCTGCTCGCGGCGGTAGGTCTGCCCTTTGATGCGGCGGAAAATGTCCATGCCGTAGCGCAGTTCGTTTTCCACGACCTCCGAGCGCCAGAGACAGAGCGTATCATCCTCCTCGTCAACAAAGCACTGCCCGTCGAGCGAGCGCATATGCCCCGGCGAGAGAAAATCAAAGCAGAGCGTGCCGCCCGGCGAGAGAAACAGGTGCAGCCGCCGGAACACCTCCGGGAGCGTTTCGGGACGCATGTAGTTCACGCCGTCGAGCGAGCAAACCGCGGCGTCCACGGTGTCGTAAAGATCAAGCTCCTCCGCCCGCTGGCAGAGAAGCATCGGCGCGACGACATCCTCCGGGAGCTCATAAAGCTTCTGCTGGAACACCGAGAGCATTTCCGCCGAAGCGTCCACGCAGATCATCTCATATCCGCGCTCGGCCAGCAGCAGCGAGAGCGTACCCGTGCCGCAGCAGAGATCCAGAACGGTGTGAACGGCCCTGCCGCTGTGGGCAAAGGCCGTTTCATACCATGTTTCCAGCGCTTCATACGGCACGTCCCCGGTCAGCGCGTCGTACCGCGCCGCGAGAGGTCCATAGCACTGGCTCATTTTTCTTCCGCTTCCTTCTGTTCCTTCAAACGGCGGAACGCTACGCTGTAGCCGTCCTCGCCGTACTGCAGCGAGCGGTTCACGCGGCTGATGGTGGCGCTTGAAGCGCCGGTCTTTTCCAATATGTCGTTATAGATCATGCCCTCGCTGAGAAGCACCGCCACCTGATAGCGCTGCTCCATCGCCTGCAGCTCGGATACCGTGCAGAGATCGTCGAAGAACTTCATCAGCTCTTCCACCGTGTTGAGCGTGAGAATGGCTTTATACATTTCCTCGTTGCGCGGCTTTTTCATGTGTTTGTTCATACAGCGTTTTACCTGTACCCTTTTTCATTTTAGCTTGTTAGCTAATAAGTGTATTGTAACGCGCCGCGCCGAAAAAGGCAAGATGGAGGTTTACACGATTTAAAGAGTGATTTTTGGTGAGAATGTTATTGCCGAGCGGGCAAAAATACGGTATGATAGATACAACAATATATAAGGGAGGTTTTGCCCGTGATCCCACCTTCCGGAACGATCGTTTTCTGGGTCGTGGCGCTCGTCGTGTTTCTCATCGTTGAGGCCGTGACCGCGGGGCTTGTATCCATCTGGTTCGTGTTCGGCTCGCTTGTGGCGCTCATCTGCGCGGCGCTCGGCGCGGCGATATGGCTGCAGATCGTGTGGTTTGTCGTCGTCTCTGTCGCCACGCTCGTGCTCACCCGCCCGCTCGTGAAGCGGTATGTGGACAGCCGGAGCGTCGCCACCAATGCCGACCGGAACATCGGCCGCACCGCCGTTGTCACCGAGCGCATCGATAATCTCGCCGCCACCGGTGCCGTGCAGCTCGGCGGCGTGGTCTGGACGGCACGCAGCACCGACGACGCCGTCACCATCGAGCCCGGCGAGCATGTCACCGTTCGCGCCATTGAGGGCGTGAAGCTCATCGTGGAAAGCGCGCGCTGAACGTACACTGTATTTTATTAAGGAGGATATTCCATGATCGCATTAGCCATTATTCTCGTGCTTGTTCTCGTGCTGATCATCACGAACCTTTGTGTCGTGCAGCAGGCACAGGCCTACGTCATCGAGCGTCTCGGCGCGTACAGCACCACGTGGGGCAAGGGTCTCCATGTGAAGCTGCCGTTCATTGAGCGCGTGGCGCGCCGCGTATCGCTCAAGGAGCAGGTCGCGGACTTCCCGCCCCAGCCCGTGATCACGAAGGACAACGTCACCATGCAGATCGACACCGTTGTCTATTTCCAGATCACCGACCCGAAGCTCTATACCTACGGCATTGAGCAGCCGATGGTCGCCATCGAAACGCTCTCCGCCACAACGCTCCGCAACATCATCGGCGATCTCGAGCTCGACCAGTGCCTCACGAGCCGCGACATTATCAACAGCAAAATGCGCGTCATTCTCGACGAGGCGACCGACCCCTGGGGCATCAAGGTCAACCGCGTGGAGCTCAAGAACATTCTCCCGCCGCGCGAGATCCAGAGCGCGATGGAAAAGCAGATGAAGGCCGAGCGCGAGCGCCGCGAGGCCATTCTCCGCGCCGAGGGCGAAAAACGCGCCGCCATTCTCGAGGCCGAGGGCGAAAAGGAATCTGCCATTCTCCGCGCCGACGCGAAGAAGCAGCAGCAGATCCTGGAGGCCGAAGGCCAGGCCGCCGCGATCCTCGCCGTGCAGAAGGCAACCGCCGACGGTATCCGCCTGCTCAACGAGGCCGCCCCCTCCGACCCGGTGCTGCGTCTGCGCGCGCTCGAAGCCTTCACCGCCGCAGCCGACGGCAAAGCCACCAAGATCATCATCCCCTCCGAGATCCAGGGTATCGCCGGTCTCGCACAGGGCATCGTGGAATCCGTCAAGGACAACTGAGCATTTCCCCCCTCCCCCGCGAACACCGCCGCAGCGCCGGCTCCCCGGCGCTGCGGTTTTCCCCGCCAAAGGGCAGTTTCTCCGGTTTTGTTACCGTTTTTCGGCGCCGGCTCGTGCGGAACGATCCCCTCCGCAGAGCCGTTTTGTAACTTTTAGGCGTCGATTTTCCGTTATTATGACGGATTATAGTAACAAATTTGCGGCGTAAACTGTGCGCATATCACAAAATCGCTCCGATTATGTTGACAGGCGGGATACAATGTGTTACATTTTGGTTACAAATTCGAGGTGATTTGAATTGGCATCCACTAAGAATGCGCTGGTGTACAAGGGACACCCGCTCCGCCGCAAGGACAACATCCTTTACTACGGCAGCATGTCTGACAAGTACATCATCATGATGCAGATCATGGACACAAAGCCGGTCAAGCCGGTGGCCGGTGCGGAAAGCGCCGGCGAGCTGAAGGTCGCCACCCGCGTGAGCGTCCAGCTCCAGCTTACCGACCCGACGGTCAAGAGCCGCGATCGCATCGTGAAGAAATCCGAAAAAGGCAGCCTGTACGCCGCCATGGACGTGGCAAGCGTGTGGCTCGAACGAGCGCTGACGAAGGACTAAAGTTCCGTCTTTAGCGCACCAGCACCAGAAAAAGAGGTATGGGGATCATGAAAAACTGCAAGAAACTGCTTTCCGTTATCGTTACGCTCCTTTTGGCGGCGTCTCTGCTCACGAGCAGCGCGTTTGCCATTTCCGGCGAAGCCTTCGTCGCAACACCGGGCGAGCTGAATCTGCGCGACAGCGGCAGCTTCAACAGCAACGTTATCGACGCCGCCCCGCAGGGCGCGACCGTTTACGTTCTCGGCGACGCCGGCTACGGCTGGTACAAGGTGAGCTACAACGGCAAGACCGGCTACATGGCTTCCTACTACCTGCTCTTCAACGAGATTCCCTCCGCGGAAAACGTTGACTCCGTCCCGGAGAAGACCCCGGCGCAGGATACCACGCAGGAAACCGTACAGCAGCCCGCGCAGGAAGTTCCCTCGCAGACTTACGTTGCGCCTCCCGCGACCGGCGACAGCAACGCCACGGTTCTCGGCTCCGGCATCTGCTTCCGCAGCGGCCCGAGCACCTACAGCAGCGTGATCGAAACGCTGGAGACCGGCACGCCCATCCGTGTGAACGGCGTCTGCGGCTCCTGGTACGAATGCGTATATAACGGCAGCACCGGCTACATCTACGGCGACTATGTCGTGCTCAACGGCACCTCCAAGACCTACACCATCTCCGCCGCGACCGTCTCCGGCGAGGACGGCACCATCTACAGTGAGCCGCAGACCCCGGACACCACCGAAAACACCACCACTGAAGTGACGCCGCTCGATCCTCCCGCGCAGGAGCCGGAGACCCCGGCCGAGGCGCCCGCGGAGGAAACGCCCGCCGCGCCGAGCTTCACGCACAACCCCGCTTCCGGCCAGGCCATCGTTGACACCGCGATGCAGTATCTGGGCGTTCCCTATGTCTGGGGCGGCAAGTCCCCCTCCGGCTTTGACTGCTCCGGTCTCGTGTACTACGTCTACGGCCTGTACGGCTACTCGCTCAACCGCGTAGCGCAGGACATGTACTACAACGGTGTGGACGTTGATCTCAACGATCTCCAGCCCGGCGACATCCTGCTCTTCGGCAGCAGCATCTACAACATCTGGCACGCGGCGATCTACATCGGCGGCGGCAGCTTCATCCACGCGCCCTACTCCGGTGCCGTCGTCAGCACCCAGTCTCTCAGCAGCACCGCCGGCATGCGTCTCGTCGCTGCCCGCCGCATCGTGTAAGCTTCCCCCGCTTATCCCCGCCTTCGTCTGACGCCCCTCAAAAGTGGCGGGACGATGATCCGGATACGCACTTTTCCCCGGAGACCTCGGTCTCCGGGGATTTTTGTTCCTACGGCTTAAAAAGCAGCATCCCCCGAAAGCATTTGCTTTCGGGGGATGCTGCGTTTCCTTATTATTTCTGTGCCGCACTCGCGCGCATCCCCTGCACCTTGCAGGGGATGCCGTTGTCGGCAGCAAGCTTTTCAAGCGTTCCGGTCAGGCGCGGTGCGGCGGCATTGAGAATTTCCGCCGCCATGCGGTCGCGCACGCTGTCGGAGGCGTGGAGCAGGACATTGGATGCCATGCCGCCGGAGAGGAGCGGCGCGAGCGGGCTGCCGTTCTGCTTCAGCCGGTCGGCGACCTTGGGCAGGATCTCCTTTACCAGAACCTCGTAATCGATATCGGAAAGTTCCATTTCGAGCTTTATCATCGTTTTTCCTCCTATAGGATATTTCTCCATTATTATACCACATGGTTTGCCGTTCGTAAATCGCCGTGCTCTTGACATTCCGCCGCGCCGTCCGTTATACTTCGCGGAGAAAGGAAGTCGATTTTTATGGGATATAGACTGATGGCCGCCGATTACGATCTCACGCTCACACGCTCCGACCGGAAGGTGTCGGCGCATACGCGCGAGACGATCCGCGCCGTATACGCCGCGGGCAAGTTTGTAACGCTCGCCTCCGGGCGGCTCGGCGGGAGCGCCGTGGTCGCGCGGGAGCTGTTCCCCGGCGACGTGCCGCTCATTCTCGGAAACGGCGCGCTTGTGCAGAGCTGCGCAACCGGCGAAACGCTCTCTGAAACTCTCATGGACGAGGAGAGCGCGCTCACGCTGCTCCGCTGGTGCCGCCGGAGAGCAAGCGCCGCCATCGTTTACGCCCGCAGCGGGATCTACACCGACCGCGTGAATGCAGTATCGGAGCTCTATGCGCAGCGCTCTTCCAGTTCGCCGCTGCCGCTGCCCTCCCCCGAGGAGATCGCGCACGAGGGGCTTTACAAAATTCTGCTGCTCGGCCTGCCGGTGACGGTACGGCGCGCCGGAAAGAAGCTTCTTGCCGATCCTCCCTGCCCGGTGGACTGCTTCACGTCCAGCCCGGAGGCGCTGGAGATCGTGCCGCCCGGCGTCAGCAAGGCCGCAGGTCTCGCGCGCGCCGCGGAAATTCTCGGCATTCCGCGCGAGGAGACTATCGCCATCGGCGACGGAGAAAACGACATTTCCATGCTGCGCTGGGCGGGACTCGGCATTGCGATGGCCAACGCATCCGACGCCGTGAAAGCTGCCGCAGACGTCATCGCGCCCGTCTGCGATGAGGACGGCGCCGCCTGGGCGATGAAGAAATATCTGCTGTAAAACATGTCAACGGGGACGGTTCTCTCTGACAACTTTGTGTCAGAAAGAACCGTCCCCATTGACAACTTTTCGACGGAGAGCGCGGCGGGTGCGGCGGATGTGGCGCTCATAATCGCCGCTCTCCAAAAGCTCCGCGAGCACAAGCTGCTCAAAGAGCGGCACGGTGCAGGAATAAAATCCGATGCGCTCGGCGTACTGCGCCGCGAGCTCTTCCGAGAGCACCATATAGCCCATACGCAGCGACGGCGCGACCGTCTGCGAGAACGTGTTCAGGTAGATCACATTCCCGCTCTCGGCAAGCGAAAACACCGTCTCCTCCGGCTTGGACGCAACCGTAAACTCCGAAGAGAAGTCATCTTCGACGATATACCGCCCCGGTTCGCCCGCCCAGCGGATATACTCGCGCCGCTTCGCCGCCGACGCGGTGACGTTGCTCGGATAGCTGCGATAGGGCGTGATATGCAGCACCGTGGCGCGCGTCGCGGCAAGGGCGTCGCTCCGTATGCCGTCTGCGCCGAGCGGCAGAAGCTCAAGCGACGCGCCGTGCGCGCGGTAGACAAGCGCGATCTTTTCATACGACGGATCCTCCGCCGCAAAGATGCGCGCCGCGCCGAGGAGCTGCACGATCAGCCCATAGAGATACTCCGCGCCGGAGCCGACAAAGATCTGCTCCGGCTTCACACGGATGCCGCGGCTGCGTGCGAGATAGCGTGAAATTGCCTGCCGCAGCGCATCGCAGCCGTTGTTCGGGCTCTTTTCCAGAAGCTGCTCGCCGTATTCGCTGATAACGCGGCGCATCACCCGCGAGAGCACCGAAAACGGAAAGTCTGCCCTCTCCCCCGCCGGGATCGCCGCCGGTTTTACCGGCGCGCTCGGCACGAAGCCGTCCGTATCGTGAAACTGCACGTAATGCCCGCTGCGGCGGCGCGCTTCCAGATATCCCTCGTCCGTCAAGAGTGCGTAGGCGTGCTCTACCGTGACGACGCTCACCCCCTCCTCCTCGGCGAGCTGCCGCTTGGACGGCATCCGCGCGCCGAAGGGATAGTCGCCGCGCACGATCTCCCCGCGCAGGCGCTCGTACAGCCGCAGATACGCCGGGCGGTGTTCGTTCTCCTGCTTCATCTGGTATGATTATTTTCTCCTTTTCTGGATATTTTAATATGTCCAGAATATTGTATGCTATGAAAAAAGAAAAAGCAAGGGAGCAGTTTACATGACGACAAAGAAAAAATACGGCACGCGCTGGCTCTGTACAACGGCGCTGCTGATGGCAATGAACATCATTATGAGCATGAGCGTGTTCAGCGTTCCGGTGCCGGGCGGGCACCTCTATCTAAACGACGTGATCATCTGCTTTGCCTCGCTGATCCTCGACCCGCTGGGGGCGTTCTGTGTCGGCGGCGTCGGCGCATTCCTCGGCGATTTCTTCTTTTACCCGACGCCGATGTTCGTCTCTCTCGTCACGCACGGTTTGCAGGCGGTCGTCATTTCGCTCTGCGCCCACCGGATGATGAAGGAAAAGCCCGTCATTGCATCTCTTATCGGCGTGCTGCTCGGCGCAGTGATCATGGTTGTCGGCTATTCCCTCGGCCGCGCGTTCATCTACGCGACGCCCGCCGCGGCGATTGCAAAGCTTCCCTACCAGATCTTGCAGGCGCTCGTCGGCGCGGTGCTCGGCCTAGTGCTGCGCTGGAAGGTGAAGCCGCTCGCGAAGCTCGCCGCCAAGCTGGAAGAGACGGTGGGATAAACAGCTAAAGGTTGTCTTTTCCCCGGCAGTATGGTAAAATTGTGTCACTCAGCAAAGGAGTGATTGCTATGAAAAGAAAAACTTTTGCGGCGCTCGCCGCCGCTTGTCTGCTGCTCTGCCTGATCCTCGCCGGATGCGGTGAGACAAATTCGCCCTACCCGCCGATCGACACGGTCGATCCTGCCTCTATCGAGCTGGAAACCACTTCTAACGACACGGTTTCCGTGCAGTTCCCCGCTGAGGAGTGGTCGGGTAAAGACGGTTCTTCGCCGCTTACTATAGACTATGCCGACACAATCGGTGCCGAACAGCAGAGAGTCAACATCAGCGTACATTGTTCCGGCACCTACAGCGGTAAGCTCACCGAAAAATACTTGAACAAACTGATGGAATCCTATGCCAAATCCTTACCCAATGTAAAGTTCAATAGTTCGGAGATGCGTTCCCTCAACGGGAAGACAGTAATCCTGACGGAAAGCGTTAGCCAGTTTACCGACGAAGCCATTGATTTCTTTCTGAAGCAGGGCTCTCTCACGCAGGAGTATATCGACTCTGTTGGCGGACGTGACTTTCTCCTCTCCATCCCGCCCACAGATCAGATCACGCTGTACGCCGTGACCGGCGCTTATCTCTACGTTTACACCGGTACGTATTACGAGGAAAGCCAGAGAGCCGATGTGCTCGAAGCGCTGACCGTCATGGCGCAGACGACCAAAGAAGCCTGATAAACCCTTACGCGAAAAAGTTGAAAAATCGGGACAGCCATTCAAAGGAATGGCTGTCCCGATTTTTTAGATTTTCAAAAAGCACGGCGCCGGTTCATCCCGTGTACTTGTCAAGTAAAAGTAGACACTAAAAAGAGAATATCTAGAGGAAGCCCAG
>CAVEQS010000009.1:0-67638 GCA_963618015.1 bacterium | reverse complement strand
CCGGGCTGTTCGGCGTGATCTACACGGATGTATTTCAGTTCGTTATGCTGATTTTGTTCGTGTACATACTCATCCCCGGCGCGTCCCTTGTAAAGCTCGGCGGACCATCTGTTTTTTTCAGCAATCTTGCGCCGGAGCTTGCCAAGCCGTATCTTGACGGCAATATCATTGGAGACATTATCACATACTTTGTGTTCACGCTGGCCGGAGCAGAGATGTGGCAGCGTGCCTTCGCGGCAAAAAGCCAGAAGGCGGCCAAAAAGGGGCTGTTCCTCGGTACTCTCGTATATGGCCTCACCATCCCGCTTGTGTGGTTCATGGGCGTAGTCGCGCACCAGCTTGTCAGTGCGGATAAAATCGCCATGTACGGCTCCACCGACGCAGTTGTACCGGCGCTCGCCATTGAGATCCTGCCCATTGGTCTTACGGGGCTCGCCCTTGCGGGAATTCTTTCGGTCATCATGTCTACAGCGGACAGTTATCTGATCGTGTCCGTACAGAGCTGCGTACACGATGTATATAAAACCTTCAAGCCGGATATTTCGGAGAGAAAGGAGCTGATCCTGACCCGGATCTTCGCGGTTGTGATGCCGCTTGGCGCACTGATTATCGCCTTATATATCAAGAACGCTTACAATATCCTCATGTTTGCCTGGAGCTTTTACGCCGCGGCAGCCGGGCTTCCCGCGTTTGCCGCCCTCTATTGGAAAAAGGCAACAAAAGCCGGCATTCTTTCTGGAATGATCGCAGGCTTTGCGGTCTGCGTGGGCTGGAAGCTGGCGGGGCAGCCATTCGGTCTTGGCGCAACGGTTCCCGGTGCGCTTGCCTGTGCTGCGGCGCTGGTCGTTGTAAGCCTTGCCACCTACAAGCATTCCCCTGCTCCGTTTCTGGATCCGTATGTAAACCGCGTCTCTGCTAAAACCTCTTACTGAAATTATTCCTGCCAATATATAAATTCCTGTACAAATGACAGCGTGCACTCTGCCAAGCGTACAGGAATTTTTTTGTGATTATTTTCCGGCTTGGTTGCAGTCAATGCTAAGAGCCGCTTGCCGTAGTGCAGTGAAGAATTCCTTCTTGGACATACCTGATGCTTTTTGCGCCTCTGCCGATGTCAAGCCGGATGCGAAGCGCAATGCAAGCAAAAGTCTCGTCTGCCCGCTGGTACCGTGCAAAACCGGAGGGAGATTCATCTCGTTTGGATCAACAGAACTCAGATGGTTTTGGCATTCACGAAACAGAGAGGATGTCAGAGAAATTTTCGTAGTTCTGATATTTTGCCATCCACGGTATGTTTGCGCACTGGCAATACAGACTTGTCTCAAAAGTTTCGCTGCCATATCCGCATTGCCAAAGCACAAGAATACCATACGGTATAAATCGTCTAAACACGCATCACAGCAGGCTATGTAAGAGTTCATTCGAGCGGTTTTCATAGAGAAGTACACTCAATCGCAAAATTCCATATAAGGAATCACGCCAGGGTCTGGTTGAATTTCAATTGATATGCACCTATCACATAAAAATCTGAGCTTGTCGAGGTCATCTATGTTCTCTATTTCCATCATTAGATTCAGATAGTCATCACCGTCACTGTCTTTGCATATTTCAGCAGAAATATTGTAAGGAGCTAATTCCGGATAACGTTTGCGGACATCCTCCACTGACTTGAATTTATGCGCGTTTCTATATGATACATTGAATACCATAACACCACGTTCTTTCTGTTGTTGAATTAGGTACTTCATTATAGCTCAACATGGCGCCGCTTGCAACAGAAACTGCTCTATAAACACCGGTTTTATTTACCTGATAACCGTATACCTAGTATCTCCCCCTAGACCGCTCATCCAAAAAGTGTCCTACAAAATGGCAAGGAAAATGGCAAGATTTGCGCCGATGACATGCAAATGGAGCTGTGGTATAATCGTATCGTCTCCCAATGGGTCTTGAGAGACGGCTTGAATGCCGAATACTGCCCAAAGGAGTGTTGAATATGAAATATTGTCCTTATTGCGGCGCCGAGCTTTCCGACGGTGCCGCTTCTTTCTGCATGGAGTGCGGAAAGAGCCTCCCGGCCATGGACGGCGATCGGAAAAACTCAAAAGAGGAGAGCATCAGTCTGCAAAAGCGCACGGAGAAAAAACAAAAGAAGCCCCGTAAACGCTCTGAGAAAAGGCGTAAAAAAGCCGACGGTGAATTCTTTGAAAGCTCGGGTTCACCGAGAGATGATGGATATGACGGGTACTATGATGATGTCCTTCCGTCTGACGCAGGGAAGCTGAAAGAGGGGGTGGACATGGAGCTGGTGAAGAAGATTTCTGCAGTAGCAGGGGTCATGCTGCTGATCATTCTCCTGTGTGTTGTCGCAATGTATCTGCTGTAGTTGCTGTAATTCACGCCGCAAGGCCGTGTAATATGGGTAAAGAACAGATAAGGAGTGAGCAATATGAAATATATTTCAAAAGGCATGGTAGTCAAGGCCTCCACGGAGGACCTTCTGTTCGTAACTCGCTGCGGCGTGGACTTTCAGCTTACCGGGGAGCAGGCAAGACTTTGGCTCAATGGCAGATTCGGCTTTGCAAAGACGCGGGAGAATGTGCTTGAAGAAAAAGCACTGCACCAGCTGGCTCGTCAGGGGCTTACAGAAATTGCTGAAGGAGATGAACGCGTTTCCGAGTATCGTGTGCTGACGCAGTGTGCCTTGGTGCCTGCCAAACCGCAGGGTAGCAGTCGCCGTAATAGCAGAGCGTTTCCGTACCGCTTTTCAGTTCAAAATAGTAGGCAATGCGCTCAAACGGCGTTTCGAGCCGGGTCTCATACCAGTCGAAGTATTTGTCCTCCCGGAATTTTTTCATCGGTAAGACGGAAAATTGCAGTTCGGGAGTCATCACGGCGCGGTCGGCGTAGTAAAACCGGACGCTCTCTGCCTCGCCCTTTCCGGTGCGCAGGCGGAAGACATAGTGCGTGCCGTCCAGCGCGAAGGCGTATTCGCTCATCGGCCGGTGGAGTATCGCTGCAGGGTTCATAGCTTATCCTTTCACGGAGCCGCCGACTACGCCGGCAACATAGTATTTCTGCACACGGAGGAACAGCAGCACGACCGGGATCGCCACGATGACCGCCCCGGCACAGAAAACGGTGTAGTATTCATAAATGTTCGTCTTGTCCACCATGGTGTAGAGCCCCTTGGCGACGGTGAAGTTATTATAGTTGTCCTTCATGATGACCGAGACGAAGATGTAATCGACGATGGGGTTTATAAAGGCGTTGATGGCGGTCGTGGCGATGACGGGCTTGGCGTTCGGCAGGATGATCTTCCAGAACACCGTGCTGTTTGAGGCGCCGTCTAAGATCGCGGCCTCGTCCAGCGATTTGGGGATGGTATCAAAATAGCCCTTGGCGATGTAATAATTGAGCGCTGCGCCGCCGGAATATACCAAAATCAGCGCTAAAAGCGTCTGATCCAGCCCGATGGCCTTCATGAAATGGTAAATCGCAATGATGCTCATGAAGCCCGGGAACATCCCCAGCACGAGCGAAGCGTTCATGAGAAAGCGGCGCTTCGGGAAGCGCAGGCGGGAATAGACATACGCCACCATCAGCGTGAGCATCGTCGTGAGGACGCAGCTGCACCCGGCGACGAAGAGCGTGTTGCCGAGCCAGCGTGGGAAATCGAACAGCCGCCGGTCGGTGAACAGGCGGATATAATTATCAAAGGTGAACGCCTTCGGCCAGAGATAGGGCGTATAGGCGCCCTGCTCGGCGCGGAAGGACGAAACGATCAGCCAGAACACCGGCACGAGCCACAGTATGGCGAGGATGGCGATGAGCGCGTTTAAGGCAATGGCCGAAATACGGCGGCGGATACGTGCATTTTTCATTGGAACTGATCCTCCTTCGTTACGGCTCCGGTACGGTTATAGACGAGAAGCGAGCAGGTGCCCACCAGCAGGAAGATGAAAATGCCGATGGTGGAGGCGAGAGAATAGTCGTTGCGGTTCACGGTGAGCTTATAGAGCCAGGTGACAAGAAGGTCGGTCTTGCCCGCCTGGTAGTAGTCGAGCGAGAACGGCCCGCCGGCGGTGAGAAGGTAAATGACGTTGAAGTTATTGAAGTTTGTAACAAACGTTGTGATCGTCGCCGGGGCGGTGACGAAGAACATGTACGGCAGCGTGATAGAGATGAATTTCCGCATGGGGCCTGCGCCGTCGATCTCGGCGCTCTCGTAGAGCTCCGCGGGGATGTTCATCAAAACGCCGGAGAACGTGATCATCGAATACGGAATGCCGATCCACATATTGATCACGACCGCGACGATGCGCGCGAGCGTTGGATCGAGAAGGAACGGCAGCGGCGATTGGATGATGCCGAGCTTCATGAGCAGCACATTCACCGCGCCCGCCGGTTCCAGCGCGCGGGAGATGAGCAGGAGACTTACAAACTGCGGAATGGCGATCGCGATGACAAAGCAGGTGCGCCAGACCTTTTTGAGCTTTACGAGCTTGCTGTTGATGGCTACGGCCAGCAGCATGCCGAAAAAGTAGTTCGTGAACGTGGCGAGGATCGCCCATACGATCGTCCAGCCGAGCAGGCCGAAGAACGTGCGGGTCTTGATCGCGTTGCCGAGGAAGATATCGGTCACGTTCGTCATGCCGACCCAGGTGAACAGGTTTCCGGGGGGCTGGTGGTCGGCATCGAAATTCGTGAAAGCGATGAGGATCATGAAAACGATCGGCAGCACCGTGAAGAGCACCATGGTGAGCATAGGGAGGGCGAGCAGCGTCACATGGAATTTCTCGTGGCGGCATGGCACGGAGATCGTCCCGGAAGGAAGCGATCGCGCAGCCGTGCTCGGCGTTTTCCTGCGCGCGCCAGGCGTCCCGGACGTTGGCGTACCAGAGATAGAGAAACACGGCGCACACGGCGATGGACATCACGCTGAAAAGCAGTATCAGCATGGAGTTATCCCCGGGGATACGCTGGAAGATCTGCAATTCTTCGTTCCAGACCTTTCGCTGCGTTTCCGTGCCGAGCGTTGCGAATTTGGAGAGATATTGCAGCGCGAAATCCCGGAAGAAGAAAATGAATCCGATCTCGCTGAGCAGATATGCCGCCCCGCGGACGAACTGCTTATACCGGATGCAGCCCGCGCCCATGACGAGAAACGACAGGCGCGTCCAAAGACTGCCTCTCGCCGCGGCATCCAGAAGTATGTGACGTTTTGTTTCTCTGTGCATGGCGCACCTCCGCAATTTCTCGGTTCACTTCGGAAGAAACCCGGAAAAGGGGCTGTTGCCAGCCCCTTTTATCCGTACAAGTTACAGGTTATCAGCCCGCCGTGGCCTGCTCCACCAGCTGGTCGAGCAGCGTCTGCAGATCGGCGGTGGTGTGAGCTTCCAGCTCGGCGCCGAACGCCTCCGCCGGCACCCAGAAGCCGCCGAGGACGAGCTGCGTCACGGCGTAGTTGCTCTGCTCGCCGAGAGCGCGCAGCGCGAGGTTGGACGAGACCGCGTCGCTCGCCAGAGCGTTCACGTTGGACGGGCCGTAGTTGAGCGCTTCATAGCGCTCGAGCTGCGACTGCTCGGAGGTCAGAAACTCCGCGAGCTCCATGGCGTCCACCGGGTAGGCTGTCTGGGAGTTCACACCGTAGATCTTGCAGCCGAGGAAGGAGCCCATCTGCACCTGCTTGCCGTCGCACGTAAAGGTCGGCAGCTTGCAGCAGCCGTAGTTATCGCCGAGCTTTTCCTTAATGGCGGTGGCGACCCACGTGCCGGAGACGCCGCAGGCGATGGAATCGCCGATGCCGCCGGAGAGGACGGAGTCGTCGCCGGTCACGAACGCCGGGTTGTTGCAGAACTCGCGGATGGCTTCCGCCGCGGCGAGGCCGTTGGCGTTATTGAAGTCCATGACCTGCTTGCCGTCCTCGATGGTCAGCGTGCAGCCGTTGCCGAGGAAGAAGGAGGCGAGATACCAGCCGTTCGAAACATCCATATGTACCTGCTTGCCGGCGGCGTTGGCGGCGGCAAGAATGCCGTCGAGCGTTTTGAGGTCTTCCTCGGTGAACACCGACTTATCGTAGTACAGGAAGTAGCCGTTATCGGAGGTCATGGGGTAGCCGTAGAGCACGCCGTCGTAGGACGCGGCGTTGATCGAGCCGGCGGTGTTCGCCGCAACGATCGCATCGGTGTTGCGGGTCACTTCGTAAAGCGCGTCCGCCTTCACGAGGTCGATGAGCTGGTCATCGGCAAAGACGAACACGTCCGCCGCGGCCGCGGGGTCCTCGAGATAGCGGGACTTGCCGTCCACCGCACCGACGGCGCCGAACTCAAAAACGTATTCCTTTTCCGGATGCGCGGCGGCGAAATCATTGCAGAGCTTTTCCGTCAGCTCCAGCTCGACCTGATCCGCCCACACCTTCAGCGCGACGGTCTCCTTTTCCGCGCTCGGCTCCGCGGCGGGCTGCTCCGCCGCCGGTTTCTCTGTGGCCTGCACCGGTTCGGCCGGGGTGCTGCCGCAGCCGGCCAGCATCGCAACGATCAGGCATACTGCCATCAGCAGTGCAAGAATCTTCTTCATCTTTTCCGCTCCTTTATTCTTTTGTCACAAAAGGAAAGCGCCTTTTGTTGTGCTAAGTATATATACCTGCCAAAAATCGGTCAACGAAAAAAAGCGAAAGCGCTTTCCTTACCAGCCGCAGGGTATAGCAAAAGCGCCATCCGCTCGGATGGCGCTTTTGCTGCTTTGACGGTGAAAAAAACCCTCAGTCAGCTTCGCTGCCAGCTCCCCTATTAGGGGAGCCAAGTGGGTTTGCAGTAAACGATCTTGTCTCCCCTCGCCAGGGGAGGTGGATTTTGCCGCAGGCAAAAGCCGGAGGGGGTTATTTTTCCTTTTTCTTGAAGATGAAGAACTTGCTCAGAATGTAATTGAGAATGACAACGATGACGTTCGAGGCGAGCTTCATGACCATGTCGTTCCAGCCGAGCAGATCGACGCACAGGTACATGATGAGCATATCCAGAAGCCCCGTCCCCAGGCGGGCGCTGAAAAATGCGGCAAACTCCTTCCCGATCTCCTTTCTGCCCTTCGCCTCGCTGTGGAAGACCCAGCGGCGGTTCGTCACATAGGCGAACAGCACGCTCAAAAGCCACGCAACGGCGGTGCTGACCACCGTGCTGCAGCCGAGCGGATGCGCAAACAGCCAGTAGGAGACATAGTTCACGATCGTCGTCAGCACGCCGAAGAACACGTAGGGGACGAGATCCTTGTATTTTTCATAGAGGGCTTTCAGCTTTTCTTTCACATTGTCACCTCAAAATTCGATCACGCGCGGGATCTCCTCCGGGTCATGCCCGAAGAGGACGGCGGCGCAGTTTTCCTCACGGCTCACATCCGAGAGCCAGGCGAGCGAGCGCTTTTGAAATTCACGGTTGAAGCCCGCAAGCGGCACATTCTCCGTGCCGAGCACATCCCGGCACACGGCAATCGAGGACTGCACGAGCACATATTTCCCGCTCGGGGAATTTACGCGCAGGACGCACGCGCCCTCGGTATACCCCGGGGTGCTGATGCAGAGGATGCTCCCGTCGCCGAGGAGATCCCACGTCCGGCGGAATGGCCCGTCCGGCACGCCGCGGTAATAAAACGGCTTTACCGGCAGGTGCTCCCAGAGCGAGCGCGGCTGGCGCAGCGCGTACACGGTGCGCGGCGTCCAGTATTTCTCCTGTTCCGGCAGCTCAATGAGAGGCGCATCGCTCACCTCATCCACGCCCGCAACATGATCCGGCTCCAGCGATGTGAGCAGAACCGTTTCGAGCTCGGCAGGGGAGAAGCCGAGCTTTGCAAGCTGCTCACGCACGCTCCACCCCGGCGGCGTGACGGGCTGCCAGTAGGCGCACAAGCGCGGCGGGAGCTTCGCGCGCGCCGCGGCGTGGTCGTATACGCCCGCGGGGCTGATCGCACGCCCCCAGCCGGTATCGACGAGCACCGGCTTATGCCCCGGCGTCTCGATGAGAAATGCGCTCACCGGCAGCTCGACGCGGCCGCGCCGGACGTACCGCTTCGGCACGCCCGGATACGCTGCCGCCGGGGGAGTCATCGTTCCGCAGCGCAGAATACGGATACGAACGGTGTTTTCCATTGGTTGTTCCCGTTGGAATTTTACGTTTTACTTCTTTTCGAGATGATCCTTGCCGCCCATGTACGGACGAAGCACCTCGGGGATATCGACGCTGCCGTCGGCGTGCAGGTGGTTCTCCAGGAACGCGATGAGCATGCGCGGAGGCGCAACGACGGTGTTGTTGAGCGTATGGGCAAGATAAAGCTTACCGTCTTCGCCGCGGACGCGGATCTTCAGGCGGCGCGCCTGCGCATCGCCGAGATTCGAGCAGGAGCAGACCTCAAAGTACTTCTGCTGGCGCGGGCTCCAGGCTTCGATATCGCAGCTCTTCACCTTGAGATCGGCAAGGTCGCCGGAGCAGCATTCGAGCTGACGCACCGGAATTTCGAGCGAGCGGAACAGCTCCACGCTGTAGCGCCACATTTTCTCGTACCACTCCATGCTCTCCTCGGGCTTGCAGACGACGATCATCTCCTGCTTTTCGAACTGGTGGATGCGGTAAACGCCGCGCTCCTCGATGCCGTGCGCGCCCTTTTCCTTGCGGAAGCACGGAGAATAGCTCGTATAGGTGATGGGGAGCTCCTTCTCCGGGACAATGCGGTCGATGAACGAGCCGATCATGGAGTGCTCGCTCGTGCCGATGAGATAAAGGTCCTCGCCCTCGATCTTGTACATCATGGCGTCCATATCGGTCTGGGACATGACGCCCTGCACCACGTCGCCGTGGATCATGTACGGCGGGATATAGTAGACAAAGCCCTTATCGATCATGAAGTCGCGCGCATACGCCAGCACGGCGGAGTGCAGGCGGGCGATATCGCCGCGGAGATAGTAGAAGCCGTTGCCGGAGACGCGGCGCGCCGCGTCCAGATCGACGCCGTTGAAGCTCTCCATGATCTCGGTGTGGTAGGGGATCTCAAAGTCGGGCACGGTCGCCTCGCCGAAGCGCTGCACCTCAACGTTGCAGCTGTCGTCCGGGCCGATGGGGACGCTCGGATCGATCATCTGTGGGATGACCATCATGCGCTCTTTGAGCTGCGCCTCGTACTCCGGCTCAAGCTTTTCGAGCTCGGCAAGCCGCGCGGCCTCGCGCGCGACCTCGGCCTTGACGCTCTCGGCCTCTTCGAGCTTGGAGGGATCCTTCTTCGCCTGACCCATCAGCATGCCGATCTTCTTGGAAAGGGCGTTGCGGTTGGCGCGAAGCTCGTTTGCCTCGGTCTTCGCCGCGCGCAGCTTTTCATCCAGCTCCAGCACCTCGTCCACGAGGGGGAGCTTCTTGTCCTGGAACTTCTTGCGGATGTTTTCGCGCACGAGTTCCGGATTCTCACGAATAAAACGAATGTCCAGCATGATATATTCTCCTCAAAATTATTTCTTTTTCCAGGGCTTGTCCATATGTTTGAGCGCTTCCATCAGCGCCTCGCGGTCGTCCGCGGAATAGAACTCCAGCGCGATGCGGCCTTTTTTCTGCCCGCCCTGGAACTTTACGCCGCGTCCCAGCGCGTCGCTGAGCGCTTTTTCCGCCTCGCGGACGTAGTCCACGACCGGCGGCTTCTTCTCTTCCTTTTCCGGCTGCTCCGCCTGGCGGAGCAGGGAAGCGACGAGCGTTTCCGTCTGCCGGACGCTCAAGCCGCGCGATTCGACCTCGGCGGCCGCCTTTTCGCGCAGCGCCTCGGTCTTGAGCGGCAGAAGGGCGCGCGCGTGACCGGCGGAGAGCTTCCCGGCGGAGACCTTCTTTTGCAGCGTCTCGCCGAGCGACAAAAGGCGCAGCGCGTTCGTGACCGCGGGACGCGACTTCTGCACGCGCGAGGCGACCTGCTCCTGCGTAAGGCCGTAATCGTCCATGAGCTTTTTATAGCCTGCGGCCTCTTCCATGGGGTTTAAGTCCTCGCGCTGGAGGTTTTCCACGAGCGCAAGCTCCATGGCGAGCTTATCGTCCGCCTCCAAAATGCGCACCGGCACTTCCTTGAGTCCCGCGGCGCGGGAGGCGCGCCAGCGGCGCTCACCCGCGATGATCTGATAATAGCCTTTATCCAGCGGACGCACCGTGATGGGCTGGATGAGTCCGTATTCCCGGATGGACGCTGCCAGCTCCTCGATCGCCGCGGGGTCAAACTCCCGGCGCGGCTGATCCTTGCGCGGCTCGACCCGTGAGATCGGCAGGGTCTGCACCGTTTCGTTTTCGAGGACGTTCTCCTCCTCGCCGAACAGGGCGGAAAGCCCGGTTCCGAGCCGTGATGTCTTTTCTTTTGCCATCTTCATCCCTGCCTCTGCAAAAATTCCTCGGCGGCGGCGAGATACGCCCGCGCGCCCTTCGACCCGGCGTCGTACTCCGTGATCGGGCGGCCGTGGCTCGGTGCCTCGGCCAGACGGACGTTGCGCGGGATGACCGTATCATACACCCGCGCGCCGAAATACCGCCGCAGCTCCTCGGCCACCTGCGTGGAGAAGTTCAGGCGGTTATCGTACATTGTGAGCAGAATGCCCTCAATATAGAGATTTTTGTTCAACCGCCGGTTTGCGATCTTCACCGAGGTCGTGAGATCCGCCACGCCCTCCATCGCGTAATACTCGCATTGCAGCGGCACGAGCAGGCTGTCCGCCGCGGTGAAGGCGTTGAGCGTCAGAATGCCCAGCGACGGCGGACAATCGATGAATATGTAGTCAAAGTCGTCCCGGATGGTGTCGATGGCCTCGCGCAGGCGGTATTCGCGCCGCTCCACGTTGGCAAGCTCGACTTCCGCGCCGGAAAGGTCGGTGTTCGACGGCAGCACCCAGCCGTACGGCAGACGGATGACGGCGTCCTCCGCGCTCGCGCTGCCCATCACAACATCGTAAGCCGTCGGGTTGCTGCGCTTGGATACGCCCATACCGGACGTGCTGTTGCCCTGCGGATCGAAGTCCACGAGCAGCGTCTTTTTGCCGAGCCGTGCCAGCGCTGCCGTGAGATTCACGCTCGTTGTCGTTTTGCCGACGCCGCCCTTCTGATTGGCGACGGCGATCACTTTGCCCATTTCTTTGCCCCCTTTGGTGTCTGTACGGGGGAACTCCTTCCGTCCCGGCGCGAAGCACCGGGCCACCTCCCTCGGGGAGGGAGGCAAATTGGCTCCCTCTTTGAGGGAGCTGGCTCGCCAAAGGCGAGACTGAGGGAGTTTTACCGTCTCTGTTTTCTTAGCATCGTTTATTATAATGATGCGTTCCCCATTTTGCAACTGTTTCACGTGAAACATTTTTCGCGGTGGTTTTCTATGGCGAGCAATGTTTCACGTGAAACATCACGTAAAACGTCAAGCAAGGAACATGTCAATGTCCTCGATGGTCAGCGCATCGTGCAGCGCAAGATCGATCGCATAGCCAGCGAGGCGGGCACTGTCGCGCACGCGGCTATCGATGTCCCGCGGCGTGACGAACATCTCCGTATCCTCCGGGAGGGCAGTCTCCGTGCCGCATAGGTCGGCACAGAGCGTGCGCGCATCCACGACTGTCGGCACGCCGACGGCGACGACCGGAACGCCGAGCGTTTCCTCCGTAAGAGCGCTGCGCGCATTGCCGACGCCGGAGCCGGGGACGATGCCCGCGTTCGTCACCTGTACCGCGCGGCAGAGGCGCGCGGCCTCCCGCGCGCAAAGCGCGTCCACCGCGATCACCCTGTCCGGCCGGACGAGCGACACAACGCCGCGGACGAGCGCCGCGCTCTCGATACCGGTCGTGCCGAGAACGCCGGTACGGAAAACGCTCACCGGACGGAACGCAGCAAACTCCTCCGGCAGGCGCGATTTCAAATGGCGCGTGACAAGGACGCACTCCGCCGCGAGCGGCCCAATGGCGTCCGGCGTAATATCCGGGTTGCCGAGCCCGACGACGAGAACGCTCTCGTCCGGCTCCATGGCGAGCTGCGTCCGTATCTCGCGCGCGAGCACGCCGCAGGCGCGGCGAAAGGCATCCTCCTCGCGGCGGATGAGCGCGTCGAGCGAGATGGTGGTGTAGCGCCCCATCGGTTTACATAATTCCTCAGCCGCTTCCTCATTTAAAATTTCTACGGTCTCAACGCCGAGGCCGTCGCGGGTTTCTGACCGCGCCGAGACGCCCTCGAGATCGGCGCCGCGCGTTCTTGTCCATACGTCGCGCGACTCGCACGCGAGGTCGGTTCGGAAAGAATTTTTCAAAAGATTTTCCTCCTGTGCCATATCTTGTGGTCAGTATTTGAAAGAGGCACAAAAGTATGCAAAATTTTTGCAGAGAAAACGAAAAAAGTGCTTGCAAAATCAAGAATCCTCCTTTATAATATCAAAACGCGGGTTCGTCGATCCGCAGGAGTATTGAATGGAGGAGGTGGCTAAAGAATGGCCAACATCAAGTCTTCGGCCAAGAGGGTTCTCGTCTCCCGTGTTCGCGCCGAGCGCAACAAGGCGGACAAGTCTGAGCTCAAGACCACGATCAAAAAGTTTGACGCCGCTGCGACGGAAGGAAATAAGGAGAACGCCGAGGCTGCCTACAAAGCCGCTGTCAAGTCGGTTGACCGCGCGGTGTCCAAGGGTCTGCTCCACAAGAACAACGCAGCTCGCAAGAAGTCCAGCATGGCTTCCAAGATGAACGCGCTGAGCGAATAATCCTCAAACATGGACGATGCGGCAGATTCCTGCCGCATCGTTTTTCTATTATCATAAAGAACTCGTAAAGAGTGTATACTATTATAATTATTACAGCGAGGTATATGCTATGGCCAAGTCCTTAATGATGCTGGTGAATCCCGCCGCCGGGCGGTCGATGTCCGATCTCAATCTCGGCACGGCGGTTTCCACGTTCGCCGTGAACGGGTACTGCCCGACCGTATTTTATACGACCGCGCCGGGGACGGCGTCGAAAATCGTTGCGGAGAACGCCGCGAACTATGAGCGGCTTGTCTGTCTCGGCGGCGACGGCACACTCTCCGACACGATCGCGGGTCTCATGACGCTGCCGGAGGAGAAGCGCCCGAAGCTCGGCTATATCCCGATGGGCACCGCGAACGACGTGGCGAACACGCTCGGCCTTCCGATGCGCCAGCCGGGACGCGCCGCCGAGATGATCCTCGCCGGGAAGCCGCTGCACTATGACGTCGGCGAGATGGACGGCGTCGGCTTCTTCACGTACATCGCAGCATTCGGCGCATTCACCGAGGTGAGCTACAAGACCGACCAGGAGCTCAAGCGCACGCTCGGCCATTTAGCGTATGTGCTTGGCGGGCTGAACGCTCTTTCCACCATCAAGAGCTACAAAGCCGTCATCGAGCACGAGCACGGCGTCACCGAGGGCGATTTCATCTATGGCGCGATGTCCAACTCCCTGAGCGTTGCGGGCATGGTGCGCCTAAATGACGAGCTCGTCGATCTCTCGGACGGCAAGTTTGAAATATTGCTCGTCCGCCGCCCGAAGGACGTGATGGAGATCAACAGCATCCTCACCGGTGTGCTGAACAAGACCTACGACAGCCCCTGCCTCACCATCGTGCAGTCGAGCTTCGTGAAATTCACGTTTGAGGAGCCCGTCCCCTGGACGCGCGACGGCGAGGACGGCGGCGCGCACCAGACTCTTACGCTGCGCTCGCACCACCACGCCGTGGACATTTACTGCTGAAAGCACAAAATATAGTGGTTCGCCGCCGGGTTTCCGGCGGCGAATTTCCATATATGCCCCCGTGCCGCGCCTCCCTCCGAGAGCGGCGCGGGGGCGTTTCGCTATTGTGCACAGTTTCCGAATTTACTCTGCTAAATTTTTTGCATAATAATTTCGTGCAAAATTCAAATTTAGTCTTGCAATCGGCGTTTTGAGCGTTTATAATGCGTCCATACGAAAGAAATTTCCTGCGGCTTGCAAATTTCGCGGTTTTCCGCGAGAGGCAGCCGTCAGAATGACAAGGAGGAAAAGGAAATGAAAAAAGTATTGGCTCTGGTTTTGGCGCTGTGCATGGTGTTTGCGCTGTGCGCCTGCGGCAGCAGCTCGGGCGATTCCACCCCGGCGGCGAGCAGCGTTTCGCTGAACGTTGGCACCGGCGGTGAGAGCGGCACGTATTACGGCTACACCGGCATCCTCGGCACCGTGATCGGCCAGAAGACCGACATCAAGCTCACGGTCGTCGCGACCGGCGGCTCCAAGGATAACCTCGTGAGCATGCAGGACGGCATGTACGATCTCGCGACCGTCCAGTCCGACGTTATGACCTATGCCTACAACGGCACGAACTCCTTTGCCGATTCCGGCAAGATCGACGGCTTCCGCGTTCTGTGCGCGCTGTATCCCGAAACGGTGCAGATCGTCACGACCGATCCCTCGCTCAAGACGGTGGAGGATCTGCGCGGTAAGCGCGTGTGCGTCGGCGACGTCGGCAGCGGCACGTACTTCAACGCCATCGACGTGTTCGCCGCCTACGACATGACCATCGACGACGTTTCCCCCGTGTACCAGTCCTTCGGCGACAGCACCGAAAGCCTCAAGGACGGCAAGATCGACGCCGCGTTCCTGTGCGCCGGTGCTCCGACCCCGGCCGTTACCGAGCTCGCCGCTTCCAAGACCGTGTATCTCGTCGGCTTTGACGATGCGCACATGGAAAAGCTGCTCGCGAGCTGCCCCTGGTACGCCAAGCTCGTTCTGCCCGCCGGTACCTACGCCGGGTTTGACGAGGACTGCTCCACCATCACCGTGAAGGCCACGCTCGTCTGCCGCGCCGATCTCGACGATGACACCGCTTACACTATCGTCAAGACCATCATGGAGAGCAAGGAAGACATCACCGCTCTGCACGAGAAAGGCAACAGCATTGATCTGACCTTCGCCACCGAAGGCATCGCCGTTCCGTTCGCCGCGGGCGCTGCGAAGTACTTCGCCGAAAACGGCATCACCGTCGAGACCGCCGGCTGATCCTCCCATTGGGCGTGCCAAAAATTCTTTTTGACACGCCCTCAAACGAGACCCACTGCGTTGGGCTCTCGTTTGAAAAGGCTGCGGCTTGCCGCAGCGCACTCGCTTCGCTCGCACGTTTGCAAGCCGAGCGGTATTTTCTCCGACGCGCATGTCGCCGGAGAAAATAATCAAGTCTTTTTGCGCCTGCGGGCGCAAACTCTGCGAGGCTTCTTTGGCCGGCCTGTAGGGGAGGGGCTCTGCTCCTCCCGTTGCGTATTCAACGATTGATTCTAAAACGGGAGGTACGTCCCATGTCTCACGACGCGACAAAAAATCTCAACGAGGTCATGCGAAAATATGACCGCGAATCGAATACCCGCGCCTGGGAGGGCAAGCCGAAGATCGCCGTGCAGGCGTATCTTGCGGCGTTCGCGATCTTTGAGGTGTATGTTACGCTGTTCGGCACGATGCTCGACGAGGTGCGGCTCACGTCGTTCGTCGGCGGTCTGCTGATCGCGGGCTTCCTCATCTTTCCCAGCCACAAGCACGAGTTCCGCGTGAACTTTGTCCCCTGGTACGACTGGATCATCATGGCGCTCGGCGCGGCATCGTTCTTCTATTTCTGCTTCAACGCCAACACCATCGTGCAGCAGCTCCCGGCGCTTAAAACGTATGAAGTCGTGCTCGGCGTGATCGGCATCGCGGCGCTCTTTGAGCTCTGCCGCCGGAGCACCGGCGTGCCCATCATGATCGTGGCGGGCATTTTCATCGTGTACGCATTCTACTATTACGGCGTCAAGCGCGGACTCGGCACGGGGGCGTTCAAATCGCTCGTCTGCTCGATCTTCTATAAGAAGACGGGCATTCTCTCCACGCCGGTCAACGTCTGCTCGAAGTACATCGCCGTATTCATCATCTTCGGTGCGTTCCTTGAGCGTACCGGCATCGCTGACCTGTTCATTCAGTTTGCCAACGCCCTCACCGGCTGGGCGTCCGGCGGACCGGCGAAGGCCGCCGTCATCGCCAGTGCGCTTGAGGGCATGGTGTCCGGCTCCTCCGTCGCCAACACCGTCGGCTCGGGTTCCGTCACGATCCCCATGATGAAAAAAATGGGCTACAAGCCCGAATTTGCCGGTGCCGTGGAGGCCGCGGCCTCTACCGGCGGGCAGATCATGCCGCCCATCATGGGCGCGGCAGCGTTCCTCATGGTGGACTATGTCTCGCTGCCATACTCCAACATCGTGGTGCGCGCCATTCTCCCTGCGGTTCTTTACTTCACCGGAATTTTCATCTGCGTCCATCTGGAGGCGAAAAAAACTGGGCTGAAAGGCGTGCCGCGCAATGAGCTGCCGTCGCTGCGACCGCTACTGGGGAAGATCTATCTGCTGCTGCCGTTGGCTCTGCTCATTTACCTTGTTTCCTCCAACAGGCATACCATGGCCTTTTCCGCGGCTCTTGCCACGATTGCCGCCATCGTCGTGAGCATGTTCTCCAGCGAAACGCGCATGACGCCGAAGAAGTTCTTTGAAGCGCTGGCCGCCGGCACGCAGGGGTGCATCTCCGTGGGCGTGGCGTGCGGCATAGCGGGCATCGTCGCCGGCTGCCTTACAATGACCGGTCTGGCCAACGACCTCATCAATGCCATTGTCAACCTCTCTGGCAACGCGAAGCTTCTGGCTCTTGTGCTGACCATGGTCTGCTGCATCGTTCTTGGCATGGGCGTTCCGACGACCGCCAACTACTGCATCATGGCGACGACGTGCGCCCCCATTCTCGTGAAGATGGGTATTCCAACCATCGCGGCGCACTTCTTCGTGTTCTACTTCGGCATCGTGGCCGATCTCACGCCGCCGGTCGCGCTCGCCGCATACGCCGGCGCCGCCATCGCCGGCGCAAACCCCATGAAAACCGCGCTCAACGCAACAAAGCTCGCCATCGCGGCGTTCATCATCCCGTACATTCTCGCCTACAACCCCGCCATGGTGCTCGTGGATACGACCGCCACGGAGATCATCGTCATCGCAATCACCTCTCTCATCGGTATGTTTGGCATCGGTATGGCGCTCGAGGGCTACTACCGCGGGAGCATTCCCTGGTATCTGCGCATCCTCTCCGCCGCGGGCGGTCTGTGCCTCGTGTACCCCGGCACGGTGACGGACGTCATCGGTATCATCGTTGTCGGCGGAATCGTGGCGATGCAGATCCTCAAGGAGAAAAAGACGCTGAAAGCGGCGTGAAACCCCTCAGTCAGCCTCACGGCTGACAGCTCCCCTATTAGGGGAGCCAAGTGGGTTCGCGGTAAACGATCTTGCCTCCCCTAAAAGGGGAGGTGGCAAAAATGAAATTTTTGACGGAGGGGTTTTCCCTTCCCATACAAGACGCAGCTAAAATTAAGCTGCGTCTTATTTTTTCGTTAAAATTCAACAAAAATTCACGCATTCGTCAAAACGCGGTGCTATGATAGGCAAATAAACCAGTTTTCCGGAAAGGATCCTGCTCCATGACCTCCTTTAGTGTAAAAAAACCTTTTACCGTGTTCGTGGCGGTAGTCGCCATTTTGGTGTTCGGCGTGATGTCGTGCGTCAAAATGACGCCCGATCTGATGCCGAACATGGACTACCCCTACGCCGTCATCGTGACGACGTATCCGGGCGCGGCGCCCGAGGAGGTCGAGGCCGTCGTCACCAAGCCCATGGAGCAGAGCATGGCGACGCTCAACGATATTAAGACCGTAACCTCCACCTCGGCGGAGAACTACTCCATGCTCGTGCTCGAATTTGAGCAGGACACAAACATGGACAGCGCCGTGGTGGATATCCTGCAGAAAACACAGATGCTCACCGGCAGCTGGGACGATTCCATCGGCACGCCGAGCATCATCCGCATCAACCCGAACATGATCCCCGTGATGGTCGCGGCGGTCGACTCGTCCGAGATGGACCGGTACGAGCTCTCGCGCTTTGCCAAGGACACCGTGATCCCAACGCTCGAGGGCACAACGGGCGTGGCGAGCATCACGACCGGCGGCATGATCGAGCGGACGATGACTATTGAGGTCAACGAGAAGAAGCTCGACAAAATGAACGAAAAGATCGCCGAGGCGATCAACGCCGCGATGGAGGACGCGCGGCAGCAGCTTGAGGACGCGCAGAAGGAGATCGACGAAAACCGCGGCGCGGTCGAAGCCGGAAAGAATCAGCTGCTCGGCGCATCCAGCGGCATCAACGATTCCATCAAGCAGAGCGAGAGCGATCTCGCCGACACCGTCACCGCCGCCGGGGAGAGCGCGGCCAAGCTTGCCGCGGCGCGCGCGGCTATCGATCTTTTGAACGAACAGCTCGCGCAGGCGGAGGAAGCTCTCGCCGCAGCCGAGGCGCAGCTCGCCGAGACCGACGCGCGCATTGCTTCGCTTGAGGCGGACAGCGCGCTCTACGCCAAGGCGCTCGGCGAGCCCTACGACTCCATGGACGATGCCACGACGCTGGAGGACGCCGGGCTGGACGCGGACACCATTGCCGCGCTCAACGCCAAGGGCTGCACCGATCTCGGCAGCGTCCGCACGATGAATAATCTCAACGAAGTAAATCTCTCCGCGCAGCGCACCGCCCGCGCGGCGCAGGCCGTTGCGGTGGAGACAGCGCGCGTGCAGGTCGAAGAGCTTCGCACGCAGATCGCCGCGGCGGAGGAGAATTATGCCGCGCTGGAGGCCGACGCGAAAAAGCAGATGGAGTCGCTCGAAAATCTGCAGAAGCAGCTCGAAGAGCTGCCGGGCGAGCTCATGGGCGGCGTGACGCAGATCTCGCTCGCGGGCGGCCAGCTCGCCGCGGCGCAGACCGCGCTCACGAGCGCGCAGACGCAGCTCGATGCGGCGGTGCAGACGCTCGAGGATCAGCTCGCCTCCGCACTCGACGCCGCCGATCTCCACGGCGTCATGACGCTCGAAACGGTGAGCAGTCTCATTGCCGCGCAGAATCTCGACATGCCCGCGGGGTATGTGTACGACGAGAACGGCAACGGCATCATCGTCACCGTCGGCGACGCCATCCAGGACGGCGACGATCTCGAAAATCTTGTGCTGCTCGATCTCGGCATCGAGGGGCTTGACCCCATCCGCGTGTGCGACGTGGCGGACGTTGTCCGCGCCGACAACGCCGGAGAGATCTATGCCTCGCTCAACGGCAACAACGGGCTCATCCTCATGTTCTCCAAGCAGTCGAACTACGCGACGGCGAAGGTGTCTGATAACATCCGCGCCGCGTTTGAGGAGCTGAGCGCGGAGTATCCGGGGCTCACGTTCACCGCGCTCATGGATCAGGGCGACTATATTTACCTTCTGCGCGACTCCATTCTCTCCAGCCTTCTCTGGGGCGCGCTGTTCTCGGTCATCATCCTCTTCCTCTTTTTGCGCGACTGGCGGCCGACGGTCATCACGCTCTGCTCGATCCCGATCAGCCTGCTCTTTGCGTTCACGCTCATGTACTTCACCGGCGTCTCCATCAACATCATGTCACTTTCCGGTCTCTCAATATCGGTCGGCATGCTGGTGGATAACTCCGTCGTCGTCATCGAAAATACGTACCGCCTGCGTGCGCTCGGCGAATCGACGGTCAAGTCCACCGTGTCCGGCGCACGGCAGGTCGGCGGCGCGATCGCGGCCTCCACGCTCACGACGATCTGCGTCTTTATCCCCATCGCGTTCGTGGAAGGGCTTACGCGTGAGCTCTTCACCGACATGGTGCTCACGCTCAGCTACGCGCTCATCGCCAGTCTCATCGTAGCGCTCACGCTCGTCCCCGCGCTTGCGGGCAAGCTCCTTGCGCACGCAAAGCCCCAGAGCGAAACGGCGTTCACGCGCTTCATGCCGAAATACAGAAAGTCCGTCCTCTGGGCGGTGAACCACAAGGCCGTCACGCTCCTCACCGCCGTAGCGCTGCTCATTGCAAGCGGCGCGGCGGTGCTCACGAAGGGCTTCACGTTCCTCCCCGATATGGAGATGGAGCAGATGATGGTAACGCTCACGATGCCGGAGGGCAGCTCCTTTGCCGACACGACCGCCGCGGCGGACGAGGCGGCTAACCGTATGCTCACCGTGCCGGGCGTTGAGACCGTCGGCGGTGCCATCGGCGACAGCGCCGGAAGCCTTTCGTTCATGGCCTCCGACGGCGACGTTTCGTTCTATGTCCTGCTCGAAAAGGGGTATAAGGCGAGCCGCGTCGCGAAAGAGATCAACGAAGCCTGCGCCGATATGGACGCGGATGTGAACGCGGACGCGAACTCCCTCATGTCCTCGATGACGCAGATGCTCACGAGCAGCGGCATCACGGTGCGCGTATACTCGAACGACCTGGACGATCTTCGCGAGACCGCCGACGCCGTGGCCGAGGTACTGCGCGGCGTGGAGGGCACGGAAAACGTTGCCGCCGGGGAGGAGGAGCCCACCGCCGAGCTGCACTTCACCGTAGACAAGGAAAAGGCGGCGAAGGAACAGCTCACCGTGGCGCAGGTGTATATGCAGGTGGCCTCGGCACTCACCGGCTCGGCCGATCTCATTGAGCTCTCGGACGGCGGCGACACCTATGCCGTCAGCGTGCAGACCGCCGGAAAGGATACGATCACGCCCGAGTACGTCCGCTCGCTCACGTTCGATGTGACGGCGAAGGACGGCACGGTGCACTCCGTCGCTTTGAAGGATATTGCCACAGTCGAGGAGACCGAGAGCCTTTCGAGCATCCACCGCCTCAACCAGCGCCGGTATATCGACGTGACCGCCGATATCTCGGAGGGGTACAACGTAACGCTCGTGACGAATTCCGCCGAGGAGGCGCTCGCCTCGTTCACCCCGGCGGACGGCGCGGCCGTCAGCTTCACCGGCGAGCGCGAATCCATCGTGGAAGCGCTCAGGCAGCTGATCCTTATGCTCGCGGTCGGCATTCTGCTCGTGTATCTCGTGATGGTCGCGCAGTTCCAGGATCTCAAATCGCCGTTCATCGTCATGTTCACGATCCCGCTCGCGTTCACCGGCGGCTTCCTCGCGCTGCTCATCGCGGGGCTGGATATCAACCTGCTCTCGATGCTCGGCATGATCATGCTCGTCGGCATCATCGTCAATAACGGCATCGTGCTCGTGGACTATATCAACCAGCTGCGCATCGGCGGCATGGAGCGGCGCGAGGCGATCGCGGACGCCGCCGTCACCCGTCTGCGCCCGATCCTCATGACGAGCATCACGACGATCCTCGGCCTTATCGTCATGGCGCTCGGCCAGAGCGAGGCAACGTCGCTCATCCAGCCGCTCGCCGTAACGTGCATCGGCGGACTGCTGTACGCCACGCTTATGACGCTCTATGTTGTGCCCGTCATGTACGACGCGCTCTCCAAAAAGGAGCTCTACCACGTGGACGAGGCCGATCTCGAGCTCAGCGAAAAATAAATCCGGTTTGGAAACCCCTGCTCTTGAAAGAGCAGGGGTTTTCGGTTAGAATAAGATGACATTTTATGATACTAAAGGAGGTCGTTTTCATGAACGTTCTCGTAACCGGCGGCGCCGGATACATCGGCAGCCACGCCTGCGTGGAGCTTCTGAACGCGGGGCATTCGGTCGTTGTGGTGGATAATCTCGTAAACTCCAATGCGGAGTGTCTGCGGCGTGTGGAGCGCATCACCGGAAAGACGCTCGAATTTCACGAAATGGATCTTTTAAACCGCGCGGCACTCAATGAGCTTTTCGATACGCACCAGTTTGACTGCGTGCTCCACTTTGCCGGGCTCAAGGCGGTGGGGGAGTCGGTGCAGCAGCCGCTGCGGTACTATAACAACAATCTCGGCACCACCATCCATCTCTGCCAGACGATGGCAGCGCACGGCGTGAAGAAAATTCTCTTCTCCTCGTCCGCGACGGTGTATTCGCCGGACAACGCCATGCCCGTGGACGAGAGCGCCCGCACCGGCGGCTGCACGAACCCCTACGGCTGGACGAAGTACATGAGCGAGCAGATCCTCACCGACACGGCGAAGGCCGACAGCGAGTGGACGGTCATGCTGCTGCGGTACTTCAACCCCGTCGGCGCGCATCCGAGCGGCCTCATCGGCGAGGACCCGCGCGGCATCCCGAACAACCTGATGCCGTATATTTCGCAGACCGCCGCCGGGCGGCGCGAGAAGCTCAGCGTATTCGGCGACGACTATCCCACGCCGGACGGCACGGGCGTGCGCGACTATCTGCACGTTGTCGATCTCGCGCGCGGCCATGTTGCGGCGATGGACTATATGGCGGAGCACCCCGGCGTCCATATCTTCAATCTCGGCACCGGCCACGGCTACAGCGTGCTCGACATGGTGCACGCCTTTGAGGCAGCAACAGGGAAACACATCCCCTATGTCATTGCGCCGCGCCGCGCCGGGGACGTTGCCGAGGTGTACTGCGATCCGAGCAAGGCCGAGCGGGAGCTCGGCTGGAAGGCGGAGTATTCGCTCGAGGATATGTGCCGCGACAGCTGGAACTGGCAGAGCAAAAACCCGAACGGGTTTGCGGCGGACGGGGAATGAACCCCTCAGTCTCGCCTATGGCGAGCCAGCTCCCCTATTAGGGGAGCCAAGGAGATTTGCAGAATACCGGCTTGCCTCCCCTAACAGGGGAGGTGGCAAAAACGAAGTTTTTGACGGAGGGGTTTGCCCCGCCGGATCGTCCCTGCGCATGCACATGTGCGGCGCAGGGTTTTTTATAAGGAGAAAAAAGTATGGAATCCAAAGTATTTGATTATATCGCCCGCGAGAAGGCGCGGCAGGACGCGACCGTGGAGCTGATCGCGAGCGAGAACTTCGTGAGCGACGCGGTCCTTCGCGCCGTCGGCTCGTGCCTTACGAACAAGTACGCCGAGGGCTACCCTGCCGAGCGCGTTTCCGGAAACCGCGGGCGCTACTACGGCGGCTGCGAGATCGTGAACGAGCTCGAGGAATACTGCTGCGCGATGTGGAAAAAGGTATTTGCGACCGACTACCACGTAAACGTCCAGCCGCACAGCGGCTCGAACGCCAATCTCGCGGCGTATATGAGCGTGCTGCAGCCGGGCGACACGATCCTCGCCATGTCGCTGAATAACGGCGGGCATCTCACGCACGGCTCTGCCGTCAACTTCAGCGGCAAGCTCTACGACATGAAATTCTACGATGTGGACGATCAGGGCTTCATTGATTTCGCGGACGTGGAGCGCAAAGCTGCCGAATATAAGCCAAAGCTCATTCTCGCAGGCGCCTCGGCCTACAGCCGCGTCATTGACTTTGCACGCTTTGCGGACATCGCGAAGAGCGCCGGCGCATACTTTATGGTGGATATGGCGCATATCGCGGGGCTCATTGCGGCGGGGGATCATCCGTCGCCGTTCGGTCTCGCCGATATCATCACGACCACGACGCACAAAACGCTGCGCGGGCCGCGCGGCGGCATGATCTTCTGCCGGCCGGAGCTTGCGAAGACGGTGGACAGCGCCGTGTTCCCCGGCACGCAGGGCGGGCCGCTCGAGCACGTGATCGCTGGCAAGGCCGTCGCCGCCGAGGAGGCCTGCACGGACGAATACCGCGAATACATCCACGCCGTGGTGCGCAACTGCCGCGCGATGTGCGAAGAGTTCCTGAAAATGGGCTACGACGTTGTGACCGGCGGCACGGACAACCATCTGTTCCTCCTCGATCTCACAAAAACGGGTCTCACCGGCAAAGCAGTACAGGACGAGCTCGACCGCCACGGCATCACGCTCAACAAAAACTGCGTCCCGAACGAGACGAGAAGCCCCCAGCAGACCTCCGGCGTGCGCATCGGCACCGCCGCGATGACGACGAAAGGGTATACCGAAGCGGACTTCATCGCCGTCGCGCACCGGATCGGCGAGGTGCTGCGCGCCATGCAGGCAAAAACCAGGTAAAGTTTTGGCGAAATGCCATAGTGGGGGTTGCGTTGGAAACGGTTTTATGGTAGATTAGATACAATAACCGGATCGCCTCCGCTCTCCACCTTACGAGCGGTGCGCGGTTCGATGAAAGGAGTTTGTTTTCCCCGCAGGATCCGCGGTGCGGCAGTGTGGAGACCTGCCGTATAGCCTCCGTACATATTCGGCGGAGGTAAGGTCTGAGCAAGCGGAGGCTCTCAGATCAGGATCGGTACGCATGGCAGAAGTACGTCTGGTAGACATCAAAAAAATCTATCCCAATCAGGGCGGCACGAAGAAGAAAAAGGGCGAAGCCCCCGAGAAGAAGCACAATCTGCAGATCACCGATGAGGGTGTCGTTGCGGTGCAGCAGTTCTCGCTGGACATCGCCGACCGGGAATTCATCGTGCTCGTCGGCCCGTCCGGCTGCGGCAAGTCCACGACGCTGCGCATGATCGCCGGTCTCGAGGAGATCACCTCGGGCGATCTTTTCATCGACGGCAAGCGTATGAACGACGTCGCCCCCAAGGACCGCGACATCGCCATGGTATTCCAGAACTACGCTCTTTACCCCCACATGACCGTTTACGAGAACATGGCGTTCTCGCTCAAGCTCAAAAAGCTCCCGAAGGCCGAGATCGACAAGAAGGTCCGCGAGGCCGCGGAAATTCTGGACATCACCGCCCTGCTCGACCGCAAGCCGAAGGCGCTCTCCGGCGGCCAGCGCCAGCGCGTCGCCATCGGCCGCGCCATCGTGCGCAGCCCCAAGGTGTTCCTCATGGACGAGCCGCTCTCCAACCTCGACGCCAAGCTCCGCAACCAGATGCGCGCCGAGATCATCAAGCTGCGCGACAAGATCGACACCACGTTCATCTACGTCACCCACGACCAGACCGAGGCCATGACGCTTGGCGACCGCATCGTCATCATGCGCGACGGCTTCATCCAGCAGATCGGCACGCCGCAGGAAGTGTTCGATAAGCCCGCCAACCTGTTCGTCGCCGGGTTCATCGGCACGCCGCAGATGAACTTCTTCGACGCCGAGCTCAAGCGCGACGGCGACAAGTACACCGTGGAGGTCTGCGGCGAGCAGGTCAACCTCACCGAGGATAAGCAGGCAGCGCTTCTGCGCAACGATGTGAAGTCCGGCCCCGTGACGCTCGGCATCCGTCCGGAGCACATCGTGCTCGCGAAGAACGGCGGCATCCCCGCGCGCGTGGACGTGTCCGAGATGATGGGCTCCAGCGTGCATCTGCACCTCACCGCCGCCGGCCACGACGCCGTTGTCATCGTGCCGACGCTCGAGCTGGACGCCATCCCGTCTTACGGCCAGCAGGTCGCTCTCGAACTGCACGAGGACAGCATCCACCTCTTCGACCGCGAGACCGAGAAGTCCCTGCTTCTCTGAGACGCGGATAACCCCTTCTGACAAAACCCGACCCGCCGGGATATCCCGGCGGGTCTTACAATGTAAAAATTTTTCGGAGGAACCCTCTATGGAAAATCCTGCGCTTATCATCATGGCCGCCGGTATGGGCAGCCGCTTCGGCGGGCTCAAGCAGATCACACCCGTGGGCGACAACGGCGAGATCATCATGGACTTCTCGCTGTACGACGCCTACCAGGCGGGCTTTCGCAAGGTCGTGTTCGTCATCAAAAAGGAACGCGAGGCGGATTTCCGCGCCATCGTCGGCAGCCACGTGGAAAGCCGGATGGACGTGCAGTATGTGTTCCAGTCGCCAAACGACGTGCCGGAATGGTTTACCGTTCCCGAGGGGCGCGAGAAGCCGTGGGGCACGGCGCATGCCGTGCGCGCGTGCCGGAACGTGATCGACGGCCCGTTCGCCGTCATCAACGCCGATGACTTCTATGGTGCGGGCGCGTTCCGCGCGCTGTACGCTTTCCTCTCCGAGCCGATGGCGGAGAGCGAGAACGCCATGGTCGGCTACCGCATGCGCAACACCGTGACCGAAAACGGTTACGTTGCACGCGGCGTGTGCGAAACGGAGAACGGCTTCCTCACCTCGATCACCGAGCGGACGCACATTGAAAAGCGCGGCGACCACGCCGCCTACACGACCGACGGAAAAACGTACATCGATCTCCCCGGCGACACGCTCGTATCCATGAACTTCTGGGGCTTCCGGAAGCGGATGATGCGCGCCTTCGACGAGCGGTTTGAGGATTTCGTGCGCGAGATCCTGCCGAAAAATCCGCTCAAGGCCGAGTATTTCCTGCCGTGGGTCGCGGATAAGGAGATGCACGCCGGGCTCGCGCGCGTGCAGGTGCTGCCGTGCGAGGAGACGTGGTACGGCGTAACGTACCGCGAAGACCTCCCGCGCGTCCAGTCCGCCGTGGCGGAGATGAAGGCGAAAGGCGTGTACCCGAAGAAGCTTTGGGAATGATGAAAAAGCCTCCCTTGTGTAAAGGGAGGTGGCGCGGCGCATAGCGCCGTGACGGAGGGATTGTCATTTTCCGATGACTGCAATCCCTCAGTCAGCCTGGCGGCTGACAGCTCCCTTTACACAAGGGAGCCTCTATAAGGTATGAAAACACCCCGATGGAGCAATCCATCGGGGTGTTCTCGCCTTATTTACTTTTTCCCAAAAAGAGAGAATTTCTTCTCATAAGGCTCCGAGCGAACGGCTGTGATCGTGTACCCGGTGCCATCAAGCACACGATGCAGCTCTTCTTCGCTCAGCGGCTCTTCGGAGAGGATCTCCGTTTCGCCTTTTGCATGAGACGAGGTAACTTTTTTCACGCGGAGGGCGTTGCGGATGGCGTCATTCACATGACTTTCGCACATTCCGCAAGCCATTCCGTCGATCGTGAGTACGGTTTTAACCATGATGTTTTCCTCCTTCGTGGCAGGAGCCGCCCATCGGACAATGGCCGCAGTTTCCGCCGCAGGACGACTTTCCCTGTTTCTTGTCCTTTACGAGCGAGCGTATGATCAATACGACAATTACCGCCAGAACGATCGTGATGAGGATCGTTCCGATGTTTTCCATGATCCAGCTGAGCATGAAACCTTACCTCCTTTGAGGAATTTGCTTGTTGGAGAGGAGAGATTACTTAACAGCCTTGTCGCTGAGGCGGGTGGCCTCGGTGTACTTCTTGAAGAAGAGCATGTAGATGATGAACGCAAGCACGAGCAGCGCGAAGATCAGGCCGATAACGTTGACGTTGCCGGTGAAGAGGCCGCCGAACTGGTTGATCATCAGGGCGATGCCGTAAGCGAACACGCACTGGTAGCCGATGGCGAACCACGTCCACTTGGCGTTGTTCATCTCGCGCTTGATAGCGCCGATGGCCGCGAAGCACGGAGCGCACAGCAGGTTGAACACGAGGAACGAGTAGCCGGTGATGCCGGTGAACGCCGCGCCGATGTGCTGCCACACGGTGCCTTCGCCAGCGCCGTAGAGAATGCCGAGCGTGCCGACGATGTTCTCCTTGGCGACGAGGCCGGTGATGGAAGCGACCGTCGCCTGCCAGTTGCCCCAGCCGAGAGGAGCAAAGATCCAGCAGATCGCGCCGCCGATGGCCGCGAGGATGGAGTAGTCGATCTGATCCTCGGAGAGCATCTGGAACTGGCCGTCAACCCAGCCGAAGTACGTGGTGAACCAGACAAGGATGGTGGAGAGCAGGATGATCGTGCCGGCCTTCTTGATGAAGCTCCAGCCGCGCTCCCACATGCTGCGGAGAACGTTGCCGAGAGTCGGCCAGTGGTAGGCGGGCAGCTCCATGACGAACGGAGCGGGGTCGCCGGCGAACATCTTGGTCTTCTTGAGCATGATGCCGGAAATAACGATGGCGGCCATGCCGATGAAGTACGCGGAGGTGGAGACCCAGGCGCTGCCGCCGAAGATCGCACCGGCGATCATGGCGATGAACGGAACCTTCGCGCCGCAGGGGATGAACGTGGTGGTCATGATCGTCATACGGCGGTCGCGCTCATTTTCAATGGTACGCGAGGCCATGACGCCCGGCACGCCGCAGCCGACGCCGATGAGCATCGGGATGAAGGACTTACCGGAAAGGCCGAACTTGCGGAACACACGGTCAAGAACGAACGCGATACGGGCCATGTAGCCGCAGGCCTCGAGGAACGCGAGGAGCAGGAAGAGGACGAGCATCTGCGGCACGAAGCCGAGCACCGCGCCGACACCGGCGACGATACCGTCAAGGATCAGGCCGCTGAGCCATTCCGCCGCGCCGGCCGCCTCAAGAGCGTTGCCGATCAGCACGGGGATGCCGGGGACCCAAACACCGTAATCCGCCGGATCGGGCTCATCGCCGATCTCGTCGAGCGTGGCGACAGCCTCTTCGTAATCGGCGAGCGTCGCGGTCTCTTCGGTGATCTCGAGGGTCTCTTCGTCTTCTACTTCGTAAGTAAATTCGCCTTCGGGAGCGGTGCCGTTTTCTTCGACGTAAGCGTCGTAGCCGTCCACGATGGCGGAGGCGTCGCCGTACTGCTCAGCGACTTCTTCGTATGCGGCAGAGCCGATGCCGAACAGGTGCCAGCCGTCGCCGAACAGGCCGTCGTTGGCCCAGTCGGTCGCGGGGGCGCCGACGGCGACCATGGCGATCCAGTAAACGAGGAACATCACGACCGCGAAGATCGGGAGACCCAGCCAGCGGTTCGTGACGATCTTATCGATCTTATCGGAGGTGGTGAGAGCGCCGGCGTTTTTCTTCTTGTAGCAGGCCTTGATGACCTCGGCGATGTAAACGTAACGCTCGTTGGTGATGATGCTCTCGGCGTCGTCGTCGAGTTCCTTCTCGGCGGCTTCGATGTCCTGCTCGATGTGAGCCTTGACGTCGGCCGGGATGTTCAGGGATTCGAGGACCTTATCGTCGCGCTCGAACACCTTGACGGCGTACCAGCGCTGCTGCTCTTCGGGCATGGTGTGCACGGCAGCCTCTTCGATGTGGGCAATGGCGTGCTCGACCGGGCCGGAGAACTTGTGCATCGGGATGGTCTTGCCGCCCTTTGCGGCTTTGATGGCGGTCTCGGCGGCTTCCTTGACGCCGTCGCCCTTCAGCGCGGAGATCTCCACGACCGGGCAGCCGAGCTGACGGGACAGCTCCGCAACGTCGATCTTGTCGCCGTTCTTGCGGACGACGTCCATCATGTTCACCGCCAGCACCACGGGGATGCCGAGCTCGGTGAGCTGGGTGGTGAGGTAGAGGTTACGCTCCAGGTTCGTGCCGTCGATGATGTTCAAAATGGCATCGGGGCGCGTGCCGATGAGGTAATTTCTCGCTACGACTTCCTCCAGCGTGTAGGGGGACAGAGAATAAATGCCCGGAAGGTCGGTGATGATGACACCTTCATGACCTTTGAGCTTGCCTTCCTTTTTCTCGACCGTGACGCCCGGCCAGTTGCCGACGAACTGGTTGGAGCCGGTCAGAGCGTTGAACAGGGTGGTTTTGCCGCTGTTCGGGTTGCCCGCAAGGGCGATGCGCAAATCCATTTTCACGCTTCCTTTCTGCTCTCAAAAAGCTTTTCTGCGGTTTGCTCTCGCTAACCGCTGCTCGAAAAAATTGGGGGGCTCTCCCCGAAAAGTTTTTTACTCGACCTCGATCATCTCAGCGTCCGCCTTGCGGATCGAAAGCTCGTAATTGCGGACGGTGACTTCGATGGGGTCGCCGAGGGGCGCTACCTTGCGAACAAAGACCTGGGTGCCTCTCGTGATGCCCATGTCCATGATGCGGCGCTTCACCGCACCCTCGCCATGGAGCTTCACGACCTTGACGGTCGAGCCGACCGGCACTTCGCGCAGAGTTTTCATGCCATTGCCTCCTTATTATTATTTTCTTTTCTTTCCAAATCAGACCATGATCTTGCGCGCCAGCTCATCGCTGACGGCCACGCGGGACTCTTTGACCTTCACGATCACGTTTCCGCCCAGCGTGCTCACGATGCAGACCTCGCCGCCGACCGTGAAGCCAAGATCTTCGAGATGGCGCTTCGTCTCCGGATTTCCGCCGATGCGCTTTACGATCTGCGGTTCTCCGACACTCGCCAGTACCAACGGCATCATGCCGCATCCTCCTCCCAAATGTTAGCTCACGCTAACATATGCGCAAAAATAAGCGGTTAGTTCTCGCTAACCGCCTTATATAATAGTTACCCCGGACTAACTTGTCAAGAGGGAATTCACTGTTTTTTCATCTTTGTATATTCGGCACAAAACGACCGGGGCCGACACGGCACGAAGGTGGAATTTCGCTTGTTTTTTGAAATTGATTGTGATATGGTAATAAATAATCATCCAACGAAACGGAGTTTTTTTCATGGTCATGCAGGAATCCGGGGAAATGTACCTCGAAACCATATATCGGCTGAGCAAGTCGCTGCCGGTCGTGCGCTCGATCGACGTGAGCGAATACATTGGCTACTCGAAGCCCTCGGTCAGCCGGGCGATCGGCATTTTGAAAAAGCAGGAGCTCATCACGGTGGACAAGTTCGGCGCCATCACGCTCACGGAAACGGGCAAGGCGCGCGCGCAGTACATTTTTGAGCGCCACACCTGTCTCACGAAGATGTTCACCATGCTCGGCGTGAACGAGGAGACCGCCGCCGAGGACGCCTGCCGCGTGGAGCACTACATCAGCGACGAGACGTTCCAGGCCATCAAGCGTCATCTCGCAAAGCACGAGGCGCAGGGCGCTGCGCAATTGTAAAGTTGCCTCAGTTTTCTCTCCCTCAGTCAGCGGCAATGCCGCTGCCAGCTCCCTCGTCAGAGGGAGCTGTTTTTATTTGCCGCAGTTCCTTTTTCATGGTGTGCGCCAGTTGAATCGTCCCGGCGGTACCGCCCTTCTCACGGCCGTCATAGACGGCGATCACCCGCTCCGAACACTCGACCATATAGCGGTTCCGCTTGGCAAAAACACCGGGATGATATTCTTCCGCGGCAACATAGATTTCAGCACAACGATCAAGCAGTGCTTTTGTATGCTCCGATTTTTTCAGTTTATCCAGGCGCTTCCGGTACGGAATGGCTGCGATCATCCGAAGCGCCGGATACTTTGCGATCCGATCCGCAACGATCTCCGCAAACAGCAGGTCGGCTCCATCCGCAAAGCCGGAGATAAAGCAGGAAAAGCCGTCGTTGATCGCACAGTCGATCTCCTGTTCCAAAGACGTCTTTACATAGTCAATGCAATCCGACGGGATATCGCGATGCCCGGTAACACAGCACTTTTTTCCCCGCATAGAAACGTCCCCCTCGCGGAAAGATAGTTTTAATCTATCGTTTATTTCATTGTAATAGGTTAATGTCTTTACGTCAATAAAAACGCCCCTTTTGTTCTATCGGTTTAAGCGCTCTCGTAAAGTACAATCTATTGTATTACGAGGAGGCGAAGCGGATGTACGAAGATTTTGTCCCGGAGCGGATCGCGCAGCTGCGCGCAAAGAAAGGCGTATCGGCGCGGGATATGTCTCTGTCGCTGGGGCAGGCGAACAACTATATCAACAACATCGAAAACAAAAAATCTCTGCCCGCCATGCAGTCCTTCTTCTATATCTGCGAGTATTTGGGCGTCACGCCAAAGGAATTTTTCGATGAAGAGAACGCCGACCCCGCAGCTCTGCGGGAACTCATCCGGGAAGCAAAGCGGCTGGACGCCAAGTCGATGGAGTACATCCTCGGCATTATGAAAAAGATGAATGAATAAGCAGCCTCCCGTGACACGATGTTCACAGGAGGCTGCTTTTTCAAGTCAATGGCCCCCTTGTGTAAAGGGGGCTGTCAGCCGCAAAGCTGACTGGGGGATTGTAGTTTCCGGAGAAAGACAATCCCTCCGTCACGGCGCTTTGCGCCGCGCCACCTCCCTTTACACAAGGGAGGCTTTTTTAGTTAGTATGTCTCAACCTTCAGCACGCGGTTGTCGCCGTCGGCGAGGATCTCGATAAGGGGGCTTTCGGTGCGCTCGAGCGCAAAGTATTTCCGCGCGAGGGCGAACACCGCGTCGATGTTGTTTTTGTCGATCTCTTCCTTGGCGGCGTTATAAAACTGCTGATCGTAGGCGTAGGCGCGGCTCTCCTCCGTTTCCACGGTGAGGAGCTTTACCTGCTCCTTTGCGAAGCCGCCGTCGGCGAGCGCATCGTCATAGGCATACTTCCGCGCCTCTTCCAGGGAAGCGCAGTAGTACACGCAGTGCAGGCGGCTCACCGGTACGCCGCCGAATTCCGTCCGGCGGACATATTCAAAAATGCCCTCGACGGCGTCCTTGCGGTAATTCTCGTTTTTGCGCAGCCCAAGATCAACGAGATCACGGGAGGCGTACATTGCGGAATAAAACACCGCATCGAACACCTGCCGCCCCCGCTCGAGTGCGAGCAGGAACGGCTCGGCGTATTTATAATGCCCGGCAAAGTCGTTCGTGAGACTGGGCGAGTCCGTGTAGGAATCCACGGAGTAATGGAAGAGGATCATTCGTCCTCTTCCTTTTTCGTCTCCGGTTCCGCCTCCGGCTCTTCGGCTTTCTCGGTTTCGGCGGGAGCTTCCTCCGGCGCGGTCTCCGGCTCTTCCGTCTTTTCCGGCTCTTCGGCGGGAGTTTCTTCCGCGGTCCCGGCGGTTTCCGTCACTTCCGGCGCGGCAGACTTCTTCTTATTGCCGAGCAGCACCGCCGCAAGTGCGATGACAACAACGATCGCCGCGATGGCGATATACATCCACACGCGGGAGGAGCCCGTGCTCTCCGGCGCAGCGGTATCGTCCGCCGTTCCGTCCTCCGGCACGGCGAAGAGTTCGTTATAGTCCAGCGAGCCGAAATCGTCCTTCCACTCGACCGTGGCGTTCTCGATCCAGTCGATGAGCATGGCGTTGAAGAGCTCGTTGGCGGCGTCGGTGCGCAGCGTCATATAATCGCCCGTGCCGGAATCCTGCGAGAGGGTCTTGCCGTCGGGATCGAGCGGCAGGCGGAGAATGATGTGGTAGCCGTAGCTCGACTCCACAATGTCGGAAATCGCGTACTCTTCGAGCGCACGGGTGCCGTCCTCAAACTCCTGCACCATCTGGTTTTCCGTAAAGGTATAGCCGTCCGGGAACGTTGTCATGCCGGGGTCGTCGGCTTCCGCCATGAGAGCATCAAAGCGCTCCATCATCGCCTCGCGGTCGCCCTCCAGCGCGCGCAGCTCCTTGAGCGTCGCCTCGGCCTCCTTGCGGATCTCCGCCTTCTCCTCGTCGGTCTTGTCGGTGCCGTCGTCGTTCTGCGTGAGGAAGAGGATGTGCTTGCAGCGGAGGTAATTGTTGTCGTTCGCCCAGGAGAGGACTTCCTCGTCCGTGAGCTTCTCGCCCGCGGTGCCGTAGGAATCCACCATGATGGCGTTGAACGCGGCGTTGGTCGCAAGGAGCTGCCGGTAGGTCGGCTCATCGAGATATGCATTTTCGATGGCCTCCATCAACGCATCCACGCCGCCGAAGCTCTCTACCACACTCTGCCACTGCTCCTCGACCTCGGCGTTCACCGTGTCGGTCAGGCCGCGCTTTTCCGCTTCGGCGGTCGCGACGGTATAATACTTCATCCGCGCTTCGACCGCCTCGCGCATCGCGTCCTGAAGCGTGACGCCGTCGCCCATGTCGGTGGAAAAGTCGGGGATCGACACGGTGTAGTTGATGTACTGGCTCGTCAGGCTGCCGATGAGATAGTAGCAGAGCGTCCAGGTGACTTCCGTGCCGTTCACGGTGGCGACGACGGCGGAGCCGTCGTACTTCTTGCCCGCCGCGTCAAGCTGGGCTTCGATCTGCGCATACTTTTCCTGCATCTCATTGACGGCGGCGTTCGCGTCGTCGGAAGCGCTGTCTGTGACGCCCTCGGTGGGCGTGCCGGTCGCTTCGGGGGAGGCGGTCTTCTCGTCGGCGGCAAGCGCCGGGATGCCCAGCGCGCCGAGCAGCAGCACAAGACTCATCAGCAGGGCGAGCAGTTTCTTTGCGTTCATAGATTTTACTCCTTTTCCGCGGCGGGCTCCGCCGCCGGTTTTTGCAGTTTGTGCCACGCGGCGATGAGCGCGCGGGCTTCCGGTATGGGCTTGGCGCCGGGCTTGAGCTTCAGCCCCAGGCGCGGTTCGCGTCCGGCTTCGAGCTTGACGCGGCCTTTGAACTCCTTCTGCGCATAGAGCGCGGAGAGGGTCTCCATGTCGAAATTCTCTACCTTGAAATAGAGCATGTTCCCCTTCTGGGAGATGTCCGAGATACCGGCGCGCCCGGCCTCGCCGCGCAGAAGCGCCACGTGGATGAGCGCGTTGACGGCGCCCGGCGGGTCGCCGAAGCGGTCGATGAGCTCGTCGGTGAGATCGTCGGCATCCGCCTCGGTGCGGATGAGCGCGATGCGGCGGTAAAGATCCATGCGCTGCTCGGCGCTGGGGACATACTTTTCCGGGATGTTCGCCGTAACGGAGAGATCGGCGGCGCACTCGGTGCGCACGGGCGGCTTTTCGCCCTTTTCCTCGAGTACGGCCTCCTCAAGCAGCTTCAGATACATATCGTAGCCAACGTCCATCATGTGGCCCGACTGCTCCGCGCCGAGAAGGTTGCCCGCGCCGCGAATTTCCAAATCGCGCATGGCGATCTGGAAGCCGGCGTTGAACTCGGCAAACTCGCGGATGGCAGTGAGGCGCTTTTCGGCGATCTCCGTGAGTGCCTTGCTCGGGCGGTAGAGAAGATAGGCGCTCGCGCGCCGCGCGCTGCGCCCGACGCGGCCGCGCAGCTGGTGGAGCTGGGCAAGGCCGAGCCGGTCGGCGTCCTCCACAATAAGGGTGTTGACGTTCGGGATATCGATGCCGGTCTCGATGATCGTTGTACAGACGAGCACCTGAATTTTTCCCTCGACCATATCGTCCATAACGCGGGAGAGCTGTTCCTCGTCCATCTTGCCGTGCGCCACGCCGACGGAGACCCCGCCGCCGAGCTGCTTTTGCAGCCGCAGCGCCACGTGCTCGATGTTTTCCACGCGGTTGTGGAGATAGTACACCTGTCCGCCGCGCAGAAGCTCGCGCCGGATGGCGTCGCACACGGCCTTTTCGTCCTGCTCCATCACGAACGTCTGCACCGGCTGGCGGTCGCGCGGCGGCTCCTCGATGGTGGACATGCTGCGCAGTCCCGAGAGCGCCATGTTGAGCGTGCGCGGGATGGGCGTAGCAGAGAGCGTCAATACGTCGACGCCCTTCGACATTTCCTTGAGCTTTTCCTTGTGCGTCACGCCGAAGCGCTGCTCCTCGTCCACGATGAGAAGGCCGAGGTCACGGAAGGCGACGCTCTTTTGCAGCAGGCTGTGCGTGCCGATGAGAAGATCGATGCTGCCGGCGAGTGTCTTTTTGAGAATGTCCTTTTTCTGGCTGGGCGTGCTGTAGCGCGAGAGGAGCGCGATCTCGACCGGGTAGCCGAAGAAGCGGCGCATCGCGGTCTGGTAATGCTGGCGGGCGAGCACCGTGGTGGGGACGAGAATGGCGCACTGCTTGCCGTCCAGAATGCACTTCATCGCCGCGCGCATCGCGACTTCCGTTTTGCCATAGCCGACGTCGCCGCAGAGCAGGCGATCCATCGGCACGGCCTTTTCCATGTCGTCCTTGATCTCCTGAATGCACCGGAGCTGGTCGTCCGTTTCGGCATAGCCGAACGACTCCTCAAACTCGGTCTGCCACGGGCTGTCCGGCGAGAACGCGAAGCCCGGCGTGCGGGCGCGCGCGGCATAGAGCTTCGTGAGTTCGGCAGCGAGCTCCTTGGCCGCGGCCTTGGCGCGCGTCGTCGTCTTTTTCCACTCCGCGCCGCCCATGCGCGAGAGCTTCACGGGGCGATCTTCGCCGCCGCCGATGTATTTCGACACAAGGTCGAGCTGCGTCGCCGGAACGTACAGGCTGTCCGACCCGGCGTAGCATATTTTAATGTAGTCCTTCTCGACGCCGTCCACCGGCAGCTTGAAAATGCCGGCAAAGCGGCCGATGCCGTGGTGCTCGTGCACGACGAGATCGCCGACGGAGAGATCGGCGCAGGAGCCGAGCTTTTCGCGATCCGCCATGGCGCGCTTTCGCTTGCGGCTTCGCAGCGCGCCCGCGGCAATCTGCGTATCGGTCAATACGGCAAGATGTGCCTCCGGCGCTTCGAGTCCCGCGGAGAGCGCCCCCACCGCGACGGTGGCGCGCCCCTCCGGCGGCAGAGCGCCGTTCGGGAAGCCGCGCAGCGGCGGTATGCCATTGCGCTCGAGCATCGAGGCAAGCACGTCCGCCCGGCGCTCGTCCGAGGCGAACACCACAACGCGAAAGCCGTTTTCGAGATACCGCTGCACATCGGCGAGCGCCGTTTCCGCGCTGCCGCCGTAGCTGGGCAGCTGGCGGACGTTCGTATCGAGCACCGACCGGGGAGAGAGGGGATAGCGCCCCGCGCTGAAGGCGTCCGCCATCACGACCGCGAAATCCGCAATCTTTTCACAGGCGTCCTTCCACGGCAGGAGGTAATCTCCCGTGTCCACGACCGGGAATGCGCCCTCGCGCAAAATTTTCAGATCGTCCGCGAGAGAGTCGGCAATGTCCTTGGCTTTCTCGGCGCAGCGGTTCGGCGCATCGATATAAAATATGGCGTCCGGCGCGATGAAATCGAGCGCCGTTGAATACTCTGAGTATAATTCCGGGAGATACCGGTCGCTCCACGGCAGGGGCGCGCCGGAGGAAACGCGCTCGGCATCGCGGCGAAGACGGCGGGCAAGCTCCCCCTGCTCGCGCCGCTCGGCGCGAGCAGCGCGGCTCAAAAGCGCCTTGGCGATGCTCTCGGCGCGGTTTGGGTCGACGAGCGCTTCACACGCGGGCAGCACGCGGAATGATTCGACATTCTCCGTGCGGCGCTGCGTGTCGGTATCGAAAAAGCCCATGGAGTCGATCTCGTCGCCCCAGAACTCGGCGCGCACCGGGCGCTCCGCGCCGGGGGAGAAGATATCGAGAATGCCGCCGCGGCGCGAAAATTGGCCGGGGCCCTCCACCATGTCGCTGCGGCGGTAGCCGCACGCGAGCAGGCGCGGCTCCAGCGCTTCCGGGCCCTCGCCCTCGCCGACGCGGAGCGTAAAGGCGGCGTTTTCCAGAATATCCGGCGGCAGCGTGCGCTGCAAAAGGCCGGAAACGGTGCATACCGCGACCGAAGCGCCGGCATAGAGCGCGTCGAGCGCGCGCAGCCGCCGCTGCTCCTCCTGCCGGGAGACGACCTCGATATCGCGCAGCGCAAGATCGCGCCCCGTGAGCTGCACAACGCTCTCGCCGAGCAGCGCTTCGAGATCGGCGGCGAGGGTTCCGGCGTTTGAATCATCGGTGCAGAGAACGAAAATGGGTCGGTCGGTCTCGCGGCGGAGCATCGCCGCGCCGAGAGCGCGCATCGCGCCGCCCGATTGGGTCAAAAGGGCAGGCAAATAACCCTCCTCAACCCTCAGGGGGAGGGTAGCAAGGGAGGGTGTCTTTCCTATGGCTTTGATTATGGCGTCCATAAGTATAGAGAATACACCTTTTTCGTGTCGTTTGCAAGAAAAAAGCCTCCCCGGAATACGGGGAGGTAGAAACCCCTCAGTCACGGCGCTGCGCGCCGCGCCAGCTTCCCTAACGAGGGGAGCCAAGAAAGTTTTACGATAACCGGCTTGCCTTCCTCTTTGAGGAAGGTGGCTCGCCGAAGGCGAGACGAAAGGAGTTACTCCCTCAGTCTCGCTGCGCTCGACGGCTCCCTCAAAGAGGGAGCCGATTATTACCAAGCGTTATCAAAATCACACCAGGCTTCGTCCACGTCCTCTTCGCCGCACTCTTCGGGAAGCTTGCCGAAGATGACCGGGATCTCCCGGTATTCTCCGGCGCGGTAGACGGTGAGCACCGCTTCCTGGCCGGGGCTGAGAGTGTTTTCCGCGGCGGTGAGATCGGCGGCGGAGACAATGTCGGTGCCGTCGAGCCGGATGATGATGTCGCCGCTGCAAAGCCCCGCGAGACACGCCGGGCCGCCGTCCTCCACGGCATAGACCTGCACGCCGGGCACCATGGCGTTGCTGTCCGAGCGGTTATAATACTCCGCCGCAGCGCAGCTCACGGTCTGGACGATCATGCCGAGATAAGGGCGCTCCCCGGTGGGGGCGCTCGTCGCGGAGGGGGGCGTATCGGCATTTACGGCGGCGGAGATCGCCGCGCTGCCGGAAATGTCCGATGCGGGCAAAACGGCCTCCGGCGAGGCGGAAGGAACGGCGGACTTGACGGACGCGGAAGGCGTTTCCGCATCGGAGAGCGCCGAGGTGAGCAGCGAGCCGAGCACAAAAAACACGAGACAGAGCCCCGCCACGCGGAGCGGCGAGACCGTCTTCTTCGAGCTGGACGATCTTTCGTCCGAAAAAGAGTAGCAGCGCGGCGTGTTCGGCGCGTCGTCCTGCCGTATATAGCTTGCGTCGGTAAAGCCGACGGATCGTTCGCGCATGGGTTTTTCGCTCATACCTGCCGCTCCTCTCCAAGATTTTGACCCTATTATAGCGAGGAGTTGTGACAAATGCATGAACAAGCCGGGAATTTTCCGCGGTATTGCATTTTTTGTGCTTTTACGGTATCATAAATGTTTGAAAAAGGCCCCCTTGTGCAAAGGGGGCTGTCAGCAAAGCTGACTGGGGGATTGTAGTCTCAAGAAAATGACAATCCCTCCGTCACGGCGCTGCGCGCCGTGACACCTCCCTTTACACAAGGGAGGCTTGAATATGGAGGAGGCAATCTCTATGGCAAGCAAATATCTGGATATGTGTCCGCCGGTGCTGGCGTCGCTCAAGGCGGGAACGCCGATCATCGCCATCGAGACCGGATTTTTCATGCAGCTGCCGTACCCGCGCAATTTAGAGGCGCTGCAGGAGTGCGAGCAGGCGTTTTACCGGCGCGACTGCGTGCCGTGCTGCGTCGGCATCGTGAACGGGCGGCTCAAGGCCGGCCTTTCCAAACAGGATATGGAAACGCTCTGCCGCAGCGGCGGCAGCTGCACGCGCTCGCAGATCCCCGCGCTCGTCGGCGGCGGGTCTACCTCCGGCACGGGTCCCTCCGCTACGCTGGCCATTGCGCGCATGGCGGGTATCATCCCGGTCATGGCGCCGGGGCTGCGCGATTCTCTCGCCGATCTGGACGCGCTCTCCGGCTCTTCACGGCTCGTGTTCTGCGGGAAGGTCTCGCCGGACAAAGCGCTGCTCTTTTCCTCGCGCGGCGTGCCGGTGCTACGTCTGCCCGCGGAGGAGCTTGCAGACGCCTATCTCGTGCAGCGCGATTTGGAAGTGAACGAGTGCACGGTCATCCCCTGCGGCGACACGCTCGGCGATATTGCCGAGAAGGCCTCCGCCGTGGCGATGGATATCAAGAGAAAGATCTCGGCGGTATAAAACAAAAAGGCTCCCTTGTGTAAAGGGAGCTGTCGAGCGAAGCGAGACTGAGGGATTGTAGTCTTCGGAAAACGACAACCCCTCCGTCAAAACCTCCGGTTTTAGGGGAGGCAAGATCGTTTTCTGCAAACCCACTTGGCTCCCCTAATAGGGGAGCTGGCAGCGAAGCTGGCTGAGGGGTTTACAACAAATCCTTTTGCTTTGCTCAGAAGGCTCCCTCTGGTGAGGGAGCCTTTTTGTTTATTAGCCGAATTTGCCCTGGACATAATCCCGTGTGCGGGGATCTTCGGCTTCATTAAAGATCTTCGCCGTGTCGTCCATCTCCACGAGCTTGCCAAGCAGGAAAAACGCCGTCTTATCCGAAATACGCGCGGCCTGCTGCATGTTGTGCGTGACGATAACGATGGTGTATGTCTTTTTGAGCTCGAGCGCGAGCTCTTCGATGCGCCCGGTGGAAATGGGGTCGAGCGCGCTCGTCGGCTCGTCCATCAGCAGTACTTCCGGCTCGGCGGCGAGAGCGCGGGCAATGCAGAGTCTCTGCTGCTGGCCGCCGGAGAGGCCGAGGGCGCTCTTTTTGAGCTTATCTTTCGTCTCGTCCCAGATGGCGGCGCTTTTGAGCGATTTCTCGACGATCTCGTCGAGCTCCGCGCGGCCGCGCACGCCGTGCAGGCGGGGCGCGTAGGCGATGTTATCGTAAATGCTCATCGGGAACGGGTTCGGCTTCTGGAATACCATGCCGATGCGGCTGCGAAGCTCCGTAACGTCGATCTTATCGCCGTAAACGTTGTGGCCGTGGAAGAGCACCGCGCCGTCGATCTTGCAGCCCGGCACGAGATCGTTCATGCGGTTGAGCGTTTTGAGATACGTGGATTTGCCGCAGCCGGAGGGGCCGATGAGCGCCGTGATCTCGTTGGGGAAGATGTCCGTATCGATGCCGTAGAGCGCCTGAAACGCGCCGTAGCGAAGGTCGAGCTTTTTTGTTTGCAGAATGGGTTCCATAAATTTTTACCGTTCCTTTCTGGCCTTGCCCGCCGTGAGCGAGGCGAGAAGATTGAGCGCGAGCGTCAGCACGAGCAGCACCGCCGCGATGCCGAAGGCAATGTCAAACTTGCCCTGCTCGCTTGCGTAAAGATAGAGCGCCACGGAAAGCGACGCCGAGGAGGATTCGAGCGCCGCTTTGAATTCCAGCAGCCGCAGACCGAAGCCCGCGGTGAAGAGGAGCGCCGCGCTCTCGCCGGTGATACGTCCGACGGAGAGGATGCAGCCGGTCACAATGCCGTCCACGGCGTTTGGCAGCACAACGGTACGCACCATGTGCCACTTGCCGCTGCCGAGCGCGAGAGCGCCTTCACGGTAAGCTCTCGGCACGGCGAGCAGGCTCTCGCGCGTGTTCGCCATAACCGTGGGGAGCACCATGAGCGCGAGCGTAAGGCCGCCGGCGAGAACGCCCTGCTTGAGTCCGCCGAGCTTAATGAAAAATAGCATGCCGATGAGGCCGAAGAGAATGGACGGGATGCCCGTGAGCGTTTCGGCGGCAAAGCTGATGAGCCGCACGATGCGGGGATTTTCCGCGTATTCGGTGATGTATACCGCCGCGCCAACGCCGAGCGGCAGCGCCACGCCCATCGCGATGAGAATGAGATAGAGCGTGTTGCAGATGTTGGGGAGGATACCTGTCGTCCCGGCCAGATAGCTCGTCGCCGTCGTGAGGAACGACCAGCTCAGCTGCGGCAGACCGCGCTTTACAATGATCCCGATCAGGAAGAGCAGAATACCGCCGGTGATCACCGCCGCGGCGATGAGAGCGGCTTTCAAGAAAATCTCCCGGAGCTTTCTCATGCCTTTTCGCTCCTTTCGCTGAGAAGCCGCAGCGCGGCGTTAATGAGAAGAATGAAGAGAAACAGCACCAGGCCCACGGAGAAGAGCGCATCGCGCTGGAGAGAGCCGTAGGCGGCGTAGGACATTTCGGAGACGATGGCCGTTGTGAGAAAGCGGACGGATGTAAAGAGCGACGGCATGTTGGCAACGTTGCCCGCTACCATAAGGATCGCCATCGCCTCGCCGACGGCGCGGCCCGTGCCCTGGATGATGGAGGCGATCACGCCACTTTTTGCCGCCTTAAGCGAGACAAGAAACCACGTTTCCACCTTTGTTGCGCCGAGCGCGAGGGAGGCTTCCTCGTATTCGCGCGGCACGGCGCGCAGCGCCGTTTCCGAAACGGATACGATGTACGGCAATATCATGACCGTAAGCACAAGAATGGCCGTGAGCAGGCACGCGCCGGAGGAGAGGGAGAACGTTTTCTGCACGAGCGGCACGAGCACCGTCATACCCACGAGGCCGTACACGACCGAGGGGATGCCCGCGAGCAGCGCCACGCAGCTTCTCGCCGCGGCGGCAACGCGCGGCGGGGCGGCCTTAGCGAGAAACACCGCCGTGAACAATCCGAGCGGCACGCCGAGGAGCAGCGCGCCCGCCGTGCCGTAAATGCTCGTGAGGATAAACGGCAATATCCCGAATTCATTGGTCGGGGCGTTCCACGTCTCGCCGAAAAGAAAATTCCAGAGCCCGATTGCCTGGATCGCCGGGACACCGGAAATCACAAGATACAGGCAGATGCACAGCACGAATCCTACTGCCGCGATGCCGCAGAGGAGAAAGATCCATTTTACGATGTTTTCCAAAAGCTTTTTCTTCATAAAAGCACAATACTCCCCGACTTTCTTGTCGGGGAGTATTCTACGTCCGGGGGTGTAAAATCCGTCACCGCGCCGTTGTAAAATGTTCGTAAAGCGTAAATTTTCGTTTTCTGGCTCCCTCTGACGAGGGAGGCTATGTTAAATTTGTAATATTCTGTCTATCTTAATTAACTGTAATTACATTATTAATATATATCTTTACACCATTGTGGAAAAGTGGTATAATTTTATAATGCTGATAATAGTGCCTCCGGGCGCTTTATGGATCATAAGGAGAGAGAAAGAATGAATTCCCTCAACGACATATGGAACAGCGTTCTTGCCGTTCTCGGGCAGAATCTGACCGCCACGGCGCTGAACACTTGGTTTGACGACTGTACGCCGGTCGAGATCGTCAATAACCGGCTCGTCATTCACACCCCCACGGAGTTCAAGCGCGACATTATCCAGACCCGCTTCGCGCAGACGATCATTGACGCGCTCAGCGACCTTTTCTCCGCCGAATTCAAGCTGACGATCCTCGCGGGGGACGAGCTCGATAGCTACATCTCCGAAACGAAAACGGACGACACGCTCCCGGAGGTCGCGGGCTTCACGTTCGATAACTTCGTCGTGGGTCCCTCGAACAAATACGCCCACGCCGCGGCCATCGCCGTGGCGGAAAATCCCGGCAAGCTCTATAACCCGCTTTTCATTTACGGCAACTCCGGCCTCGGCAAAACGCACCTTCTTCTGGCCATCGGCAGCGCCATCCACGCAAAGAACCCGAAGGCGAAGATCGTATACGTCAAGGGCGACGACTTCACAAACGACCTCGTTCACGCCATTCAGGTCGGCGGCGGCGAGGAGCTGCGCGCGAAGTACCGCAGCGCCGATCTTCTGCTGATGGACGATATCCAGTTCATCGCCGGCAAGCAGCAGACGCAGGAGGAATTCTTCCATACGTTCAACACGCTCTATGAGGCCGGAAAGCAGATCGTCGTTACGTCCGACCGGCCACCGATGGAGATGAACAAGCTCGAGGATCGAATCCGCACGCGGCTCGAATGGGGCCTTATGGCGGACGTGCAGCCGCCCGATTTGGAAACGCGCATGGCCATCACGCGCAACAAGGCCGCGCAGTTCGGCGTTGTGCTGCCGGACGATGTCGTAACGTTCATCGGCGAGACGGTCACATCGAACATCCGCCAGCTGGAGGGCGTTGTAAAAAAGCTCACCGCCTACCGCGATCTTTTAGAGGACGACATCACCGTTTCGAGCGTCCGCCGCGCGATCAAGGACGTGATCCGCGTCGGCACCTATGTCCCCACGCCGAACGTCATCATTGCGGAGACGGCACGGTACTTCTCCGTTTCGGAGGAAGCGCTGCGCGGGCAGTCCCGCCAGAAGAACACCGCCACGGCGCGGCAGGTCGCCATGTATCTCTGCCGGAATCTCACAAACATGGCGCTCACCGACATCGGCGCGCAGTTTGAAGGCCGAAACCACGCCACGGTGCTCGCCTCCATCCGCAAGATCGAAGACATGATGCAGGCCAGCCAGGAGTTTGCCATGGTCATCCGTGACGTTACCTACAACATCAATTCCAAGGCATAACGGCTAAGACAAAGTTTTCCACAAGATGTATGTGGAAAAACTGTTTATAAATGTTCAAAACTTTTCAGCTTCTCTCTTCTGTGGAAACTGTGGAAAAATCAGGGTCAAGTTTTCCACATCGAAAATCTTTGATTTTCAAGGCCTTCGCCGGGTTTTCCACAAGTTTTTGCTCTACTGATACTCGCTTCTAAAAAATATTCTATCTTTCTTTCTGGAAGAAACGGAGGAATTGCCATGAAATTCACCTGTGAGAAATATCTGCTCAGTCTCGCCGTCGCCACGGCCGGCCGCGCCGCCGCCTCCAAAAGCCCGATCCCGGCGATGGAGGGCCTGCTCATCGAGGCCGGGCACAACGTCCGCGTCACGGGCTACGATCTCAAAAAGGGCATTTATACGACATTTGAGGCGGACGTCTCCGCGCCGGGCAGCGTGGTACTCAACGCCAAGCTCTTCGGCGACATCGTGCGCAAGCTGCCGGACGGCATTGTCTCCGTCTGCTCGGACGAGAATAACGCCGTGAACATCGCCTGCGGCAACGCCGACTACAACATCTCCGGCACGGCGTCGGACGATTTCCCCGATCTTCCGTCGCTCGACTACTGCAGCAATCTCTCCCTGCCACAGGATACGATGGCACGCATGATCGCCGAGACGAGCTTTGCCATCTCCACAAACGAGTCCCGCCCGGTGTACACCGGCGCGCTTATCGAGGTGGACAACAATGTCATGACCATGGTGGCTGTGGACGGCTACCGCATGGCGCTCCGCCGCGAAGCGGTCGAAACCTGCGATGTGGAAAGCCTCAAATTCATCGTGCCGGGCGCGGCGCTCTCCGATCTCGAAAAGATCTGCATGAGCCCCGAAGAGCCGGTGAAGATCGCCGTCGGCAGCAAGCACGTTTCGTTCTCCGTGGGCGATACGGTGCTCATCTCCCGCCGTCTCGAGGGCGAATTTCTGAACTTCCGCAAGACCGTTCCCGGCGATTTTCCCATTCAGCTCAAGGCGCAGCGCTCCGATCTCATCCGCTGCACCGACCGCGTGAGCCTCATCATCGATGACCGCACGAAAAACCCGCTCCGGTGCGTGTTCGGGGAAAACCTGCTCACGATCACCTGCTCCACGCCGCTCGGCCGCGCCGAGGACTGCTGCCCGCTCGAGGGCGACGGCGGTGGGATGATCGTCGGCTTCAACAACAGCTATCTCATGGACGCTTTTAAGGCCGCGCCCGCCGATACGCTGCGCATCAACATCGTAAACGGCAGCGCTCCCTGCATCATCACGCCGGAGGACGGCGGCGACAGCTTCCTTTATATGATCCTGCCCGTGCGTCTGCGCGCGGAAAGCTGATGCGCGTTGATGCGGTACAGACGGAAAACTTCCGTCTGCTGCAGGGCGGGCGGTGCGAATTTTCTCCGGGCGTGAACGTCATTGCGGGCGCGAACGCGCAGGGGAAAACAACGCTTTTGGAAGCGGTGTACATGCTTACCGGCGCAAAAAGCTTCCGCACGTATTACGACAAAGAACTCATCGCCTTTGAAAAGGACGAGGCGGCGGTGCGCGGGGAGTATTTCGCGTCCGAGCGCGAACAGCGCATGGAAGTTCTGCTCCGCCGCGGACGGACGCGCACGATGAAGCGCAACGGCGTGAAGCTCTCGGCGGGGGAGACGGAGCAATGTCTCAAGGCGATCCTCTTTTCCCCGGATGATCTTGCGATGATCCGCGGTGCGGCCTCGCTCCGGCGGCGGATGCTCGATGCCGCCATTACGCAGCTCCGCCCCGGATACGGCGCGCTCATCGCCGAATACCGCCGCTTGCAGGAAAACAAAACGCGCATACTGCGCGACTGGCGGGAGAAGCCCTCGCTTCTCGATACGCTGGACGTATTTTCGGACGGGATGTGCCTTTGCTCGGCAAAGATCATCCGCTACCGCGCGTCGTTCGCGCGGCGCCTTGCCGAGGAGGCGCAAAGCGTACAGAGCGATTTTTCCCGCGGCACCGAAAACCTTACGCTCACCTATACCACCGTTTCGACCGTATCTGACCCGGCGGCGAGTGAGCGGGAGATATACGAGGCCGTCAGCGAACGGCAGCGCCAGCTCCGCAGCGCGGAAATCGAGAGCTCTCTCTGCCTCGTCGGCGCGCATAAGGACGATCTCCAGATCGCCATCAACGGCGCGGACGCGCGAAGCTACGCTTCTCAGGGACAGACGCGCACGGCGGCGCTCTCTCTAAAGCTTGCCGAGCGGGAGATATTTCTCGCCGAGACGGGCGAGACGCCGGTGCTGCTGCTGGACGACGTTTTGTCCGAGCTCGACAGCGCCCGGCAGGAGTTTGTTTTGAACCGCATCGGCGGCGGACAGACGCTTGTGAGCTGCTGCGAGGCGGCGAGCGTGGAGCGCATGACGGGCGGGCGCGTACTTTATATGGAAAAAGGACGGGTAAACGAAGCATGTACCTCCATTTAGGCGCGGATACGGTCGTGCGGACCGACAGCATCGTCGCCGTGTGCGACCTCGATAATGCCAGCTCCTCGCATATTACGAGAGAAGCGCTCCGCGCCGCGGAGAAGGCGGGCAAGGTCGTAAACGTGGCGGAGGATCTTCCCAAATCGTTCGTCGTCTGCCGGGAGGACGGAAACACCCGGATCTATCTATCGCAGCTCAACACCGCGACGCTCCTAAAGCGCGCGGAGAATATATCCTTTGATTAAACTCATGGAGGAACACCCATGTCGGAAAATACACCAGTCAATCCCAATTCCTATGACGCCAGCCAGATCCAGGTTCTGGAGGGTCTGGAAGCGGTGCGTATGCGCCCGGGCATGTACATCGGCTCGACGAGCTCGAGCGGTTTGCACCACCTCGTATACGAGATTGTCGATAACGCCATCGACGAGGCGCTCGCGGGCTTCTGCACGCATATCGAGGTCTCCATCGAAGATGGCGAGAGCATCTGCGTGACCGATAACGGCCGCGGCATCCCCGTGGACATTCAGGAGCAGACGGGCAAGCCCGCGCTCGAGGTCGTCTACACGGTGCTGCACGCGGGCGGCAAGTTCGGCGGCGGGGGCTATAAGGTCTCCGGCGGTCTGCACGGCGTCGGCGCGAGCGTCGTAAACGCTCTTTCGGACTGGCTCGAGGTGCGCGTATTCAAAAACGGCAATATCTACGAGATGAAATTCTCCCGCGGCCACATTACGCAGGAGATGAAGATCGTCGGCAAGACCGATAAGCACGGCACGCAGGTGCGCTTCCATCCCGACCCGGAGATGTTTGATGACACGGTCTATCATTATGACGTGCTCTTCAAGCGCATGCGCGAGCAGGCATTTCTGAACGCCGGACTCACCATCATCATGGAGGACAAGCGCCCCGAGCAGGAGCAGCGCCAGGAGCTGTGCTACGAGGGCGGCATCCGCGAGTTCGTCACCGAGCTCAACCGCCACAAAACGCCGGTGCACGAGAGCGTCATCTACATGTCCGGCGAGCGGGACACCTCCATGTGCGAGATCGCCATGCAGTGGAACGACGGCTACGACGAGCGCATAGAGTCCTTCGCCAACAATATTCTGACGCCCGAAGGCGGCATGCACGAGACGGGCTTCCGCGCCGCGCTTACCCGCGTTATCAATAACTACGGCAAATCGCGCAAAATTCTCAAGGACGAGGAGACGCTCTCCGGCGAGGACTGCCGCGAGGGTCTGACCGCCGTGATCTCCGTCAAGCTTGAAAACCCGCAGTTTGAGGGCCAGACGAAGGCCAAGCTCGGCAACAGCGACATCCGCACGATGGTCGATAGCGTCGTGAGCGATAAGCTCGAGCAGTTTTTCGAGGAAAACCCCGGCGTCGCCAAGCAGATTTTGGAGAAGGGCATTTCCGCCTCCCGCGCGCGCGAGGCCGCGCGCAAGGCGCGCGACAGCGTCCGCCGCAAGACCGGGCTCGAATCCGGCCAGATGCCGGATAAGCTCCAGGACTGCAACGAGCGCGACCCGTCCCTCTGCGAAATTTACATCGTCGAGGGCGACAGCGCCGCGGGCAGCGCCATTCAGGGGCGCGACTCCCGCTTCCAGGCCATTCTCGCCATGTGGGGCAAGATGCTCAACGTCGAGAAGGCGCGCGTCGATAAGATCTACGGCAACGATAAGCTCTATCCGCTGATCGTTGCGCTCGGCGCGGGCATCGGCAACGAGTTCAACATTGAAAAGCTCCGCTATCACAAGATCATCATCATGGCCGATGCCGATGTGGACGGCTCGCACATCCGGACGCTCCTGCTGACGTTCTTCTTCCGGTATATGCGGCCGCTCATCGAAAACGGCTATGTCTATTCCGCCGTGCCGCCGCTCTTCAAGCTCAGCCGCGGCAAGCAGCAGCGCGTGGCGTATTCGGAACCGGAGCGCGACATGATCTCCCGCGAGCTGCGCGGCGATAACCCGGACGCAAAGGTGGATATCTCCCGCTTCAAAGGTCTCGGCGAGATGGATCCGCACGAGCTCTGGGAGACGACCATGGACCCCGAGCGCCGGACGCTCCGCCGCGTCACGCTCGAGGACGCGCAGCGCGCCGACGAGATATTCACCGTTCTCATGGGTGACGAGGTGGAGCCTCGCCGCGCGTGGATCGAAAATAAGGCGCGCTACGTCGTCAATCTGGACTATTAAGGAGGCGGCATAATGGCACACAAACGCGATTATAAGCCGGAAGACATCGCCTTCCCCAATCAGCATATCGTCACCTCCGAGCTCGTCTCGGAGATGGAAAAGAGTTATATCGAATACGCCATGTCCGTCATCGTCGGGCGCGCTCTGCCTGACGTGCGCGACGGTCTGAAGCCCGTCCACCGCCGCATTCTGTATGCGATGTATGAGGACGGCCTGACGCGCGATAAGCCCTACCGCAAGTGCGCCACCGCCGTCGGCGACGTGCTCGGCCGGTACCACCCCCACGGCGACGCTTCGGTGTACGATGCGCTCGTCCGCATGGCGCAGGACTTCTCGCTGCGCTACCCGCTCATCGACGGCCACGGCAACTTCGGCGACGTGGACGGCAACCCCCCGGCGGCCTACCGTTACACCGAGGCGCGTCTCGCCCGCATGGCGGACGAAATGCTCCGGGATATCGACAAGGACACCGTAGACTGGGATCCCAACTTTGACGAGACGAGAAAAGAGCCGCGCGTGCTGCCGAGCCGCATTCCGCAGCTCCTCGTGAATGGCTCCTCGGGCATCGCCGTCGGCATGGCGACGAACATCCCGCCGCACAACCTGCGCGAGGTCATCGGCGCGGCGGTGGAGGTGCTCGATAACCCGGACGCGACGCTTGACGATCTCATGCGCCATGTTCACGGCCCCGACTTCCCGACGAAGGGCATTATCATGGGCCGCGCCGGCATCCGCGCCGCCTATGCCACGGGCCGCGGCAAGGTCACCATCCGCGCGCGCACCGAGTTTGAGGAGCACGGCCAGAATCGTGTGCGCATCATCGTCAACGAGCTGCCGTACCAGGTCAACAAGAAGATGCTCATCAAGAACATCGCCGAGCAGGTCAAGGACAAGCGGCTCGACGATATCTCCGATCTGCGCGACGAGTCCGACCGCAACGGTATGCGCATCGTCATTGAGCTCAAGCGCGACGCCAACCCGCAGGTCGCTTTGAATAAGCTCTTTGCCCAGACGCAGCTGCAGAGCACGTTCTCCATCATCAATCTGGCGCTTGTGGATAACCAGCGCCAGCCGAAGATCCTCTCCCTGCGCCACATCCTCGATGAGTATCTGGCGTTCCAGGAAGAGGTCATCACGCGCCGCACGAAGTACGATCTCCGCAAGGCGCGCGAGCGCGCCCACCTCCTCGAAGGCCTGCTCATCGCGCAGGACAACATCGACGAGGTCATCCACATCATCCGCACGAGCTACGATAACGCCAAGGAAAACCTGATGGCGCGCTTCGGGCTGGACGATGTGCAGGCGCAGGCCATTCTCGATATGCGCCTGAAGGCCCTGCAGGGACTCGACCGCGAAAAGCTGCAGAACGAGTATGACGAGCTCGAAAAGAAGATCGAATACCTTGTTTCCCTGCTCGAAGACCCCGAAAAGCTCAAGGGCGTACTGAAGGACGAGCTGCTCGCCATCGCCGACAAGTACGGCGACGACCGCAAGACCGAGATCCAGGACGTGGAAGACGAGATCGACATGGAAGATCTCATCGCCGAGGAGCAGTGTGTCTTCACGCTCTCGCACAACGGCTACATTAAGCGTACCCCCGCCGCCGAGTACCGCGCGCAGAGCCGCGGCGGCAAAGGCGTGCGCGGCATGGCCACGCGCGAGGAGGATTATGTGGAGAGTGTGTTCACCGCCTCGACGCATGACTATATTCTCTTCTTCTCGAGCCGCGGGCAGGTGTACGTCCGCAAGGGCTACCAGATCCCCGAGGCCGGGCGCAGCGCGCGCGGCACGAACATCGTGAACATCCTGCCTCTCGAGCCGGAGGAGAAGATCTCCGCAATGCTCCGCGGCAAGGGCTTGCAGGAAGACGATTTCATCATGTTCTTCACGAAGAACGGCGTCACGAAGCGCATGTCGCAGGGCGAGCTCAAGAACGTCCGCAAAAACGGCATCCGTGCGCTCGATATCCGCGAGGGCGACGAGCTTGTGCAGGCGCTCACGACGCACGGCAGCGAGAAGCTGCTCGTCGTAACACGCGGCGGCATGGCCATCCGGTTCGACGAAAACGACGTCCGCCCGATGGGACGCACGGCCGCCGGTGTGCGCGCCATTCGCCTGAAGGACGGCGACGAGGTCGTCGCTGCGGTGCGCGCGACCGACGAGGACGCGGCGGTGCTCACCGTTACCGAAAACGGCTACGGCAAGCGCACCCGCATCGGCGAATACAGCGTGCAGGGTCGCGGCGGCCAGGGTCTCAAGACCTACCAGATCACGCAGAAGACCGGCGAGATCGTCGGCGCGAAGAAGGTCACCGGCGAGGAGGACATCCTGCTCGTATCGGACGACGGCACGATCATCCGCATGGAGGCCGGCAGCATTTCGCTCCTTGGCCGCGCCACGCAGGGCGTGCGGCTCATGCGTCCGGCCGAGGGCGCGCACGTCGTCGCCATGGCCCGCGCTGAGCGCGAGGTGAGCGAGGAAGAGGAAGCCGAAGCCGCCGAGAGCGCGGAAACGCCTGTGGAGGAGTAAATGGAAGCTCGTTCTCTTTTTATTGTAATCGTGTTTATCATCGTGGCGCTGATAAAAGTTTCCGCCCAGAAGGCCGCGCGCCGCGGTGTTAAAACAATAGGAAAAGAACTCGAAAAGAACGGCGAGCGGATGGCGCAGGCGCAGGACGCGCCGTACCGTCCCGCTCCGCCGAAGGGCGCGCCGCAGCGCAGCGTTCCTCCGCGGCGGCCGATGCCGCCGCCGGACGTGCCGGACGCTGCGTGCGTCGTGTGCGACAATACCGGCGAGGATCATTTCGCCCACGACAAGGCGCAGCGCATCGCGCAGCTCGAAGATTTCCTTAAAAACGGTATCATCGATAAGGCCGAGTACCGCACGCTGCGCGATCGATATGAGCGCGGGCTTTAAAAAATCAATAACAGGAAGTGCTATGAAAAACATCATTCTGTATACCGACGGCGCCTGCTCCGGCAATCCCGGCCCCGGCGGCTGGGCGTCCATCCTCCGCTACGGCGGCAACATCAAGGAGCTCTCCGGCGGCGAAAAGGACACAACGAACAACCGCATGGAGCTCACCGGCGTCATTGAGGGATTGAAAGCTCTCAAAGAGCCCTGCGCCGTGGAGCTTTATTCCGACAGCCAGTATATCGTGAACGCTTTGAATAACGGGTGGCTTCGCGACTGGAAAAAGCGCGGCTGGAAGCGGCGCGACGGCGAGCTGAAAAACGCGGAGATGTGGCAGGAGCTGGATGCTCTGCTGCAGAAGCACCGCGTCACCGCTGTCTGGGTGCGCGGCCATGCCGACAACGAGTGGAACAACCGCTGCGACGAGATCGCCGTTGCAGAGCGCGAAAAGCTTGCGTAATGGCCGTGAGGAGAAAGAAAGATTTTTCGCAGAGCAGCGTGCGGGTGTTCTTTTCCTACTATACCCCGCACTGGAAGCTGCTGCTGCTTGATCTCGTGATGGCGATCCTCGCCGTGGCGGCGGAGCTCGTATTCCCGTATGCCACGCGCTATGCGCTCAACCGTCTGCTGCCGAACGGCCTTTATAAGGTCTTTTTCCTGCTGATGGCGGGGCTTCTCGGTGCGTATCTCCTGCGGGCGCTCGCGCAGTATATCGTATCGGTATACGGCCATGAGCTCGGCGTGCGCGTCGAGGCCGACATGCGCGAGGACATTTTTGAAAAGGTGCAGACGCTCTCGTTCTCGTTTTTTGATAAGCACCGCACCGGCAAGCTCATGAGTCGCATGACGACCGACCTTTTCGACATCACCGAGCTTGCCCACCACGGGCCGGAGACGATCGTGCAGGCATCGCTCACGATCGTCGGAGCGATCGCCATTCTGGCAACGATCCGTTGGGAGCTGGCGCTCATTCTGCTTCTGCTGCTGCCGGTGCTGCTCGCTGTCGTGCTGCGGCTGCGGATCCGGCTGCGCGAGGCCAGTCTCGCCGTGCGGAGCGAGATGGCGGAGATCAACACCGCCGTGGAGGCCGGCGTTTCCGGCATCCGCACCGTCAAGGCGTTCGCCAACGAGCAGGATGCCATGGAGAAGTTCCGCGTCTCCAACGGGCGGTTCAAAAAGGTAAAAAAAACGTTCAACCGTGTGTTCGGCCTCTTTAACGCCTCGACCGAATTCGCCATGGCGCTCATGCAGCTCGTAACGCTCGCCGCGGGCGGCGTGTTCATCATGCAGGGCAAAATGGACGCGGTCGATCTCATCACGTTCTCGCTGTATGTTTCGGTGTTCATGGCGCCGATCCGAAAGCTCACGCAGTTCGTCGAGCAGTTCCAGAAGGGAAGCTCCGGCTTCCTGCGGTTTCTCGAGATCATGCGCACCGAGCCGGACGTGAAGGACGCGCCGGACGCCAAAGAGCTCACGGACGTAAAGGGCGGCGTGGAGTACAGGGACGTTTCGTTCCACTACCAGAACGGTGAAGAGGTGCTGCGGCATGTGAATCTCACGATCACGCCCGGCGAAACGCTCGCGCTCGTGGGGCCGTCCGGGAGCGGCAAGACGACGCTCTCCCAGCTCCTGCCGCGGTTTTACGACGTGACCGGCGGTCAAGTCCTCGTGGACGGGCAGGACGTGCGCACTGTGACGCAATCCTCTCTCCACCGGTACATCGGCATCATCCAGCAGGATGTGTTCCTCTTTGCCGACACCGTGCGGGAGAATATCCGCTATGGCCGCCCGGACGCGACGGACGAGGAGGTCGCTGAGGCGGCGATCCTGGCCTCCATCCACGAGGAGATCATGGAAATGCCGCAGGGGTACGACACGTTCGTCGGCGAGCGCGGCGCGATGCTCTCCGGCGGGCAGAAGCAGCGCATCGCCATTGCGCGCGTATTCTTGAAAAACCCGCCCATCCTCGTGCTCGACGAGGCGACGAGCGCGCTGGACAGCGTGACCGAGGCCGCCATTCAGGCGTCTTTGGAAAAGCTCAGCCGCGGGCGGACGACGATCGTTGTGGCGCACCGGCTTGCCACCGTGCGCGGCGCAGATCATATCGCCGTCATCGATAAAGAGGGCGTGAGCGAATACGGAACGCATGCGGAGCTCATGGAGAAAAACGGGCTCTATGCCGCGCTCTGGAATACGCAGAGGCTATCGTGAGGGAAAAACCCCTCCGTCTTTTGCCTTCGGCAAAATCCACCTCCCCTAACGAGGGGAGGCAAGAAAGCATTTCGCAAACCCACTTGGCCCCCCTAACAGGGGGGCTGGCAGCCGCAAGGCTGACTGAGGGGTTTTCCTCATAATCCTATTGAAAAAGCCAAACCGTCTGCCTATAATACAAGGCATACGATCCGGGAGGAATGAAATATGAAACGAACGAAGATCAAAGAGCTGTGGACAAACGCCGCTGCGTTTGACGGGCAGCACATCACCGTCTGCGGCTGGGCGCGCACGATCCGCGATATGAAAAATTTCGGCTTCCTCGAGCTGAACGACGGCAGCTCCTTCAAGGGACTGCAGGTCGTCCTTGAGCGCGAGAAGGTCGCCAATTACGATGAGATCGTCCGCCAGAACGTCGGCGCGGCGTTCATCGCCGAGGGTACGCTCGTCCTCACGCCGGAGGCTCCCCAGCCGTTCGAGCTCAAGGCCGAGACCGTCACGGTCGAGGGCGTTTCCTCGCCGGACTACCCGCTGCAGAAAAAGCGCCACAGCGTGGAGTATCTGCGCACGATCCAGCATCTGCGGCCGCGCACGAATCTCTTTTCCGCGGCGTTCCGCGTGCGCAGCGTCGCCGCCGCCGCCGTGCATGAGTTTTTCCAGAGCCGCGGCTTTGTGTATGTGAACACGCCCATCATCACCGGCTCCGACTGCGAGGGCGCCGGCGAGATGTTCCAGGTCACCACGCTCGATATCGATAACCCGCCGCGCACGCCGGACGGAAAGATCGATTACTCCAAGGACTTTTTCGGCAAGCACACGAGCCTCACGGTCTCCGGCCAGCTCAACGCCGAGAACTTCGCCATGGCGTTCGGCGATGTGTACACCTTCGGGCCGACGTTCCGCGCCGAGAACTCCAACACCCAGCGCCACGCCGCCGAGTTCTGGATGATCGAGCCGGAAATGGCGTTCTGCGATCTGGACGGCGATCTCGTCGTTATGGAAGAAATGGTGAAGTACATCATCTCCACCGTTCTCGAAAAGTGCCCGCAGGAGATGGACTTCTTCACGAAGTTCGTCGATAAGGGTCTGCGCGAGCGTCTGGAGCACGTGCGCGACAGCGCCTTTGGCCGCGTTACCTATACCGAGGCCGTGGAGCTTCTGCAGAAGTCCGGCAAGGAGTTTGACTACCCCGTTTCCTGGGGCGTCGATCTCCAGACCGAGCACGAGCGCTATCTCACCGAGGAGATCTTCAAAAAGCCCCTCTTCGTCACCGACTACCCGAAGGAGATCAAGGCGTTTTATATGCGCCTCAACGACGACGGCAAGACCGTCGCCGCGGCGGACTGCCTGGTGCCGGGCATCGGCGAGATCATCGGCGGCTCGCAGCGCGAGGAGCGGCTGGATCTGCTCACCGCGCGCATGAAGGAGCTCGGTCTCAACGAGGAGGATTACTGGTGGTATCTCGACCTGCGCCGCTACGGCTCCTGCCGTCACGCGGGCTTTGGTCTCGGCTTTGAGCGCATGGTCATGTACCTGACCGGCATTTCCAACATCCGCGACGTGGAGCTGCATCCGCGTACCGTCGGCAACGCCGATTTCTAATAGGCTCCCTCCCAGAGGGAGCTGTCGAGCGAAGCGAGACTGAGGGAGTCGACTCCTTCCGTCTCGCCTTCGGCGAGCCACCTCCCTCAAAGAGGGAGGCTTTATTATATCAACATAAGGGGGACACGACATGAAGTACAACATTCAGGGCGAGCCGATGCCCGTCGTCATCTGCCATCTGGAAGCGGGCGAGAGCATGGTCACCGAGCGCGGCTCCATGGTGTGGATGAGCGCCAACATGCGCATGGAGACAAAGACCGGCGGACTCGGCAAGGCGCTTGGCCGCATGTTCGGCGGCGAGAGCCTTTTCCAGAACACCTATACCGCCGAGGGCGGCCCCGGCATGATCGCCTTTGCCTCCAGCTTCCCGGGCGCGATCCGCGCCGTGGAGATCACGCCGAACATGCCCGTGATCGCGCAGAAGAGCGCGTTCCTCGCCGCGACGCCGGGCGTTGACCTCTCCATCCACTTCCAGAAAAAAGTTGGTGCCGGCCTCTTCGGCGGCGAAGGGTTCATCATGCAGAAGCTCTCCGGCCACGGCATGGCGTTTTTGGAGATCGACGGCTCGGCGGTCGAATATACGCTCGCGCCGGGACAGCAGATCATTGTGGACACCGGCAATCTCGCCATGGTGGACGCCACGTGCCAGATCGACATTCAGACCGTCCGCGGCGCGAAGAATGTCCTCTTCGGCGGCGAGGGCCTTTTCAACACCGTTGTCACCGGGCCGGGGCGCGTCGTATTGCAGACAATGGCGCTGCCCGCCTTTGCGAGCGCGCTCATCCCGTATCTTCCGACAAAGTCGGACTGATTGCGCGCACAATAGCAAAATGGATAGAAAGCGGCGGGGAAAACCCGCCGCTTTCTATCCAGAACGGATAATTTTCCGAAGGTACTTGAAATTTTCACAAACTAAGAATAGTATAGGCGGACACGGAGAAAATTTTCGGATTTTTTTCGTGTTCTTTCTGTTATATACGTCTTTTATAAGGTTGTATGTGTCGAGGTGAGCAGATGAAAAAAAGATTTGAGATCAATATGACAAAAGGCCCGCTGCTGCCGGAGCTTTTGCAGTTTATCCTGCCGCTGATGCTTTCATCCATGCTGCAGATCGCGTTCAACGCCGCCGACCTCATTGTCGTCGGGCGGTTTGGGCGGCCGCACTCCATGGCGGCGGTCGGCGCAAACGGCGCGATGATCAACCTGATCATCAACGTCCTTCTGGGACTTGCCACGGGCGGCGGCGTGCTCTGCGCGCGGTATTACGGCGCGAACCAGACCGACAAGCTGCACCGCACCGTGGGAACAACGATCATCGTCGGCGTGATCGGCGGTGTGATCACCGGCGCGCTCGGCTTTGCGCTCACGGTGCCGCTGCTGCGGCTCATCGGCAGCCCGGACGAGGTGCTGCCGCTCGCCACGGTGTATCTGCGGATCTACTTCCTCGGTCTGCCGGTCATGGCGCTTTATAACTTCTCCGCCGCGGCGCTGCGCGCGCTCGGCAACACGCGCCAGCCGCTCATCTATCTCGCCATCGCCGGTGTGCTGAACGTGATGATGAACCTCTTCTTTGTGCTCGTCGTCGGCATCGACGTGGCGGGCGTCGCCATTGCTACCGTACTCAGCCAGTGCGTGTCCGGCTTCCTCACGGTGCGCTGCCTGCTTACTTCGCAGGAGATGAAGGTGAAAGAACTGAAGTTCTCCGGCCACGTGTTCAAGAAAATGATGAAGATCGGCATCCCCGCCGGTATCCAGGGCTCGCTCTTTTCCATTTCGAACTTTATCATCCAGGCCTCGGTCAACTCGTTCGGCGCGGCGGTCATCGCCGGCAACAGCGCGTGCGTCAGCGTTGAGGGCCTGCTCTACTGCCCGTCGGACGCCGTAATGCAGGCGGCGACCACTGCTGTGAGCCAGAACGTCGGTGCGCAGGAGTATGAGCGCTCGCGCTCCGTTGCCCGGTGGTCGATGGCGCTCGTCGTGATTTTGACCGCCGTGCTGACGGTGCCCGCGATCGTGTTCCGGCGGCAGGTGCTGGGGCTTTATACCTCGAGCGAGGCGGAGCTGCAGGCGGCGTTTACCCGCATGATGATCGTCTGCACAACGTATGCGCTCGACGGCACCATGGCGGCCATGTCCGGCGTGAACCGCGGACTGGGCTACAGCATGCTCTCCGCGGCGGTGACGTTCGTGGGCGCGTGCGTATTCCGCATCATCTGGGTGTATACGGTGTTCGCGACCGTCGGAACGCTCGAGAGCCTCTATGTATCCTACCCGATCTCCTGGATCATGACGACGGCGGCGCACATCGTATGCTACTTCATCGTGCGGAAGAAGCCGTTCAAGGCGACGCTCGAAGCAAAGGCTGCGGCATAAACCCCTCAGTCAGCTTTGCTGACAGCTCCCCTATTAGGGGAGCCAAGTGGCTTTTCAGAAAACTCTCTTGCCTCCCCTAATAGGGGCAGACTCTCCCCGGCGGGGAGAGATGTCGCCGCAGGCGACAGAGAGGGGGGCGGAGGTGGCACGGCGTAGCCGTGACGGAGGGGTTCCCCGCAGGAGAAACAATCCCCCAGTCAACCTGGCGGCTGACAGCCCCCTTTGCACAAGGGGGCCTTATAAAGTAACAACCGGCGCCTCTCGAAAAACGAGAGGCGCCGGTTTTGCATGTTCCGGATCGATCAGGCCGCGGGGAGGGGCATGGTAGTGATGCCCGGGACCTCGCCGGTGGCGGCGTCCACGTAGCAGTCGTACTGCAGCCAGTTGCTGGTGAAGCGCACTTCGTAGTAGCCGTTATCGAGCGTGATCTCCTCGTCGGTGATCTCGGTGGTTTTCACACCCGCGCTGCGGGCGGCCTCGCTCAGGGCGACGGCGGCGGTAAGATTCAGTTCAAAAATGTTGTTCTTCATAAGTAAGATCTCCTTTGTAAATACTCCCTTGTCTCTGGGACCGGGGCTTTTTTCATCTTGGCTGTAGTTTACACAGGAAATCTAAGAGAAATATTAAAAGAAAGAAAAATTGAAAAAAACTTTTTATTACGAATTTTTGACCGGCGGGAGAACGATGCGGAAATCGCTGCCCTGTCCGGGCTCGCTGATGACCTCGGCGCGGGCGCGGTGCAGCAGCGCGATCTCCCGCACGAGCGAGAGGCCGAGTCCCGTGCCGCCTTCGGTACGCGAGGCGTCGCACCGGTAAAACCGCTGCCAGATCTTTTCCTGCTCCGCCTTGGGGATGCCGGGGCCGTCGTCCTTTACGGAGATCACGGCGCAGCCGTTCTCGCGATAGAGCGAAACGCGGATGTGGCCGTTTTCCGCGCCGTATTTATAGGCGTTCTGCATCAGGTTGAACATCGCCCGCGAGAGGAGCGAGGGGTTGTACGCGGCCTCAATATCCGGTGCGATGTCGGTCGTAAGCGTGATGCCGCGCTCATCTGCGGGGACGAACTCGTCGCAGCAGGCGTCCACAAAGCCGGAGAGATCGCACACGCGCAGCGGGTATTTCTCCGTGCCCTGCTGGATGCGCGTGAGCGAGAGGAGCTGCTCGATGAGAGCGTTCATCTTGTTGCCCTGCTGCTCGATGACGCCGATGGAGGCGAGAAAGTCCTCCTTTGTCTCCGCCTTGCGCTTGGCGCGGTCGCACTCGGCGAGGATCACCGCCACGGGCGTGCGCAGCTCGTGCGAGGCGTCGGCCGTGAACTGCTTTTTGGAGAGGAACGAGGTTTCCAGCCGCGCGAACATGCCGTCAAACGTGCGGGCGAGCCGCCGCATCTCCCGCGGGCCGCGCCGGAGATTGAGCCGGGCGGAGAGATCGTCGCCGTCAGAGATGTTGCCCGCGGCTTCGGTGATGCGCTCGAGCGGCAGGAACGAGTCGCGCGCGATGAGCCAGCCGCCGCCGATCGAGAGCAGCAGCAAAACCGGCAGCAGCGACCAGGTAAGCGGCAGGATAACGCGCCCCGGCCCCGCCGCGGCGTCTGCAGAGATGATGCCGCGCACCCAGAGCCCCGTGATCGTCATATCGACGTAGGAATCGTATACGAGCCAGTCTTTCCCATCGGCGGAATAGGGGCGCACCGCGCCCGTTTGAAGCGGCAGCTCGACCGTCTCCGCAAACGGCGCGGCGCCGCGGAGATACGTCCCCCCGGCGTCGTAATAGGTGCAGTACACCCCGTGTTTATACTCCTTCATGTCGTCCCAGTCGAACGTGCCGTTATCAAATTCGACCTTGTCGGCGCGCTTGGAGACCTCCTTGACGACCTGCGACGTCGGGTTCGCGATCACCGAGCCGTTCATCACCAGCACGAACGTGAGCGTGACGCCCGCGAGCAGGAGCATCATCAGCGTGAACCAGAGCACCATCCGCCATTTTGCCGACATATTCAATCCTCCCGCAGCACCCAGCCCGTGCCCCACACGGTATGGATGAGTTTTTTGGAAAACCCGGCGTCGATCTTTTTGCGCAGATACCCGACGTACACGTCCACAACGTTCGTGCCGCCCTCGTAATCGTAGTTCCAGAGATTGTTTTCGATGCGCTCGCGCGAGAGCACAACGCCCTTATTCCGGATCATGTATTCAAGCAGGGCGTATTCGCGGCTCGTCAGCTCAATGACGCGCCCGGCGCGGACGACCGTGTGCGCGCTCACGTCCACGGAGAGGTCGGCGATGGTATAAACGTTCGTGCGCGTGTCGGTATATTTGCGCGCCATTACGCGCACCACCGCGAGCAGCTCCTGCATGTGGAACGGCTTTACGAGATAGTAATCCGCGCCCGTTTCCAGCCCCTCGACCTTGTCCTCTACGCTGTCGCGGGATGTGAGGAACAGCACGGGCGTCGTGCTGCCGCTCTCGCGCAGCTTCCGCACGAGCGTCAGTCCGTCCATGCGGGGCATCATGATATCGAGCACGAGCACGTCGTATTCCGCGCATGCGAGCGCGTCCCACGCCTCCTGCCCGTCAAAGCAGGGATCGACGCTGTACCCTTCGTCGGTCAGCGCCTCGGTCAAAATGCGGTTGAGATTTCTTTCATCCTCCGCCACAAGAATTCGCATGACAGTTCACCTCGGAGCGTAGTGTATCGGAAAACATTAAGAAAAGTCTTAAAAGGTTAAGAAGAAAATGCCTCCCCGAAGGGGAGGCGTATTTTTGTATGTCAAAGCAGTTTTTCATAGTCTCGCGCGCCGTAAAAGAAGCGGAGAATGTATACCGTTTTCTTCGACTCCGCCACGCGGTAGATCATTACGTAGTTTTTTATGACGGCGCGCCGGTAACCCATGGAGCGCAGCCGCGCATCGCGGCAGCGCGCAAACATCGGCGGCATCGTCTCCAGATCTCCGAAGCACTCGTCTACAGCGTCCAGAAACGCGGCGGCGGCCGTTGGATTGGAGAGCCTTTCGGCAATGTATTCCGTGATGGAATCAAGATCCCTGGCGGCGAGCTCCGTAAGGGCAACCTTATAGCCCATGCTTTGCCCTCAGCTCTTTCAGCGCAGCGCGGCCGTCGGTTACCTTTCCGGACTTCACTTCCTCTTCCGCGGCGGAAAGCTTTTCGTAAGCGTCCAGCAGCAGCATCTTTTCCTCGTAGGCCTGCATGCTCATGATGACCATATCGCCATAGCCGTTTTTGGTGATGTAGATCGGCTCGGGAGATTCGCTGCACATCTGGGAGATAGCGGCGGTGTCTTTGAGATCACGGATCGGAATAATGCGCGGCATAAGGGTCAGCTCCTTTCGTGGGATTATTATACCACAATTATACCGCGACACGCAAGCGGTATTCTTTTATTCCGCGTGCTGGGCCTCGGCCAGGGTGACGATGTCGCCGACGCCGTCGAGCACCGCGCTGGGGCGGTAGGCGTATTCGTCGAGCGTCGCCTCCGTGGAGATGCCGGAGAGGACGAGCACCGTGGACATGCCGCACTCCATGCCGGAGATGACGTCCGTGTCCATCCGGTCGCCGACCATGACGGCCTCGGCGCTGTGGCAGCCGAGACGCTTGAGCCCGGTGCGCATCATGAGCGGGTTCGGCTTGCCGCAGAAGTACGCCTGCTTGCCGGTGGCCATCTCGATGGGCGCGATGAGCGCGCGGCACGCCGGGGCGATGCCGTTTTCGATGGGGCCGGAGAGATCGGAGTTCGCGCCGATGAGCTTGGCGCCCGCGAGCACGAGATTCGTCGCCTTCGTGAGGGAATCGAGCGAGTAGTTTCGTCCCTCGCCGACGATCACATAGTCGGGATTCACGTCGTTCATGGTGATGCCCGCGTCATAAAGAGCATTCAAAAGCCCCGCCTCGCCGATCACATAGGCCGAGCAGCCCGGCGACTGGTCGCGGATGAAGGCTGCCGTTGCGAGCGCGCTCGTATAAAACCGCGCCTCCGGCACGTCCAGCCCCATGCGGGCGAGCTTCTGCTTGAGCTCGAGCGGCGTGCAGCCGCTGTTGTTTGTAAGAAAGAGATATTCCTTGCCCGTGCGCTGGAGCCAGTCGATAAACTCCGTCACGCCGGGGAGAATTTTGTTGCCGTGATAGATCACGCCGTCCATATCGCAGATAAAGCCTTTTTTCTCGTTAAAATTCAGCATACTATTCCTCCTTATAATTCAATCTGAATACGCCGAAAACCCGCGGTGAGCGGGCTTCGGGCGGGATATGTTATTGTACCGGGAACGTCACGGTAAACGTGGAGCCTTCGCCCGGCTCGCTTTCGACGCGCACGTCCGCCTTCTGGATGAGCGCGGCGTGCTTCACGATGGAGAGGCCGAGCCCTGTGCCGCCGACGGCCTTGGAGCGGCTCTTGTCCACGCGGTAAAATCGCTCAAAAATGCGGCTCTGGCTGTCCTTCGGGATGCCGACGCCGGTATCGCTCACCGTGAGGACGACAGCGCCGTCCTCCGGCGTGACGGTGATATCGACGCGCCCGCCGGGGCGGTTATATTTGATGGCATTGTCGCAGAGATTATAGACGATGCTGTGGAGAAGCTGCGGCACGCCCTGCATGGGTGCGCTCACGCCCTTGAGCGAGAGCGTCACATTGGCGCCGGAGGCCTCGGTCTCCAAGCTGTCCACAGCGTTTTCCGCGATGCGGAGAAGGTCGCAGGACTCGAACACGTAGTCCTCGCCGCCCGCGTCGAGACGGGTGAGATCGATGATGTCCTCGACGAGCTTCGTCATGCGGCCGGACTCGGCGCGGATCTTTCCGGCGAAGGGCTTCACGTCCTCCGGTCTCGCGAGCCCATTTTCCAGGAGCTCGGCATATCCGGAGATGGCGTGCAGCGGCGTTTTCAGCTCATGGGAGACGTTCGCGGTGAATTCCTGCCGGATGAGCGAGGCGCGCTCGATCTCGGCGCGGTCGCGCCGGAGCTGCGCCTGCTGCGCGGCGATGCGCCGCAGAAGCGGCTCAACCTCGCGGTACTCGTCTCTTTCATAATACTGCATCGGGTTGTCCGGGTCAATGGCATTGATGGGCGCGACGATCTTTTTTGTGAGCCGCGAGGCAAGGAAGAACGAGAGCGCGAGCGCGAGCAGCGCCACGAGGCAGATCGGCTGGGCAAAGCCGAGCACGAGCGACCAGAGCGCGAGCTGCACGACCGAGAGACGGAGCACCGTCCCGTCCGGGAGCCGCTGCGCGGCATAAAGCTGGCGGTCGGCGAGCGTGGGGGAATACCGGCGCGCTTCGCCCGTGCCGGTCTGGAGCGCCTGCTGGATCTCTTCACGCTCGAGGTGATTTTCCATGCGGGAGGCGTCCGCTTCGGTATCGAAGAGCACCGTGCCGTCCGCGTCGATCCAGGTGACACGGTAGTCGCCGGTCGAAAGACCGGTAAAGTAGTCCTTGCCGCTGAGCGCCACGCCCTGCGCGGCGAGCGCCGTTTCCGCGTGCAGCTGCTTCATCTGCACGCCGGTAAAGTAGTTATAGGATACGCCCATGATGAAGACGAGCGACGCAACGAACACCGCGAGCGCCGCGCCCCAGATGGCGGTGAAGATCTTCCGGCTCATTTCGCGCCCTCCATTTTATAGCCGACGCCGCGCACCGTTTCGATGAGACTGCCGCATTCGGCGAGCTTTGTGCGCAGCGTGCCGACGTGCACGTCTACGGTGCGCGTCTCCCCGGCGTAATCGGCATCCCACACGCGCGAGAGCAGCGCTTCGCGCGAGAACACCTGCCCGATGTTTTCGAGAAAGAGCTTCAAAAGCTCGTATTCCTTGAGCGTGAGCGAGACGGGACGGTCGTTCACTGTGACGGCGTGGCGGCCCTCGTCGAGCGTGACGCCGCCGCAGGAGAGCACGCCGGACGGCTGGCGCGCCGTGCGGCGCAGCACCGCGCGGATGCGCGATACCATTTCCATCATGCCGAAGGGCTTGGCAAGATAGTCGTCCGCACCGGTATCCAGCCCGACGACCTTGTCATACTCGCTGCCGCGGGCGGTGGCGAGTATGACGGGGAGCTGCGCCGTGAGCGGGGAGGAGCGCAGCTTTTTCAGTATTTCGAGACCGTCCTCGCCGGGAAGCATGATGTCAAGCAGCACGATATCCGGCACATGCTCGCGCATGGCCTCCCAGAATGCGCCGCTTTCGGCAAAGCCCCGCGCCTCAAAGCCGGACGCGCGCAGCGTATAGAGCACCAGCTCGCGGATGCTGGCGTCGTCTTCCACACAATATATCATAAGGACGCCCCCTCTCATTATCGAGCCTATCATACTATATAAAATGTAAAGAGGGAAACCCCGATCGTGTAAAATCGGCGTAAAATGTAAAAAGAACAGAAGAAAACCCCTCAGTCAGCCTTCGGCTGCCAGCTCCCCTAATAGGGGAGCCAAGTAAGTTTGTGTATAACAAACTTGCCTCCCTCGATAGGGGAGGTGGCAAAACCGGAGGTTTTGACGGAGGGGTTTCTCCCATCGGTAAGTCTAAATTTTTTTCCTTATCAGCCCGACAACGAACGCGAGCACGAGCACGCCGGCGGCGGAGGCGCTGGCGATGGGGACGAGCGTGCGCGAGAGTTCCCGCAGCGAGAAAGCCGTCGGCGCGCAGAGCGCCCCGGCCACACACGCGAGCGCGAGACACGAGAGAGCCACAACACCGCGCCGCCGGCCGAGCTTCGGGAAGCACAGAGTGAGATTGCCGGTGGCCGATTGGAGCAGCGCGCCGAGCAGCAGAAAGTCCGTCACGACCCATTGCGCCACGACGAGCGCCTCCACGCGCTCCAGCAGCCGGAAAATGCGGATGCACCGGATCATGACGAAAAACGGATAGTGCATCTCGGCGGTGAGCGATGCGCCGAACGTGCCGACGACCGTGACGCATAAAAGCGCCGCGAGCGCGCCAAGCGCGAGCAGCGCCCGGTTGAAGGACGCGGCAAGCGGCCCCGGCTCCGTCCGGTCGGAGAGAAAAGCGAGCAGCAACAGGACGCTCATCGTGCTTAGAAGCCACGGCGTGCCGCGCGCGGCATCCATGACGGTTTCCCGCGACAGCGGCGCGAGATTTGCCGTGTCCAGCCCCGGAAGGCAGAAGAGAAACACGAAAAGAAATACGAGCGCGAGCAGCGGCAGCGCGATCTCCGCGCAGCGCCCCAGCGTTTTGAGTCGCCCGAGACACGCCGGAACACACAGCGCCGCCATCACCGCCATAAAAAGCCATGGGCGGCTTCCCGGATATACCGCCGTCACGAACCGGTCGGCCCCGGCGCGCAGCACGAACCCGGCATAGAACACCGTCCAGCCCGTATAAAACAGCACGGCCACCGTGCCGCCGAAGCGCCCGAATATACGCAGCAGCGCGCCGCCGAGCCCTTCGCCGGGGAGCCGCTTTCGCGTCAGACGCCCGAGCAGGAGCCCTGCGAGCGGCAGCGGCACGAGCGCGAGCAGCGCCGAGAGCCACACCGCGCCCCCGGCGCTTCGCACCGCCATGCCCGGCGTCTGCCGGATGAGCGGCGAGAGCGCCGAAACAAAAAGCAATATCGAAAGCTGACGGCGGGATATGCCGTCCGTGCGCTCATCCATGCGATCTCTCCTCCCCGTGGGCGCTGCCGTAAATATCGTAGGAGCGCTCGAGCACGCTCTCCGTGCGCACGGCCGTGCGCAGCGAGGCGAGAGCGTCCTCGTCCTTTACCTCCGGCAGCACGCGCCAGAGCTCCAGAAAGTCGGCGTCCAGCGTCCGTGACGCCTCTACCGCCGCTTTGATCTGCGCCGTGACGGCGCGGGAGAGCTCTTCTTCCAGCCGTGCGAGCACTTCGGCGTCCGCGGTGTCTGCGCCGGAGGATTCCGTTACCCCCGCGCGGACGCGCACCGCGATTTGGAGCGCTGCCCCTTCCTCGTCCCGGACAGGGGAGAGGGAGGCCTTTGCCGTGTGGAGCTGGACGGTCACGGTGCCGCCGTCTCCGTCGGAGAGAACGTAGCTCGCCTGCGGTGCGAACCCGAGCAGCAGATCCGCGCCGAGCGCGGCGTCTGTATCGAGAAAGCCGCAGAGCGCCTCGCCGCGAAAAACGGCGTACCCGGCTTCCAGCGCGAGCGTCGTGCCGTCCTCCGCGGCGGGAACGCTCCCCTCCGGCGCAGCCGGGTCGATCGCGCAGGCGAGCGCCGCGCCGCTGCGGTTGAGCCGCGAGGCGATCTCCAGCACCGTGAAGCAATGCGCGCTGCCCTGCCGCTCGGTGTCCGCCTCGAGCGAGGAGAGCGCCGCGGTGATCTCGCTCTCGCCGCCGTTTTCAGCGATGAGCGTATAGGCGCTCTCGCCCTTCACGACGAAGAGCGGAACGCTCAGCTGTGTCTGCGTGCCGCGCTCAAAATAGTCGAGCACCGGCACGATGCCGCCGCGGGCACAGTCCTCGCCCACGGCGGCGTACCGGATGTGCCCGAAAAAGAGCTCCTCCCGCGGCGAGAAGTCCTGCAGGCGCTGCACGGCGGTCTGGATGCTCGCGCCATGCGCGGCGAGCTGCGCGGATACGGCGTCCTCGCTCGCTGCGCCCGAGGAAACGGAGACCGTCATATCCCCGACGCCGCCGTCAAATCCGATCGTCTGGATGAGCTGCAGGTCCTCCACCTGCCGCGGGTGCGGCAGCGCCGAGCAGCCCGAAAGCAGCGCGAGCGCGGCAAGAGCCGCGCCGAGCCGGGAAAGGCTTTTCATTTCCGATCCTCCTTTCGGAGCGGCGGCCGGAGAAGGGCGCGCCGCAGAGCGCCGGGGCGGGAATCGGTGAGCGGCGAGAGATAGCTCACGCCGAGATTTTCCATATCGCACAGCCGCCACAAAAGGAGCATCAGCCCGGCCATTACGCCGTAGAGCCCGAGCACTACCGCACCGATCACGAGCGCGACGCGCCACAGCCGGATCGCCGCGCCGAGCTCCTGGCTCGGCTGGGCGTAGCCCGCGATGCCCGCCATGGCTACTACTATAATAACAATCGGACTCAAAACCTTCGCCTCCACCGCGCTCTGCCCGACGATCAGCGCCCCGATGACCGAGACCGTCTGCCCGACCGGGTCGGGGAGACGGATGCCCGCCTCCTGCAAGAGCTCGAACGAGAGCAGCATTCCGAGCGTTTCCGCCGCCGTGGAGAACGGCACCGACTGCTTGGAGTCGATGACGCTCTGCAATAATTTATATGGTATCATCTCCTGATGGTACATCGCGATCGCCACGTACAGCGCCGGGAGCACGAGCGAGAGGAAGAGCGCAAGATAGCGCAGCAGCACGAGCGCCGTGGCAACGGCGGCGTGGCGCGCCCGGTCCTCCTGCACGCGCAGCATGTCCGGCAGCGTGGCCGGGAGGAGAAAGCCGATGGGCAGCCCGTCGCAGAGCACGCCGATCTTCCCGCGCGCGAGACCGAGCACAAACCGGTCGGGGCGCTCGGTGTGGATCACCTGCGGGAATACGCCGCGCGGCGGCGGAGCGAGATATTGCTCCACGTCCCCGGCAGCGAGCACCGCCGGAATATCGGGCAGCGAAAGGCGCGCCTTGACACGCTCGACGTGCTCTGCCGGGGCAACACCTTCTATATATAATATATCCACCTTTGTTTTCGTCTTGGAGCCCACCATCGTCTCCCAGAGCTTGAGCGACGGCTTCCCGACGCGGCGGCGGAGGAGCGCGGTGTTCACGCGCACAGACTCCACGAAGGCGTCCTTCGCGCCGAGCACGCTCTTTTCGACCGTCGGCGCATCCACGCCGCGCTTGTCCCCGGTTTTGACCTCAAAGGTGAGGGCGGTGTGCTCACCGTCGAAGACAAGCGCGGCATATCCCGCGGCGATGTCCGAGACGGCGTCCGCACAGGAAGTGCGCTTTCTGACAGTGCACGCCCAGATGCCGCCCTCGAGCGCAGCTTCCAGCAGGGCGCTCTCCGAGCGGGCGCGCAGCCGCGAGAGCGGATGGACGATCTCATCCGAGATCTGCTCCGCGCTCACGCACCCATCGAGATAAAAAAGTGTGAGCGATGCGCCGCCTGCCGAGAGCGCGCGGCTTTCAAAATCGGCACAGTCAGAAAATTCTTTTTCGATAAAATTCGAGAAATCCCGCCGCACCGGCGCGGGATCGGAAGAGAGAAAATCAAACATATGGGAAGTATGCCCAGCGGAAAACACTATATGTAGCGCCTCGAAAAAAAGATGAAATTTCTTCAAAAAAATCTTTAAAAAAGTGTTGACAAAAGGGGTAAGGGATGTTATATTAGCTAAGCTGTCGCCGAGAGACA
>CAVEQS010000008.1:0-68272 GCA_963618015.1 bacterium | reverse complement strand
TTTGTAGTGTGCCTCTCTCAAACACATTATACAAGAAAACGGGAAATTTTGCGGCTTCCGTTTTCATTCCTATTTGTGCCGGTGCCGCACCGGCATGGTGATTTTTATGATCTATCTCGACAACGCCGCCACATCGCTCTGCCGGCCGGAGGGCGTCGTGCGCGCGGTGAGCGAGGCGCTGTGCTCGCTGGGCAACGTTGGCCGAGGCGCGAGCGAGAGCGCACTCAGCGCTGCGCGCGTGGTATACGGCGCGCGCGAAAAGCTCTGCACCTTTTTCGGCGGAGCCGATCCTTCGCGCGTCTGCTTTACGCAGAACTCGACCGAAGCGCTCAACACCGCCATTTTCGGTCTGCTGCGCCCCGGCGACCACGTGATATCGACCGATTTGGAGCACAACAGTGTGCTGCGCCCGCTCTACCGGCTGGAGAGCGAGGGCGTGGAGACAACGTTCCTGCACGCCGACGCGCGCGGCTGCATCGATTACGATGACTTCTCCCGCGCGCTGCGGCCGAACACGCGCGCTATCGTCTGCACGCACGCCTCCAATCTCACCGGCAACGCGCTGGACGTATCGCGCATCGGTGCTTTTGCGCGCGAGCACGGACTGCTCTTTATTCTCGACGCCTCGCAGACGGCAGGCAGCTTTGACCTGAACGCGCAGCGCGACGGCATTTCCGTCCTCTGCTTCACCGGTCACAAGGGCATGATGGCGCCGCAGGGCACCGGCGGGCTCGTCGTCGCGCCCGGCGTGGAGATCCGCCCGCTCAAAACCGGCGGCACGGGCGTGCAGTCCTACCGGCGCTCCCAGCCCGAGGAATACCCGACGCGGCTCGAGAGCGGCACGCTCAACGGCCACGGCATCGCAGGCCTTTCCGCGGCGGTGGATTTCCTGAACGAGATCACCCCCGCCGCCATCCACGCACACGAGACGGCGCTCATGAGCGCATTTTATAATAAGGTATCCGCCCTGCCGGGCGTGACGGTGTACGGCGACTTCACACAGGATCGCGCGCCGATCGTCTCGCTCAACATCGGTGACATGGATTCCGGCGAGGCGGCGGAAATTCTCTCGGACGATTACGGCATTGCCGTGCGCTCCGGCGCGCACTGCGCGCCGCGGATGCACGAAGCGCTCGGCACCGTCTCGCAGGGCGCGGTGCGCTTTTCGTTCGGCTGGTTCAATACGATGGAGGAAGCGGAGCAGGCGGCCGGCGCCGTCCGCGATATTGCCCTATGAGAGTACGCGAAAAGAAAGAATACGTGATCTTCACATTCCACACAACCGCCGCCGCGATGGCGACGGAAAAGCTCTGCCAGGAGCGCAATATTCCGGGACGGCTCATCCCCGCGCCGCGGAGCATCACCGCCGACTGCGGCATCGCGTGGGCGGCGCCGCCGGAGGAACGCGAGCGCATCGAAAAGGAACCCGGGCTTCCCGAGATCGCGGGCGTATACCTGCGCGAGCTTTGAGAGGAGGGGCGCTATGCAGACACTCAATCTCAAACAGCTCGAAGCCTTCTGCGCCGTGGTGGAGCGCGGCAGCTTCACTGCCGCGGCGGAGGCGCTCTATTTAGCGCAGTCCACCGTGAGCGGCCACATTCTCTCGCTTGAAAAGGACATCGGCGTACCGCTGCTCGTCCGCTCCGGCAAGCGCCGCATTTCGCTCACCGAGGAGGGGCGGCGTGTGTACGACCACGCACACACCATTCTCCAGAGCTGCACCGAGCTCTCCCGCGAGCTGGAGGAGCAGACCTCCCGCGAGGTTTCGCTCGCGGCGTCGTCCATCCCGATGCAGTACATTCTCCCGCGGCTCATCACCGATTTCCACCGGGAACACCCGGATTTCCGCTTTCTGCTCCGCGGCGGCGACAGCACGAGCGTCCACCGCGCCGTATTGCAGGGCGAAACGCACATCGGCTTCGTCGGCGCGGTGATGAACGCGCGTGAGCTCATCTACGACTGCATCGCCAGAGACCCCCTCGTGCTCGTCGCGCCCGATACGCCCCGCTACCGCACCATGTTCGATGCCGGGGAGACCGGCAACGCGCTGCTCGATGAACCGCTCATCTTCCGCGAGGGCGGCTCCGGCACGCAGCTCGCCGGGCAGAAGTTCTTCACCGAAAACGGCATCGACTCCGGCAAACTCAATATCGTCGCGCGCATGGATAATAGCGAAGCGGTGCTGCGCGGCGTGGCGTGCGGGCTCGGCTGTGCCGTCGTCTCCGGGCTGGCCGCGGGTGCAACGAAGGAGCTCTTGTCCTTCCCGCTCGTCGGGAAAAACAATGAGCGCGAGATCTACATGATCCGCGCCCGCGACCGCCGCCCGACCAAATCCGCGCGCGCATTCATCGATTTCCTGCTCGACCGCCGGACACTGCATTGACCGAACATTCTATCTGTTTTGTCGATGGTATTGCCAGCGATATCCGATTTACCGGCTGGCATTTTTCGACAGTGCGCCGTATAATGAACCCGTTAAAACCACAGTTTTGAGAGAGAGGGAAAAATTGTGAAAAACAACTGGTTCAAAAACAACTGGCTGATCCTCGTCACCGGACTTGTGATCGGTCTCGCGGCGCTCGTCCTGGGCGCGCACGGCAATCCCGGCAACATGGGCTTCTGCATCGCCTGCTTCCTGCGCGACACGACCGGCGCTCTCGGTCTGCACGGCGCGGAGGTCGTGCAGTACTTCCGTCCGGAGATCGTCGGCATCCTGCTCGGCTCGCTCATCGCGGCGGTCGCGGCGAAGGAATTCAAGGGGCGCGGCGGCTCTTCCCCGATGATCCGCTTCATTCTCGGCGTGTTCGTCATGATCGGCGCGCTGATGTTCCTTGGCTGCCCGCTGCGTATGGTCATCCGCATCGGCGGCGGCGACTGGAACGCTCTCGTCGGTCTCGTCGGCTTCATCGTGGGCATTCTTGTGGGCGTTGTGTTCCTCAAGAAGGGCTTCACGCTTGGCCGCAGCTATAAGCAGACGCTCGCCGAAGGCGCTGCTTTCCCGGTCGTCTACGTGCTGCTGTTCGTTCTCTGGCTCGCCGCTCCGGCGCTCTTCAAGTTCTCCGAAAAAGGCCCCGGCAGCATGCATGCCGCGTGGGGTCTCGCGCTTGTCGCGGGTCTCGTCGTCGGCGCGCTGTGCCAGCGCAGCCGTATGTGCATGGTCGGCGGCATCCGCAACGCCGTCATGTTCAAGGACTTCGGCCTTGTTGCCGGCTTCGTGACGATCATCCTCACGGTGCTCGTCGGCAATCTCATTCTCGGCAAGTTCAACCCCGGCTTCGCCGGACAGCCCGTTGCGCACAGCGATGGTCTCTGGAACTTCCTCGGCACCGCCCTCATGGGCTGGGGCTGCGTCCTGCTCGGCGGCTGCCCGCTGCGTCAGCTCATTCTCGCCGGCCAGGGCGAGAGCGACAGCGCCATCACCGTTCTCGGCATGATGTGCGGCGCGGCGTTCTGCCACAACCTGAAGCTCGCCTCCTCGGCAGACGGCCCGACCGGCAACGGCAAGATCGCCGTGATCGTCGGCTTCGTCGTAGTGCTCGTGATCTCGCTGCTCTTCACGAAGAAAGCGGAGGAATGATCCATGAAAACCGTTGATGCGAGAGGCTTTGCCTGCCCCCAGCCGGTCATCATGGCGCAGAAGGCGATCAAGGCGGACGCCCCCAGCGAGCTGGAAGTGCTCGTTGACAACAAATGCGCCGTGGAAAACGTCACGCGCTTTGGCGAGAGCCAGGGCTACACCGTGACCGTTGCCGACGGTGACGACGATGATTTCGCCGTCACGCTGCGCAAATAACCTTACCCCCTTTACGGCTCTCCTGCCTCGCGGCGGGAGGGCCGTTTTACTTATCACAAACCCCTCAGCCTCGCAAGCTCGGCAGCTCCCCTATTAGGGGCGCCAAGTGAGTTTTTCGATAACCATCTTGCCTCCCCTATTAGGGGAGGTGGCGCGGCACAGCCGCGACGGAAGGGTTTCCCCGCCGCTAATCTCTCTGCCATATTCCGGCAATCGCCGTCAAAACTTGACCAACACGGCAAAGTCTGATAGAATAACATGAATTTCCCGTGAGTGATAAGGAGGCTATTTCATGCCGCGTGATTATACCGAATACGATGACGAGCCGCAGGAGTCCTACCGCAACCCGCTCAAGCCGTTTCTGATCGCGCTTGTCGTGCTCCTTCTTTTGTTTGCCGTTATTATCGTACTGCTTTATATGCGCCTGCAAACCGCAAATACCCGCGCCGAAACGCTCTCGCAGGAGCTGACCGTTGTGCAGACGCAGCTCGACGATTTCCGCGCCCAGCAGGCCGCAGCAACCGAAGCCCCGACGCCGACGCCGGAACCGACGCCCACCCCGGAGCCGACGCCGGAACCTACCGCCACGCCCGAACCGACCCCGGAGCCGACACCCACCCCCGCGCCGCTTCTGCGCGACACGATCACCGAGGAGATGCTCGGCTACGTCTACCGCCCGGCGGACGAGTTCTGGTATGACGAGGCGAAAAACGCCACCGTCATCCCGTTCATGCTCTCCGTACACTACGGCCCCGGCATGGACTGGGGCGAGAACATGGCGCTCAACATGGGTGATGCGGTAGAGCTGCTCGCCAAGCAGAACGGCTGGGTGCTCCTGCGCACCGCGGACGACCGCTATGGCTGGGCCGCGAGTGAGCTTCTGCGCGAAACGACCACCGACGCCGCCGCAGCAACGGCAGCCCCTGAAGCCCCGGCCAACGGCGGCACGACGGTCGCCCCCGCTGCCCCCGCGACAGCCGCACCCTCTCCCACGCCGGACTACACCGAGGTCTCCAACCCCGATCTCAAATAACCATAACAGCAAAATGCCTCTTCCTGCTATGCGCAGGGAGAGGCATTTTTCTTTATGCCGGGCGAAGCCGGGGAGGCGTCGGCTCCGTCCCCTTATTTTTTGTCGATATCCGGGACGATCACGGTGGCAAAATAGCTGATCTTCTCCGGGAGGCCGGTCATCGTCTCAAAAACCTGCTGTGTGGGCAGCCCGCAGTCGGCAACCATGGCGGACGATTCTGCGAGGCCGTGCCGAGAAAGCGCCGCGGCGGTCTCGCCGATGGCTTTGCCGGACTTCATCAGCACCTTCGTCCCCGGCAGTGAGAGCGCGGCATCCAGATCGCCCGCCCCGGCGGGATAGATGTGCAGCGGCTGCTCCATTTCCGTAAGGCTCCGCCCGAGCGCCGCAGCCACGGCGCAAAAGCTCGCCACACCGGGAATCATCCGCGTATCGTACCCCCGGCGGCGCAGCACGTCGAGCACATAGTACGCCGTCGCGTAGATCGAAACATCGCCGAGATTCACCATGGCAACATTGTGCCCGGCATCGAGCTCTCGCGCGATGGCGTCCGCGGCGCGCTCGTACCCCTGCGCGCGGACGGACGCCTCGCGGGACATAGCAAACTCCAGCGGCAAAATGGTTTTCCCGTCAAGCGCAGCGGCGCCGCGCGCAATAGAGAGCGCGAGCATTTCGCCGGAGGAAGTGCGCGGCGCGGCGATCACGGGGCATGCCTCCAGCACGGCGCACGCCTCGCGCGTCATCCACATGGGATTGCCGGGGCCGACGCCCACGGCGTAAAAGGTTCCTTTTTCCAGACTCACAGCGTCCACCCCTCCTTTTTCGCATCGAGAACGGCAAGCCCCGCGGCCTCCGCGCGCGCAAGGAGCGGCGCGTTCGGCTCTCGGGCGGCGTCCCCGGCAAGGAGAATTTTGCCGCACCGGCGCATCACGTCAAATGCCCGGTCGTACACCGTCTCGTCGATCGCGGCAAACGCCGGAACGGAGACCGTCTCCGCAGCAAGGAGCCGCGCGAGCCGGTAGTCCACATCGTTTTCGTACAGCACACCGGTAGCGAACGGGGTGTTTTCGCGCTGCAGCTTCCGGTAGACGGAAATGCCCGTCCCCGCGCCCGCGAGCACGAATACCTCCGGCGTTTCCCCGGCGGGCTTTTTGAGCTCAATGCTGCCGAAAAGCGGATCAAAGTACCCGTCCTCGATGTCGTAGAGCTTCCGGATGGCCTGCTCTTCAAACACCTCGCCGGGCGCGCCGTAGCCGAACTGCGTATCGCCCTTCACGGTGAGAATGCGGTCGGCCACCTTCTCCGCGAGATCGATCTCGTGGAGCGACATGATGACCGTAATGTTCTTTTTGCGCGCCATGCGCGTGAGAATGGTGAGCAGATCGAGCTTATGCCGCACGTCGAGAAACGACGTCGGCTCATCGAGCAGGATCATCTCCGGCTGCTGAGCGATGGCGCGCGCGAGCAGCACGCGCTGGCGCTGGCCGTCGCTGATGGCGTTAAAGTCGCGCTCGGCGAGATCAAGCGCGTGGACGGTCTCCATGGCCTCGTCCACAATGCGCTGATCCTCGCCGCGGAGCACGCCGAGCCGCCCGGTGTACGGGTACCGGCCGGTGGCGACAACGTCGCGGCAGGTGGTGAGCTCCACCTTGATGCGCTCCGTGAGGATCACAGCGAGCTTTTTGGAGAGCTCGCGGTAGGTGATCGTCTGCATGTCCCGGCCTTCGAGATAGATCTTTCCGCGGATCGGCTCCAAATCGCGCGCGATCGTTTTGAGCAGCGTGGACTTGCCCGCGCCGTTCGGCCCGATGAGCGCGATGATCTCGCCCTTTTGCACCTTTACGGAGATATCGCGGATGACCGGCACCTTGTGGTAGCCGATCGTGAGATCGTCGATGACAAAATAGGGCTGATCCGTCATTTCCGTCCCCCCTTCCGGCGCAGCATCATGTAAATAACGACCGGCGCGCCGAAAATGGACGTAACAGTGCTGATGTTCAGCTCCGTCGGCGCGAAGGCGGTGCGCGCGATCAGATCGCACAGCATACAGAATACGCCGCCGCCTAAAAATGTGGCCGGGATGACCACGAGCGGCTTGGACGTATTGAGACAGTGCCGGATGAGGAACGGCACGGCGATGCCCACAAACGAGATCGGCCCGGCGAACGCCGTCACCGTGGCGGAGAGGACGCTGGAAAGAACGATCAGCGCCGTGCGGAACGCCTTGATGTTCACGCCCATGCTCTGGGCATACGCCTCGCCGAGCTGGTAGGCGCCGATGGGCTTAGCCATGAAGAACGTGATGCCGCCGGAAATGCCGACGACCGTGGCCGCCACGCCGACGTTGCTCCAGTTCATGCCGGAAAAGCTGCCCTTGGACCAGTTATGCAGGTTCACAATGTCGGAATCCGCGGCGAATGTCACGGTGAAGTCCGTGATGGCGGTGCAGATGTAGCCGATCATGATACCGGCGACGAGCAGCGTGGACATGCTCGGGATGCGCCGGGAAAAGAGCAGGATGAACCCCACCGAGAGCAGCGAGCCGATAAACGCCGCCAGGATCAGCGTATACGACGACACGACGCCGAAAATCTGGATGAAATAGATCATCGCGAACGCAACGACCATCTTCGCGCCGCTCGAAATGCCGAGCACGAACGGCCCGGCGATCGGGTTTTCAAAGAATGTCTGCAGCAGAAAGCCCGAAAGCGAAAGCGCGCCGCCGAGGATCGCCGCCATCAGAATGCGCGGCAGGCGAATCTTCCAGATGATGTTCACCTCCGTGGGGTTGCCGGTTTTGGTGAACAGTATCTCCACGATCCGCTCAAGCGGAATGGGGATGTTGCCGATATTGATGTTCAGCACCGTAATAAGGCAGAACGCCGCGATGAGCACGATAAACACTAGCGCATACCGGGCGCGCCGCCGCGCCTGATGCACAAGATACGCCCCGGCTTGCGCCGGGGCGATATTATTGGTCAATTTCTCGCTCATGGGTCAGGAAACGCGCGTCAGGAACGTCATGTCGCTCTCCGTGCCGTCGGTGAGAACGAGATGGATGTCCCGGATCATTTCGCCCACGATATCCGTCGCCTGATAGAACGACTTGCCCGTGCACCAGACGTTGCCCTCCTTCACGGCCTTGAAGTCCGCAAACAGGGCGTCCTTGGCGAGCAGCTCATTGATGCTCGAAATGGGCGCGTCGATGGAGGCGTTATAGATGAGCACATCGGCGTCCACGGCGTTGCCGTAGAACGTCTCCATGGTGACGGAGATGGAGGTGTTCGTCTGGTCGGTCACAAAGTCTGCAAAGGCATAGTGGCCGCCCGCGAGCTCGATCATCTTCGGAATATAGTCGGTGGGCTTGCGGATGACGACGGAGCCGTCGGAGTTCACAAAGAAGAACGCCACGGTCTTGCCGGTGTTCTCAAAGCCTTCGAGCTGCGTGATGATGTCCGCCTGCTTATCGAAGAATGCCGCCGCCTCGGCGTCCTTCCCGACGAGCGCGGCATAGAGCTTGATCCACTCGGTGCGGCCAAGCGGATGCTGCTCATAGCTGGAGCGGTCGACCAGCACGGGGATGCCGAGATCCTCGATCATTTCCTTGACCTTGGGCGTGTGGTAGATCATCGTGGACTCGATGGCAAGATCGCACTCCTCGTCGATCAGGCGCTCATAGTCAGGCTCGCTGTACTTTCCGGCGAACTCGATGTCGCCGCGCTGCATCGCTTCCACGGCGGAATCGATGTACCAGCCGGACTCGCGCGTGCCGGTGAGGCGGATGTGGTCGAGCGCATCCACGGCGGCAAAGAGCGACATGGCGGAGGTCGCCGCGAGATAGATCTTGTCCACGGGCTGCTGGAGCACCGTGACGGAGCCGTCCACATTCGCCGGAACCGCCGCGCCCTCCGGCACGACGAGATAGTCCGCGTCGCCGTCGATGTGGATGAGCGTATAGCCGCCCTCATAGCGGAAGAGGCGGAACACCCTGGCGTATTTGAGCGGCGTCTCTTCCGTAAAGGTCAGCCCCTCGATGACCGGCGCATCGGCCGGGGAGGCGGCGGTATCTCCCGCCGTGTTCGCTTCACCGGCGGCCTCCGCCGGAGTGGAGGTCGTCTCGGTGCCGGCGGAGGCGGGAGAGGTGCTCCCGCCGCATCCGGCCATGGTCAAAAGCAGCGTCAGCGCCAGCAGCAGCGCCGAAATTCTTGTTGCGGTGTGTTTCATTCGTTAACCCTCCCGGGAGGTGATTTCGCGGATCATGCGGTCTGCCGTCGTCTCGTCGCCGAGCAGAACGCCATAGAGCTTCAGCCAGTCGGCCTGCGCAAGAGCGTCGGCCTCGTCGGAGGAACGGTCAATGAGCATCGGGATATCCAGCACAGCGAAGCGGTCGGCCAGATCGTACAGGCGATCGCGGTATTCCACTGCGGTCAGCTCTTCGGCATCGGCAGGCGCGGTCTCCTTGCGCGCGGTGAGCGTTTCCTCGTTCAGCGGCAGGAGCTTGCCGGAGGTGAGCACGAGATCGGTCTTGTTCTGCACAAGCTTCTTATACTCGGGCTTATCCCACGTGCCGCCGCAGACCGTGCTGCCGTCGGCGAGTGCCGCGGCGAGCGTTTCGTTCTCGGCCGTCTCCGCACCGAACACCTTGACGAGGTTGAGCGCTTCAAAGATGTCGAGCGTATCGACGGGCGTTTCGTCCATCACGTACAGGCTCTTTACGGGCAGCGTCACGATGATGAGCTGCTTTTCAAGACCCGCGGGGAGCTCCGTCCCTTCCGGAACGAGCAGGTAGCGCAGGATGTTCTGCTTATAAAGCTCGGAGACATAGTCGGCCTTGATCTGCGCGTTGTCCACGCTCTCTTCCTCGGCGACGGCTTCGTCGGTATTCTCCGCCGCGGCGGCCTTGTCGGCCTTTTCGATCTCGGCTTTGGCCCTCTCGGTATCAAGCACCGTATCGGTCATAACATCGATCTCCGCGAGAACGATGTTGCCCTCATAGCGGAAGAGCTTGAGATACTGCGCGTGGTCAAGCCGGATCTCCTCCTGGAACGTGAGACCCATGATCTCCGGAGCTTCGGTGCTGAGCGTGGTGGTAGTTTTTTCGGTGTCCTTCTGGCCGTTGGCGGTCGTTTTGAGCTGCACAAAGATGATGTATTCGATCTCGTGCGCGGAGGACATCTTCGTAGTCATGCCGAGAATGCGGTTATTCTTGTTGAGCTCCACGGGGATCGTGAACGTGCAGCCGTCGTTGGAGTAGTACGTGTTGCCGGAGGCCTTCACGTAGGAGAACTGCGGCGGGTTGCCGCTGCTGCTCACGAAGCGGATGGTGGCATACGCCTGGCCGTTCTTCACCGTGACCTTGTCGCACACGATGCGCGTGCGGCCGGAGCCGCCGGAGAAGGAGAAGCTGTCGGGGGCGTAGGTGCCGTCCTTGAGCGTCGTGCTGTTGTTCACGCGGGAGGTGGATCCGCTCGTGTCCGTCTCGTGGTCAGATTCATCGTCCGGCTTCGTCGGGTCGACCGGGGCGGGCGTCGGGGTCGGCGTGGGCGTCGGGCCGACGGGATCGGTCGCGTCGCCGATCTTCTTGAGTGTGCTCGAATCGAACGTTACCGTGCGGTCATACCAGATGTTGTTCTTCTGGCTGTGCGAAGCGATAATGATGGGCTTGTCGAGCTCGGAAACGGGGATGGTGTAGGTATACTTGCCGTTCTCGTCCACGGCGAAGGGCGCCCAGTTGTCCTTGTCGTTTTCGGCCTGGTCGCCGGTGCCGGGGTAGAGATAATCGTAGCCGGTGCCGCTGAGCGTCAGCGTGGCCAGGATCGTGCCGTTCACCACGTTGAGCTTCGCATCGACGATCTTGAACATCGCTGCACCGCATTCCGCCGTCACGGAATACTTTCCGTCCTCGGCGGTGCGCTTGAGATTCTCGAGATCGAGCGTAATGCTGCGGTCATACCACGTGTCGTTCTTCTGGCTGTGGGACGTGACGGCCAGCGGGTTCGTCAGCTCGTCCACCGTGATGGTGTAGGTGTGCCAGTTGTCGCGCGTCTCGCCGTCGATCGTGCCGCTCACGACCTTCGCGGGAGACCACGTGCTCTTGTCAGCCGCGCTGGCCTGCGCGCCCGTTCCGGGGAAGAGGTAATCGTAGCTGGTGCCGTTGAGCGTCAGCGTCACATCATACTTGCCGTCCTTCGCCGTGATGACAACGCGGCGGACGCGGAACATGGAAGCGCCGGACTCGCCCGTGGTGTAGTAGGTGCTGCCGTCCTTGATGACCGAGCCCGGATCACTCGGATCGACCGGGTCGGGATCGGTCGCGCCGCCGATGCGGGGCAGGAAGCGCGGCACCAGCAGCTGATCCTGCTTCGTGCTCCACGTTCCGTTCTTGCTGCAGCTCACGAACGGGATGGTCTCGGCGAGAGCGCTCTTCGGCAGCGTAACGGAGAAGTAGCGGTAGCTGTAAGCATCGTCGGGATTGAGGATCCCGGCGGAGACGGCAGCGGCATCGCGCGTCGCCGCATCGTCGGCCACGGAGCCGAAGTACAGCTTGCTGTAGCCGCTGGTGCGGGTGACGTACTTGATCGTGATCGTATCGCCGGACACAGTCAGCGTCGCGCCCGCGTCGACCGGGATGACGCCGTTTTTGGTGTAGGCGTAGCCGAAGAGATCGTACACGCCATCGGTAAAGGCGGAGGCGTCAAACGCGCCGTTGAAGTTGGGAACGTTCAGGAAGTAGGACTGCGTGGTATCCCACGAGTTATCCGAGAAACCGAGCACGGCGGGCGTGTAGGAGCCCTGGCGTTCGGCGTTCACGGTGTAGACAAACGTTGTGGTGCCGTCGCCGTTCACGGTGCCGGTGACATAGCCGGATTTATCCTTATCGCTGCGGTCGCCGAGATACAGCTTGTCCGCCGTCTTGGAGGAGTTGTTGCCGGCCGGTTTGCCGGTGATCGTGCAGGTGATGGTGGTGCCCTTGAGCACCGCGGAGGACGAGGTGATCTTGAAGCTCTGCTCCACCTGGCTGCCGCCGGCAAGCATGCGGATACCGGCATCGTCCAGGCGGGTCTCGGTATCGTCCGTCAGACGGGGCAGATAATCGGTGAGAACCAGATAGTCCTGATTCTCCAGCCAGCCGTCCGTCTCCGGCCACCAGAGCCGTGAGTGGCGCACGAAGGGGATCTGGCTGCCGAGCGCGCTCTTGGGAAGCGTGATGTAGAACACCTTGTAGTTCATGCCGATGGGCTCATAATCGGTGCTGCTGAGCGCCTGCGCCTCGCGCGTGTCCTTCGCGTCGGTCACGCTGCCCATGTAGATCTTGTCGATGTCGCTCGCGCGGGTGACCCACTTGATCGTGATGGTGTCGCCGGAAACGGTCAGCGTGGACTGCGTGTCCACCGCAAAACTGCGTCTGTCGGCCTTGTCCAGATAGGCATAGGCGTTGCCGTAGAGGTCGTACACGCCGTCGGTATAGTAGCTCAGATCAAACGTACGGCCAAAGTTCGGGACGTTCAGGAAAAAGTCCTGATTGGTGTCCCAGGTGCCGTCCGCAAAGCCGACAACGATCGGGATGGAGGTGCCCTGCTTATCGGCGGAAACGCTGAAGGAGAACGTCGTTTCCAAACCGTTCACGCTGCCGGAGACGGCAGAGGACTTGTCCTTGTCGTCGCGGCTGCCGATATAGAGCTTCGTCGCCGTCTTGCCGGTCTGGTTGCCGCCCATGGTGCCGGTGATGGTGCAGTAGATCGTATCGCCGATCAGCGTGGCGGAGGAGCTGGTGATCTGGAAGCTCGCCTCAATGAAGCTGCCCGCGGCGACCATCTTCATCTCCGCGTCGGAGATCTCCGTGCCGGTATCGCCCGTGTTCGCCGGGATGGAGATCAGGAGATCCTTGCCGGTATACCACGTGCCGTCCGGCTTGCCGAGGCTGATCGGGTTTTCGGCGCCGCGATAGGACGCGGGCAGCTCGAATTCAAATACCCAGCCGCCGCCCGTGCGCTCCGTGCCCTGCACGTAGGGAGACTTGAAGGCATCGTCCTTGGAGCCGAAGTACAGCTTATCGTAGGAGGTATTGGCCGTCTCAAAGCGGATGAGCAGCTTTTCGCCCGCAACGACCATGCCGGTCTTCGCCGCGGTGAACATCTTGAATTCCGCGCCGTCCTCGACCTTCAGAACCTTAATCCCGGCCTCCGAAAGATCGTCGGGCAGCTTTGGGATCGCGGGAGCGGCCTCCGGCTTCTTATCCGGATCTTCGCCCGGGTCGGTGGATTCTTCGGGAAGCGGCGCGGAAATAATGAGCTCCAGCTCACTGCCGTTGATTTGCAGCGTGTCTTTCAGCAGGCAGATCGGAACGCGGTATTCCACCGTTTTGCCCGTTTCGCTGTCTTTGACCTCGGTGAGCTGGCTCAGAGGAAGCGTGAAATGATAGAGTCCATTCTCGCCGTAAACGACGCTCAGTTCGCCGCCCACATTATCGAGATGATCCTTCGTATTTGCCCGTGTGTCAAACCGCAGATAGGGATAAATGTATTCGCCTCGCGCGTTATTGGCCTTTGTCTGGATGGTAATGTAGAGAAGGTCATCGACCTTGAGCGCCGTCGTACCTTCGATGGGAACGAACATGGAATAGGGGTCGCTTTTCCCCTGATAGGAAACAAGCATCTTGTCCTTCATGTCCGCTTCTTTCGCCGGAGCGGCGTCGTAATCCACCCACACCGGCTTCGTACCGGCGGTGACCTTTGCCGGAATGGCAAGCGTCAGCGGCTCATAGGTGTTGTCCTCCTTCACGGCGCATACAGAAACGCTCGTTCCTACTGCGGAAGAGGGCAGCGTGAAGTGGTAGAACTGCTGTCCGTTTTCCTCGGTGGCCTTCACGACCGGGTATTTGCCGCCCTGCTCGAGCGCGGCCTTCAGCGCCGTCTCGTTGTCGAGATAGAGGCAGGAATAAGGGAAGGCTCCGTCAACGGAATTCACCGTGAACGTGAAATGGGTGATGTCGCCATAGCGGATCGCCGTAACGGAGGCGATGTCGAAGAGAGACGCGGTCTCGTTCTGCATCGTGGCCGTCAGACCGGAAAGCTTCTTCTCCTCAACGGGCGCAGCGTCATAGCTCACCGCATCCGGGATGGGCACAGCGACTCTTTCCTGAATGTCCGCGGGAACCTTGAGATAATAAGGGTTGGTGTTCCAACCGTTGGTCGTGGTGTAGTCGCTCTTGATGATGCAGATCTCCACAAGGCCGTTTGCATCCACCTGCGCCTCGTTCAGCGTAAAGTGATAAATCTGCCGCGGTTCATCATCGTCCGTCAGTCCGGCCGCCGTGGCGGAAACCTCACCGCCGTTGTCAAGCCGGGTCTTGGAGCCGATGCCGAAATAGCTGTAGGTAAAGCCTTTCGCGTTGGTCTTCGTTACATAGATTGTCGCATATATCGTGCCGTCGACCTTAACCGCCGTGGCGCTGTCGACATTGAACATGGAAGCGGGCGTGGTGCCTGCTGCATCGGTGTAGACCTTCATGCCCTCTATCGCGAGCTCTCCTTCCGCGTTCGGCGCGGCAGGATATGTAACCGCGGTAACGGTGTTGTTCACCGGCAGTTTGGAGAATTTGAGAGTGACTGTCGTATAGGTTCCGTCCGCCTTCAAAGCGTACACGGTAAGCGTAACCTTGGTATTTGTTCCGATTTCTCCCTTGTCGGTCACGAAATGGAACGTCTGCTTTCCGTCGCTCTCACCGGCAGCCACAACATCCAGCTTGCCGCCCTCTTCCAGCACCTTCTTCAGTTCGTCCTCGGTGCCGAGATAGAGATAATCCGCGTCGGTGCTCGCGCTGAGCGTGAGATAGAGCTTGCCGCCAGAGATCATCGCCGTGGTATTGTTGCCGTCAAGTTTGAAAGCGACATTGCCAACCGTCGCCTTGGTGGTAGCAGAGATCTTGTTGCTCGGAACTTTCTCGGCCACCGGCGCAGCGGGATGATCCACCGGCGTGAAAACCGGCTCGACCGTTCCTTCCGGGATGGAGTCGGGAACTTTAAGGTACACCGGGGAGGAATTCCAGTTTGAGTTGGTTGTGGTATAGGTATCTTTGATAAGGCAGAGTTCCTTGGCGTTGCCTTCAACGCTGTTGGCCGGGAAACTGAGATGATACATCCGTGTTTCCGTGCCATCCTCCAATACTACCGTTGTGCCCTTTGTTGCGGAGACCTCGCCGCCGTTATCAAGCACGGTCTTGGACGCAAAGCCCACATACGCATATCGAGGGCTCACGTAGATCGTTGCGTAGATGGTGCCGTTAACCTTGATCGCCGTGGCCTTGAGAACCTTGAACATCGAGTAGGGCGTCGAAGGGTCTTTCAGCTGATAGACATACATTCCCTCATCGCCCTTTACGGCCATTTCTTCTTCTGTCGCCGGTGCGGCAGGATACGTGACCTCGGTAACGGTGTTGTTCACCGGCATAGTCTTGGTAGTGAAGGTGATCGTGACCTCTGCGGCAGAGCCGTCAGCCTTCAGAGCATATACGACAAGCGTAGCCTCTTTCTGTTCTCCGATCAGTCCTTTATTCGTCACAAAGTGGAAAGTCTGCTTTCCATTGCTCTCACCGGCAGCTACAACGTCCAGCTCGCCGCCCTCTTCCAGAACCTTGTCCAGATCGTCTTTATCGCCGAGATAAAGATAGGTATAAGGGAAGCTCCCGTCTGCATCAGGGTTCAGGCTGAGCGTAAGATAAAGCTTGCCGCCAGAGATCATCGAGGTAGACGTCGCCCAGTCAAGTGCAAAATCCTTGACGGATGACGTAATTTTGTTGGAATTGGTGAATACCTTCTCGTCCACCGGCGCGGCTCCATAGGCCGTCGGCACAAAGGTGACCTTGGCAGGCTCTTCGGTCGTTTCCGCTGTTGCCGTCGCGGTCGCCGAAGCCTCCGGCGAAGCGCTTGTCTCCGTGGTCGCGGACGGCGCCGCCGTGGGCGTCGCAGTCGTCTCCGCGGTCTCCGGCGAAGCGGTCGTCTCCGTCTTTGCCGTGGGGGTCGGCGCGGCCGCGGGCGTTTCCTTTGTCTCGGCCGTCGCCGAGGGAGTAGACGTCGGGGCTGCGGACTCTTCCGCCTCCGCCGAGGGAGAGACCTCCGCGGTAGCCGTCACGGTAGTCGTGCTGTCGCTGTCGTCCACCGCCAGAACGGGAACGACGTTCCCCAGCGTCAGGCAGATCACGAGCAGCAGCACAACGATTCTGGACATTTTCCTGTGCATATCCATGCCCTCCTAAAATATCTTCATGGAAAATCTCGCAAAACGGTTCCAGCCGACGCCACTCCCGGAAAAACAAAATCAGAGCAGCCAAAAAGCTGCTCTGACGGTGTTCTCAGAATATGTAAGCGTTTTAATCGGAAACATACCGATTTCCCGGCAAAGCTGCCGGAAAACGGTGCTTCATCCGGTGAAATATCCTGACTTCGTTTCCTCGCTCGCCCGCCTTCCCGGTCTCCCAGTGGCATGATGGGTTCGCTCCGCGTTACAGTTGCCGTTACAGTCCGTGATTTGCACACGGTTCCTTCATCCGAATGGTTCTATTCAATTTTACGGGAGATTCATCCATGTATAGCAAATATAGCATATACCTGATAGCTTTGCAATATATATTCCCGCAGAATTTCCGAAAAAACGACAGGGATCGGCGTCTCAGTCCCGGCGGTCAAGGATCTTGTACACAAGCTCCATATCCAGCCCCTCGCGGACGACCTCGGCGAGCTTGTCGTACTGCTCCTCCCGGTACGCCGCGGGGTCAAAACTACCGAGAATCTCAGGGCTCAGCCCCTTTTTCCGGCAGAGCGCGCCGAGCACGGCGTCCGCAACGCCGGGGGCATCGAAGATGCCATGGATGTAGCTTCCGTACACGTTCCCGCCGCCGGTGACGGCGCTTCGCGCCGCGCGGCTTCGTCCCATATGAATTTCATATCCTTCATAGGAAAGGCCGTTCAGGCAGGAGAGCTCCCCTTCCACGCCGGAGAATACGCCGCGCGTCTGTGTCTGCACCTTTTCGCCCTCGAATACGGTGTCCATGTCGAGCAGACCCATGCCGGCAATGTCCGTGATGCCCGCGGCCTCGACCCTGTCGGGATCGGACACGCTCCGGCCGAGCATCTGATACCCGCCGCAGATGCCGAAAACAAGCGTCCCGGCGGCCGCGGCCTTCAATATGGCCGCTTCCAGCCCGCTCTCGCGCAGCCATTTGAGATCGGCGATCGTGCTCTTCGTGCCGGGCAGGACGATCATGTCCGCCGCTCCGAGCTCCGCGGCGCGCTCAATGTAGCGCACGGACACGTTTTCGTACCGCTCCAGCGGGCTCATATCCGTGAAGTTGGAGATACGCGGCAGACGGATAACGGCAACATCGATCGCCCGGCGCTCGCCGCCGCGCGAAAAGCGCGTGGAGAGACTGTCCTCGTCGTCGATATCCAGATGCACATACGGCACAACGCCCGCCACCGGCACGCCGCACAGCTCCTCGAGCGTTTTGAGGCCGGGCTCGAGGATCTTCTTATCGCCGCGGAACTTGTTGACGATCGTGCCGCGGATGCGCGCGCGCTCGTCCGGCTCGAGCAGCGCCACGGTGCCGTAGAGCTGCGCGAATACGCCGCCGCGGTCAATATCGCCGACGAGGAGCACCGGCGCGTCCACGAGCTTTGCAAGACCCATGTTCACAATGTCTTCCTGCTTGAGATTGATCTCCGCCGGGCTGCCCGCGCCCTCGATGACGATGATGTCATATTCCGCAGCGAGCGAGTTATACGCCTCCATCACCGCGGGAATGTACTCACGCTTGCGGCGGTAATACTCCATCGCGTGCATGTTGCCCTGCACAACGCCGTTTACGATCACCTGGCTGCCGACGTCGGTCGTCGGCTTGAGCAAAATGGGGTTCATGCGCACGTCGGGGGCAATGCCCGCAGCCTCCGCCTGCACGACCTGCGCGCGCCCCATCTCGCCGCCCGCGGCGGTGATGAAGGAGTTGAGCGCCATGTTCTGGCTTTTGAACGGCGCAACGCGGTAGCCGTCCTGGTGGAAAATGCGGCACAGCCCGGCGCAGAGGATGCTCTTGCCTGCGTTGGACATCGTGCCCTGGATCATGATGTTTTTCGCCATTATTCGATCTCCCGGATGGTCTGGATCAGGGCCTCGTTCTCCGCATGCGTGCGCACCGCAACGCGGTACCACCCGGCGGAGAGCCCTTCGTAATTATCGCAGTTTCGGATCAGCACGCCCTTTTCGCGCAGCGCATCGGAAAGTCCCGGCGCGGCCTGAAAGAGCAGGTAATTGGCGTCCGAGGGGATCACGCGGCAGCCGGACGCCGCGAGCGCCCCGGCCAGCCAGGCGCGTTCCGTTTTGATAAGCGCGCGGGTCGTTTCCAGAAATCCCGTCTCCCGCAGCGCCGCCTCGCCCGCCGCCTGCGCAAGCGTGGATACGTTCCACGGCGGCGCGGCGGAGGCCATGTCGCGCAGTATGTCCGCATCGGCACAGAGGCCGTAGCCGAGGCGGACGCCCGCCATGCCGTAGCTTTTCGTGAACGCCTTGAGAATGAAGAGCTGCGGATACCGCGCGAGATACGGCTTCAGGCTCTCGCCGCCGTCCGTGAGATCCAGAAAGCACTCGTCCGCGAAAACGAACGTCCCCTGCTCCTCGCACACGGCAAGGATCTGCTCGATCAGCTGAGGCTCGGCGAGCCGCCCGGTGGGGTTGTTCGGGTTGCAGAGGAAGAACACCGCCGGTCTCGTCTCGCGAAGGAAGCCGAGGATCCCGGCGTCCGGCACGAAGCCCTTCTCCTCCGAAAACGTGTAGCGTGCCATATCGCAGCCGCGGCGCGCCACGGCGTGCGCATACTCCGAAAACGTCGGCGCGAGCTCCGCCGCGGAGCTCGGGCGGAAGGCATCGGCAAAGGTGTAGATCAGTTCCGACGCGCCGTTGCCGCAGATGACATAGTCTTCCGGCACGCTCTCGGCCTTTGCGATCGCCGCGCGCAGCGCGCGGCAGTAGGGGTCGGGGTAGCGATCCGCACGGTCCAGCGCGCGGCCGATCGCCTCGCGCACGCCCTCCGGCATGCCGTGCGGGTTGATGTTAGCGGAAAAGTCGAGCCGGATGTTCCCGGCGTAAACGTCTCCGCCGTGCGGATTTTTCGTGTCGTACAGCATGATTTCACCTCAACAGAAGAAATTTTATTCCCCCGAACAGGAGCAGCGACAGTGCCGCCGTGGCGTAAAGCAGCCGACCGGCGCGGGGGATGTCCTCGTATTCGATCTCGCGCCGCGCATCGCCGATGTACGGCTTTTTGTGCAGCTCGCCGTGGTAGTAAGCGTCGCCCGCGAGACGCACGCCGAGCAGCCCCGCGCACACCGACTCCGTCTGCGCGGAGTTGGGGCTTGCGTGGTTGCGCCGGTCGCGCCGCCAGATTTTCCAGCCGTTTTTCGCATCGAGCCGCAGCAGCGCGCCCGCGGCGAGCATCAAAAGTGCGGAGAGCCGCGCGGGGATGTAGTTCAACACGTCGTCCATTTTTGCCGGGACAAGGCCGATGTTCTTATACGGCATCTCCACGTAGCCGAGCATGGAGTCCATGGTGTTCGCGGCCTTGTAGAAAAAGCCGAGCGGCGCGCCGCCGAGTGCGAGAAAGAGCATCGGCGCGATGACGCCGTCGGAGGCGTTCTCCGCCACGGTCTCCACCGCGGCGCGGGTGACCGCGAGATCGTCCAGTTCGGCGGTGTCGCGCCCGACGATCATCGAAACGGCACGGCGGTACTCCTCCGGCACGCCCTTTTTCAGCGCGGCATAGACCTTCATGCTCTCATCCCGGAGGGACTTCGTCGCGAGGATCTGCCAGCACATAATGCTCTCGAGCACGAGCCCCGCCGCCGGATGGATGCGGTACGCCGCGTACAGCAAAAGCGCCGGAACGGCGGTGGAAATTCCCGCCACGATGAGCCACAGAACGCCCCCTGCGACATTCTCGCCGCGGACGGTTTTGGGAAATATGCGCCGCACAAACTTCTCCACAGCCGTGATCAGCTTCCCGATCCACACGACCGGGTGCGGGATGCTGTGCGGGTCGCCGAGCAGAAGATCGATGAAAAAGCCGAGCAGCAGCGCGATCAGATGGTACATTTGCTCTTCACCCCTGCATGGTAAAAATGTATACCGGGTTCTGTCCGGTCATCAGATGGTACGTGCCCGCCTTCCGGCTGCGCGCGGCGGTGATGGACACCGCCTCCGTTTCGCGAAACGGAAACGCCTTCACGCACTCGGTGAGCTCCGCAACGGATTCAAGCGTCACCGCCGTGGCAACGATGCGCACCTGCGGATTTTTCTCCCGGAGCAGTGCAATGATCTCTTTCATATGGCCGCTCGTCCCGCCGAGAAAGGCATGCGTCGGCGTGGGGAGGCCGGCACATGCCTCCGGTGCGGTGCCGGAGACAAGCTCCACGTTGTCGGTGTGGAACCGGCGGAGGTTTTCGCGCAGGATATCGCAGGCGGCGTCCTTTTGCTCCACGGCGTATACGCGCCCCCGCCGGGCGGCGAGCGCCGCCTCGATCGTGACGCTGCCTGTACCCGCGCCGACGTCCCAGACGATCGAGTCCTCACGCGGCGCGAGCTTGGAAAGACTCACGGCGCGAATTTCGCTCTTCGTCATCGGCACGGTCTCGGCGCGCGAAAACGCCTCGTCCGGCAGCCCCGCCGTAATGGGCAGCGCTTCGCCCGAATATTCGATGAGCGCCACGGCGAGACTTTCAAAATGCTTTTCCGAAAGCTCCGCCGCCGTGCCGGTGGTAATAGCCTCGTCCGGGTAGCTCAAGCGCTCGCCAACCGAAACGCGCGCCGCGCCCATGCCGTTTTCCGTGAGCGTGCGGCAGAGCTTTCCCATGCCGTTCTCGCCGCCGACGAGCACAAAGCAGCGCCGTCCCTGCGCGAGCGGGAGCAAGACCGGCTCGCTCCGGCCATGGAGCGTGACGGGGAGCACGTCCTCGTAGGATGTGCCGAGCTTCGCGCAGAGGTAGGAGAGCGAGCTCACCCCCGGCAAAACCGTAACGCGGCAGCCGGTGAGCAGCGGCAGAAGCTTTCTCGTGCCGCTGAAAAAGCCGGTATCGCCGGACATCACGACCGCGAACGAGCCGTATTCCGGGTGCGCGAGAATATAATCGCGGATATCCTCCGGCGCAATGGCGGCGTGCGTCGCCTGGCCGGGCGCCGCCGCGGCCTCGATCATCCGTGCCGCGCCAACAAGACACCCGGCGCGGGAGAGCGCCTCGCGCGCCTCGCCGGTGAGTGCGGCGCGGCTGCCGGGGCCAAGCCCCACAATGGCGACGTTTGGCCGCGCGTGAAAGCCGAACCGGCGGCAGAGCAGCGCGATCGTCTCCGCTGTATCGAGTCCTTCGCGCTGTGCCGGGCGGCCAAGGATGACCGGCACTGCGCCGGTCTCCGCGGCGGCGGCGAGCTTTTCCTCCAATCCTCCGGCGCTGCCGGAGGCCTTTGTTACCATGTACGCCGCGCCGGTGCTCCGGAGCATGGCGGCGTTGAGCTCTTTCGAGAACGGTCCCTGCATCGCGAGAATGTGCGACGGCTGCACCCCCGCCTCACGGCAGAGCCGGAGGGAATCCTCCATCGGCAGCACGCGGGCATAGACGCGCTCGGAAAAATCGCGCAGCGCGGCAAAGGCGCGCAGCTCCTTGCTGCCGGTCGTGAGCAGGATGTTCCCGTCCACGCGATCGAGATATTCCGCCGCCGCGGCGGCATCCTCGACGAAAACGGCGTTTTCCGGCAGCGCCGTATCGGGCCGGAGGAGCCGGAGGTATTCCGTATCCGTGGCAGCGCAATTCTCTGCGACGCTCTCGGTGATGCGTTTGGCGTAAGGGTGCGTCGCGTCGATGACGAGATCGTAGCTCTCCCGCCGGAAGAGCTCTTTCATCTCCTCGCGCGGCAGAGGCCGCGCGGAGATGTGCAGATTCTCCCCCTGCGGCAGCAGCGTTTCGCCGTATTCCGTGGCCACGCACACGGTCACATCCGCGTCCTGCGCGGCGAGAAATTCGGCGATCTCGCGTCCCTCGGTCGTCCCGGCAAATACACAGAGCTTAGGCATCCGGCGCCCCCTTGCGGCGGTAGCCGCGCGGCGTCACCATTGCCCCGCCGATCATCTTCGTCATGGCGTTTCCGATGAATACGGTGCTGAACATATCGATATCGGCGTCTCGCAGCTCAGCGAGCGTCATATATTCGCCCGCCTCGCCCTCGCGCCCGATGGAGTGCGCCACGCCGCAGGGACGATCCTCCGGCAGATAGCGCAGCAAAATATCGCACGCCATGCGGAGATTTTCCGGGCGGCCCTTGCTGCGGGGGTTATAAAGGACGATGCTGAGATCGGCCTCGGCCGCACACGCTAGGCGCTTTTCGATCTTCTCCCACGGCGTCAGCCGGTCGCTCAGGCTGATGACGGCAAAGTCATGCGTGAGCGGTGCGCCGAGCAGCGCCCCGCCGCTGCACGCGGCGGTGAGGCCGGGGATGACCTCGATCTCGGGCTCGCCCTCCTCGCCGCGCAGCTCATAGAGCAGCGCCGCCATGCCGTAAATGCCGCTGTCGCCGGAGCAGATCATCGCAACGCTCTTTCCGCCGCGCGCCGTTTCGAGCGCCATTTCGCAGCGCTCCACCTCGCGCAGCATCGGCGTGGTGAGAAATTCCTTGTCCGCGTAGCGCTCCTTTACGAGATCAACGTACACGGTATAGCCTACGATCACGTCGCACTCGCGCAGCGCGCGGTCGGCGCGGATCGTCATGTTTTCATAGTTTCCGGGGCCGATGCCCACAACCGCCAGCTTACTCAAAGCGAACCTCCCAATGCTCCACCGCCGCCGCAACAGTCACGCCGTCGCGGGCGGTCTTTTTTATCAATAACGTTTCGGCGTTTCGAAGCGCGGCTCTCTCGCACACGTTATCGACGCCGGTGACGCTTTTCACAAATTCCGAGGGCGTAAACTCGCCGCGCACTGCGCGCAGCTCCTCCGCCGTATAAAACTCTATGGGCAGCCCCTCTGCCCGGCAGTAGGCGAGAAGCCCCGCCTCCTGCGCCTTGAGATCGATGGACGCGGCGCACTTCACGGCGCGGCGGTCAATGCGATTCTCCGCGAGTGCGGCGTCCACCGCCGCGCGGATCGCCTCCTCGCCCGTGCCCTTCCGGCAGCCGATGCCGAGATGCACGACGCGCGGGACGAGCCGCAGCGTCCTCGCAAACGGCGTTTTCTCATAAACGCCGATGTACACGCCGAGCGGACCGGCATCGCCCGAAGCAATGCCGCGCGGCAGAGCCGTCACGACCGGAAAATCGCACGCGAGCGGCACGTCGCCCTCGAGCACCGCGGCAGACACCGCCTTTGCGACCGGCAGGCTCGCGATGGCACAGCCGTTCTTCGCCGCCCAGGAATCCACGGAAAAGCGGCCGTTGATGTCAGTCGCCGTCGTGATGACGGCCTGCGCGCCGAGCGAAGCGGCAAGCGTTTTGGCAAGCTCGTTCGCCCCGCCGATGTGCCCCGAGAGCACGGGGATCACGTACTGCCCCAGCTCGTCGAGCACGAGCACCGCGGGGTCGGTCGCCTTGCTTTTAAGATGCGGCGCGACCTCCCGCACGGCGAGCCCGACGCTCGAAACGAAGATCATGGCCTGTACCTTTGCAAAGATCGGCCCGTAAAACTCCTTCGCCGGGCGGCAGACCGGCGCAAAGCCCGCCTCCCCAAACCGCTCCATCGTGTACGCCTGCACCGTATAGCCATCGAGAGCTTCCATAACGCGGCGCGCCGTGGCGCAGCCGCGGCGGCTGTAGGCAAAGAGCGCGGCGTTCATTCCGTGGCCTCCCGGAACTCCGTGGTGAAGCCGGGATGGTAGAGAAGCGAGCGGAGGTACTTGTCCCCCATGCACTCGCCGACGACGATGAGACTCGTTTTGGTAAGGCCGTTTTCCGTAACGGTCTTGTGCAGCGTGCCGACGGTGCAGCGGAAGATCTTCTCCTCCGGCCACGTCGCCTTGTATACGACCGCCGCGGGAGTGCTTTCGGAGTAGCCGCCCGCCAAAAGCTCGTGCTGGAGCTTTTCGGTGAGGCTCGTGCTGAGGAAGAGCACCATCGTGGCCTGATGCGCGGCAAGCGCCGCGATCGACTGCTTTTCGGGCACCGGCGTCCGGCCGGCGGCGCGCGTGATGATGACGGTCTGGCTCACGTCGGGCAGCGTATACTCCGTTTTGAGCGAGGCCGCCGCGCCGCAAAAGGCGCTCACGCCGGGGCAGACGTCGTAGGCGATGCCAAGCTTATCGAGCTCGTCAAACTGCTCGCGCACCGCGCCGTAAATGCTCGAATCGCCGGTGTGGAGGCGGACGGTCGTTTTGCCCTCGGCTTCGGCCTCGCGGATGGCGGCGATCACCTGCTCGAGCGTCATTTCCGCGCTGTTGTAGATTTGGCAGTCCTTCCGGCAGTAGTTCAAAAGCGCGGGATTCACCAGGCTCCCGGCGTAGATCACCACGTCGCACTCGCCGAGCAGCTTCGCCCCCCGCACCGTGATAAGATCGGCCGCGCCGCTTCCGGCTCCGACAAAATGTACCATACGATTCAATCCTCCATGATCTTTTTCAAAAGCTCCGGGGCGTTTTCGCTCTGCCCCAGAATGCCGTATTCCTTGGAAAACATCAAAACGCCGATTTTCATCCCGTCCGCGCGGTGCGCGAGATGGAAGAGCACCCGGTCCGTAACGCGCGCGAGCGTCGCTTCCGCGAGACCGCATTCGCGGAGAATGCGCACGGCATCGTCGCACGCGGCGCAATCGAGTATTTCGCGAATACGCTCCGCGTCCACGCCGCAGGCGGCCGCGTGCGCGGCAAGGATCTCCATGCGGCAGTCGCCGTACTTGGAGTGTGTGTTCATCATGCCGCCCGCGACCTTTACGAGCTTTCCGATGTGCCCGACGAGCAGCGCGCCGCGAAAGCCGAGCTCCCGGCAGATATCGAGCGCGTCGCCGAGGAAGTTCGAGACCTGCACGGCGGTGTTGAGATCGACATTCAGGTTCTGCCGGATGAAGTCCGAGCCGTAATTGCCCGGCGTGAGCAGCGCATAGTCCTTTCCGAGCGCGCGGCGCTGCCGCAGCTCCACGCGGATGGTCTCCACGAGCGCCGCTTCGCTCATCGGCTCCACGATGCCGGTCGTGCCGAGAATGGAGATCCCGCCGACGATGCCGAGACGGGGATTGAACGTCTTTTTCGCGATCTCTCCGCCTCCCGGCGCAGAGATCACGACCGCCAGCCCGCCGGAGAAGTCGGCAAGCGCCATGACCTCTTCCACATTCTCGCGGATCATCTGCCGCGGCACGGAGTTGATGGCGGCGTTTCCGACGCTCTGATCCAGCCCGCGCTTCGTCACGCGGCCAATGCCCGCGCCGCCGTCGATGTGTACACCCGGCTCGTCCGTCCGGCGGACGGAGGCAAATATGAGCATGCCTTTGGTAACGTCCGGGTCGTCGCCGCTGTCCTTTTCGATGGCGCAGGAGACGGCGGTCTCCCCCATGGTGATCTCCCGCACGGGGAGCTCGAGGCGGATGCCCTTCGGCGTATCGAGCGTGATGGTCTCCTTCCGCTTCCCGGTGAGCAGCATCCAGGCCGCAGCCTTGGCCGCCGCCGCGGCGCACGAGCCGGTCGTATACCCGAGCCGGAGCCGCTTTCCGTCCTTTTCGATGTACTGTTCCATATTTACCGCAAAATCTGGTAGAGCAGCGCGTTGCAGATGGCGGCGGCCACGTTGCTGCCGCCCTTCCGGCCGCGGGCGATGATGTGCGGCACCGGGGAATCGAGAAAAAGCTCCTTGCTCTCCACCACGTTCACGAACCCGACCGGCACGCCGATGATGAGCGCGGGGTCAAGCTTCCCCGCCTCGATCAGCCCGTGCAGCGCGATGAGCGCCGTGGGCGCGTTGCCGATGGCGAAAATGCACTGCTCCGGCAGCTGCGCCGCCTTCTCCATGGAGACGATCGCACGGGTGACGCCGCGCTCCTTCGCCTCGGCGGCAACATCGGGGTCAGACATGAAGCAGTGCACCTCGCCGCCGAGACGCGAGAGGATCGTTTTGTTGATGCCCGCCTTCGCCATCTGCGTGTCCGTGACGATGTGGCACCCCGCGCGCAGGGCGTCCAGCCCCTTCGTCACGGCGTGCGGGGAGAAAACGAGATTCTGTACATAGTCAAAATCGGCGGTCGTGTGGATGACGCGCTTGATGACAAGCTCGTTTTCGGCATCGAGCTTCGTATCGCCGAGCAGCTCGGTGATGATGGCAAAGCTGCGCTTTTCAATGTCCATGGGCTTAATATTTTCGATCATGGCGGTGCTTCTCCTTTATACAGGCGTCGTAAAAGCGGTAAAGAAAATCGAGATTGGAATAGAAATGGAAGTGCGGGTATCCGGCGTACAGCGTGCCGGAGCTGATGGCGCAGTCCCAGCGCCGCCCCGTGGGCTTTTCGGCGGTGAAGGCGTCGCCCGGGCAGGTGCAGTCCCAATGATGGAACTCGTGCGCGGCGATCTCGCCCCCGGCGCGGCAGAGGAGATTGTCGCTCTTTGCGCGAAGCGTCACATATCCAAAGCGGGTGAGCTTCCCGGTATCAAAGCATGTGCCGGGAAGAGCGCCCACCATCGGCTGATCGCCAATGGCCTCCGTGAGATACATAAACCCGCCGCACTCGGCGATGCACGGGATTTTCTTCTCTATCGCAGCGCGCATGGACGCGCGCATGGACGCATTTTCGCCGAGTTCCTTCGCGTACAGCTCCGGATACCCGCCGCCGAGATAGAGCCCGTCGATATCCTCCGGCAGCGCGCCGTCGGCGAGCGGGCTGAACGGCACGATCTCGCCGCCCATCTCCCGCACGGCGTCCAGACTGTCTTCGTAATAAAAACAGAACGCCTTGTCGCGCGCCACGGCGAGCCGGATCTTCTCCTTTTGCGGCAAAACTATAGGCGTACAGCGCAGCGGCGGCGCGGTGCGGCTGAGCGCAAGGAGACCGTCGATATCGAGCGTCTTTTCCGCCTGCGCGGCAAGAGTCTGCATCTTTTCGCGCAGGTTTTGGATCTCCGCCGCCGTCACAAGACCCAAATGGCGGCTTTCGATGGCACACTCGTCCAGCTTCGGCAGGAAGCCAAGGCAGCGGATGCCAAAGCGCTCCTCAATAGCGGCGGAGAGCGAAGCATACGTCATGGCGGTGCATTGATTAAGAATAACGCCGCGGATGCCGCTCTCCGGTCGGAAGCGCAGAAACCCTTCGATGACCGCGAGCACCGAGAGCGCCGCGCCGCGCGCGTTTACCACGAGCACGACCGGCGTTTCCGTGACGAGCGCGATCTCATAGGCGCTCGTTTTCCACGAGGTGAGACCCGCGCCGTCATAATACCCCATCGCGCCCTCGATAACGCTCACATTGCACCCCTCGCCGTTTTTCGCGAGCAGATACCGGAGCGTATTTTCCGAAAAGAAATGCAGATCGAGATTGGCGCTCTTCGCGCCGATGATGCGGCTGTGGAACATCGGGTCGATGTAGTCCGGCCCGCACTTGAACGCGCCGGTCTTCAAGCCGCGGTTCACCAGCGCCTGCAAAACGGCGCACACGACCGTGGTTTTCCCGCAGCCGCTGCTCACGCCGGAGATCATGATTCGATCCATAAAGCCCTCCAAAGAAATGGGGTTAACGCCCGGGACACCCGGAGCTCAAAAGCCGAAATACTCCCGGTACTCTTCCTCGCCGAGACCGAGCACGAGACAGAGATTTTTCGCGCTGTAGGCGGCGTAGCCGTCGGCGATGTTGGAGCGCAGCTCCTCCACCTGCCGGTTCCACGAGCCCTCGCTGCTGCCCCAGAGCGCGCGCTCGCGCGTCATTTCGTTCTCCAGAAGCGCACAGAATTCATCGATCTTCTCCAAGACATGCTCGTCGGAGAGCGTTGTTTGGACGAGCTCGGCATACCGCGTGAGAAGGCGCTCACGAAAGTCCTCAATCCCGGCAAGCCAGCGGAGCGTGATGGCGATCTGCGCTCGCTGATCCTCACCGAGGACATTGTAAAAGCAGCGGTCTCTGTTCTGGAATGCCCAGTCGAGATCATAAAAGGCGACCTGCCACGGCTCGTCGCCGGTGCGGAAATACCGCACGTTGCTCGTGAGATCCACGTTGGCACAGTAGCCCTCCAGCAGCACCCAGTCCACAAAGCCGTCCATATCCACCGCCTCGCAGAAGCGCTCGTAGGCCTCCTCGCGCGTGAGCGATGTGTCCTTGTCTATGCCGAGCGCCTCGGTATACACCGCCGAGGTCGTTGAGACCGGGGACGGCTCCATCGTCACGGCGTCCTTTTCCGTGCCGGTGAGATTGGCATAAAACTGGCGCGTGAGATCGTCCTTCAGACAGTAGATGCCCCAGTAGCTGCCGTTGATGTACAGCACGCAGTAGCGGCTGCGCTGCGTCAGCGTGGTGTCAAGCTCCGCGCAGAGCGACTGCATGAGCTCGTTGCGGAACACCGTGGCCGGGTAATCCTGCCCGGCGCGGATGGAAAGCTCGGAAAACTCCGTCGGCCCCTCGCCGAAGATATCATAGCTGAGCGTCTCTGCGCCGTAGCATTTGCGGAACGAAACGCCGAGACTCTTTTTCGGCATGGAAAGGCTCGTCCGCCCCTTGAGCTCCACACCGCAGTCGATGGAGAAGCTGCCCTCGGGCGCATAGAGTGAGAGGTTGGCCGCGCACTCCCGGTATTTCACCGCGCTGTAGTAGACATCGAAAAAGTGCCGGGGCTCGTCGGTCACGAGACTCAGTACCGGCAGCTCATGCTCCTCGCCGATGAAAAAGCCGAGCGTGAGCGGTTCGGAGGGCGCGCCGCCCTCCTCCACGGCGGCGGCACGGAGGACGGTCGTTTCGTCCAGCGTGATCGCGCCGGTATACGGCGTGCTCTGCGCCGAGGGGGCGGAGCCGTCGGTCGTATAGTAAATATCGCCCGCCGCGGCGAGCTTCACGCGCACCGTCTCCCCCGCTTCGTATATACCCGCCTCGCGGTCTGCCGTGGGCGTTTCGGAGATGAAGCGGTAGGCCTCGGCCGTGTTCGGCTCGTTCGGCGTCGGATCCCAGAGATAGAAGAAGCCGTTTTCCTTGTCCACGCGCCCCATGCTGCGCCCGTAGGGAATGTCGTGCAGCCATACATAATCCGCCGCGGTGCTCTCGCCGCGTTTGGTAAGATAGAGCGTGTCGCTCACGGCGTTGAGCGCGAAGGGCGCCTGGATGCTGCCGGAGGCTTCTCCCTCCTCGCCGACGCAGTAGATAAGGATCGAGCGTCCCTTCCCGAGCAGCCGGTCCGGGAGCGTCCATTTTTCCAGCTCGTTCCGGTCGTCCGAAAGGCAGTAGTCGGAAAGGTTTACGGCCTTCGAGGACACATTCTTGATCTCGATCCAGTCGTAGTATTCGTCCCCGACGGGCATCGTGTCATTGTAGACCGCCGCCTCGTAGATCAGAAGCGGGCTTTCGTTGACGCGGCTTTCGCAGAACGCCGCATACCCGGCGGCGTCGTTCGGGTAGCCCGGCGTTGCCCATACGCTCTCGACAAAATCCCCGCCGTCCTCCCGGCGCAGCACATGGTCGGAGGGGAGTGCCGGGTCGCACTCGACGCTGTCGGCGATCGCCCCGTTCGGCGCGATGAGATAGAGCGTCTCCCCCTCGCCGAGGGCGAACGAGGTGTGCAGCTCGCCGCCGCGCGCGGTCTTGTCCTTGCGCGAGGCGAACACAATGCACCGCCCGCCGCGCGCGATCGTCGCGTTTGCCGGAAATTCCCATACGGTCTTGCCGTCGGACACGCTCCAGCCCTTGAGCCGGACAACGCGGCTGTTCGACGTATTCTCCAGCTCGAACCAGTCGGAAAACTCCCCGTCGGCGTCCTGGATCGTCGCGTGGTTTTTGTACATTATCTCGGAGATGCGCACCGACGGCGTGCCGTCCGCCGCCGCGGCGGCGGGGACAGGCAGCACGAGCGCGAGCGCGAGCAGCGCCGCGGTGAGCGTCTTTACGGTTTTTCTCATAACGATCGTTCCTTTTCCCGGCAGAGCGTGCCGAGCTGGTAAAAGGCCACGGCGCTGGCCGCCGCCACGTTCAGGCTGTCCACGCCGTGGGACATGGGGATGCGCACGGTATAGTCGCAGCCGGCGATGGTGTCGTTTGCGAGCCCATCGCCCTCCGTGCCGAGACAGAGCGCAAGCTTTTCGATCCTCGCAAGGCGCGGATCGGCGATGCTGAGGCTATCCTCCCGCAGCGCAAGCGCCGCGGTTTCAAAGCCAAGCGAGTGCAGCGTATTCTGCCAGCTCTCCCCCGCCGGGAGATACGTCCACGGCACCTGAAAGACCGTACCCATGCTCACGCGCGCGGCGCGGCGGTACAAGGGATCGCTCCCGGCTTCGGTGAGCAGCACGGCGTCCATGCCGAGCGCCGCCGCGCTGCGGAAGATTGCGCCGATGTTCGTCGGGTTCATCACGTTCTCGAGCACCGCGACGCACTGCGCGTCCCGGCAGAGCGTTTCGACCGGCGGCAGCGCCCGGCGGCGCATGCAGCAGAGCATGCCGCGCGTTAAATGAAACCCCGTAAGCTGCACAAGCACGCTGTCGGAAGCGGTAAACACCGGTACATCCGCGCCGAGGCGCGCTAAGATCTCCGCGCCCGCGCCGTTTATGTGCCGCGCCTCCATGAGCACCGACACCGGCTCATATCCGGCGTCGAGCGCCCGGCCGATGACGAGCGGGCTCTCGGCGATGAACATGGCGTTTGCCGGATCAGCGCGGTTGATGAGCTGATTTTCGGTCAGCCGGGCGTAAACGTCCAGCGCCGGGGACGAAAAGTCTGTAATTTCGATAAGCTTCGACATTTTCTCTTATCCCCGGAAAAAGAGCAGCCACACGCCGAGCGCGATATGGACAAACAGAAACACCGGCACAAGGATCAAAAACTTTTTATGCTTTGTTTTGTGATGCAGGCTTACCATGCCGAGCCACTCGCCCAGACTCCCGCCGAGCGCCGCGATCAGCAGAAGCACCGCTTCCGGAATGCGCCGCGCCTTTCGTATCGCGTTTGTTTTGTCCACCGCCATGAGAATGTACGCCGCCGCGTTCATTCCGAGCAGATACGCGAACAGGAGGATGCTCTTTGTTTCCATGCTTCTTTTCCTTTCCTTCGCCGGGGGCGGGCTGTTTTTCGCTCTTCGCCGGGCGCACGAGGCACTTTCCGCCGTAGCCGATCAGATCCTCGCGTCCGGCCGATACAAGCGCTTCGCGCACGAGCCGGGCGTTTTTTGGATCGGTATACTGCAAAAGCGCTCTCTGCATCGCCTTTTCGTGCGCATCCGTCGGGACGTACACGCCCTTCATCGTGATGGGGTCGATGCCCGTGTGGTACATGCAGGTGCTGATCGTGCCCGGCGTGGGGTAAAAATCCTGCACCTGCTCCGGACGGGCGTTGTGCGCCTTCAAATACAGCGCAAGCGCCACCGCGTCCTCCATCCGGCTGCCCGGGTGCGAGGACATGAGATACGGCACAACGAACTGCGCCTTGCCGTAGCGCGCATTGAGCGCGTGATATTTCTCAAGAAACCGCTCATACACCGCCGCCGGCGGCTTGCCCATGTAGCCGAGCACCGTATCGACGCAGTGCTCGGGCGCGACCTTGAGCTGGCCGGAGATGTGGTTTTGCACAAGCTCCGAAAGAAACGGGCTGTTCTTGTCGCAGAGAACATAGTCAAATCGCACGCCGGAGCGAACGAACACCTTCTTGACGCCCGGGATGGCGCGCAGCTTCCGCAGCAGCGCAAGATAGTCGCGGTGGTCGGCCACAAGATTTTTGCATGGCGTCGGCGCAAGGCAATGCTTTAAGGGGCACATACCGTCTTTGAGCTGTTTTTTGCAGCTGGGGGCGCGGAAGTTCGCCGTCGGGCCGCCGACATCCGAAACATAGCCCTTCCACAGCGGGTGGTGCGTCATAGCCTCCACCTCACGGATGACGGACTCGTGGCTGCGCGATGTGACCATCCGTCCCTGATGGAACGCAAGCGAGCAGAAGTTGCACCCGCCGAAGCATCCGCGGTTGTGGATAACGCTGAAGCGCACCTCCTCAATGGCCGGAACGCCGCCGAGGGAATCGTACATCGGGTGCGGCTCGCGCGTATAGGGAAGCGCCGCTACGGCGTCGAGTTCCTCCGTTTTGAGCGGCGTCGCAGGCGGATAGACGACGAGGAACTTGTCCCCGTGCGCCTGGGCGAGCGTCCTCCCCCGGATGGGGTCGTGCTCGGCATACTCCGCGCGCGTGGCGAGGGCGTATTGCTTCTTATCGTCCCGCACTTCCTCGAAGGACGGCAGGATCACCGCGCCCTCCGGCGCTTTATCGGCGATGACCGCCGTGCCGCGGATGCCGCGCAGCGGCTTTCCGCCGCGCAGGCGGTTTGCGGCCTCGAGCGTGGCGCTCTCGCCCATGCCGTAGACAAGGATATCCGCGCGCGCATCGAAAATGACGCTCCGGCGCACCTTATCGTCCCAGTAATCGTAATGCGCAAACCGGCGGAGTGAAGCTTCCATCCCGCCAAGCAGGATCGGGATGCCGGGGAACGCCTGCCGCGCGCGGTTGGCATACACGGTACAGGCACGGTCGGGCCGCAGCCCGGCTTTTCGTCCGGGGGAATAAAAATCCTCGCTGCGGCGCTTTTTCGCCGCCGTATAGTGCGCCACCATGCTGTCAAGATTGCCCGCGCCGATGAAAACGCCGAGCTCCGGCCGCCCCATCGCCTCGAACGCGGCGGCATCGTGCCACGCGGGCTGCGCAAGCACCGCCACGCGGTAGCCCGCGTCCTCGAGCAGCCGCCCGATGACGGCCGCGCCGAACGACGGGTGATCCACGTAAGCGTCGCCCGTCACGAGCAGTATATCGTACCAGTCCCAGCCGCGCGCGAGCATGTCCGCGCGCGATACGGGCAGAAAATCCTTCGTATCCGTTTTACCTGTCCTCCCGGTCATCCATGACCTCCCAGATCTCCGTGTCGGCGAGCGTGGCGGCGGCGCCGCAGCAGTAGCGCCGCTTTTCTTCGCCCCCGCCGCCGGAAACGGCGATGAAATCCGCCCACTTTCCGGGACGGACGCGGAGCGTATTGCGCAGCGGCGGGAGAAAATCACCCCGCGCCATTGCGAGCAGCGGCAGTATCTCATACGCCGAAGCGGTCGCGGCGTTGTCGCCGCGCAGCAGTCCCCGCCGGAGATCGATCGCCGGGTACATCCGCAGCACAAAGCCGATGCGCGTTTCCGGAAGCTCGCGCTGTGCGCGCGTATCGCGCACAAGCTTCACGGCGCGCACATGCGCGCACGCCATATGTGAGAGCATTTTAAAGCGCAGATTGAGATTGCGGTTGGCGCTCTTTTTCCATACGAGCTCGTTCGGCTCATAGAACGTGAGATACTCGTCCGTCAGATGCCCGAACGCACGCGCCGCGCGCCCCACATAGCGCAGAAAGCACCGGAGATTGTCCTCCTTGAGCCAGCCGCCCTTTGCGGTGAACCATGTGGGGTCCTCCCCGGCATAGAGGCACAGCACCGGCCGTTCGCCGCACGCAATGCACCGGATGAGCGCTTCGCGCACGGCTTCCACGGCCTCGGCATCCGCGTGCCCTTCCGCCGGTTCGAGCCGTGCCCACGGCGCGAAAACAACGCGCCGCTCACCGCTCACCGGAGGCACGCCGGCATACAGCCGCGGGATCGTATTCTCTTTTTCCGGCGCTTTCTCCATGGCTCCCCGCCCATATCTATAATTTTACATGATATAGAATAGTATTTTTCCGCGCCGGTGTCAATCGCCTTGCAAAAACGCGGCGAGCGTGTATAATTATGGGGATACTACCGGCAGGAGGATATTTTGCCATGAACGTTCGCAGCGACCAGAACCTCTCCATGCTCTGCGATTTTTACGAGCTGACGATGGGCAACGGCTATTTCCGCAACGGATACAAGGACCGCATCACCTATTTCGATCTCTTCTTCCGGCAGGTGCCGGACGGCGGCGGCTTTGCCATCGCCGCGGGCCTGGAGCAGGTCGTGGAATATATCACGAATCTCCATTTTTCCGAGGAGGATATCGCCTTCCTCCGCTCCCGGAACATTTTCTGCGAGGAGTTCTTGCAGTACCTCCGCGATTTCCGCTTCACCGGCGACATCTGGGCGGTGCCGGAGGGCACGCCCGTGTTCCCGCGCGAGCCGCTCATCACGGTGCGCGCCCCCGCGATCGAGGCGCAGCTCGTGGAGACGTATCTCCTGCTCGCGGTGAATCACCAGTCGCTCATCGCCACAAAGGCAAGCCGCATCGTCCGCGCCGCGCGGGGCCGCGCGCTGATGGAGTTCGGCTCCCGCCGGGCGCAGGGAGCGGACGCGGCGATCCTCGGCGCACGCGCGGCGTATATCGCGGGCTGCTCCGGCACCGCCTGCACGATCTCCGACCAGCTCTTCGGCGTTCCCGCCGTCGGCACGATGGCGCATTCGTGGGTGCAGATGTTCGATTCCGAGTATGAAGCCTTCCGCACTTACTGCGAAAGCTACCCGACGAACGCGGTGCTGCTCGTGGATACGTACAACACGCTCCACTCCGGCATTCCGAACGCCATCCGCGCGTTCAACGATGTTCTCAAGCCCATGGGCATCACCAAGTGCGGCATCCGGCTCGACTCCGGCGACATGGCCTATCTCACGAAGGAGGCCCGCCGCATGCTCGACGAGGCCGGCTGGCAGAGCTGCACGATCACCTGCTCCAACTCGCTCGACGAATATATCATTCAGGACCTCCTTTTGCAGGGCGCGTGCATTGATTCCTTCGGCGTCGGCGAGCGGCTCATCACCGCCAAGAGCGAGCCGGTGTTTGGCGGCGTCTACAAGCTCGTCGCGGTCGAGCGCGAATCGGGCGAGATCGTCCCGAAGATCAAGGTGAGCGAGAATGTCGCCAAGATCACGATCCCCCATTTCAAGAAGTTCTACCGGTTCTATGACCGCACAAACGGCAAGGCGCTCGCGGACTATCTCTGCCTTTACGACGAAACGCCGGACGATACGCAGCCGCTCACGATCTTCCACCCGGAAAACACGTGGAAGCGCAAAACGCTCACCAATTTCCGCGCCGAGAATATGATGGTACCCGTGTTCCGCGCGGGCGAGCTCGTCTATGAGCTCCCGACGCTGGAGGAAATCCGGAAGCGCTGCGCCGAGCAGCTGGAAACGCTCTGGCCGGAGGTGCGCCGGTTTGAAAACCCGCACGGGTACTACGTTGACCTCTCCGACCGGCTGTGGGACATCCGGCACGACCTTCTCGTCAACGCCGGCCATTCCCAGATTCCCGAAAAGAAGTAAAAACATCAAACGCCCGAAAGACGGAACGTCTTTCGGGCGTTTTTTGAGGGCTTAACAGATTTTATCCTTTGATTTGTGCCGTCTCCTGCACACAGCCGGGAGCGGCCTTTTTATCGGCTTCTTTGATCTCATTATCAAAGGACTTAATGTCGTCCCAATCAAATAGTCCCTTGAAGAAAGGCACCTTATGTTTTGTGAGGAAAGTGCGCACCACATGAACAACCAGCGTCAGCAGAACAAAATACACAAGATTAAACGCCGTGAACGCAAGCTGCGCTGTAAAGTGATTATGGCAAAAACTTGCAACCCAGGCCAGAACGGGCAGAAGTATTGTCCCCTGCGGAACCGTGCCGAACACATAGCTTATCAACATAATCCCCACATTATCCGGTCCCCAGTTTAACGCAAAGCGGCCAACAGCCGAATCATCTTTGATACTGTAATTGAGTTTATCGAAGATGAGCCAAAGGGCGATGGAGCCAGGCAGATAACCGCCGTTCCAGTACGATGTGGCATTGTTTCCGTTGGTGGTCAGCATGGTCTGAGGAATCAGCCCCCAGCGGCTGTCCAAAATCAGAAACGCGCAGAAGCCGGCGGCAGCAATCACAATCGTTTTGCCCCACGACATGTTCAGCACTTTCTCTCTGAACTCCCTGTCCACGGCATACCATCCGCCCATCATCAGCATGGGAACCCAGAAATTATCCCATTCGACAGACCACATTCCCTGTGCCGCCAACGGCTGGAAATTGGAGAAAAACAGAGCGATCAGGCTATCCGGGTGGGTAAGAAGGACATCATTCGCTATCGTCCGCACACCAGGCAGGATGTTCATCCACAGAACAACCAGAAATGTGACGATGCGGATCGATTTAATGCTTGCTGTCTGGAAAAAGGGACGCAAAATGTAGATCATGACAGCGGCAACTACGAAACCGATCGTGGTCCAGTTTATGGCCACCGAAGCGGTGAATCCCTTAAAGCCCATTCCGCCTACATTTGCAAAAAAGAGATTTTCAAAGAACAGTTCAATTTTCTGTCCCAGTGTCAGCGAGTCGACCCCCGTGATTTTCCCAAGCGTCACTGCAAAGGTGTGCGGAAACAGGATCGCCAGCACAAACGCGACGAGGCACCATTTATAGGCAAAGACAAGATATTTTGCCATTCTCTTTTTGGTCCGGGCCCAGTCTGAGGGGCGCAGAGGTCTGCCGATCGTATTAAAAGCATGCATAACAATAAAGACCGGAATCGGCAGGAGCATCATAGAATACCAAAACCCGGGATAAAAAAGCGAAGTAAACCAGTGCGGCGCATACAGCATGCTTGTTTCGGTAAACTGCGGCGCAAAGAAAAAGAAATTGTGCCCCGCAAAAATAATAAAAACGCCCAGGAACCGGAACAGGTCAAATCCAAGAAGGCGCTTTCTGGCAGACGTTTGTATCCCATTAGCCGGTGAGTTTGACATAGGTTTTCCTCCCATTCTGATTGTATTCTTCCGTCATGAGCTATCCGTTTGGATGCGGAACAACATCGAAACAGGATTGAGCTTCGTGGGGAAGAGCGCTGATTGTTCCTTTATATTGTCAGACAATATTGAATGACCATATAATAGCAAGCCTGTCGGGTTTTGTCAATCCTTGTTTTTTCTCAATTTTGTGTTACAATATTTTTATTCAACCTGTTGAGGAGGTCCTCGTCATGCCAGGCAAAAGTTCCTCGGTTACTGACCATGTCTATGCAAGCATCAAAGACGGCATATTGCAGTGTCGCTATTTTCCCGGCGAGCATCTGGTGGAGGCAGACCTGTCTGCGGAGTATGGGTGCAGCCGGGCCTCCCTGAGAGTGGCTCTCCGGCGGCTGGCCGATGAGGGTTTGACGGAGTACATCCCCAACCGCGGGGTGCGAGTGAAAAAACTGAATAAAAAAGAATTGGCAGATATTCATGTAACGCTTCGCGCGCTGGAAATGCTGGCTGCCCAGCTTGCAGCCCAAAATCGGACCGACGAAGATATGCGTCTGCTCCGGGAGCAGAGACAGCATCTTATTGCCGCCAACGAAAAACACGATCGGCTGGAGGCGGCAAAGTATACGATCGGTTTTCAGCTGATCATCTCAGAGGCTTCCGGTAATTCCTATCTGTCGAAGCTGATCAAAAAGCATTATGACTTGCTGCAAAGCAATATCAGCGGCATTGTGTACCGCTGGAATGCATCAGGGGCCTCGGAATGGCAGTCTACGATTCAATTTCAATCCAAAATCCTTGATGCACTTGAGAAACAGGATAGTTCTCTGACCGGAGACCTGGTATTTCATCATTTTGAGCAGGGGCTGAATGCACTTTTGCAGGATCCTCGTCTTTTCCCTTAACTCCGACCTTTCACCGGACATTCCCAGATCCCGGAGAAGAAGTAAAAATGTCAACCGCCCGGAAGACCATTTGGGTCTTCCGGGCGGTTTTCAAGAGAGGCGCTTTATTCATCAGAACAGAACATAAACAAGAAGAGGGATCGTAACAAGTGAGAGGAGCGTTGTGAGGAATACAACCGTGCTCGCCTCCTCGCCGTCGCCGAGATAGAGGATGCTCAGCGATACCGCGAGCCCGCCCGCCGGCATGGCGGTGGAAAGGCTCATGACATTGGCAAGCAAAGGATCCGGCACGGCCAGCCGGAAGAGCGGTGTCATTGCCAGCGGGATGATGAGCAGCTTCAAAACGGCGATGAGCAGCGGCCGGGGGCGGAGGAATATGCTTTTGAGATCTCTTGCCGCCAGCGAGTTTCCCACGGTGACCATGAGCAGCGGAAGCGTTGTATTGCCGAGACCTACCACGGCGTTTTTCAGAAACGGCGGATAGTCCAGCCGGAGAATGTACCAAAGAGGCAGCGTCATAAATACGATCATGGGGAATGTGCGGAACTGTTTGCCGACGTCCCGGAGCCCCGCCTTGCCGCCGGACATCATCCAGTAGCCAAGCGACATGATGAGCACGCAAAGCCCCACGTTGAGCATGCTCGCGAGCGCCACGCCCTCCTCGCCGAAAAGCGGCGCAAGGACCGGTATGCCGAATATGCCGAGATTTCCGAACGTCATCATATAGGCGTAAGCCCCGCGATTCGGCACGTTCTTCCCGAGGAGGAACGTTGCGCCATAGCTCACAAGTGCCACGGCAAGCATCCACGGGAACCCGAGCGCGACCGCCGAGAGAATGCGGCTGTTGGAGAGCGCGGTCTGCGCGCTCATGGCGGTGCCGAGCAGCACCATGGGATTACCGATGCTGACGATGTATTTGGAAAACCGGTTGTTGGAAGTGTCGTCGATCACTCCGGCCTTGCGGGCGATGTAGCCGGCGCAGATCCAGAGAAAAACTTCGATAAGTTTATTGATGAGCCCGCTATAGTCCATGCATTTTCTCCGTAAAATATATAAATATTATGTATTATTGGTTTGGGGTATGGACGTGCCGTCCATACCCCAAATTCTTTGCCGCATGCTGTGCGGCGGTGGAAGAGATGCTCAGGCAGCCTTCTGCTGCTTGCGGAGCTTATGGATGCGGGGGATGGCGATGAAGAGCGGAATCCAGATGATGAAGCAGCTGATCGTGCCGGTGGTGCCGAGGATGAGCGAAACGATCTTGGTGAGACCCATGCGGGAGATAAACCAGCACAGCAGCATGTAAAGGCCGCTGATCACGAGGCGCTTGACCTTGATGTTGACCTTCTCCGACTTCCAGATCTTTTCAAACCGGGCGCAGATGCTGAAGCCGTAGGCCGGGCCGGTGGAGATAGCGGAGAGCAGGATGATGATCCAGTACATGACCATCAGCACGGGCATGCCGAAGGTGGTGATGATGTTGAGGATCGGGGTGGAGTTGAGTTCTTCGGGCAGGTAGGGCAGAACGATGCAGGAGGTGATAACGAAAAGGGTCGTGACAACGATGCCGATCGTGATGCCGGAGCCGACGATGTCCTTCTTGTCGCGCAGGCGCTCGGAGTAAGAGCTGAGCGTGGCGCCCCAGGACCCGGTGTTCATGCAGTAGGCGAAAACGCCGAGGAAGCCGGCGCGCAGTGTGACGCCGCTCCAGTCGAGACCGGTCTGGAAGTCGGTCAGCCGGGACGCGAGTACGTCACCCTTCACCGAGCAGACGACGCCGAGGATCACGAGCATGAGAATGAGGAGCGCAGCGGTGATGGTGGTGTTGAACCGGCGGAGGAACGAGCCGCCGAACACGCACAGGCACGCAAAGAGGATCGCCGCGATGAGTGCTGCGGTCATATTGTTCATGCCGAGCATAGACTTGCCGAGTGTGCCCATCAGCGCGAGAGCGCCTGCGCAGGCGGCGATGCCCTTGAGGATGGTGTAAAGGTCAAAAACGACGGAGACGATTTTCTTGAGCACGGGGTTGGCGTTCTCGCCCTGCAGGCCGTAGAGCGCCATATAGAATTGGTTATAGTTCGTAACGTTATAAGCCTTCACAACGTTCAGGCCGAGGATGCATGCTACGGACATGATCACGGCGAACATTGCGCTGAAAACGAGCATATAACCGCCGCCAAACTTGGCGAAGTGGGTCGTGGCGTAAGCGCCGGACGCCGTTGCGCCGCCGCAGAACGCGCCGAAAACGAGACCGGCCAGACCGATCCATGTCGCAAACCGCTTTGCGAAGGTGTAGTTTTCCTGTGTCATTGTTTTCTCTCCCTTATAATTCTTTTATCCCTGGAGCAGGTAAGACCTGTTCACTCCATCATGATGTTGAGGATCTCCACGTCCGTCGGATGCATGCCGATGCGGCCCATGCGGCCGACGCTCGCGATCGTCTCCTCGATGGTGTTCTTCACAAGACCGTCGCCAGGCTTGAATACCTGTCCTTGCTGGGACATGTAGTGCGATGTGAGCGCGCACTCCACGGCAAGAGCGATCTTCGCCGCGCAGGAGCCCTTTGCGCCGTCGCACACGATGCCGTCGGCGGTGACGATCGTGTTGGTGATCGTGCGGCACACGGCGTCATAATCGCCGCCGCACATATAGGTGATCGCTGCACCACTGCCGCAGGCCGCGCTCACCGCGCCGCAGTAGGCGCTGAGACTGCCGATAAAGCGCTTTTGATGGATCGCAACCAGGTTGCTGACAACGAGACAACGGTAAAGCGTTTCCTTGGAGACGCCCTTTTCCTTCGCATAGACGATCACGGGCAGGGATGCCGTCATGCCCTGGTTGCCGCTGCCGGAGTTAATGACAACCGGCATTGTGCACCCGCTCATGCGCGCGTCCGAACCGGCCGCGGCAGCGGCCTTGGCGCGGTTCACCACGCCGTAGCCGTAGGCGTCGAGCAGCACCTTGCCGACGTTTGCGCCGTAGCGCCCGGTGAGCCCCTCTTCGGAAATAGCGCCGTTCATTTCGATCTGGCGGTCGAGCACGGCGGCGACATCCTCCATGTGCACCACATCGGCATATTCCAGAATATCCTTCACGTTGAGCAGAGAGTAGTCGAGCTTTGATTTTTCGCTCACGATATCCGCCTGCGAAAAGAGGCATTCGCCGTTCTTCTCGATGCGGGTGATGTGTGTATGCTTGCTGCGGATCTCCGTGAGTGCGGAATCTTCCCCGGCAAACGCTTCCACGCGGATATAGAGGTTCTCCTCATTTTCCAGCAGGAAGCAGCGGCAGAAGCCGGTCTCGCGGAGGCGCTTCGCCTCAGCTACATCCTCCGGCGTGACCGTTTCGAGGATCTCCAGCGCCCGCTCCGGGTCGCCGCCGACCGCTCCAAGGATCGCCGCGGCGTCCACGCCCTTCATTCCGCCGGAGTTGGGCACAGTGACGCCCTTCACGTTTTTGAAAATGTTGCCGCTGAAATACACATCGATCCGTTCCGGCTTCCGGCCGAGAGCCTGCCGAGCCTTGCCGGAGGCATAGGCGATGGCGATCGGTTCGGTACAGCCGAGCGCCGGGATCAGCTCGCAGCGGAGTATATCGGTATAAGTGCTGTAAGTTTCCGTAGTCATGGCTTAAATCTCCGTTAATCGTCGCTGCCGGGGTTTTCCACCGTCACCCAGGTGCCGGTGCAGGCCGATTTTTGAATGGCGTCGATCGTGCACATGCAGGCGAGCCCGTCGCGCGCGGTGATGACCGGCTTCGTGTCCTCCTCGATGCACCGGCAGAAAAGCTCGTGCAGATCGGTGAGTTCGAGCGTGCTCTGCTCGTGTGCACTGGGGAACTGGTACACGGTACGGGTCTTGTTTTTCTTCTCCACGACCAGCTCGTGCGTTTCGGCATAGATCGTGATCGAGCCCTCCGTGCCGAAGAGCACCGTGGCGCGGTCGTTGCCGTTGTAGCTGGTGCGGGCAAAATGCATCTGGCCGATCACGCCATTTTCGTGCTCGGCGATCACCATGCAGTTATCACCGACGTTTCCGTTCGCCGCGGGATTCAGATCGGTGATGAAGCCGAAAACGCGCTTCATATCCGAACCGGTGAAATACCGCATGAGATCGATGCGATGGGAGCCGAGCTCCGCCACGGCGTTCTTCCACGCAGGGATCGCCCCGTGGTTGAAGCCGGGCGCACCGCCGACGCCGAGATACGTTCGGTACGACAAAAGCTTTCCGATCTCGCCGTTATCCAGAAGGCGCTTGGCTTCCAGATGGGGCGCATACCGGCGCTGCACATGCAGCATCATGAACTTTTTCCCGCTCTCCTTCACAGCGTCCGCCACGGCGCGGGCCTGCTCGGTACTGATGGCCATCGCCTTTTCGCAGAGAACGTGCTTCCCGGCGCGAAGAGCCGCCACGGCGATCTCGCTGTGGGAGGGCGTCGGCGTGCAGATGAGCACGGCATCTACGTTTTTATCGTTCCAGACGTCCTCAAGCTTCGTGAATGCCTTCACGCCGTACTGCTCGGCGAGCGGCACGACCTTTTCGGCCGTCCGGGCAAAAAACCCATACATATTTGCGCTTTTCGCCTGCGTCAGTCCCGCCAAATGGCGGCGGCGGGCTATATCGGACGTAGCGCCAATGAGAACTATATTGACCATGATCGCCGCTCCTTTTATACGTCGTAGGGCCCGAACACGGTCTCCATCGCTTCGCGCAGCGTGTCATACCGGTAGTCGGGGATATCCGTGTCCTGCGCGCAGCCGCCGGCGATGATGAGCTTGTTCATCGGTGCCTGCGCCGCGGCGTCCTTCACGCGGCGGATCATGTGCCGGAGCTGCTCTTCGCGGCTTCCGGTGCGGAAGTCGGTGTGGCGATCCACACCGGCGACCATGACGCGGTCGGGCAGGAGCTTGTGGACCTCTTCGATGGTAATGCCGGAGAGCACGTCCTCCCAGTTGAACGCCTGCAGGGGGTACTTCGCGGCGATATCAAAGTACATGTTCACATCGCCGTGAACGTGGAGCATATTGAACCAGCAGCCCTTCACTGCCGGCTCAATGGCCTGCAGATCGTAGGGCGTGCCGAAGCGCTCATACTGCTCGCGGGTGAGCCCGCGCTCGTACATGTGCTGCGCGGCATAGAAGATGCCGTCCACACCGGCGGCCACATATTCTTCGATGAGCTTATAGGTGACCTCGGTCATGATCTTGAGCCCCTCTTCGAGATCGTCGCCGTAATTTTCGGCGAGAGCGCGGAAAGCATAGGGGTTCTGCCAGCCGTTATACAGCTCCTGGCACATCGTTGCGGGGGTAAATACGCTCGCGAGAACAGGAACCTTCCCATGGTACTTGTCCACAAGACGACGGGCAACCTCCACCTCACGTGCCAGCGCGCCGGTCTTTACGTCGCACGGCTTGAGCGAACGGAATTCGCACGGGCTGAGCACCGCTCTCCGGCGGGTCTGGGGAAAGTCGGTCGTGGTTTTCGACCAGGAGATCTCCGCGCCGTACTGCTCCTGGATGTAGACGCCGTTCGTCATGATCTTGATGACGTCCCAGTTGTTTCTCTCTTCAAAAGCGATGTGCGCACGGACGTTATCGTAGGCGTTGTGATCGTCCAGATAAAAGTGGTGCCACACCGTTGCACCGGGGCGGTCAACGGCTTCGCCGTTCACCATGGCGCGGACTCTTTCGTATGCGTTCACTTTTTTATCACCTCTCCTTTTCTTTGGCTGTGGTGGGCTTCTGAGAAAACTTTATAGCGCATTTTTGCCCAAACGCAAGGAAAGAAGCGCAAGACATACAAAGCGAAATTGTACGACATACAATTTTCTTCGTCTCTTTTCCACAAAATCCTTCACGCGTTTTGGGTGTTGTGCCGAATTTGGGGAAACCGGGCTATGCGCCCGTTTTTCGCATGGTATAATAAAAAAAGTAAAGACATCGGAAAGGAGGCGGAAAAGCGATCATGCCGGTCAACTCCTTTGACAACTATTATCTTTCCTGGCGGCCAAAAAAAGAGCTTCTGACAAAGCCCTATTACCTCTCCCTTGCCAATCTTCTCGAGGCCGACATCCGCAGCGGTGTTCTCTCGGAGGGGACGGAGCTTCCGCCCCAGCGCGAGCTGGCCGATTTTCTTGATTTGCATTTCACAACCGTGACGAAGGCCTACAACGAATGCCGGAACCGGAACCTGATCTACGGCGTCACCGGCAGCGGCACGTTCGTCGCAAAGCACGCCGTCCGGCCTGTGACGAACTCCATGGACACCGCCCTGCATCAGATCGACGTCCCCGCCTCCGTCCGGCCGATCGAGATGGGGTTCGTCTCTTCCTTTGAGCAGACGAACCGGATCGTTGAGGAATTTCTCGCGCACATGTTGCCCGGAAATCTCGGCATATGTCTCGACTTTGCCAACCCCATCGGCCAGCTCCGCCACCGGGAAGCGGGGCTCCGCTGGATGCAGCGCGCCGGGATCACCGCTGACGCCGACCACACGGCGATTGCCACCGGCTCGCTCAACGCCATGACGATCTGCCTGCTCGCCCTGTTCAGCGGCGGCGAGCGCATCGTTGTCGATCAGTATGTCAACACAAACTTTATCGAGCTCGCCCGGCTTTTTCATATCCAGTTTCTCTCCGTCCGTTCCGACAGCTACGGCATGATCCCCGAATCTCTCGAGCGCGTCTGCCGGAAGCACTCCCCCAAGGGGATCTATCTCATGCCGAGCTGCAACAACCCGACAACGGCGCGCATCCCCGCCCGGCGGCGTGAAGCGCTTGCGGAGATCATCAAACGGTATGGGCTGATCGTTCTGGAGGACGATCATTATGCCTTTTCCGCCTCCGATGCCGTGCCGCCGCTTCGCGAGCTTCTGCCGGAGCGGACGCTCTATATCTGCAACACCGGCATTTCCATCTGCTCAGGGCTGCGTGTGGCGTTTCTCGTTTTTCCCGAGGCGTTCCGCAGCAGCGTATACAACGCGCTGTGCAATGTGAACGTAAAGGCATCCTCTCTCGATACCGAGGTCGTCTGCCGGCTGATCGAATCCGGGCTGGCGGACAAGATCGCTGCGGAAAAAATGGCGCGGGCGCAAACGGCGAACTGCGTGTTCAACGAGTATTTCCCGGAAAACTTCTGCGGCCATCCGTACAGCTTCTTCCGCTGGCTGAAGATCCCGCAGGAAATCCCCGGCGACGCAGCGGAACGGGAGCTTCTCGAGCGCGGCGTCCACATTTACCATTCCCGCCGGTTCGTATGCGGCCGGGACGACGGCGAGAGCTTTCTGCGCATCGCGCTCTCCTCCGTGGAATCTGAGGAACAGCTGCACGAAGGTCTCCGCCGTATCAAGGAATACATCCAATAATCCAAAAGTCGCCGGTGTAACCGGCGGCTTTTCCCGCATATACAAAAATCCCTGTAGCCTTACGGTTACAGGGATTTTACTATGCCCGGCATCGTCTGCCGGATTTACTCCGCGTCGTCCTCGTCCTCGAGCAGGAGCGGAAGCGTGGCTTCATACTTGGTTTCGGTGGCGCTCTTTTCGTCTGCCTGCGCGGTGTAATTGCGCACGATGGCCGCCGCCTTCTCGATCGGCAGGAGCGTACCGGCGCCCGCAACGCAGCCGCCGGGGCACGCCATGCCTTCGAGAAGATACCCGTCATACTTGCCCGCCTTGGCCAGCATGAGCATCTTCCGGCAGTCCTTCAGCCCCTGCGCGCACACGGTTTTCACCTCGCGCTCGGGGTCGATGTGCGAAATGGCCTCGCGCACCGCGTCCGCCACGCCGCCGGAAACGGCAAAGCCGCGGCCCGCCGCCGTGCCTTCACGCAGCGGCGTGGTCTGGGTGATCTCGGCAAAGTTGATGCCCTTCGCCTCGAACATGCCCATGACCTCTTCAAACGTCAGGACAAAATCGACCTCGCTGCGCACGCTCGTGCGCATGGCTTCGAGCTTTTTCGCGCTGCACGGCCCGATGAACGCAACCTTCTCGCCCGGGTGCTGCTGCTTGCAGAGGCGCGCCGTGAGCACCATGGGCGTGAGCGCCATGGAGATGCAGTGGGCCTGCTCCGGAAAGAGCTTTTTCGCCATGTCCGCCCAGCTCGGGCAGCAGGATGTCGCCATGAACGGCTGCTCGGCGGGGACCTTTTCCAGAAAGTCCTTCGCCTCATCCAGCGTGCAGAGGTCCGCACCGACGGCCACCTCCGCCACATGGCGGAAGCCGAGCAGCTTCATTGCGGTCTTGAGCTTGTCCGGCGTCATGCTCGGGCCGAGCTGGCCGACGAACGCCGGCGCGACGATCGCGATGACCTTTTCGCCCCCGCGCAGCGCCTGAATGAGCTGGAAGAGCTGACTCTTGTCCGAGATCGCGCCGAACGGGCAGTTTACAAGGCACATGCCGCAGGAAACGCATTTATTGTAGTCGATTTCGGCGCGGCCATGCTCGTCGGAGCGGATAGCGTCCATGCCGCACGCCTTGGCGCACGGGCGCTCCTGCAGAATGATCGCGTTATAGGGACAGACATTCGCGCACTTGCCGCAGCGGATGCAAAGATCCTCCTGAATGCGGCTCTTGCCGAGGTGGCTGAGCTTGACCGCCTTTTTCGGGCAGACCTCGCGGCACGGATGCGCCAGACAGTTCTGGCAGAGATCCGTGACGATGTACCGCTTTTCCGGGCAGGCGTTGCAGGCGAATTTCAAAATATTCACCAGCGGCGGCTCATAGTACTTCTCCGGTCTCGCGCTCTCCTCCACACCGGCGGCCAGCGGCGCGTGCTGGTCGAGCGGGCGGGGGTTCAGCCCCATCGCCAGACGCAGGCGTTCGCCGACAATGGCTCTTTCCAGAAAGATGCTGCTGCGGTGCTCGGCGACCTCGCCGGGGATGATCTTATATGGCAGATCTTCGATGCGGGAATAGTCCCCGCCCTCGTAGCCCATGCGCGCGACCTCGGTGAATACCTGGCGGCGAATGTCGGTAATGGTGGAATAAATGCCGCGAATGCTCATTGGAAAACACCCCTTATTTTATCTCGATGCGTTATGCAAAACCTCGTTCAGTGCCTCCGGCGATGCGGGCGAGAGATGCGCCGCATCGTCGTCCGCCTTCTGCCAGACGATGGTCTCCTCCTCGACCCAGAGCCGGTATCCGCTCTCCGTGCCGTCCGGCGCGGTGAGCGTGAGCGTATAATCACAGTCCCGCTCCGGCGCGCTCGTCTCGCCCTCATCCAGCAGGAGGTACCCGGCGAAAAATCCGTCGTCGGAGATCGTGAGCACGTCCTCGGATTCAGATGCGCTCTTTGCCGCCGTGACGGTGACGGTCACGCCGCCGTCTACCGCGGCACTTTCCGGCGCAGCAGCCATCATCATGCCGCCCGCGGGCGCTTCCGCCGCTTCTGCCGGGGCGGCTTCGGCGCTATCCTCTGCGGCGCTGTACATCGCGATCTCCGGCGCAGCATCGCTGCCTGTGCTTTTCGCAGCAAAGGTGCCGCCAAACGTCACCCCCGCCCAGATCGCCACGGCAGCCGCCGCGGCGAGCGCGCCATAGCGCGTCACGAGGCGCGTGATGCTCGCTTTTTTCTTTGCCGGCTTTGTCTCCGGCGCGGCCGGCGCGGCAGCTTCGTGTACGCGCGCCATCACGTTCGCCGTGAAGTTCTCCGGCGGCTCTCCCAGCGCGTCGTCCGCGCCGGATATTGCCTGCATCGCTTCGTAAAAGCTCCGGCAGGCATCGCAGCTTTCCAGATGGGCGCGAAGCTCCGCTTCCTCTTCGGCGGTGATCTCGCCGTCGAGCGCCGCGCCGATCAGCTCTTCATAGTATTCACAGTTTTTCACGCTTCACACCCCTTCCCCTGTTTGGACGGGAAACGGTCGGAAAAGTTCCCGCTTTCGAGAAGCGCTGCGCAGAGCTTTTTCCGCGCACGGTTCAGCCGGGATTTGACCGTGCCGACTTCGAGCGAGAGCGCCGCGGCGATCTCGTCGTAGCTCAGTCCCGCGCTCTCGCGCAGGGCGAGAATTTCGCGGCAGTCGTCCGGCAGCGAGGCGAGCGCCGCGCGCACGGCGTCCCGGTCGGCGGCACGTTCGGCAAGCCGTTCCGGGGAATACCGCTCGTCGGGAATGGCGAGCTCGGTCTCCTCGCCGTCGTCGTCCTCCGTCTGGAGCGACACGATAACGGCGCGCTTATTTTTGCGCAGCATATCGATGCATATGTTGTTCGTCAGCCGGTAGAGCCACACGGAAAAGCGGCTGTCGCCGCGAAAGTCCGCGAGCGAGGTGTACGCCTTGAGAAAGGCCTCCTGCGCAGCGTCCTCGGCGTCGGCCTCGTTTTTCAGTATGCGCAGCGCGAGACGGTACACCTTCGTCTGGTTTTCCGTTACAAGCGGCTCATACGCGCTCTCGTCCCCGGCAAGGACGCGCGCGATATATCCTTTTTCCTCGTCTTTTGTCATGCTGTCACCTCAGATCGCGCTGTATGCCGCGGACGATTTTCTCCGTGTCGGCGAGCGTATTCATCGATACGATCTGCTGCTTATAATACCCCGCGTGGGATACCCCGCGCAGATACCAGCACAGCTGCTTGCGCGCTTCCAGAATGGCGATCTTCTCGCCCTTGAGCGAGCATGCCATCGTGACCTGGCCGAGCGCTTCTTCCATCCGCGCGCGCAGCGGCGGGAGCGGCGGGACGCTCTCCCCGGCGAGGAGCGCGTTGCCCTGCTCAAAGAGCCACGGGTTTCCGAAGCTGCCGCGCCCGATGAGCGCCGCGTCCGCGCCGGTGTAGCGCAGAATATGCTCGGCGTCCTCCGCCGTCCAGACGTCGCCATTGGCAAACACCGGGATGCGCACCGCTCTCTTCACGTCGCGGATGATGTCCCAATCGGCCTGCCCGGCGTACATCTGCGCTCTTGTGCGGCCGTGCACCGCGATCGCCGCGGCGCCCGCGCTCTCGCACATTTCAGCGAACGGCACGGCGTTGATGTTTCCCTTATCAAAGCCCTTGCGGAACTTGACCGTCACGGGCACATCCACCGCATGGACGACCGCCTCGATGATCTTCGCCGCAAGATCGGGCGTTTTCATAAGCGCGCTCCCGTCGCCGGACTTCACGACCTTCCCGACGGGGCAGCCCATATTAATGTCGATGATCTCCGGGCTGCAAAGATCCATCACCTTGCGCGCAGCGTCCGCCATGCACGAAGGGTCGCTCCCGAAAATCTGCACCGCGAGAGGCGTATCCCCCTCGGGGCGGACGAGCAGCGTTTTCGTCTTGCTGTCCTGATACATGAGCGCCTTGGAGGAGATCATCTCGCTTGTGGCGAGCGCCGCACCGTGTCTCCGGCAGAGGAGCCGGAACGAGGCGTCCGTCACGCCGGCCATCGGCGCGAGAAACAGCCGCCCGGCGAGCTCCACGTTTCCGATTCTTACCATATAAATACTTACGGGCGCGTCGCCACAACGCGGTGGATGGGAAGCCCCATCTCGGTGAAGCGCGCTTCATAGTCGGTCATCGGCGTGCCCTCCGGCATATCGGCAAGCGTCCAGCCGCAGCCGCGGAACGATTCGAGCGACCAGTCAAAGAGCGGCTCATTGTCGGTCTTGAACCAGACCGCCCCGCCCTCCGGCAGCAGCGCGCGGTATTTATCGAGAAACTCCGGCGCGGTCAGCCGGCGCTTGAACTGCTTTTTCTTCGGCCACGGGTCGGGGAAGTTGATGTACAGCCGGGAGATTTCGCCCGGCGCAAACATCTCCGGCAGAAGCTCGGCGTCCCGGTCGAGAAAGCGGACATTCGGAATGCCCTGCTCCACAACGCGCTCCATCGCCACGACCATCGCGTCCGGCACCTTTTCGAGCGCAAGCAGCAGCACGTCCGGCTCCCGGAGCGCCTGCTCGCAGGTAAAGCGGCCCTTGCCGCAGCCGAGCTCCAGGCGGATCTCGCGGTACTGCGAAAACTCCTCCGCCCAGCGGCCTTTGTAGTCTTCCGGGGTCTGGATCTGCACCGCCGCGCAGCGCTCCATCCGGGGGATCAGGTTCGGTTTTTTCCGCATTCTCATAAGGCGTTCACACTCCTGTTTCTTTCACGCGCCATCATATCATAGCGGGGGGAAAACATCAATCCGAAAAACCTTGCATGAAGTGTTCGGATTTGGTATAATATCACGGCACAAAACCTGACCGGGTATAGCGAAGATGGTATCGCGCCTGCTTTGGGAGCAGGAGACCGCGCGTTCGAGCCGCGCTACTCGGACCAAAACCCCACCCCGCGGAATGGAAATTCCGCGGGGTGGGGTTTGTCCATTGAGGTAAAAGAACTGGTTTGTTGTGGATATTCTTTCTCGTACAAAGGAATTAAACTTCTTGAATATGATATGATTCTGGTTCCACCAGCCAATTCGAAGAATTCATAACAGACTGTGCTGGGTTTGAAATAATCCGGGGGCAATACTCTTCGTCCTCAATTCTCGAAAGGTCCACAAGATATAAAAAATACTTTTCACCGTGTAGTCTCGCAATTTCCAATTCATTTTTCGACCAGAAAAAGCTTGACCTTTGGGGGATTGCTTTTACTTCAATAAAACGATCATAAAAAGTGGACTTATCATTTTCGTAAGAAAGGATATCATATCCTGCACATACATCTATTTCGGAAATTTGCTTAATCTGTCCTTGCAAAACTGGGTTACAAATTCGGCGTCTCTCGTATTTTAAAACAAACGATTCCGCCTTTTCACCCGCAACGGCATCAGCTTCAAGACGTGCCCGGAGTTGTTTTAAAGTCAGCGTAGTAGAGCTTTTCTTACAAAATTGAGCAAGAATCCGCTCAAAATTGGGATGAACCCAAAATGTTGTTTTCTGCGGTTCTCGCTCTACGTTCAAAAAGCCTTGACTAACAAGCACATTACGAATAGATGAATAAGGCAACGGCAATAATTCATTACGAAATGAGACTCTACGTCTATGGACATCATAAATAAACATATCGGCAGTCAGGATATCATGCTTAAATAACACCTCTAAGGAAGATTCTACCAGGTAGAAATTCAAACGTGCCGCATCGTCCACAACACTTTGATTCACTGAGCAAGCTACGATATTGTCACGCTGTAAAATCCATCCGAAACAAGTACAATAGTTAATGAGCGCTTCGGCTCGGAGCTGATACCCTGCCGGAGCATGTGCACAGAGCACACGAATGTCATCCACTTTTAGGTTGCAATTTCCGACGATGGACTGAAGAAAATAAATTAAGTCCTCTTTCCGTCCGGGATAATCAAGGCTTTTTAGTTCGTCTAACATAATCTTTAATCAGCGCCTTTATATCTTCATCTCCAAAATCAGCGGAAACATTATTAAACAAGGGAATCGGCATACTTTCCATTATCGCCGTCATGCGTTGTTCTTTTTCTGAAAGTCGGGTGTCAATTGTTTCATCAACAGAGTCCCGTGAAAGCACATAATAATAATTCGTTTCTGTTCCTGGTGCAAGGCCGTATCGGTGGATGCGATCTTTTGACTGTACGAAGTGAGCTGCGTTAAATGATCTTTCCATATAAATTGCATTGTGGCAAGCCTTGTGAAGAGAGATTGATTCAGCGACGGCAAAAGGGTTCGCAATGATAACTTTAAAAGGGCAATCCGGCTTTTGAAATTCTTCCACTATACGTTCACGGGTAAAAACCATATCATCGCTATCGTCATTTATACCTTCTTGTTCAACGGGAATTGCACCATAGAGTTCCTGAGCCGCAATGCCATGCTGACAAAGATATTCCTTGATGCCGTGAATTGTATGAATAAAGGTTGCCCAAATAACCACCTTCCCTCCTGCTGAGATAATCGTTTGTGCAAGTTCTTTTACTGCTTGATATTTCGCGGGTACTTCTTTTTCCTCATATGTTAAAATGGCACCTAAAACATCCGAATCGTCAATTGCCTGATAAATTTCTGCAGGGCTTTCATCATCTTCCAGGAATTCACTCAATGGTATTTTCAGCATAGACGGATCGGAGGCAGCTTGCATTAGTCGAATTGTCCGTGCTTGCGCTAACATAGTCTTAAAACGAGAAGATATATCTACTCGTCCTTCTTCGAGCATGGCATCGATATATTTCTTTTCAATAAAATCATATATACGCCGTTGAATCGGACCCATATCAACTAAAACAGGCGGATGGACTGTAGCCGGAGGAATGTTAAGATCACTCTTTTTAATACGAATAAAATAAGGCGAAATGTTAGAAATCAGTCGAGACACTCTTTGCTCGTCACCGCGAACAGTAATGTCTCTTAGCTGATTAACCTCAAATCCGAGAACATTTTTTGTCGGCCAAATAAACTTAAACATGTTGTAGATGTCTTCATAGCCATTCGGTGCAGGAGTACCTGTTAGCACAACTCGTGCACTACAGTATTTTGCAAGATTCAACACCGTCTGTGCTATTATCCCACCAGACGAATTTTTTGCTTTGTGTGCCTCATCTAAAACAACCATCACTCTGTTATTGCGAAGGAAAAAACCCAAGTAATTTTCGAGCGTTACAAGAGATGCATATGAAACTAACGTAAGCTCGGAAGTATGTCCGGAAATAAGATACTCTTCCTTGTCCGATTTACTAATGCCACTAATTAGTCGCTTAACAGTTGGGGGCTTCCCAAAGCATTCTGCGTACTCCAATTCCCACGGTCCGAAAGAGCTGAGGGGTCCCACAATCAAAAGCTTGTCAATATACTTAGGGTGGTCTTTTGATAAGCTGTGCAGATATGCGTATGCACCATATACAATACTCGTCTTGCCTGCACCAGGGACGGAAAAGTTGCAGGCATTTTGAGAAAACGCCAAATGATACGCAGAAAGAAGCTGCAACGGGTAAAGAGACCGATTCGAAAGATTTGCCGCAACAGCATCAGTAAAACCGCGAAATTCTTGTGTATCGCACTCATTATTTCGGATTTTTTCTGCTTTTTGGGAAAAAGCAGAAAACTTCCGTTCTTCTTCATAAAAATCCAGCAAAAACTTGCTGGATGATTCACTCTCCACTTCAGTAAACTTGTATTTATTTAGCATATCCCGAACTTTCGTAAGAACTGCTACCGGTTCCTCCTCACCCACGGGAATTATAATTTTGTCTACGCTTTCGATTGGCTTAAGATAATCCTTAACATATCCCCATGCATAGCGGTGTTTCTTCAATGCAGTAATATCGCCACAGAGATAAACTTCGCTACCTGTCGAATTAACATCGATGGAGATTTTCGCCATTCAAATCAACTCCGTTCTAACCGTTTTTTCATATCCCAAGTCAGTCGACTTATTTGTATAATCATATCCCTGATATGAGGGTCGTTAGTAAAGCTTTCTTGCTCACAGTCAACCGCCTGCAACGCCCCCAGCGCACGCTCAATCAAATCAGCTGGCTTTCCTGCATCTCTTCGATCTTCAAGCTTTCGAGTATTTTTCTGGAGATTTCCTTTCAGGTGTCCTTTGGCCTGCTCAACCCAGTCATTGTCCCTCCTCCTCAAAAGCACGCTAAGGTCTTCCGTTGGATATTTTTGTCGTAATTCCTCAACAGTTTCTTCATCCGCCGGCGTGTTGGTCTGATGTTCCTCTAAAAACGCGTCCCAGAGGTTCTTATAGAAAAAGATACTTCCACTTTTTCCTGTTTTGGCGATATCTCGGAACTCTTTTCCCTCATACCGAGCACGAATATAATCGAAGCAAACCCTCTTCAAGTCAGAAATGTCGGAATCGGTGTAATTCCAATCAACATTGCAGACATTGGCACCACGCTTTTCATAAGAATCAATATAGCCTTCTAAATCCACAAATGGACCTTCTGTTTTCTCCAGACGAGTATAGATGCCATCGTAATCGTATTCCTGCAAATACTCTTCCATAAGGTTTAGAATCGACAACCACTTTTTAATTTGGCTTGGCTTTTCAACCATGAATTCTGCTATGTTTTCTTCTGAAAAACCAAGCCGTTTAAGCTCTTTGCATTTTAAGTATTTTTCGATGGGATTATAATCGAGCTTATCATCTTCGCCCATCTGATAAATTGTTTCTAGTTGTTGGATATCTTTCTCTTCTGCGTCATCCGGCAAAATAATTGCAAGAAAGAATTTGCAGTGTTCTACGTCCGCATAAGTATAGCCCAATTCTGCATGCTTATGGAAAAGGCGATTTAAAAGCATTGCACGCCTGTTACCGTCAACAATTGTGCCATCGGCTGTTACGATACCATAGCGCTGTTGACGGTTTTGCTGTAGGCTTTTCAATGTTGTTTCATTGCGTTCTTTCTTCGATTCATAGAGAAATTTTTCAATTAATTCGCGATCTTCGCTCTTTTCAGCGTCTAAAACGCCATTTTGTCGTTCATATGATAATACATCCGTACCAATTCGACCATTGTACTTATTGTAAATCAAATAGTCGAGAGGAATTCTGTACACCTTAACAGTACGTGTCTCGCCCTTGTAACGCAGAGGGATGCCGGTCATAGCAACATTATTTTCATTTGCCTGCAATTCAATCAGTTTCGCTTTTCTCGTTGAAGCATCCATTATGTGAGGCCTCCCATCTCAGTAACAATGCTCTTTAAAATATAATATCCAACGGCAATAGCTTGAGGGACTTGTTGTAGTTCTGCATTTATGGTAATTAGCTGTATTTTCTCTTCATCAGAGAGCAAGGCGTCAATAAATTGGCGAATATCGGCTAACAACTCATACGGACCGTCTTTCTTTTCAATAAAGCGTTGCTGAGTTGTCATGCAAAACAAATTTTGAAACCGCTGGAATGAAACGGCATCTGCACATTTTTTTGATATATACTGTTCTACCTGTTCACTATACATAGCCGAAATCATGCTCTTAGATAAACTAGGTGTAAAAAATTTTGCCTTTTTCTTCCCTTGACTATGATGGATTTCAGCATCCCATTTGTATTTTTTCTTTTCAAAGTCCGAATGATAATTGGTCAACTCTACGCGATATGCCGTGAGTACCAAATACGGGATATGGTATTTGAATTTGGCATTGTCTTTGCGAGGCCGTTCTTGCTTGAGGGGAAACTTAGCTCCGTTCAAATTTAGAAACGCTATATTAGAATCGTGATGAATTGGAATATATTTCTCTGGAATTTTCTCCTCCGAATCCAATAGAATGGCTTTTGCGACAGCATATGACAGTTTTGGAGGAACTGCATTTCCAACCAATGTATGCTTGGTTGCCTTAGACTTTCCGTAAAACTGATAATCGTTGGGGAAACTCATCATTGACGCAGTTTCCCTTACAGTGGGCAAGCGATATTTTTCTTTCCCATATCCAAGAATCATTGCCTCACGTGCACTTGCAGTCATTGTTGCCATTACTGTACGAGCTGGTTTATCAAGGTTTTCAGGAAAAGACATTTTTCCCATATATCCTTTATCTTGTTTTAATCGTTTAGCAGTCTCCCATTCAAAATTTGCCAGCCGATATATATATCCGTGATCAGTTACATCTTTACGATTCATGCACAAATCTGGATAATTGACATCACATATCAGGTCATTTTTCTCAGATGCAGGGTCACCGAGTGCTGTAAGAACTTGTCGCAATGTCACAACCGTTTTATCCGTATGTGTCTGATGCGGCTGAGGAAACTCTCCACATAGGTATCGTTCACGATTAGTTGGTGCTCCAAAATATTTAGCATTATATATACCGGCGGCACCTTCGTGGGGTCGCAATACAACATTTCCTTGTAAACCGAGGTCTTCTGCCGAGTACTCTTCCTTTATATAGTTTTTTACTGCCGGAACATTTTCAAGAACCCAATATTTGAGAGCCGAATTCGGCTTAGCCTTCTTTCGTGCTATAATCCGTAAATATGCTTCAATCAACTGAATTCCGAGCGTTTTATCCCCATTTCCTGACTTATTAGAATGTGAAAAAGCTTGGCATGGCGGAGATCCAATAATAACTTCAGAGTCCGGAACTGTTTTTTCAAATTCTTCATCACTTAGCAATGAAATACGAATTACATCATCTTGAATAACATTAACTCCAGGTTTATTACCTCTGTATGTTGTTACTGCAGGTTCCCATTTGTCTACGGCAAATACTATTTCAAATCCTGCTTGCCGGAAGCCCTCGGAAAAGCCGCCCCCTCCACAGAAAAAATCAGCTACTCTCATTGTTATCTACCTTCTCTACTATATTTTTATTTACTATTGCAAATATGTGCATTCTTTTCAAAATAATCTGTTGTGACCCGCCCATTTCTCCCCATCTTTACAATAGTTTCTGCGCTGATACCTGTTTATCATGACCCATATGCAAAAAGCCCTGCCTCTCGGCAGAGCATTTGGTCTATTGCAGCTCTACTGCCAAGGCCTATTCCAACACCCGACAGCGTTGTTTTTAATGGTAGCATATTCCGTCGGAAAAGGCAAGATAATGCTAAATCCGCATGCTTTTTGCTTTATTTATAACGCCACAGCGTCGAACTATATTAAGCCAAAAGCCCTCGGAAATCATCAATTCCCGAGGGCTTCCATATTGCTATTCACTCGGCTGTCAACCGCCCCGCCCACTCAGCCTCTTTAAATCCTACGAGGACGAAATCCTCGCCGACCAGCAGCGGGCGCTTGACCAGCATCCCGTCCGTGGCAAGCAGGCGCAGCATCTCCTCCTCGCTCATGCCGGGCAGCTTGTCCTTCAACTCCATGGACTTATACAGAAGCCCGCTGGTGTTGAAAAGCTTCCGCAGCGGCAGACCACTGCGCTCGTGCCACGCCGCCAGCTCGTCATACGTGGGATTCTCCGCTTTGATGTCGCGGAGCTCGTAGGCAACTTGATGCCCATCCAGCCATTTTTGCGCCTTCTGGCAGGTGGCGCACTTGGGGTAACAGATAAAAATCATAGCTTTTCGCTCCATTTCATCATAACTTGACCGCGCCATTTAACAGCTGCGTACTCTTTATAAATAACGATAGCATATCCTCCCCCGAAACACAAGAAATGGCTCGGTTTTCCTGCACGGCAGCATAAAACTTGTACATCCTCCGCCGGGCTGGTACAATACAGAAAACGCCCCGAGGAGGATGCATTTTCCTAATGGTATGTGAGATATGTAAAAATGAGAGCTTTCTCGCGCAGAAAGCCGAGAGCGCCGTGCCGGACGATCTCGGCACGGCGCGGGATCTTCTGGACACGCTGACCGCCCATAAAGACGGCTGTATCGGTATGGCTGCGAACATGATCGGCGTGAACAAGCGCATCATCGCTTTTGACAACGAGGGCGAATACATGGTCATGTTCAATCCGGTGATCGTCAAAAAGTCCGGCGCATACGAGGCCGAGGAAGGCTGCCTGTCCCTGACTGGTACGCGGAAGGCGAAGCGATTCCAGACCATCAAGGTGCAATGGCAGAACGAGAAATTTCAGACGAGGTACAAAACCTTCACCGGCTGGACAGCGGAGATCATTCAGCACGAGATCGACCACTGCGAAGGCGTTTTGATATGATGACAGCGTTTTCGCCGCAGACAATGTCCGCGCATCATCCGATGTCATGAACCGAAAAACAGATGAACAGGCGGAAATCATACGGCTCAGTGAATTATAAAAAAACGTCCCTGCTTCGGGAACCGAAGCAGGGACGTTTGCAGTTATCCAGAGAAAAAATCAGCAGAGCACGCTGCCAACAGGAATCGCGTCGTCGAGCATGACGAGATGCAGCTCCTCCTTGCCGTTCACCATGCGCACAGCGGAGAGCAGCATGCCGCAGGACTCGAGCCCCATCATCTTGCGCGGCGGCAGGTTGACGATGGCGGCCACGGTCTTGCCGACGAGCTCTTCCGGCTTATAGTGCATCGCAATGCCGGAGAGGATCTGGCGCGTCGTGCCGGAGCCGTCGTCCAGCTCAAAGCGCAGCAGCTTCTGCGACTTTTTCACGGCCTCGCACTTGAGCACGCGGCAGACGCGGAAATCGCACTTTTCAAAATCGTCGAACACCACATTCGGCTTGAACGGCTCGATGGGGTCTTCCTTCGGTGCCTTGAGCGCTTCAAGCGCGGCGAGCTCCTTTTCCATGTCGATGCGCGGGAAGAGGTTTTCGCCCTTCGTGACGGACACCGTTGCGGGGAGAACGCCGTAGTGCTCCGCGGCGTCCCAGCTCATGGCGGATTCATCCGCACCGATCTGGGAGGCGAGCTTATCCATGCTCTCGGGCATGAAGGGCTTCAAAAGTGTGCCGCAGATGCGCAGCGTTTCGAGGAGGTTATAGAGCACGCGCGCGAGACGCGGCTTTTTCGCTTCGTCTTTCGCGAGCACCCAGGGGGCGGTCTCGTCGATGTACTTGTTGGCGCGGGCGATCACGCGGAACACCTCCGCGAGAGCGTTCTGCATCTGGAATTTCTCCATCTGCGCGGCGTACTTGCCGCGTAGCGCGGCGAGCATCCCCAGAAGCTCCGCGTCCTCCGGGCCCTCCTCCTGCGTCTCCGGCAGCGTACCGCCGAAGTACTTGCCGGCCATCGCGGTCGTGCGGGAGAGGAGGTTGCCGAGATCGTTCGCGAGATCGGTGTTGATGGTGGAGATGAGAAGCTCATTCGAGAAGTTGCCGTCCGAGCCGAAGGGGAAGCTGCGCAGCAGGAAGAAGCGCAGCGCATCCACGCCGTAGCGCTCGGCGAGCATGTAGGGATCGACAACGTTGCCCTTGCTCTTGGACATCTTGCCGCCGTCCATGATGAGCCAGCCATGGCCGTACACCTTCTTCGGCAGCGGCAGCCCCACGCTCATGAGCATCGCGGGCCAGATGATGGAGTGGAAGCGGACGATCTCCTTGCCGACGATGTGCACGTCCGCCGGCCAGTATTTGTCGAAATCGTGGTACTTGTCGTTTTCGTAGCCGAGCGCGGTCGTATAGTTGAAGAGCGCGTCGATCCATACGTACACAACGTGGCCGGGGTCAAAGTCCACGGGCACGCCCCACGTAAAGCTCGTGCGGGAGACGCAGAGATCCTGCAGGCCGCCCTCGCAGTCGATGAAGTTATGGACCATCTCGTTCACGCGGCTCGCGGGCTCGAGAAATTCGCCGCCGGTCAGAAGCGCTCTCACGCGGTCGGCGTACTTGCTCAGACGGAAGAAGTAGGCTTCCTCCTCGGCATACTTGACCTCGCCGCCGCAGTCGGGGCAGCGGCCGTTTACGAGCTGGCTCTCCGTCCAGAAGCTCTCGCACGGCGTGCAGTACATGCCGGAGTATTTGCCCTTGTAGATATCGCCATTGTCGTACATCTTGCGGAAGATGCGCTGGATGCTCTTGACGTGGTAATCGTCCGTGGTGCGGATGAAGCGGTCGTTCGAGATGTTCATCAGCTTCCAGAGATCGAGCACGCCCTTCTCGCCGGTGACGATGTTATCGACGAACTGCTGCGGCGTGACGCCGGCGGCCTTCGCCTTGTCCTCGATCTTCTGGCCGTGCTCGTCGGTGCCGGTGAGGAACATGACGTCATAGCCGCACAGGCGCTTATAGCGGGCGATCGCGTCGCTTGCCACGGTGCAGTAGGCGTGGCCGATGTGGAGCTTCGCGGAGGGGTAGTAGATCGGCGTTGTGATATAAAAGGTCGGTTTTTCCATGGGGCTTCTCTCTCCTGACTTTACTTAATACGTCAACCCTCTTCGCCGGAGGCAAGAGGCACATTGCGCGCCTCGATGTCCTCGGTGTGGTAGTTGTACGTGCTGTAGGCTTCGTATTCCTCGCTGATGGGGGTGGCGGTGTTGTAGTCGTCGCCGTCGTTGAACACCATGCGCCACGTTGCCGCAGCCATGCCGACGGAGAGCGGGTTGCCGGAGGCGTCGTGGTACGTGCCGGTCTCGTCAAAGACCTCCCAGTTGTTGAAGCGCATGAGCACGTACTGGTGCTTCACGTCGGTGCCGAGGATCTGGATGCAGCACTCGTTCGCTTCCTCATCCACCCAGGCGTGGATCTTGATGGGGTATTCGGCGTCGTTGCGGAACTTGAAGTCCGGCCAGCCCCAGCTCACCGTCGCGTCCATGCCCCAGGGGAGATAGCCCACCTGGAACTGGTGGCACGCGCGCTCAACGATCTCGAGATTGGCGTAGAGCGCGGCGTTGTAGAGCGTGGAGCTCACCTGGCAGATGCCGCCGCCGTACTCCTGCCGCACCTCGCCGTTGGCGTAAGCCGTGGCGGGGAGCCAGCCGTTGGCCTCGGTTCGCTCGCCGAGCGTTTCGTTGAAGGAGAGCGTCTGCCCGGGGATAAGCACCAGCCCGTCGAGCAGCTCGCACGCCTTTTTCACATTGGAAATGCGGTTGGCGCTGCTGCCGGAGAGCGATGTGCGCACCTCGTTGCAGTAATCGCGGTTCCAGAGCCGCACCATCGTCCAGTTTTTGGAGAGCTCGTCGCGGAAGAGCATGGCGTTGATCTCCTCCGTGGTGTGTTCCGGCTTTGTAACGGTCATCGGGATCGTGACCGTATCGCCGTAGGACGCCGCCGCCCAGGCCTTTTCCGCCGCGGCCACGTCGAACGTGCGGCCGACGGAGGACTGCGTCACGATGAACGGTTCGCCGTTAAAGTCTACCTGCGAAACATCGGTGCCGCCTGCCGCGCTCGTTGCCTCCGGGGTGGCGGAGGCCTCCGGCGCGTCGGATGGCGCGGGAGTCGGCGTTGGCGTGGCGGCGGGCTTTTCGCCCTTGCCGTCGTCCTTGCCGGGGTCAGTCGTCACGATGTCGGGATTATAGAGAATTTCCGCCTCGGCGACTTCGGAGTAAATGTCGTCGTACAGCGCCTGGAAATCGAAGGATTCGTCCGGGTCCGGCGCGCTATCGTAGGTGAACGACGTGCTGCTGCCGGAGAGAAATGCGTCGCGGAAGGAGGTGAACACCGATTCGGTATCGAGCGTCATGCCGCTTGCGCCTTTAAGAAGGGTGATGCTGTCCTCGCCGATGACGATGCTGCTCTCGAGGAGCTGCGCGTTGATATCCACGGCCTTTGTATCGATGATGGAGCGCATCTTCGCTTCGTCGAGCGTCACATCAAAGAGATTGCCCTCGTAGACAAAGCCGCACTTGCCGAGATAGCGGCACTGGATATACTTCACCAGCGCGCCGAAAAGCCCGTCTCCGCGGCCATAATTCCAGGCGGCGTCCGCCGCGGTGTCGGCGGAGAAGCGCATCCCCGCGTCCGCGGAGGACATGGAAAGCGTGTTGCCGAGCGGGAGATTTGCCGTGACGGAGTAGCCGTCGTAGTGTTCATGGCCGAGCTCGAGGAGTTTGTCGCGCGCCTCATTTCGCGTCATGCCGGAGAGATCGATGTCCGCAATCTTCACGCCCGGATAGATCGTGTCCACCTTGTGCACGAGCAGCGCCCCCGTCACGACGAGCGCGAGCAGAAGCAGCAGCACAACGCACACGATGATGACCGGCAGCTTCCAGCTCCCGCGCGGCGCGGGCGCGTCCGGCGTGATGGGCGCTTCGCTTGCGCGGCGGCGGGAACGCTTTTTCGGCGTCTCCGTCTCTTCTTCCGGCTCCGCCCGGCGCGCACGCACCGGCAGCGGCGGGAGATCGGCCGGGGGCGCGGCGTATTCCGCCTCGCGGCGCGCGCGTTTCGCGGCGCGGGAGTTTTTCTCGCGCTCGGCCGCGGCTTCGCGCTCACGGCGCTCCTTCCGGCTCAGATTCTGCGGCGCGGCTTCGGTCTCGCCGGTCACGGTTTCGCCCGTGTCCAGATCGGCGGAGTCATAGCTCTCGCCGACGATCTCCGGCTCGGACGCATATTCGCTATATTCGGTATTCCCGGTATCCTGCGGCTCTTCGTCCGGGAAGGGGGAGAAAATTTCGTCGTTACGGATGATGGGTACCGCCTTTCTCTGTTTGCGGCTTTCGCCTCAGTTCAGTTCATATACGGCTCGGACGCCGTCGGCAGCGGGACCTTCTGCCCCTTTGCCTCAAACGCCTCGCGGATCCATGGGTTGGCGTTGAACTTCTCTTTCGTCTGCGATTCGAGCAGCACGCCGATGAGAACGTTGGAAACGAGGAATCCGCCGGGCGTGAAGTGCCAGCGGCCATTGTCGCAGACGGCCCAGCCGTTCTCCTCGAACACCTCCAGCATCTCCTGGAGCTTATCAAAGCTGCTCTGGTACACGCTCCGGTACTCCTCGGCGGAGATGCCGCCCGCGGTGCGCATGCCGAGCATCAGATACTCGCTGGCGCGGTCAAACGGCGTCAGCTCCTCCTGTTCGGCAATAATATCCTTGTCCCCCAAAACGCCGGAAATATACTCGCGCACGTTGTGGGTATAGGTATAGCGCAGCAGCCCGATGTTCGAGGCCGCCGCCGCGCCGAAGCCGATGTAGTCGTCCAGCCGCCAGTACTTGAGATTGTGGCGGCTCTCGTAGCCGGGGCGGGCGAAGTTCGAGATCTCATACTGCCGGAAGCCGTGGCGCGAAAGGAAGTCCACGGCGTAAAGGTACATGTCCGCCTGATCGTCGTCGGAGGGGAGAATGTCGGTGCCCTCATACTCGTCGTACATGGGCGTGCCCTCCTCGAGACGCAGACCGTAGCAGGAGATGTGCGCGGGCTTGAGCGCGAGCGCCTTGGTGAGCGTGTCCGCCCAGTCCTCGCGCGTCTGGCTCGGCAGGCCGTAGATAAGATCGAGACTCACGTTGCGGAACCCGGCCTTGCGCGCGCGCTTGACCGCCATTTCCACCTGCCGCCAGTTGTGGCGGCGGCCGATGAGACGGAGAATATCGTCGTTGGCGCTCTGCGCGCCGATGGAGAGGCGGTTCACGCCCTCCTTGCGCAGCATGCGCAGCTCCTTGCGCCGGACGCTGTCCGGGTTGCACTCCACGGTGATCTCGCTCTGCTTCATCAGCCGGTTCGTTACCTTCAGCTCCTGCAAAACTTCCACGATGCGCCGCGCGCCGTAATAGCTCGGCGTGCCGCCGCCGAAATACACCGTGTCGATGAAGTAATCGGTCATGCGGGGCATCGTTTCCTGCAATTGAATGAGCAGCGCGTCCTGGTAATAGGGCATGAGCTTGTCCCTGCCCGGCAGACTGCAAAAATCGCAGTACGCGCACTTTGATGCGCAGAACGGTATGTGAAAATATACGCCCAGGCGTTTGTCTTGGTCGCTCATAGTTCCTCCAGAATGCGGATGATGGGTGCGGGGAAAACCCCTCCGTCAAAACCTGCGGTTTTGCCACCTCCCCTGTTAGGGGAGGCAAGTGGGTTCGCGGAAAACTATCTTGGCCCCCCTAACAGGGGGGGCTGTCAGCCGTCAGGCTGACTGAGGGGTTTGTTTGAATTTATTAGAATAGTTTGCACACCAGCTCGCCATACTCCGCCGGATCGTCCGGGGTGATACCGGCGACGAGCTGCGCCTGCGCATAGAGCACCTTCGCCATCACGGCGGCGCGCTCCGGGTCAGCCTGCCGCGCGGCGTCGAGCGCCTTGACGGCGGGGTGGTCGAGATTGAGCTCGAGCACGCGCTGCGCGCGCATCGCGTTCGGGTCGGCGCCCGGCATGGCGTGGAAGTAGCGCTCCATTTCGAGCGTGATGCCGCCCTCGACGGAGAGGCACACAGCGTAGTTTTTGAGCTTGCGGGAGATTTTCACGTTTGCCACGGCGTCGCCCAGCGTCTCCTTGACAAAGTCGGTGAGGGGCTTATATTCCTCGTCGGTCTTGTCCGCGGCGGCCTTCTCCTCGTCAGACTCGAGACCGAGATCCTGCGAGCAGACGTTGCAGAACTTCTTTTCGGCGTAGGTGCCGAGAATTTCCGCAACGAATTCGTCCGCATCGGTCGAGAAGCAGAGAATGTCGAAGCCCTTGGCGCGCACCTGCTCGGTCTGCGGGAGCTTCGCGGCGCGCTCTGGCGTTTCAGCGGCGGCGTAGTAGATGTATTTCTGGTTTTCGGGCATCGCGTCCACATACTCGCGCAGAGAGATGAGCTTTTCCTTCTCCGCGCTGCGGTAGAGCAGAAGGTCGGTCAGCAGATCGCGCTTCATGCCGTAATCGCCGATGATGCCGTATTTGAGCTGCGTGCCGAACACGTTGAAGAACTTTTCGTACTTCTCGCGGTCGCACTCCATGAGGCGCGAAAGCTCGCCCTTGATCTTCTTCTCCAAATTCATGGAGATGAGCTTGAGCTGGCGGTCGTGCTGGAGCATCTCGCGGGAGATGTTCAGCGAAAGGTCGGGAGAATCGACGATGCCGCGCACGAAGCGGAAGCATTCCGGCAGCAGGTCGGGGCATTTCTCCATGATCATCACGCCGTTGGAGTAGAGCCGCAGGCCGGGGACATAGTCGCGCGTATAGTAGTCGTAGGGCGCTTTTGCCGGGACGAACAGCATCGCGCGGTAACTCACGGTGCCCTCGGCGTTGACGCGGATGACGGACACGGGGTCTTCGGTGTCCTTGAACTTTTCCTTATAGAAAGCGATGCAGTCGGCGTCGGAGGCTTCCTTCTTGCTGCGCTGCCAGATGGGGATCATCGAGTTGATGACCTCTTCCTTCGTGACGGTGCGCACGCCCATCTTCTGGATGCCGGCCTCGTCCACCTCGCCGGTCTCGTATTTCTCGGTCGTCTCCACGTCGGTGCGGATCGGCCAGCGGACATAGTCCGAATACTTCTTCACGAGCTCCTGAATTTTCCAGGGCATGAGATACACGCTGTAGCAGTCGTCGTCTGTGTCGGGCTTCATGGTGAGGATGACGTCGGTGCCGACGGTCTCCTTCTCGCAGGGGGTGATGGTGTAGCCGTCTGCGCCCTCGCTCTCCCAGCGGTTGGCGGTCTCCTGCCCGTAGGCGCGGGAGACGACGGTCACCTTGCTCGCAACCATGAACGCGGAATAAAAGCCCACGCCGAACTGGCCGATGACGTCGATGTTCGCCTTGTCCTTTTCGGCGGCATCAAGGTCTTTCTTGAATGCGAGCGAGCCGGACTTCGCGATCACGCCGAGATTGGACTCCATCTCCTCGGCGGTCATGCCGATGCCGTTGTCGGAAATGGTGAGCGTTTTGGCTTCCTTGTCGCCGGTGATCCGGATGAAGAAATCTCCGCGCTCCATGCCGACGTTCTCGTCGGTCAGCGAGCGGAAGCAGAGCTTGTCGATAGCGTCCGAGGCGTTGGAGATCAGCTCGCGCAGAAAGATCTCCTGGTGCGTGTAGATGGAATTGATCATCAGCTCCAGCAGCCGCCGGGATTCCGCCTGAAATTCTTTTTTCGCCATATTTTTATCCTCCGTTAGCTATGGACTCCGGGTATGCCTGTTGAGTGAGGCTATACTCAGACACTATATTATACCGCGGTATTATGTAAAATTCAACCGAAAAACTCGCTTCCGGCAAAGGATAAGAATAGAATTCGCCCACAGACGTTGTCTGTGGGCGAATTCTATCGTATCAAAAACAACCGTGGAAAGATCAGGCGCGAGAGGTCGCGTCCCCGGCGAGAACATGGCGGTACATTTTCTCCACGGGAGCGCTCATGTTGACCGGCAGCAGGCGGATTTCGGGATGCTCATGCTGAAAGACAACAAAAAGCTGGTGGGCGAAGCCCTGCCCCATCCACTCAAGGCCGTCAAAATCCAGCGTGACCTCCTCAAAGCGATCCATGCGGTTGCAGAGGCGCTTTGCCTGCGAGCGCGACACCGGCGAGCTGTCATAAATGTTTTTCAGAGGGATGCTTGTTTTCGTAAACCCGCTGTCCGAATCGGCATACCGGTCAAATATCTCGGCGGTCTCCTTATTGGAAGTGTTGGAAAGACTCATGTAAACGCTCGTTCCGGGCACGGAAAATTCTTCCAGGTCGGCAAGGACGCTTTCTTCGTATTTGTCGATGCAGAACACCTTTCCATCCGACAGAATAATAAAGTCATCCATCATGCGGGAAGAGAAGAAAATTCCCTCGCCGGAATGGTTGGCGGAGTCCGTCGTCAGCTTTCCCTTGAAGAGCTCGCATATGGCTTCTTCTGCCGTGGGGAAACCGAAGTGCTCCTGCAGCTTGTGGAAAATTCCCACGCCGTTGTCGGAGATGATGACTGAGGTGTTGACCGGATCGCGGTCGACCCGGATATGCACTTCCGAAGCGAGCGAATGATCCATAACGTTGTTGATCATTTCCGTGAAAGCATAGGCCCAGATGCCCTGCACGTTTTTCGGCTCGTCCTGAATGAGCGGCGCGAGGTATTTCTGATAGGCGTACAGATCGGAGTCCAGATCACCCTTACTGCGCTCCAAGCAGAATTTATACTGCTTGCGCACAAGCTCATACTGCCCGCGCTTTACGCGGCGGATGACGCCCCGGTCGATCAGCTCGGTGATGTAGCTGTGCACGGTGTTTTGGTTGATGTCCATCGTTTCGGACACGGTTTTCGTAACGCGGGGGTCATGCTGCGATATCTTTTCCAGAATGTAGCGCAGAACGGCCTGCTTCTTTTCCTCCGTAAACTTCATACGATCGCATCCTTTCGTGGGAAAGTATAAAGAATTGTACCCGATCTGTCAACCGTTATTCGTTTTAAAGAAAAAGTTATTCGCTTTAACGCCACTTAAAACGAATAACTCGGCGCAGCGGGAAGCAGCACTGCCGGGCTTACGCTTTTTTCGGCAGGATATGGCCAAAGCGTGTTGCCGCGGCGACAGGACTGTGATATTTTATATCTGTATCGACTTTTCTGCGGTGCCGCCGGGCGCGGCGTCGCTTAAAAAACAACTATCCGAAACCACAGAACATAGGGGGCCTATCCATGAGAAAGTATTCCCTGCCGGTGCGCGTCGCGGCGCTTTTGTGCGCGGTGTGCCTGCTGCTGACCGGCTGCGGCCAAGTGGCAGCGCCGGACGATACCGGCGAATCCGGCACTTTCGCGCCGACGGCGGAGCCCGCCGCGGAGGAAGCGCAGGAAAACCCGACAGCAGCACCCGCCGCGGAGAAAACACAGGAAAATCCGACAGCGGCACCCGCTGCATGGGAAACGTCCGTAACGACGGAAACTCTTCCGGCGGGCGTGGCGCTGCCCGAGGGCAGCGGCGCGTACAAGGTTCTTTCCGAATGCCCGGAGGAATTTGCCCGGCGGGAGCTGTCCGATGAAGAGATCCTTTCTCTCGTACGGGAGGGAGATTTGGAAAAGGCGCGGGAGTGCATCTCCACCGGCGGAGACTTTGCGGCATGGCTGGTCGCGAATGGCGGTGAGATCTACTGTGGTATCGTCTGCAACGACGAGGGGCAGAAAACGATCGGGGCGGACTACGCCTTTGAGTGGTTCCGCCAGATGATCGATTCGAATATGTCCGCGGCTCTGGCGGTGCGCGTTCTGGGGGACGATCTGCCGGGGATCGGTATCGTCGCCGCCCGAGTGGCGGAAAATGACGGCACTTTTCTTTACGGCAATCTGATCCCCGCGGAGGACGGCGGCTACTATATCATATCTTTCGATGCCCTGACGGACGAGTGGAAAGCTACGGTTGAAGCAGACCGGATCTTTCCGGAGACATTTCTCCCGATCTGGGTGGACGGGTTCGCAGGCATCACCGCGTGGTGCCGGAGCGCGGACAATCCCCGCGGCAGCACGCTGACGCAAGCGTTCTATATCCCGGGAGACCAAAAGGTCATGCTGGACTATAAGGATGGACTTTATGTTCCCTGGACCCCTTGGGGGATTCAGGAATTTTTCCGGGACGAGGCTCTGGTGGCAAATTTGGCCGAGCAGAGGAATGCGCACATCAAGCCGGAAAACATCGGAAACTATATGCTCTCCACGAAGCTCGGCGGTACCACGCTGACGCCGGAGGAGGCCTACGCCCTGCTGGACATGGAGCCGGAGCAGGTGAAGGAGCGGGTGAAAACCGCGGCCGATGTGCTGATGCTCATGCTGGCGGGACAGTACGGAGACTGCCAAGGCGACAAGGCGAAAGTGATCGACGGGCGGGAATGGCACTACAATCTGAACGCCTACCAGGTGATGCAGACGCGCACGACCAACTGCGGCTCCGCCGCAAACCTCGCCAACTACCTGCTGGAGGGCGACTATGAGGAGATCGGGTTCATCCTCCATGCATACTATATCGGTGACGGCGGCGGACACGTTTATAACTACTTCAAATATCAGGGGAAATACTACATCGTGGACTTCAGCTGGTACATGTTCAACAATTACCAGCCGGATAACGACTTCCCCGTAATGGAGCTGGATCGGCTGGAGGATTATGGAAGCCGCATCCCGGAGCTCTACGGCGGCGTGTGTATGGCGCTTGCCCACACCTCTCCCGGGCAGCATTTTCCCAACGTGTTTGACGACCAGAACAAGGCATACGCCATTCCGGAGGGAGTGGAGTATAAGCTGCTCTACCAGGAGACCGGCAGCAACTGCTATATCCTGAAGGAATATCCGCTGGACAAATCGCAGCTGGACTGGACGACCTTCGGGGAGCCGTAATTGCCCTTCCACGGCAATCCGCCGCGAAACCGGCGGACAAATAGATATAGATAAAGCTTTCCCCCGCAGACAATGAAGTGACCCCAAAAAGTTAGACAAATAAATTAAGCGCAAATTGTTCAAGCGACCGAAAGGGCTTGTTGTCTGTGAATAGCAGGCGGCAAGCCCTTTAGCTTTGCCTTAATTCTGCGGTTGTTGTAGTAATCCAGATATTCCGTGAGTTCTTGCTTGAAGTGCTCCA
>CAVEQS010000007.1:0-72831 GCA_963618015.1 bacterium | reverse complement strand
TTTGTAGTGTGCCTCTCTCAAACACATTATACAAGAAAACGGGAAATTTTGCGGCTTCCGTTTTCATTCCTATTTGTGCCGGTGCCGCACCGGCATGGTGATTTTTATGAACATGAAACGCTTTCTTTCCGGCGCACTGTGCGCCGTGCTTCTGCTTGCGCTCTGCCCCGCCGCATCGGCGGACGCGCCGGTGGAGATTTCCTCTGCGGAGGAGCTGTCACTTCTGCGCGAAACGCCGAACGGCGACTTTGTTCTCACCGCCGACATTGATATGACCGGCGTAGACTGGCAGCCGATTGCCTTTTCCGGCACGCTCGACGGCGGCGGACATACCATTTATAATATCACGATCACCTCGCTCGGCGTGGATCGCGCCGAGACGGTGGATGGAAACGACAAGACCTACGACACCGCACTCACGGGCTTTTTCTCCGTGCTCAACGGTGCTTCGATCCATGATCTTTCGCTGCGCGGCGTTAAAATTGCCGTGGAGACGCCGGAGGACGTGTTTGCCGGTACACTCGCGGGCTTTGCCTCGCCGGAGACGGCACTCGAAAACATCTCCGTTTACGACGCGCGCATCGATCTCACCGAAACGTGCCAGCGCGAGCCGGTGGATGCGAACGACCGCTGCATTGCCGGTATCGGCGGTCTCGTCGGCTTCGGCGGCGGAACGTATACGAACTGCGCCGTGGACTCTACGCTTGTTTTCTCCGACGAAAGCATCGCCTCCCTCCGCTGCGAGCAGTTCCTCGGCGGCATTCTCAGCTGCGGCAACGCCGCACTTACCGGCTGCTCCGTCACGCTCGACGGCTACGCCGCCTGCCGCGGCTACGCGCACAACGGCGGGCTTGTCGGCATGTTTTATCAGTACGACAAGGCCGTCCCCATCGGGACGATCTCCGACTGCGCTGTGAGCGGCAAGATTACGTTCTTTGAAGACAACGCCGACCGGCGCGCCTACTGCGAGGCCTACGCCGGGGAGTTTCTCACCTGGACGAGCATTTCCGAAGAATGCACCGCCGACTTTCTGCGCAACGAAATTTTCGATTACTCCGCCGCCGTAACGCCGGAAACGTGCGCGGAGCCCGCGTACACCGAAACGGCCGTCGCCGGAAGCTGCGATACCTGGGGCTACACGGAGCATACCTGCGCCGTCTGCGGTTACTCCTACCGTGACACGATCACTCCCCCGCAGCACACCGCCGGGGAGTGGGTACCGACCGTTCCGGCGACCGAGACGGAAGAGGGCGTGGATACGCTCTATTGCGCGCTCTGCGGCACGGAAATGGAAACGCGCGCCGTGCCGAAGCACGTTTCCGGCGACTGGATGACTGTCACCGCGCCGACCTATGACCGCGAAGGGCTGCGCCAGCGCTACTGTGCCGACTGCGGCGTGCTGCTCGGCGAGGAGAGCATCCCCATGCTCATCGCCGCGACCGGCATTGAAAGCCTCCCGGACGCGCTCACGCTGCATTATAAGGACACCGTGACGCTTGAAGCCTCGATCGCGCCGGAGGACGCCTCGGACAAGACCGTTCTCTGGTACAGCTCGAACATCAACGTTGCCTCGGTCGATCCCGACACCGGTGAGGTGCGCGCCTGCGAGCGCGGCGAAACGGTTCTCACCTGCGTCTCCGGCGACGGGTTCGTCACGAAGGAGATCCCGGTGACCGTCAGCTACACTGCCGGACAATGGATCATCAAAATTCTTCTCTTCGGGTGGATCTGGTACTGATGGAAAGCTATACGATCGTCCGCTCCAACCGGAGGACCGTCGGGCTGCGGCTCGATAAGAATGGAAAGCTCGTCGTGCGTGCGCCGTACTTCACGTCCGAAGCGGAGATCCGCCGGATCGTGGAAAAGGAGAGCGCATGGCTCGCGCGCGAGCATGAACGGTTCGCGGCGCGCCAGGCAGCACATCCGGAGCCGGACGAGGCACAGCGCCTCGCGCTCATCGAAAAAGCCAAAACGATCCTCCCGCCGAAGATCGAGCACTACGCCGCGCTCATGGGCGTTCATCCGACGCGCGTGACGATCACCGGCGCTCGCACCCGCTTTGGAAGCTGCAGCGGGAGAAACGCGATCAGCTTTTCCTGGCGGCTCATGCAGTACCCGGAGGAGGCCATCGACTATGTTGTTGTGCACGAGCTCGCACACATCCGCCATCACGACCATTCGCCGGCATTTTACCGCTTCATCGCCTCCGTGATGCCCGACCACGAGGCGCGCCGCGCGCTGCTGCGGCAATAGAAAAAGAAAAGGAGTCATCTCCATGCACATTCCGACCGCCGATACCGATACGCTCGAGCTGCTGCCGTTTCACGAAGCTCTCGAAAAGAGCGGCCAACGCGGTGATTACGACGCCGCGCGCTGGCTGTATGTCCCGGATTTTTATACCGAATACCGATACATTCTCGGCACGCGCGGGGAAAAGCCGCTCATCTGCATTGGCGTGAATCCCTCGACCGCCGCGCCGGACGCGCTCGATCCGACGCTCCAGAGCGTGCAGCGCATCGCTCTCGCGAACGGGTACGACAGCTTCATCATGTTCAACGTCTATGCCCAGCGCGCCACCCGTCCGAACGACATGGACGCCGCGCTCAACGAGCAGCTGCACGCGGAGAATATGGCGGCGTTCCGGTATGTGCTTGAAGCCTCTCTCCCCCGCCGCCCGGCGGTGTGGGCGGCCTGGGGCAACATCATTGAAATGCGGCGGTATCTCCCCGGCTGCGTTTCGGACATGATCGCCATCGGCGAAGAGCTTGGCGCAGAGTGGTTCACGGCGGGCAAGCGCTCTGTGAAGGGGCACCCCCACCACCCGCTCTACCTGCGGCGCGACACGCCGCTCGATCCCTTTGACGTAAAAGATTACATAGACACATTGGAAGGAAGGATCCATTATGCAGAACTTTGAGTATTGCGTTCCCACGAAGGTCGTTTTCGGGCGCGACACCGAAAGCCGCTGCGGCGAGCTCGTCCGCGAATGCGGCGGCACGCACGCGCTCGTCGTTTACGGCGGCGGCAGCGCCGTACGCTCGGGGCTTCTTGACCGCTGCACCGATTCGCTCAAGGCTGCGGGCATTTCGTATGAGCTGCTCGGCGGCGTGCAGCCGAACCCCCGGCTCAGCCGCGTGCGCGACGGCATCGCGCTCGCGAAGGAGACCGGCGCAGACTTTCTGCTCGCCATCGGCGGCGGCAGCGTGATCGACACGGCGAAGGCCATCGGCTACGCGCTCGCCAATCCAGAATTTGATATCTGGGATCTTTTCATGGGCAAGGCAACGGCCAAGGCCTGCGCCCCCGTCGGCGCGGTGCTGACGATCGCCGCCGCAGGCAGTGAGACGAGCAACTCCTGCGTCATCACCAACGAGGACGGTTGGCTCAAAAAGGGCGTCAACTACGAGTGCTCCCGCCCGCGCTTTGCGATCATGAACCCCGCGCTCACCTGCACACTGCCGCCGTACCAGACAGCGAGCGGCGGTGTGGACATCATGATGCACACCTTTGAGCGCTATTTCTCCAACACCGATCATACGGAGCTCCTCGACCGCATGAGCGAGGGTCTTCTCAAGACCGTGATGGCCAACATCAAAAAAGCGCTCGCCGACCCGAACGACTACGACGCGCGCGCCGAGCTGATGTGGGCGGGCAGTCTTTCCCACAACAACCTCATGGGCGTCGGCAAGGTGCAGGACTGGGCAACGCACAAGATTGAGCACGAGCTCGGCGGCATGTTCGATGTGGCGCACGGCGCCGGTCTCGCCGCCGTGTGGGGCAGTTGGGCGCGGTATGTGATGCATGTCAACCTCCCCCGCTTCACGCGCTTTGCCGTGGAGGTCATGGGCTGCGAGATGAATTACGAAAACCCCGAAGAGACCGCACTCGCGGGCGTTGCTGCGTTTGAGAGCTTCTGCCGCTCGATCGGGATGCCGTCCAACCTGCGTGAGCTCGGTCTCGGCGATATTACCGAAGCGCAGATGCACGAGATGGCCGTGAAGTGCACGCAGAACGACACGATCAAGATCGGCGGTCTCGTCCGGCTGTACGCCGCGGACATTGAAAAGATCTACGCCGCCGCGAAATAAGCCCCGCCGGGAAAAAACAAGTTATCCTAAAATCGTCAAAAGGACACGCCGGTGCAAGCGCTCAGGCTTGACACCGGCGTGTCCTTTGTGAATAATAAGATAAGTATCATCACCAACAGCGAAAGAGGGCGCGGCATGAGCACAAAAAGGATCACGGCGTATTACTCGCTCAATCAGGCAGGATTCTGGATGATCTACTGTCTTTCCAGCAGCTTTGCCGCCGTATACCTCGGCGCGCTCGGTTACAGCAACACAGAGCTCGGCGCTCTGCTGGCACTGGGAAGTGTTCTCGGCTTTCTGCTCGGCACAGCGCTCTCCTCGTTTGTGGATACGTCGCCGCGCTTCAATGCGGCGGATGTGCTCTGGCCGGTGCTGGCAATGCAGGCAGTGTTCTTTCTTCTGCTGCTGGCTTTTCCGGCACGCGGCGTTATTACGAGTATATGCTATCCGCTGCTGCTCGCGTTCACGCTCGCGGTAAATACGCTCAATCTCAAGCTCTGCGCCGATTTTGAGCATTATGAGTCCCCCGTCAATTACGGCATTGCGCGCAGCATGGGCTCGGCGGCGTATATGGCGGTCTCGATGCTGCTCGGGGTATGGGTCACGCGCTTCGGCGCACGCATTCTCCCCCTGGCCGGGCTCGCCGTCACCGCGCTGCAGGCCGTCTCCAACGCGCTGCTCGCGCGCTCCGTCGTCCGGCTGCGCAAAAAAATGCTCTCCGGCCGCACTGCCGCGCCGCCGCAGGGGCGCTCACTCGGCGTGTTTCTGCGCGAGAGTCCAAAGTTCTGTCTTCTGCTTCTCGGCACGATGCTGCTTTTCTTTGCACACAACACCTCCTCAACCTTTCTCATCAACATCGTGCAGCATGCCGGAGGCGACACGACGGTCATGGGCTACATCTCCGCATTTCTCGCTGCGCTGGAAGTGCCGACGATGCTCTTCTACTCCCGTCTTTTCCGCCGGAAGAGCTCTGCCGCCGTGCTGCGCATTTCGTTCATTTTCTTTGCGGTCAAGACCGCCGCGATTGCCGCCGCGCCAAGCGTTCCGCTGCTCTTCGCCGCGGAGGCACTGCAGGTGCCGTCCTTTGCGGTCTATGCGCCCGCGATCGTGGCGTATGTTTCGCTCATCATTCCGTATGAGGACGCCGCCAAGGGACAAAGCCTTGCTTACAGCATGTCGACCGTCGGCGGCGTATTTGCGAGCCTTATTTCCGGCCGTCTCCTCGACATTCTCCCCGTCCCGGCAACGATGTGGATCGCCGCGGCGGTCGGTACCGTGGGCGCCGTTCTCGCCTGCCGTGCACTTCAGGAGCCGAAGCAGCCAATATAAATTTTAATCCAAAGGAAAAATGTTGGGGCAGTCTATGAGCTGCACCCAACATTTTTCATAGCTTATTTTTTAAGCGCCGTGCCGTTCTTTTCGGAGCACCGATTTACCCATGTGCTTCCAGGTGGCCTTATGGCCGCCGCAGCGCATGGCCTTCCGGCAGCCGGGGATGTCCCAGCAGAGCGTGCCGAAAAGCGCCGTCACACCATAGTCGAACCAGATCGGCGAGACCGGCACGCTCGGTCCGGTCAGCGCCACGATCTCCGAATCGCGGCAGAGCTCAAGGATGTGCGGCATCGTGCCGTTCGTGAGCGCCATGCCGGTGATGACAACAACGTCCGAGCCCGGGATCAGCCGGTCCTCTTCCCACTCCGGATAGTCGCCGGGGCGAGGGTCTTTTTCAAATACGCGCAGCTCCCGCATGCCCGTAAGCTTCTCTCCCCCGTGGAAGTGGCCAACGGTGGATACAAGCTTTCCGGCGCATTCCGGCTCCAGCGTGCGGAATACATCGCCCTTGTCGATCTCCGGCGGATAGAGCGTAACACCGAGAGGCTCCATATTCTCGCGCCGGTTGAACCAGGCGTTCACCGCCGCGCAGCCGAGCGCCGAGAGCAGCATATCATCCGAGCCGAGCTTCGCGGCAAGATCGCAAAGCGGCTTGCCCAGCCATTCGGTGCAGACGTGCGCGTCACTAAACGGCTTCTTCCCCGGCAGCGGAAGCGAGGCGAGACCCGCGCCGCCCTCCGTTTCTACATATGCCTGATACCGTCCGCGCACCGCCATGCGGATACGCAGATGTGCCGGGATGGAGGATATAAACGCTTCGTATATGTCCATTCGGATTGTACCTTGCCTTTCTTTGCTCGCCGGAGTATAATTATAACATGAAATGATTATACAGGAATCCGATACAGATCACAAGTCAGGAGGAATACCCATGCGAAGGATTTTTTCCAAGCTGCTGTATGAAATCGAAGAAGAGCGCAATATCATGCTTGTAACCGTCATCGCCGACCGCGGCAGCGCGCCGCGTGGCGCGGGCGCAGCAATGCTCGTCGGCGAGCGCGGGCGCATCACCGGCACGATCGGCGGCGGCGCCGTGGAATATCAGTCCGAAAAGAAAGCGATCGAGCTTCTCAAAACCGGCGAGAGCGCCGTGCACGAATTTGTGCTCCGTCCCAACGATAAAGAGGATATCGGCATGCAGTGCGGCGGCGACGTCACGGTGCTTTTCGAGTATATAAGCGCCGACGATCTCCGCTGGAGTCTGCTCGCGGGCGCTGTATGCGACCGCATTGAGGCAGGCAAGCACGGCTGGCTCGTTCTCCCGCTCGACGGCAGCGTACCGAGCCTTTACGGCGAGGAGGGGCTGCTCTGCGGCGAGGGCGTGAGCGAAACGGAGCGTGCCGCGCTCTGCACGACGCACACGGTCGTCACGGACAGCTATTACGCCGAGCCGCTGCCGCTCTTCAACCGCGTTGTCATCTTCGGCGGCGGACATATCGCGCAGGCGCTCACGCCGATGCTCGGCGCGGTGGATTTCCGCTGCATCGTGCTCGATAACCGTCCGGCCTTCGCCGAACTTTCTCTCTTCAAAGGCGCGGAGGACGCCATCGTCTGCGACTACGATAAAATCGCGGAGTCTGTCACACTCACCGCCGAGGACTATGTCGTCGTCATGACGAACGGCCACTCCGGTGATCTTGCCATCGAGGAGCAGGTGCTCCGCTCGCCGCATGCCTATCTCGGCGTTGTCGGCTCGCGCAGCAAGATCGCGTTTGTCAACAAAACGCTCATGGATCGTGGCATCCCGGAGGAAGCGCTCAAGCATGTGCATACGCCGATCGGCACACCGATCCGCGCCGTCACACCGGCGGAGATCGCCGTGAGCATTCTCGGCGAGCTGATATGCTGCCGCGCCGAGATCCGCGAGGGCGAAAAGCCCGCGCACCACGGCTGCCCGATGCATTGAAAAACGACCCTTGCACTAAATTCATAACCACATAAAATCATCCCCCGCAGACGACGTCCGCGGGGGATGATCGTTTTTCCGGTTTATTTGCCGAGCATGGCTGCGGCTTCTTCCGCGGTCAGATCGTAGTTCCAGAATACCTTGTAGATTTCCTGCGCCTTGGCGGTCATGTCGTAGTCATAGACCTCCGGATAGAGCAGGTTGCCGAGCCACCACACGCCGAGAACCATGTTCATGGACGGGGGCGCGGACAGCCAGCAGTAGGGATCGCACGGCACGGTGTAGACCTTGCCGTCCTTCACGGCGCGCAGCTCCTGCCACGCGGCCTCAGTCTCCACGATCTCGAGAGCCATGGGATCGGTCACGAGGACAACATCGGGATCGAAGTTGTAGAGCTGCTCCATGTTGATCATGTTGCCGCCGCCCTTGCTGGTGACGTCATCCACTACAACGGCGTTCTTCGCGCCGACGATGCCGAGCACCTGCGCCTGGGAGGAACCCTCGGCGTTCGTGCCGAGAGGATCGCTGCCGGAGCTGTAGAGCACGGAGAGCTGCTGGTCTTCCGTGATCTTCGCGCTGTTCTCGGCGGCCATGGTCATGGTCTCCTCGACGAGCTTGGCAAGCTCTTCGCCGCGCTCCTCCTTGCCGAGGATGGAGCCGAGGCTGCGGAAGGCATCCGCCATGTGGGTAAGGTCAGCCTCAATGAAGATGCAGGGCAGACCGGTCTGCTCCTGGAGAGCGGTCAGGTCTTCGGCAATGGACTTCTTGAAGTCGCCGAGGTCGATGATGACCTCCGCGCCGGTGGCAAGAAGCTCTTCCAGATTCAGCGTGGCCTTGCCGCCGTAAAGCTGGCCGGTTACAGGCAGGTCGGCGATGCCGTCATAAAGGTACGGGATCTGATTGTCGCTGACCTTAGTGCCGACACAGACGAGCTTTTCGGGCGCAAACGCCGCAAGGATCATCGTCGCGACCGGGCCGCTGGGAGCGATCTTCGTGATGTTGGCGGGCAACTCAACCTCCCGTCCGCTCGAATCGGTGAACGTGACCGTTTCGGCAGCAGGCTCTTCCGCCGGGGCTTCCGCTGCGGCGGGCTCTTCCGTCGCCGCAGGCGCTTCCGTTGCAGCGGGCGTCGGTTCCGCCGTGCCGCACGCGGCGAGGCTGAACAGCATCACCAGCGCGAGAAGCAAGGCAAGTGTTTTTTTCATGGGTATACCTCTTTTCTTTATTTCTTTATTCTTCGCCAAGGATTATACACCTGCAATTTATCAAAATCTTTCGTCGCTGTCAATTGCAAATTTCGTTCAGTTATGATACAGTACGTGTGTTATTCGTCGGTAAACAACGGAGGACTTTTTTATGCGTCGCTTTACTCGTATCACCGGTGCGCTGCTCGCGCTCGTGCTCGTTTTTTCGCTTCTCTCCGGCTGCGGCGGCGCAATGCCGGACGCACCGTCCTATACCGTGGCTCCTTCCGCGGCTCCCGCGGCGGATGCCGCGCCCATAAGCGGCGCCGCGCCCGCTGCCGATGAGGCGGCCGCGCCGGAATCGCCGGACGAGTCCTCCCCCGCCGCGCTCCGTGAGGACGGCGAGTATACCTCCGCGGAGGACGTGGCGCTCTATCTGCATCTCTACGGCCATCTGCCGGAAAACTTCATCACCAAGAAGGACGCCCGCGCTCTCGGCTGGAGCGGCGGCGGGCTGGACAGCTATGCCGACGGGAAATGCATCGGCGGCGACCGGTTCGGAAACTACGAAGGGCTCCTGCCGGAAGCACCGGGACGCGAGTATCACGAGTGTGATATCGACACGCTGCACGCCTCCTCCCGCGGGGCAAAGCGCATCGTTTACTCCAACGACGGGCTCATCTATTATACCGAGGATCACTACGAGAGCTTCGTATTGCTTTATGGCGAAGAATGACGCTTTTTCTTGACGTTCTTTTTATGTTTTAGCTATTTTCTTTCTTTTTCAGCGTGCTATAATACAATTTAGCCTTTAGATGTGAGGAAAAACGCATGGATCAACCGATCGTACAGGGACTGCTCACCTTTTTGGGCGGCGTCCTCGTTTCCGGGCTCGTCGCTCTGCTCTCCGCCCGGGTCTTAAAGAAAAAACCGTCGGCCTACGCTTCGTTCTCCGCCGTGCGGCAGCTTTTCAGCGTCGGCTATCTTGTGCTTGTTTTCTTTGTCTCGCGCAGCCGGGGCTGGGACGTTACGGCGCCGCTCATCGGCGCGGCGCTCGGCCTGACCGGCGCTTCCATGCTTTTTGCCGTGCTTCTTGCACGGTATAACGATAAAAAATCCAAATCCGCCGCCGCGGATAAGAAGGGAGAAGATCGAAATGGGTGAATCCCGTGTTGTGATCCCGATTTTCGGAATTTTGGATGTGACCGGCGAGGTGATCGGCATGTGGGTCGTGCTGGCTCTCGTTGCCGTGATCTCGCTGCTCGCCACGCGCCATATGCGCGAAAAGCCCGGTAAGTTCCAGAACGTGATCGAGACCGGCGTGGAGTATCTGGATAACTACTTCGGCGGCATTCTCGGCAAGAAGGAGTCCCGGAAGCACTTCCTGTTTCTCGGCTCGCTTTTCATTTTTATCATTTTCGGCAACTACTCCGGACTCATCCCCGGCGTCGGGCTGACCGACTACTGGAAAGCCCCGACCTCGTCGCTTTCGGTGACGCTCGGTCTCGGCATTGTGACGTTCTTCTATCTGCAGGGCGCAAGCGTTCACGCGCACGGGTTCCTCGGCTATCTCAAGCGGTTCGTCTCCCCCATCGCGATCATGCTGCCGCTTCTCATTCTCGATGAGTTCATCAAGCCCGCTTCGCTGGCGCTGCGTCTGTTCGGCAACATCTTCGGCGAAGAGACCGTCACCGAGCAGCTCTATGAACTGCTGCCCATCGGCGCGCCGATCGTGATGATGGTGCTCTCGCTGCTCTTCTGCGCGCTGCAGGCCATTGTTTTCACGACGCTCGTTTCCATTTATCTGCAGGAGGCCACCGAATAAACGCGGTGCCTGTTATTTCAAAGAATATTTTTTGTTAAGGAGATACACTACCATGACTGATTCCGCCATTATCGCTCTCGCCGCCGCTTTTTCCATCGCCGTCAGCACCATCTTCCCGGCGCTCGGACAGGGCAAGACCGCTGCCGCCGCCATGGAGAGCATCGCCCGCCAGCCTGACGCTGCCGGCGATATCCGCTCCTCGCTCATCATCTCGATGGCCATGATGGAGGCTCTTACCATTTACGGTCTGCTGATCGCCTTTATGCTCGTCGCGAAGGTCTGAGAGGCTGAGCCATGACGATCGAACCATCTCTCATCGTATGGACGGTTCTATGCTTTCTCGCGCTGATGCTCATTTTGAAAAAACTGCTCTTCCAGCCGATGCTGACCTTTATGGATGCGCGTAATGCGAAGATCGAGGCCGCGCGCAAAGCGAAGGAGCAGGCGCGCGCCGATCATGAAGCGGAGGCGCGCCGCCTTTTGGATGAGCGCGCCGCGCAGGAGGCGCAGCTGCGCCAGTCCGGCGCCGAGGCGATCGAGCACGCGCACGCGGAGCTTCTCCGCCAGACGGCGGAAAAGCGTGCCGACGCCGCGCGGCGGCTCGAGGAAAACCGCGCTGCACTCGCCGAGGAATCCGAACGCATCTCCCGCGAGCTGGAGCCGCAGCTCTCCGATCTGGCGCTGGATCTTGTGAACCATCTGCAGCATTGGCAGGATGATCAGCACTCCGCCGTGGATGCGGAAACGATCGCCGCGCCCTATGCCGACATGGAGCATCTCACCGCCAGCGAGCATACGAAAGCTACTACGAACAGGACGAAATGATTATGCGTTTTGTATATGCCATTATCAATCTTCTGATCCTTGCGGGGCTCATTTATCTCGTCGGGCGGAAATCCATCGTGAAGATCTTCCGTTCCCGCCGGGAGAAGATCGCGCGGGAGCTGGACGAGGCAGAAGCGCCGTTCACCCCCGAAGCGCTCCCGGAGAGTGCCGCGCCGGACGATACGGCGCTGCGCTCTCAGCTTGCCGCGGAAAAAAACGCCGAAAAGGCCGCTCTCGCCGAGATCGAGACGCAGTATGAGGCACAGGCCGCCGATCAGCGCCGTGAAATGCTCTTTGCGACCCGCGCGCGGATCATCGAGCAGGTTCTCTCTCTCGCCGAGCAGCACATGCGCTCGGAGGAGTATCAGGCCTCCAAGCTCGCCCGCCAGAACGAGGCGGTAGAGCAGATCCTCGCGCAGATCCATTTGACGCCCGGCGACGTTTCCTATCTTTCGCGCAAGGGCGTGCTGTATGTAACGCTCACCTCCGCCGCGCCGCTTCCCGACGAAATCGTTGAAAAGGTGCGCGAGAGGACGGAGGCGCTCGTTGCCACCGCCGGTGGAGATATTTCCTACTGGGTGCGCCAGCGGGAATCGCTGATTGGCGGGCTCGAGCTCCGGATCGGCGACACGATCTACGACTATACCATCTCCAACAAGCTTTACCGTCTCGGCAAGGCGCTCAACGACCGGCCTCTGACCGAAACGGACGCGGAATCCATCCGCGCCGGCATGCTCGACGCCGTGCATCACATGAAGCTCGGCATCGACGTGTTTCAGGTCGGCCGCGTGCTCAGCGTGTCGGACGGCATCTGCTGGATGGACGGTCTCGCCGACATCATGTACGGCGAGCTGGTCGAATTCGTCAACGGTGAGCGCGGCATGGTCATGGACATTCAGGCCGACCGCGTCGGCTGCATCATCTTCGGCCGCTACGACCACGTGGACAGCTACAGCCGCGTGCGCCGTCTGAACAAGATGGCGAGCGTCCCCGTCGGCGAGGAAATGCTTGGCCGTGTCGTGGACGCGCTCGGCAAGCCCATCGACGGTAAGGGCCGCATCTGGAGCACCGAAACACGCCCCATCGAATTCCAGGCTCCCGCCATTCCTGACCGGCAGTCGGTCTCCGTGCCGCTGCACACCGGCATCAAGGCGATCGACGCGCTCGTTCCCATTGGCCGCGGCCAGCGTGAGCTCATCATCGGCGATCGTCAGACCGGCAAGACCGCCATCGCCATCGACGCCATTCTCGCCCAGAAGGGACAGAATGTGCTCTGCATTTATGTCGCCATCGGCCAGAAGCGCGCCACGGTGGCAGAGATCGCTGCGCGGCTCGAAGCCGCGGGCGCGATGGAGTACACGACCATCGTGTGCGCCACGGCGTCCGATTCCGCGTCGCTTCAGTACATCGCGCCGTTTGCCGGCGCGGCGATGAGCGAGTACTTTATGTACAAGGGACGCGACGTGCTGATCGTATACGACGATCTCTCCAAGCACGCCGTTGCCTACCGTGAAATTTCGCTGCTGCTGCACCGCCCGTCCGGGCGCGAAGCGTACCCCGGCGACATCTTCTATCTGCATTCCCGTCTGCTCGAACGCGCCGCGCGCATCAATGCCGAGGCCGGCGGCGGCAGCGTCACGGCGCTGCCCGTCATCGAGACGCAGGCGGGCGACATTTCCGCCTACATCCCCACGAACGTCATTTCCATCACCGACGGCCAGATCTTCCTCGAAGCCGACCTCTTCAACGAAGGCCAGCGCCCGGCAGTCAACGTCGGTCTCTCGGTATCGCGTGTCGGCGGCGCGGCGCAGACGAAGCTCATGAAGCAGGTCGCCTCCTCGCTGCGCACCGGTCTTGCCCAGTACCGCGAGCTCGCCTCCTTTACGCAGTTTGGCTCCGATCTGGACGAGACAACGCGCAAAACGCTTGCCGCGGGCGCCAAAATGATGGCCGCTCTCCGGCAGGATCGCTTCTCTCCCCTGCCCGACTGGCAGCAGGCGCTGCTCATCTTCGCCGTGTCCGGCGGCTATGCCGACAAGGTGGAAGCGGACAATCTCAACGACTTTTCCTCCCAGCTCTTCTCGTGGTTCATCACGAAGGAGCCGGCTCTCACCGAAACGCTCAAAACCGGCAAAAAGCTCGACGATGATACCAGAGCCGCGCTCAACGCCGCGCTCACAGCGTTTGCGGAGGCGCTCTGATGGCAGGATTGCAGCAGCTCAGAAAGCGGCTGAAGAGCATCCGTGCCACCGGTCAGCTCGCCGAGGCGATGCGCACCGCCGCCACGATCAAGTATTCCCGCGTGAGCAAGGTCCGCGAGGAGTTCACGCCCTATGCCGACGGCAGCGCCGATATGCTCGCGCTGCTTGGCCGGTTCGGGATCTGCCGCGAAGCGGACAGTGTCGAGCCTAAAAACTGCCTTGTCCTCTTCGGCAGCAACCGCGGGCTCTGCGGCGGATTCAACGCCGAGCTCTTCCGTTATATGGATCGGGTTCTTGCCGATGAGGCGGAAACGCCGCACATCATTTCATGCAGCCGCAAGGCGAGCACGTATCTTCGCGAGCACGGGCTCGAATATGAGGAATTCATCCTCTCGGACGTACCGGACTACGAAGAGACGCACGCGCTCTGCGAGCATCTGAAAGCGCTTTATACCACAGGCGCCGTTGACCATGTGCGGCTCATTTACCAGAGCTACCGCAACATGCTCTCGCAGGAGCCGATGGATTGGCAGATTCTGCCTGACCCGGAGGTACACGAAACTGTGAACCCGGACGGCATTTTGTATCTGCCGAGCCCCGCCGCCATCGGCGCGCGCCTCGCACTCACGTGCCTGAACAACGAGGTATTCGCCGTGGCGCTGGATAACGCCTCCGGCGCGCAGGCCGCAACGCTCATGGCGATGCGCTCCGCCTGCGACAATGCGACGGAATCCGCCGCCAAACTGGAAACCACCATCAATCGCCGGAGACAGGCGGATGTCACCGCCAGCGTTATTGAGATTGCCTCCGGCAATCTGCAGCAAGGAGAATAAGCTTATGTCCGCCGGAAATATTGGTACCATATCTCGCATCAGCGGCCCCGTTGTGGACGTGCAGTTCCCGGAGCACAGCAACGTCCCGGATATTTTCCACGCCGTCGAGGTCACCATCAACGGCAAGGTGCATGTGCTTGAATGCCTGCAGCAGCTCGGAAAGGGCGAGGTGCGCTGCATCTCCATGCGCCCGACGGACGGCATGTCCCGCGGCATGGAGGCCGTGGACACCGGCGCGCCGATCTCCGTCCCCGCAAGCGAAGGGATGCTCGGCCGCATGATCAACGTTACCGGTGAGCCGATCGACCGCGCCGGTCCGATCCCCGCCGCCGACCGCTGGCCGATCCATCACCATGCGCCGGACTTTACCGACATTGTCCCCGCCGGGGACGTGCTGGAAACCGGCATCAAGGTCATCGACCTGATGACGCCGTACGCCAAGGGCGGCAAAATCGGTCTCTTCGGCGGCGCGGGCGTCGGCAAGACCGTCCTCATCGAGGAGCTGATTCGAAACATTGCCTTTGAGCATAACGGCTACTCCGTGTTCGCCGGCGTCGGCGAGCGTTCCCGCGAGGGCAACGACCTCTGGAACGAAATGAAGGAGTCCGGCGTTATCGACAAGACCGCACTCGTCTTTGGCCAGATGAACGAGACCGCAGGCGCGCGTCTTCGCGTGCCGCTCGCAGGCCTCACGATTGCCGAATACTTCCGCGAGCACTCGCACAAGGATGTGCTGCTCTTCATCGATAACGTGTTCCGCTTCACGCAGGCCGGCAGCGAGGTATCCGCGCTGCTCGGGCGCATGCCCTCTGCCGTCGGCTACCAGCCGACGCTGGCCTCTGAAATGGGCATGCTGCAAGAGCGCATCGTCTCCACGAAGAACGGCTCGATCACCTCGGTGCAGGCAATTTACGTCCCCGCGGATGACCTGACCGACCCCGCCCCGGCGACCGCGTTCTCGCATCTGGACGCTACGACCGTTCTTTCGCGCAGCATCGTGGAGCTCGGCATCTACCCCGCCGTTGCGCCGCTCGAATCCTCCTCACGCATGCTCACGCCCGACATTGTCGGCAAGCGGCATTACCAGACGGCCAAGGAAGTGCAGCGCGTCTTGCAGCGCTACAATGAGCTGCAGGACATCATTGCCATTCTCGGCATGGACGAGCTCTCGCCGGAGGATCGGAAAACCGTGTCCCGCGCGCGCCGCGTGCAGCGCTTCATGTCGCAGCCGTTCCACGTGGCAGAGAGCTTTACCGGCATGCCCGGCAAGTTCGTGCACATCGAGGACACGATCAAGGGCTTTGAAGCCATCCTCGGCGGCGACTGTGACAACATCCCGGAGCAGAGCTTCCTCATGGCCGGTTCCATTGAGGATGTGTACGCCAAGGGCCGCTGAAAGGTTGGGAGGACGGCATGACCGATAAAACGAAAGATCTCGCCGCGCCGCTCGAATTCATTGTACTCACGCCGCACGGCGAAGCTGTGGATGTTCATTGCGACAGCGTGCATCTTACGATCTGCGACGATGAGACCGGGCACGGCGGCGGGCAAATCGGCTTCCACCGCGGCCATCTGCCGGCGGTGCTCGCGCTGGGCGACGGCCCGGCAGACGCGCTGCTGCGCGGTGAGACCGTGTTCCACACCGTGCTGCACGGCGGGTTTGCCTCCGTGCGGAACGACGTGATCCGCGTCATCACCGACAGCGAAATTGACCCCGGCGAGAAAACCGATACGGAAAACGAGGACTGATGTTTCAAACATCAGTCCTCGTTTTTGCCTGTATATACCGCTTTTCGCGGCTGTGGCAGGAAAAGAGCAGTATCTGCCGGTGCTGCGCTATCTCCGTAAGATAGTCGAGCGCATACCCCATGCGCACATCGTCAAAGTTGATGAGCGCATCGTCAAGCACGATCGGGCATGGGTCTTCCCCGCCGAGGAGCATATCGCACAGCGCGAGCCGCAGCGCCAGATAGAGCTGATCCGCCGTTCCCCGGCTGAGAAACGCGCTCTCATGGAGCACGGGCTCTCCGGCGCAGCGGACAAGCGCGTTCAGCTCGCGGTCGAGCGTGAGCTCCGTATATGCCCCACCGGTTAGCCGGGAGAGCGCCGCCGCGGCGCTTTTCGCGAGCGCGGGGGAAAATTCGGACTGCATCTCCTCGTCGGCGAGCGCCAGCTCGTCGAGCGCGACGGTCAGCGCTTCCAGTCTGGACTCTATGCGCGCGTGATTTTCTTCCAGCTCGCTGAGGCGGCTTTTGAGCACCAGCGGATCGCCGAGCGTGTCAAGCCGTCCGCGCAGGCGGGCGATCTTCTCCCGGAGAAGCTGCTCTTTCTTTTCGCTTTCCGAGAACTGCGGGAAAACCGCATCGTCGTCGAGAAGCTCCGTGAGCTCCTCGTGAAGCTGCAGCTCCTCTCTGGCAAGGCTCCGGGCATGCTCGCGCTCTTCCTCCGCGGCGAGGATGAGCGCCTCTGTCTCCTCCCATTCTGCGGCATACGCCGCAAAACGATCCGGAATATCCTCCGGTATTTCCACATCATACTGTGCAAGGATTTCTCCGAGCACGCGCCGCGCGTTAGCGCGCTCGCGCGTGCGGAAAACGGATACGATGCCGAGCACCGCAAGCGCGAGAAGTGTCAGGAGCGTTCCGAGCCAAAACTCCCGCCGGATAAATCCTGCAGCGGCAAAGCCGCCGGCGGCGAGCAGAAGCAGTATCCATATCCAAAGCCCCGGCTTGGGAGCGTTTGTGGCGCGCTCCGCCCTTTTCGCCCGGCGCTCATCGGCACGGGCGCGCTCCGCCGCGGTCTCATCCGGTTCAGCGCCACAAAAAATTCCGGCGCGAAGCGTCGCTTCTGCCGCATCTGCGGCGCTCTCACGCCGTGCGGCCTCGTTTTCGGCCTTCTCTCGCTCGGTGCGGCAGGCTTCCAGACGGTTCTTTACCTCTTCTCGCCGCTTTCCCTGTGCTCCGGCAAGGCTTTTCCGGGCATTTTCCGCATGAAGATGCGCGTTTTCCGCCGCTTCCTCCGCCCGGGTCAGTTCGTCAGCGGTTTCATCCATAGCGGCAAGTTTTTCTCTCAGCGACGCCATTTCCGCTTCCAGCTCTGGGAGACGGCCGCTATTTCGATAGCGGCATTTCCGCTGCATGGCGCGCAGCCGCGCCGACGCCTCGGAAAACGAGCCGACCTCCTCCCCCGCCGTAACGAGAGATGTGATCTTGCGCTCCAGCTCCGCTCCCTGCTGCACGCCAAGCCCCGCCGGTCCGATGAACGCCGTCCGCTCAAATACCGGGAGCGACGCGCCGGTGAGCGTTTCTCCGGCATTTTCCCCCGTTAATCCCGGCACCGGCTGGCCGGAGCGCGTATATACGGCGGAGAATGCACGCATGGGCGCGCCCGCCAGGCGCGTCGAGCGCGAGAGGGTAATGTCCTTCCCGCCAAAGGAAAGCTCCATTGTCCCGGCCATCGGCGCGCCGTTCCACGGCGAATACAGCACCTTGTCCGGCTTTTTCCCGGCGCGGCCGCGCTGGGCAGTGTCAATGCCGTAGAGCATGGCGCGTAAAAAAGCGCACCACGTGGTTTTTCCGTATTCGTTCGGCGCTTCGATGATGTTGAGCCCCGGCGAGAGCTCGAGCGTGCGGTTTTGCAGCACGCCGAAGCTCGCCGTCATTTTCCGCACGATCATAGCCGCACCTCCCAACCTTCGAGCGCCGCGATGCCGCAGCGCACAGCGTGAAGAAGGGTTTTCTTTTCTTCCTCGGTCTGCGCCGTCTCGATCCGCCGCCGCATCCGGCGCAGAAACCGCCCGGCGAGACTGTCCTCCCCGGCACGCCGCCAGAGATCACGCGGCGGAACCGTTTCGTCCGCGAGCGTGAGCGCAAAAAACTCGCGTTCCAATGCCTGCCGGAGATACGAAAGATCCGGCGCGGCGAGACTCTCGCCGGTCAGAATGATCTTATAAATATCGTCCGCCGTATCCTCCGGCAGCGCGGCGCGGATCGCGGCAAGTGCGTCCGCGCCCGGCTCCACGCGCAGCTTTTCGTACCGGCGCGCGGCGGTCGGAATAAAGCCGGCTTTGACTTGCTCTCCGTCAATATCGATCTGCAAAATGCCTTTCTCGCCGCACTCGTCGAAGCCGCGCCCCTCCGGGCAGCCGGGCCAGGCGTAAAAGCACTCTCCGGCGCGGCGCAGGCCGCTTCCCAGATGGATGTGGCCGAGCGCAGCATACCGCATGCCGCTTTGCGCAAGCTCCGCCTCCGTCACGGGACAATATGGGGAGTTCGCCCGGCCAAGCTCGGCATGCAGCACGAGAAGCTGCGTTACGCCCTCCTCCGCCGGGGCATGAAAGCCGCGCAGCAGCGCCTCGCCCGAGGGCGAGGTATACCCCGCGCCCCAGACACGCGCGCCAAGCTCCGGCAGGAGGACGCTCTCCAGCCGGGGCGCACGGAAGATATGGACATTGTCCGGGAAGCGCAGGCGCGCATACGGCGAGCGCCGGGAGTACCAGTCGTGGTTTCCCGGCGCAATGAATACGGGAACGCGCACCTTTCGGAGCGCAGCAAGCAGCGCCTCGCCGGTTTCGGCGTAGGCGCTGCTGCTGTCCAAAAGGTCGCCGGCAAGAAAGAGAAGATCGGCGTCTCGCTCGTTGGCCTCCGCCGCGATGCGGTCTAAAAGCGCTCTCTGCTCGCTGCGGCGAACGGACGCCTTTTCCGCGCTGAGCGATTCAAAGGGCGAGTCGAGATGCAGATCGGCGGCATGAATGATTCGGATCATGGCGTTATGCGGATCGCCTCGACGGCGGTGCATGCGCCGGTCTCGGTATCGATGGTAAAAATCGCGCCTTCGAGTTTTCCGGGGCCCTTTGCCTGCTCATACCGGCGCGGAGGATCGCCGAGGAATTTGCGGATGGACTGTTCCGGCGCAATGCCGAGCACCGATTCGCTCGGCCCCGTCATGCCGAGATCGGAGATGTACCCCGTGCCGCGCGGCAGAACGCGCGAGTCCGATGTCTGGACATGGGTATGCGTGCCCCAAACGGCGGAAACGCGCCCGTCCAGAAACCAGCCCATGGCAAGCTTTTCGCTCGTGGCCTCGGCGTGCATATCGACAAGCACCATGCGCGTCTGGTTTTCCGCGAGCAGCGCATCCACGGCCGGGAACGGATTATCGGTATTCGGATCAAGAGTGAAACGGCCAAGCAGATTGATGACGCGGATGGGGCCAAACGGCGTTGTATACGTCGCGTCGCCCCGGCCGGGGCATTGGGGGGCATAGTTTGCCGGGCGCAGGATGCGCGCCTTCTCGTCAAGATACGGCTGAAGCTCCCAGCGCGTCCATGTGTGGTTGCCGAGCGTTACAACATCCGCCCCGGCTTCAAAGATCATGTCCGCCTGTGCGGGAGTGATGCCGACAACGTTGGCGTTCTCGCCGTTCACCACGGTGAACGAAATGCCCTTAAGCTTCTGGAGCGGCCGCAGATGCGACTTGAGAAAGGCGAGGCCGGTCTGCCCGACAACGTCGCCGATGGCTAAAATGTTGATCGTCATGCGTTCTGCTCCCCGGCCTCTCCTGTTTCCGTTTTGCCGTCCAGATCACTGTCTACAGGGTTGAAGATGTGGAAGATGCCGCTCGTGTTGAGATCCATGATGATGGCGGCGGCGATCGGCAGGCCGAAGAGGCCGACGAGACCGCCGAAGAGTTTGGAGCCCGCATACATGCAGGTAAGCGTTACGATCGGGCGCAGACCAACGTGCTTGCCGACGATCTTCGGCTCAATGACCTGACGCGCAACAACGACGACAACATAGATGATGAAAATACCGAGACCGCGCATGGTGTTGCCGGTGAGCAGCGTGATGATCGACCACGGGAGGAGGATCATGCCGCTGCCGACGATGGGCAGCGCATCGAAAATACCGATGAGAATGCCGATGAGCAGCGGGTGTCCCACGCCGACGATCAGCAAACCAACGGTGATCTCCGCTACAGTAATGCAGAAGATGATGGCATACGACTTGATAAACTGCCAGATCATATCGAGGAATGAGTTCTTGACGTTCACCGCCACGCGCAGCGGCTTCTCGGGCAGGTTTTTGCGGATGAAGAGCTTGATGCGGTCAAAGTCCACGGAGATAAAGACCGTAGCGATCAGGCAGATGATGGCGTTGAGCAGAATGTTCGGCAGGCGGCTCGCAATGCCGGTGATACCGCTGACGATCTTGCCGGAGAGGTTGGTGACCGCGCTGCCGATGTTGGAGATCATGCCGGGCAGCGCCTGCTCGATGGCGTCCACGATGGAGACATCGAACCTCTCGCTGAACTGCAGTACCCAGTTATAAAGCCTCGTGATGCCGGGGAGAACGCTCTGCTCATAGAATGTCGGCGCATAGGACACGAAATCCACGATCGTATCGGTCAGGCGGATGACGATGAGCGTCAGCAGTCCGCCGACGACGATGAACAGCACAAGCACGCTGATGATCCCGGCCACGTTGCGGTTCATGTGGAATTTCCGCTTTACCAGGACTTTGTTCCCGTCCTTGTCGCGGACATAGCGCGTTTCCCGGCTCAGCGCGCGGGAGATCGGACGCACGACCGCCGCGAAAATGAACGCGAGAAAGATCGGCATCATCATGTTGATGAGATACTTGAAAACCAGGAAGATGATCGCCACAATCACCGCCCAGTACGCAATGTTGATAAGAAAGCTTACGCGGGGATTCGTTTCCCGTTTTTCTTCCATAAGAATCCCTCCTTTATGAGTATCGCGTGTCGCTCGGCAGGAATGGCAGCGCGAGGCGCTGCTCCTCGCCGTCAAGCGTATATTCAATGCGAGGCATGCCGTCCATGCAGACACGCACGTTTTCCGCGCTCCGCAACCGGCGCAGCTCGCGGTACGTCTCGCGTTTTTCCTCGTCGTAGGCGCTCATGTCGTCGGAGGTGAAGAACACGCTTCCGAGCAGAGCGTCTGCGCGCGCGAGCATTGTTTTCTGCGTATCGGAGAGCTTGAGATTGTCGCTGCGAAGGAAGAACACATCCGGATCGTTCCCAAACGCGCGTCCATTCAAACCGCGGCGGAAAAGCGTATTTTCGAGCGACTGCTTCGTGGAAATGCGCTCGCGGTGCGCCATTTTCATAATAAAGGAGCCGTCCCAGTCGAGCCCCACGTCGCACCCGATGCGGCAGTAATCCACGAGACCGAACGCGGGCATGAGCGGCACGCCGCAGCCGATGACAAGATGGTCGCCGCACATTTCACGCAAAAAGCTCATGGCGCGGCGCATGCGCTTGGCGCGGCTCTCCGTCGGGAGATTGACCGGCGCAGCGGCATAGAGAAAGTCGAGCTTCACGAGATCGAAGCCCCAGTCGGTGAACACGCGGCGAAATACATCCCGCAGATACTGCGCGGCCTGCGGATGGTCAAAGTCGATCGCGTAGAAGCCGCCCCAGTTCATGCCGCAGTACCACGGCTTCCCGTCCACGCGCAGCAGCCAATCCTTGTGCCGCCGGAAGATCTCCGAATCCTTCTGGCAGACGAACGGCGAGAGCCAAAGCCCCGCGCGAAAGCCCTTTTCATGGATCTTGTCCGCCGTGCCGCGAAGCCCCTTCGGAAATTTCTTCGCGTCCGTTGTAAGCCAGTCGCCCACGGCAGGCTCCCAGCCGTCGTCGATCTGGAATACGTCGCCCTCCGAGAGCACCCCGGCGCAGCCGGAGAGATCGGAGAGGATGCATGTCTCGTCGATATCCGCGTAACGGTTATACCAGCTTGAATACCCGGCGATGCGCTCTACAGGCTTTTTCGGCAGACCCATGGCGGCAAACCAGCCGTCGTAGACCTCGTTTTCCGCGCCCTCGGCGTAGAAGAGATCAAACACATGGAACGCCCCATTGCAGCGCACGCCACAGCAGTCGCGCGAGAGCGTGAGCTTTTCGGCATTCGCGTCGTATCGGATCATAGTGTAGCCGCTCGCTTCGTCCAGCGAGCCAAGCAGCCGGAAATGCTCACCGCGCCGCCAGTAGGCATAGGATTCGCCGTGCGTCACGCCCGGCGTTTCCGGATAGTCGGTAAAATAGTAATCGCCGTAGCGCTCAAGCCCCAGCGGCTTGAAGCGCGCCAGCGGGCTTGCGAAGGAGGGTGTGTGATCGTTCACGCCGCACTCCGGCGAATACGTCCAGCTCTGGAAGCCGTTGATGAAAATGCGCTCGTCCGGCTCCGTTTCCCAGAGCATCGCGCCGGTCACGCTTTTGAGCGTATCGTCCGGCAGATCGCAGACAATGCGGTTCTCGCCCGGCTGCAGCAGCGTGCTGCCGGTGACTGTCCCGCCGTTTTCCAGTTCCACGCGCCATAGAAGTTCCATATTCTTCACTCCTGTTCGACGTTTTGTACTTGGATCGTAAAGCACACCTCTTCCTCCGGCAGGCCGGCGGCGGAAATGCGAAGAACGGCTTCCCCGCTCTCGCCGGCGGTGCGCACATAGGTGCCGGTCATACCGCCCTCGGCGGTCACGGTGTCAGGGCCGATAAGCGCCGCCGCACCGGTGAGTGTGAAGCGCACCGGAAGCTGCGCATACGAGGCCGGGGTACCATATTCATCGAGAATACGGACGCGCACCGCGGCGGCGTCCCACGTGTCGCCCACGTGAAGCTCTGTTTTGCTCACACGCACTTCCATATGCAGCGCCGCGCCCGAAGCGCGCGTCACACTCGCGACGGTCTCGCCGCCGGTGCGGGCATCAAAGCGCCAGCGCGTGGCCGCGCCGCCCCAGTTGCCGACGTATTTTCCGAAGAGCGCTACGCCGTCGTCCATGGTGAGCTTGTAGCGCGCCATGGCCCACGCCATGCGCGCCTTGTCCGCCACCGGCATCCCGGCAAGGCCGTTCTTCCCGGCAGAAACGAGACACTTTCGCAGCAGCTCTGCTTTGTCGTGCGGGAAGTGCTCCTGCGTTTCGAGCAGCTCGCCGATCGTATCATCGATCGCAACCGGGCCATGCGGCAATCCATCCCAGCCCTTGGTACGGAATGTGGCAACATACTGGTCGTTTTTATAGAGTGCGACTTCCTCGGCGTTCGTAAACGCCCAAATATCGCCGATGTTTCCGGCGGGATAGTCGCCGATGTCCATCGGCGAGCCAACTTCGAGCACCGGCGTTTTATCCCCCTGGCTGGCATAGAACGCCGCGGCGAGCTTGGGATTGCGGAAGGCGTCCATCACGCCGTGGTAGCACACGCGATCGCCGGAGCCGAAGTCCTTATGCGTCGGATAGTCGAACATCACCCAGCCGAAGCAGCCGGAAATCTCGCCGTTGGACGCGGCGGCGTTCTGCACACGCGCGTGGCGCAGGGCGTGCTCCTGCCGCTTCTCCCACGGGTCAAAGGATTTTGTCGGAAACATATGGCCGTTGCACTCGGAGATGAGATAGGGCTTATCCATATCCGGCGTCACGGCGCTGCGCTTCTTCGCTCCCGGCGCTATGCCGTCGTGCGAGAAGTCGTTATAGGCGTACACATCCTCCAAAAGATGGCTCTTTTCGAGATAGCGCACACCGGACGTCTGGCGCGAGGGGTCGAGCGAATGCGCGAGCGCATTTGTTTCGCGGTAAAACGCATCGTCGTCCAGGCTTTCGTTGATGCGCACGCCCCAGAGGACGATGGACGGATGATTCCGGTACTGCGTCACCATCTCGCGCACGTTTTCGACCGATTGACGCTTCCACGCCGCGTCGCCGATGTGCTGCCAACCGGGGAGCTCGGTAAACACGAGCAGCCCCAGCTCGTCGCAGGCATCGATGAAATGCTGGCTCTGCGGGTAGTGCGACGTGCGCACTGCCGTGCAGCAAAGCTCCTCCTTGAGAATCCGCGCGTCCTCGCGCTGGAGCGCCTCGGGCGCGGCATAGCCCATGTAGGGATAGCATTGATGGCGGTTCAGACCGCGGAGGAATACGCGCTCACCGTTGAGATAGAAGCCTGTGCGTCGAAACTCCGCCGTGCGAAAGCCGAAGCGGACGTTTTTTTCATCGGTCACCGCGCCGCTCTCGTCAAGCAGCTCGGCGCGGATCGAATAAAGATTGGGCTCGTCCAGCGTCCACGGGCGGGCGTTCGAATAGTTAACATAATATTTGTTATCGTCACCCTCTGCCACGGCACAGACAGCGCCGGTATCGTCGAGCAGCGTAACGCGGCGGCGGGAGGGATTGCCGGATACGGTGAGGGTGATCTCGGCGCGGTCGAGCGAGGGCGTCATCACAAACACGTCCTCAATGACATCCGCACCACGGACATCGAGCCAGACTTCGCGGTAGAGTCCGCCGTAGGCGAGATAGTCCAGCACAAAGCCGAACGGCGGCACAGCGGGATTTTCCGTTGTATCGAGCCGCACGGCCAGGCGGTTTTCCATGCCATAGCGCACAGCGGACGTGATCTCCACGCGGAAAGCCGTGTAGCCGCAGGCATGAGCGGCAAGCTTCTCGCCGTTCAGATATACCTCGGCATAATGCGCCGCGCCGTCAAATTGCAGAAAGAGGCGCTTGCCGCGGTATTCGAGCGGCACGGAGAGCGTCCGCCGGTAGCCGCAGATGCCGGCATAGTCCCCGGGCTTCGCGTAGTGCAGCGGCACCTCCCCCGTCGTGTGCGGGAGATCGACGTGCGGAAACCGCCCCTCGCCGCGGGCAAAACCGGCGCTCCACTCACGAGTGAATTCCCAATCGCTGCAAAGGCTGATCATGGCGTTCCTCCGAAAAAATTACTTCTTTTATTTTACATGCTGAGAGGCGTTATTTCAACCGAAAGAAAATATTTAACAAAATCCTAAAAGTCATATAAGAGCATTCTTAAAAAGGGAAAACGCCCGGAGGACAAAGCCTTCGGGCGGTAACACGTTTTTTTAGAGCCGGTCGTTGCCGACGGGGGTGAGGAAGAGCTGGCGGAACTCCGCGTCGTCTTTGGCATTAGCGAGCGCCCACTCAACCTTGGCAACGACCGCCTCGGTCGTCATGGTGTAGGCCTCGAGCAGCTCGTACTTTTTCTTGATGCGAAAGCCCACGCGGTAGAGCTCCATGTCGCTCCCCTCGTGGGAAACCTGCGTGGTGAAGATGACCTTCACATGGTTTCGCAGGAGGTGGCCGATCTTCTCGGTGAACTCGTCGTTATCGTAATACGGCACGCCGCCGACGCCGAAGCTTTCGATGATGACGGCGTGGGCGTGCTCGGCAACATAGTCCAGAATGCCGGGCTCCATACCGGGGATGAGCTTGATGACACAGACGCGGCTGTCGAGCGCCTCATAAAACCGCGCCGGGCCGGGGAACGACTCCCGGATATAATAGCGCACCTCGCCGCCGCGGATGACGGCGACCTCCGGGTAATCAATGCTCGAAAAGGCGTTGAAGCTGCGTGTGCGCGTTTTCTGCGCGCGGTTGGCACAGATGACCTTGTTGTCGAACACGAGATGGATGCCGCAGGCATCGTCATCGGCGGCATAGGTGATCGCGTTGCGCAGATTTTCCCGTGCGTCGGTATCGCGCGCGTAGATAGATACCTGCGAGCCGGTCAGGACGACCGGCTTCGGGCTGTTTTGGATGAGATAATAGAGCGTCGCGGCGGCGTAGGCCATTGTATCGGTGCCGTGGGTGATGACAAAGCCGTCGTACTCCTCGTATTTTTCCCGGATGATCTTCGCGAGCTCGACCCAATTTTGCGGGCGCATGTTTGTGCTGTCCAGATTAAAGGGCTGCACCGTGTCGATCTCGCAGAGAGAACGCACCTCCGGGATGCATTGCAGAAGCTCTTCGCTTGTCAGTTCCGGCGTAAGACCGTCCTCCGCCGGGCGCGAGGCGATCGTGCCTCCGGTGGCGATCAGCAGCAGTTTTTTGCTCATGCGTTTTCCTCCTTCATCAGCTCGCGCAGCAGCGCCGCCGCTTCCTCTCCGGACGCGCCGACAGCCGCGCAGAACTGCGCGGCGTCGGTGAGCTTTTCTTTTAAAATGGCACGGCGCATGGCCGCCTTGTCCTCTTCCCCGAGCGCGGCGGCAAACGTCCCGCGCCCGACAGCGGTGTGGATAAACCCGTCCCGCTCCAATTCTTCCCAGGCGCGGCGCACCGAAATGAGACTGACCGACAGCTCCTGCGCCACGGTCCGTATCGGCGGCAGCACCTCACCGGGCGCGATCTCCCCACGCAATATCTGCGCGGCGAGCTGGTCGTACATCTGCCGGTAGAGCGGCAGCGGCGATGTATTCGTCACGGTCAGCTTCACAGATCCACCTTTTCAAACCGCTCGGCGCTGATCTTCGCCGAGAGCAGCGTGAACACAACCCAGAGGATGATCCCGGCGAACAGCACCGGGAGCTGGCGCAGCTGCGCGCTCTTCTCCAAGGTATCGAGATACGCGCTGACCGGCGAAGGGATGTACTGCGCGAGCGATTCCACGACGATGATATACAAAAACGTGAACACGCCGCCCCAGAGGAACGCCTTGCCCTCGCTGCGGCCGGTCTTATAGAACACCGGGAAGAAAATGAGGTTGAAGCCGCCGTACATCAAAAGTGACAGGCCGAAGAACGCCACATTCGGCTCGATGCCGGCGTTATTGCCCCCCGCGGGGTTGATTTTTGCGGAGAGGATCGCGAACGGGATGGCGATGAGGATGTTAGCAAGCTCCAGCAGCGCCACGGTGAGCACGCGGGCGCGGACAACGTCGCCCTTGCGCACCGGCAGGAGCGCCGAATAGAAAATATCGTTCTCGGCGCGGTTCGTCTTAAACGTGAGGAACACGCCGAGCATCAGATAAAAAAAGCTGACATAATAGGGGTACGACGGCACGAGCAGCAGCGCCGTGAGCAGGAAGAAGATGTATACCGTCGGATGGATGGCGAGCCGGAACTCCTTATACAGCAGATTTTTCATTCTCTCCCCTCCCTTTCGATGTGCACCATGATGTCCTCCATACCGATGGGCTCCGATGCAAGACCGGACGCGAGAGCGTCCTCCGTTTTCATCATCGCTTCAAAGCCGAAGCTCTGCTCGCGAAGGCCGATGGCACTCTCCTTCACGGCGTCCGTCAGCTCGTCCCGGCTGCCGGTCACCTTGCGGTAAGTATCGGTGAAGGTATCGCGGTCGGTGCTCGTGAGGATCTTTCCGCCGTGGATGTACGTGATGAGGTCGGCGCACTTTTCAAGATCGGATATAATATGCGTGGAGAACAGAATGCTGCGTTCCCCGTTCGCGACCGTGTCGCGGAAAATGTCCAGAAGCTCGTCGCGGCTCACGGGATCGAGTCCGCTCGTCGGCTCGTCGAGAACGAGAAGGCGCGCGCCGTGTGAGAGAGCGAGCGCCAGCGTGAACTTTACCCACATGCCGGTAGAGAGCTCGCGCACGCGCTTCGTCTCGTCAAGCGAGAAGCGCTTCATATATTCCCGGTAGGCAGCATCGTCCCAATGCTCATAAAACCGCGCCGTGACCGCCGCAACGTCGCGCAGGCGCTTGGAGCCATAATACCGCGCGTCGCCCAGCACAATGCCGAGCTGCTGGCGGCAGGCCGATTCGTTTTCCCGGAGATCCATGCCAAACATCTCCACCGTGCCGCCGTCCGGGTGGACGAGACCGAGCATGCTCTTGAGCGTCGTCGTTTTTCCCGCGCCGTTACGGCCGATGAACCCCATGATATACCCGCTCTCCAAAGAGAACGAGACATGATCCAGCGTAAACCCCGGATACGTTTTGCAAAGATCGCGCACGGACAAAAGCTCCATCGCGCATTCCTCCCTGTTGGATGAATTATTGTGTATGCTCATTATACACAATCCATCGTGTCTGTCAAGTCCTTTGCCTTGCCCGCCTCGAAAAAATCTGGTATAGTATTTCCGAATGATTAAGGAGTAAGAATACACGTGAGCAAAAATACGAAATTATGGACGGCGGGCACGCTTAAAAGCCGCGGCTGGACGGAGGAGCTGATTGCCTCGCTTCTGCCGAAGCCGCAGCGGCTCTACCGGAATGGCCGCCGCGTGCGCGCCTGGCACATGGACGATATCCAGCGCGCCGAGCAGAGCGAGAGCTTCCGCTCGCTGCGCGCGGCGTCTACGGAAAACATTGAGAACGTACCGGACAACGTGGCTCTCGCTGCGGCGGCGCAGCTTTTGCAGAATGCCTGGGACACTGCCGCGCTGCCGGAGTGTCAGGAAGCCGCGCTCGCCGCGCGCTACCACGAAGCATTCCTCCGCCAGATTCCGGCGGTCGGCTTTGCCAAGAGACTGCGGCCGGGGCAGAGCATCAGCTATATTGAACACTTTCTGCATCTGGAGAACGGAAGCGGGCGTGAACCGCTCAGCGCAACGCTCCGCCGGTTCGTGACCGCCGCGCCGTGGCTCGGCGCGAACACGACTTCCCCAATTGCCGGGAGGCTCGCGGCACGGTATACTGCGGTGCTGCTTGCCATCAGCGCGCGTGGTATCGCCGCCTTCACCGCCGCGCAGCCGGAGGCGAACATCGAGGGGCTTCTCGAAAAGGGTTCGTTCCCTGTGCAGGAGCTTTTGCAGCATCCGCTTTCCTATCTCTACTCGGTCTTTTATATCCCGCGCGCCATCCGTTCCAGCTTGAAGCTTCTCGTTGCGCTCAACCCGAAGGACGAATATCCCGAGGCACGCGCCATGCAGCGCCGCTTTATCCTCCACATCGGCGGCACGAACACCGGCAAGACCTACGCCGGGTTTGAAAAGCTCCGCCGGGCGAAAACGGGCGTATATCTCGCCCCGCTCCGTCTGCTCGCGCTCGAAGCGCAGGAGCGGCTGCTCGATTTTGGCGTGGCCTGTTCGCTCACGACCGGTGAGGAAGAAGACCGCCGCGAGGGGGACACCCACGTTGCCGCCACGGCGGAAAAGCTCGATCTCTCCGCGCGGTACGACGTGGCGGTGATCGACGAGTGCCAGATGATAGCCGATAGGGAGCGCGGCTTTGCGTGGACACGCGCCATTCTCGGCGTTCTCGCGCCGGAGGTTCATCTCTGCGCCGCACCGGAGGCACGCGATCTTTTGATCCGCATCATTGAAAGCACCGGCGACACGTGGGAGGAAGTCCGGCATCTTCGCAAAACGCCGCTTGTGTGCATGCGCCGGGAAATCGATTTTGACGACGTAAAACCCGGCGACGCACTCATCACATTCTCGAAGCTCGGCGTGCTCTCCGTGGCCGAGGATCTTCGCGCGCACGGCAAGGAGCCCGCCATCATCTACGGCGCGCTCCCTTACTCCACGCGGCGGCGGCAAATGGAGGGCTTTCTCGAGGGGCGGATGCAGTATGTCGTCTCGACCGACGCCATCGGCATGGGGCTCAATCTCCCCATCCGGCGTGTGATCTTTCTCGATACGCGCAAGTTTGACGGCGTGGAGCGGCGCGACTTAAAGCCCGCGGAGATCCAGCAGATCGCCGGGCGCGCCGGGCGCTACGGCATGTACGACAAGGGCTACGTCGGCGCCACGGAGAATCTGGACTTTATCCGCGAGGGGCTGGAAGCGGGCGTGCCGCCGCTCGAGACCGCCGTGGCCGGTTTTTCCGAGCTCGTATTGCAGGTGGAGCACGATCTTTTAGAGGTGCTGACCGAATGGAACAAAATGCCGACCGTTGCGCCGTATGTAAAGCTCGACGTCAGCCGGTATATCACGCTCATCGGCAAGGTGCGGCAGGAGGGCTTTTCGCTCACGCGCGAGCAGGAGCTGCGGTGCGCGAACATTCCGTTCGACGAAACGGAGGAGGAGCTGTTGGAGCTGTTCTTCTCGTTTCTGCGGGCATTCAAGGAGGGCCAGCCGCTCTCCTGCCCGGAGCTTCCCGAGGGGCATTCGCCCACGCTCCCGCAGCTGGAGCAATACTGCCGGAAGCTCGATCTCTATTTTTCGTTCTCCAAGGCGTTCGGCTGCCCGGTCGACCGCGACGCGATCTACGAAAAGCGCGAGGACGCTGCCGAGAGCATCAACCAGATCCTGCTTTATAATCTCAAAAACAACATCCGCTTCTGCGCGCGCTGCGGCGCGGCGCTCCCGCTCCATCAGAGCGGGCGGCTCTGCAAGGACTGTTACCGCAAAATTGACGCACTCCGCCGCCCAAAGCGGTGGTAAAAATTGACCGTGCCTCCCGATCTCGAGAGGCACGGCCTTTTCTTTTTCTTTGGCTTATTCGGCTTTCAAGCCGTATTCCGCGGCAAGGGCGGCAAACGCGGGCAGCGAACGGCGCAGCCGCTCCTCCGGCACGCAGTAGGCCAGGCGGGCGTAGCCCGGGCAGGCAAAATCGTCGCCCGGCACGAGCAGGAGGTCATGCGCCATCGCCTTTTTGCAGAAAGCGCGCGCGTCATCCTCCGGAGACTTCACGAAGAGATAGAACGCCCCCTGCGGCTTCGCGCAGGAAAAGCCGAGCGCGGTGAGGCCGTCGTAGATGAGATCGCGGTTTTTCTTATACTCGCGCAGCTCCCCCGTCTGGCCGAGGCACGCGGCGCACACACGCTGGAAGAGCACCGGCGCGCAGACATATCCCAACATCCGCCCCGCACCCGAAACAGCGGCGCGAAGCGCGACGCGGTCTTTGCTCTCTGGCGGCACGGCGAGAAAGCCGACGCGCTCGCCCGGCAGCGAGAGCGATTTGCTGAATGAGTAGCAGTAGATCGTGTCGGCATAATAGGCCGGGATGTACGGCACGGCGTCGCCGTCGTAGACAAGATCGCGGTACGGCTCGTCGGCAAGGATGTAAATGGGGTGGCCGTACTCCGCCGAGCGGGCGGTGAGCAGCGCGGCGATCTTCCGCACGCTCTCCTCCCCGAGCACAACGCCGGAAGGGTTATTCGGAGAGTTCAATATCACGAGCCACGTTTTCTCATTTACCGCCGCAGCAAATGCATCATAGTCGAGCTGGAACGTCTCCGGTTCGGAGGGCACCTCGCGCATGATGCCGCCGGCCGCCTCGGTATAGGTGCGATACTCGGAAAAATACGGTGTGAGCGTGATAGCCTCGTCTCCCGGCGAGAGCAGCGCGCGGCAGCCAATGGCGAGCCCTGCGGAAGCGCCGCTCGTCATATAGATATCCTCCGGCGCGTACGTCATGGAGAATGCCCCGTTCAGATAATTCGCCACGGCCCTGCGCACCTCCGGCAGCCCCTGATCGGGGCTGTAGGCGTGCAGCTGCGTGGGGGACATTTCCTGCATAAGGCGCTGCGCCGTTTCCTGCACCGCTGCAGGCGGCGCGATGCTCGGCGAGCCGATGCTGAAATCGTAAACATTTTCCGCGCCGACCTCCTCGGCACGGCGCATGGCGTAATCAGCGATCTCCCGGATGGGATTGCCGGATGCGCCGAGCGCGTATACTTCGGATGGGATCATACGTTTTTCCCCCGGTTCACAAGATATTCGACCGCTTTCCGGTACCCCTCAAAGCCCAGCCCGGCGAACGTCTTTTCGCACGCCATACCGGCGTAGGACACGTGGCGGAAGCTCTCGCGGGAGCTGATATCCGTGAGATGCACCTCCACCGCCGGGAGCGCCACGGCCTTGAGCGCGTCGAGAATGGCAACGCTCGTGTGCGTATACGCCGCGGGGTTGATGACGATGCCGTCCATCCGCCCGAGGGCGGACTGGATCGCATCGACGATCGCGCCCTCGTGGTTGGACTGGAAGAGCTCGCACTCCGCGCCATATTCCCGGCAGGCTTCGCGGATGTATGCCTCAAGCGCGGCAAAGTCCTTTTTCCCGTACAGCTCCGGCTCGCGCACGCCGAGAAGATTCAGATTGGGGCCGTTGATAACGAGGATCTTCATAGGATCACCTTGCGGATATCCTCCACGGTGTCCTCCAGCGCGCGGTTGTTGTCGATGATATAGTCCGCGAAGCGGAGATAGCGCTTCTCACGCATTTCGTACATGGCGTTGAGATTTCCCGCGCGGGAGAGCGGGCGGCCGTCGCGCTCGAGCTTGTCAAGATCGCGGCGCAGCCAGAAAATGACGCCGTTCTGGTGGAGGGGCGCGTAGTTCTCCTCGTGGAGCACCGCGCCGCCGCCCGTAGCGACGATCGCGCCGAAGGCGCTGCCGAGCTCGCGCACGGCCTCGCTCTCGTGCTTGCGGAACGCGGATTCGCCCTGCATCGTGATGATCTGCTCCGGCGTATAGCCGGTGTGCTCCTCGATATAGGCATCCGTATCAAGCACCTCGCGGCCAAGCGTCTTGCCGAGCGCCTCCGCCACGACGGACTTGCCGCAGCCGGGCATACCGATGAGGACGATGTTCATCGTCTTGCTCTTCACAAGATCGATGGCGTGCTCCAGCGCGCCGTCCGGCGCCTTTTTGCCGGTGAAAATTTCGCTTGAGCGGATGGCCTGTGCGGCGAGCATCACCATGCCGTTTGCGTAGGGAATGCCGAGCTTTTCCGCCTGCAGCAGGAGCTCCGTGCGCACGGGGTTATAGATGAGATCGACGACGGCGCGGCAGTTCGGGAAGCGCAGCAGATCAATGACCGCCTCGCCGTTGTGCGGGTACATGCCGACCGGCGTGGTGTTCACGATGAGCTCGGCGTCCGTGTGGCGGGAGAGGTTGGAATAGTTGTCCTTCCCCTCGCGGGAGACAACGACGATCTCGCTCGCCTGCTGCTTTTCCAGCGCGTACACCACCGCAGCGGACGCGCCGCCGCTGCCGAGCACGAGCACCTTTTTGGCGCGCGGGGAGAAGACCGCGCGGCGCAGCAGTTCTTCAAAGCCGTAGACATCCGTATTGTCGCCGTAGAGCTTGCCGTCGGCGCGGCGGACGATCGTATTGACGCTGCCGATGGCGCGCGCCGTTTCAGAAAGCTCGTCGCAGAGCGCCGCGGCGCGCTTTTTGTAGGGGATCGTGACGTTCAGCGCGTCAAAATCACCTTTACGGAGGAAGGTCTCCACATCCGCCGGCTCGGTCTCATAGAGCTTGTACTCATAGTCGCCGAGCATGGAGTGGATGGCCGGGGAATAGCTGTGGCTGAGCTTTTGTCCAAGAAGTCCGCAATGCATCATGTCAAATTACCTCACTATAGCTTCCAAGATAGGTGCATTCCTCGCTGATATCGCCCAGCTCACTCATGAGCTGAAGGAACGCGGGGTCGTACACCGGGTTTTCCAGATCAAAATAGAACATGAACTCAAAGTTCCGCTCCGGGAGCGGACGGCTTTCGAGCTTGTTCAGGTTGATGCCGAGCGCATAGAAGCGCGAGAGCACCTTGTAAAGCGAGCCGGGCTCGTGGCGCAGCGTCATCATAAGGCTCGTCCGGTTCGCGCCGGGATAAATTTCGAGATCGCGCGCGATGCAGATGAAGCGCGTGTAGTTGTTCGCCGTGTCCTGCACGGAGGGGGCAAGGCATGCAAGGCCGTACAGCCGCTCGCACGCGCGCGTGGAGAGCGCCGCCACGTCGTCCCGCCCGGATTCGGCAACAAGCTTTGCTGCGAGCGCCGTATTCTCGCACGGGATGATCTTTACGCCCGAAAGGGACGAGAGGAACTTTGCACACTGGCTGAGCGCCTGCTCGTGCGAATAGATCTCGCGGATGCCGGAGAGCTTCGCGCCCGGCCGGGCGAGCAGGTTGTGGTCGATCTTCACGCGCACCGAGCGGACGATATGGAAATGGTGACGCATCATGAGATCGTATACGGCGTTCACGGAGCCTGCGGTGCTGTTTTCGATGGGCAGTACACCGTAGCGGCAGAGGCCCTTTTCGATGGCGTTAAACACCGCGTCGAAGGTGGAAAAATAAAGCTCGTTCGGCAGGCGGAACAGCCGCTCGCACGCGATCTGCGAGTTGGAGCCCTCCACGCCCTGACAGGCAACGGCGGCCTTCTCCGGGAAGAGCGGCGGTGTGTTCTCGATGGCGCTTTGAACACTCTCCGCCAGCGGGCTTTTTTTGTGCAGCAGCCGGTTCTGGCGGCTGCGGCTCAGCTCAAAGAGCAGCGCATAGAGCGACACGGCATAGCTTTGCAGCTCCTCCGGCGCCTTTTCGCTCACGGCGTAGAGCTTTTCCCTCTCCCGCCGCTCGTCGAGCACCGGAAGGCCGTGCTCGGCCTTATACCGGGCAATGTCCCCGGCGATGTCCATACGCTCGGCAAAGCATCGCAGCAGCTCGTCGTCCACCGCGTCGATCCGGCTTCGCAGTTCGTCCATGTTCATGGCTTTCTCCCTCTTTCCGAACAAAGAATATCATATAGTACGACCGCAGCCGCCGCTTCCACGCAGGGAACGGCGCGCGGCACGATGCAGGGGTCATGCCGTCCGGCAATTTCGATGGTCGTTTCACGCATCGCGGCAAGATCCACGGTGCGCTGCCGCCGCGCAATGGACGGCGTCGGCTTGAACGCTGTGCGGAACACGAGCGGCGCGCCCGTCGTGATGCCGCCGAGGATGCCGCCGCAGCGGTTCGTTTCGGTGATGGCCTTTCCGCCGCGCAATACAAAGGCGTCGTTATTTTCGCTGCCGCGCAGCCCCGCCGCGGCGAACCCCGCGCCGAACTCCACGCCCTTCACGGCCGGGATACCGAAGAGCGCGGCAGAGAGCCGGCTCTCCACGCCGTCAAAAAGCGCATCGCCAAGCCCCGCAGGCAGGCCGAGCACCGCACATTCCACCACGCCGCCGACGCTGTCGCCGTCGGCGCGCGCCTTGGCAATGGCGGCAAGCATTTCCTCGCCGCGCGCTTCGCTGAGCGTCGGGAAGCTCTTGCCGAGCGTCGACGCCGGGAAAATGCCCTCATCGGCAATGCCGGCGATGGAGGCGATGTGCGAAACGATGCGGATATTTTTCTCTTCGAGAAGCTGCATGGCGATGCCGCCTGCAACGCAGAGCGGCGCGGTGAGCCGCCCGGAAAAGCGCCCGCCACCGGAGAGATCGACCGCGTCGCCGTCCTTCATGCGCGCGGCAAAATCCGCATGGCCGGGGCGCGGCGTATTGCGCAGAGCGTCATAGTCGCCGGGGTGCGCGTCGCTGTTGCGGATGACCGCCGTGACCGCACCGCCGCAGGTAACGCCGTTTTTCACGCCGCTAAGGAAGAGCGGCATATCGCTCTCGCGCCGCGCGGTGGCAAACGCGCCGCGTCCCGGCGCGCGCCGCGCGAGAAAGTTGGAGAGCGCATCCATATCGATGGCGAACCCCACGGGCAGCCCTTCCATAACGACGCCGATGGCCTCGCCGTGCGAAGCGCCGAAAATGGTAATGCGAAAATCGTTTCCGAGACTGCTCACGGCGTTTCCTCCTTTTTCAATGCGTTAAAATCCTCGCGAAAGCGCGGGTAGGATTTATTCGTGCACTCCCAGCCCTCGACCGTGACGGCCTCCGCACAGGCGCACGCCGCCACCGCCGCCGCCATCGCGATGCGGTGGTCGTGCTGCGCGCTCACGGCACCGCCGCGAAGCGCTCTGCCGCGGACAACCAGTCCCTCCGGCAGTTCCTCGATATCCGCGCCGAGCGCGGAGAGCATCCCCGCCGTGGTGGCGAGCCGGTCGGATTCCTTGAGCCGGAGCCGCGCGGCATTTACCACGCGCGTCTCCCCTTCCGCCGCCGCGGCCAGCGCGCACAGTGCGGGGATAAGATCGGGAACGGGCGCGGCATCGATGATCGTGCCGCGAAGCGCGCCGCGCCGCACCGTAATGCCCGATGCGGTTTCTTCCACAACGGCTCCCATGGCGCGGAGGATATCGAGCACCGCGCGGTCACCCTGCGCGGAATCGGCGCGCAGGCCGGAAACGGTGATGCCGGTGCGCGAGAGCGCACCCATGCAGAGGAAGAATGCCGCCGAGGAATAGTCTCCCTCGACCTCTACCGTACCGGGCAGAGAATATACCTGCCCGCCGGGGATATCATACCCGGAATCTGTCTTATATAGCCGGATGCCGCTTTGCGCAAGGGCGTTCTCCGTCATGGCGATATAGCCCTCGCTCTCCCTCGCGCCGGTGATGGTGAGTGTGCTCTCTCCGGCAAGACGCGGCAGCGCGAAGAGCAGCGCGGAAATATACTGCGAGGAGATGTTCCCGGGGAGCGTGTACGCCCCCGGCCGGAGCTTTCCGGCGCAGAAGAGCTTATCCCCCTCCGAGCGAAACGCCATGCCGCCGCGGACAAGCTCGCTCAACAGCGGCTCGAGCGGACGCTCGGGCAAGCGCCCTTCGCGCAGGAAAACCGCGTCCGCGCCGAGCGCGCCGACGACCGGGAGCAGAAAGCGAAGCGTTGACCCGCTCTCGCCGCAGGGCAGGACGCAAAGACCGCCCGGCGTCTCCCTGATCGGCTCGACGCGCAGCGCGCCGTCCTCTTCGGTGATCTTCGCGCCGAGCGCGCGAAGGCACGCTGCGGTCGCGAGAATGTCGGCGTTCAGGCCGTCGCAGTGAACGGTCACGGGATTTTTCCCGAGCGCCGCGCAGATGAGCAGGCGGTGCGCCTGCGATTTGGAAGCCGGAATGCGCACCGCGCCGGTGCGCGTGCCCGGAGAGATAACAAAGTTCATTTTTCGCCCCCCTGCCGGAGCCATACGGCATAGTCGGAGGCGTCGATCTTTCGCACGGCGCAGCGCCCCAGAGCCTCGACGGTGATGATGGGAAGCGTTGAGCCCGCGCGTTTTTTATCCGAAAGCGCGGCGGCCGCGAGCGCTTCCGCCGTATACGGAAGCTCCGTCGGAAGGCCGCATTTTTTGATAAGCGCTTCGATGCGCGCGGCGTCCTCATCGGTGCAGAGGCCGCGCACAGCGCACGCGCGCGCCATGGCGCAAAGCCCCATCGCCACGGCGCTGCCGTGGGAGAGGGAGTAATCGCTCAACAGTTCCGCCGCGTGCGCGGCAGTATGGCCGAGATTCAAAAGGCGGCGCGCGCCGGTATCGAATTCGTCCGCGGCGACGATATCGCGCTTTATTTCCACGCAGCGGGCCAGGATATCCTCCGATATCGTGTCGGGCAGGCTGTTTTCCAGCGCGGAGAAGAGCGCCTCGCCGTCCAGCACGCCGTACTTGATGATCTCCGCGCAGCCGTCACGCCGGACGGCTTCCGGAAGCGTTTGAAGCGTGCCGGTATCACACAAGACGAGCGACGGCTGCCAGAAGGCCCCGACAAGGTTTTTCCCTGCCGGAAGATCGACCGCCGTTTTCCCGCCGACGGAGGAATCCACCGCGGCGAGGAGCGTTGTGGGGATCTGTACGAGCGGAACGCCGCGCTGATAGCACGCCGCGGCAAACCCGGCCATATCGCCCACGACACCACCGCCGAGCGCGACGACAACGTCGCTCCGGCTCACGCGGTTTTCGGCAAGAAAGCAGAGCATCTGCTGCCAGGTATCCAGCGTTTTGGAGCGTTCCCCGGCGGGAAAAACATATTCCAAAACCGCAAAGCCCGCCGCCTTGAGCGAGGCGGCCACGCGTTCGGCGTAGAGCGGGTACACGGTCGAATCGGTGCAGATGACCGCCTTTTCCGCGCCCGGAACGGCGGCGGCTATCCGCTCGCCGCATTCGTCGAGCAGCTTTGCGCCGATGACGACATCGTATTCGCGCGAAGCCGTTGCATGGATCGTTTTCACCGTCCGTCTACCTCCTCCTTGCGCCGGCGGCCTTCGTCGAGAAGGCCGGTGAGCGCTGCGAGATCGTTATTCTCCACCGCCGTGCGGTACTGTGCAAGAGAATCTGCGAGACTATCGAGCTCAAAGAGCACATTGTCGCGGTTATCAAGGAAGAGCTCCGCCCACATGGCGGGATCGAGCCAGGCAACGCGCGTTAGGTCCTTATAGCTTCCCGCTGAGAAGCCTTTGTGGCTGCGCGCGGTGGGGCTTTTGATGTAGGCATTCGAGACAATGTGCGCAAGCTGCGAGGTGAAGGCGATCATCCGGTCGTGCTCGGCCGCGCTCGTAACGCTGAAGCGCCCGAACTCCGCCGGGGCCAGAAGCTCCTTGGCTCTGGCAAGGAGCGCAATGTCGTCCCCCTCCGGCGGCACGAGCACCATGGGCGCTACGTGGAAGAGATTGGCGCGGGCATTTTTGTACCCGGCTTTGTGGCTGCCCGCCATCGGGTGGCCGCCGAGGAACGTGAAGCCGTGCTCACGTGCAAGCGCAAACGCGGTCTCGCATACCTCCCGCTTCACGCCGCAGCAGTCGATAACGATGGGATGCGCGCCGAAATGCGGCGCCGTCTCGCGCAGATACGATACCGCCGCGCCGGGGCGCACCGCGATGAGGACGATATCGCATTCGGAGACGTTTTCTTTTGTGAGCACGGCGTCCACCGTGCCGTCGAGCTGTGCAAAGGAGAGCACAGCGCTGTCCGTATCAAAAGCGAGGACGCGCGCATCGTGCGCGCGATACGCCTTGGCGAGTGAGCCGCCGATCAGCCCGAGTCCAACGATCCCGGCGGTCATCGCATTGCCACCTCGCGGATGGCGCTCACGTCCTTGCAGAGCGCATCGTATTCCTCCGGCTTTATGGACTGCGCGCCGTCGCACAGCGCGTGCATCGGGTCGTTGTGGACTTCGATGATGAGCCCGTCCGTGCCGCAGGCCGCCGCGGCAAGCGCCATCGGGCGCACCATGCGGGCAAGGCCGGTAGAATGGCTCGGATCGACGATGACCGGCAGGTGCGTCAGCTCGTGGAGCATCGGCACGGCGGCGAGGTCGAGCGTGTTTCTTGTATAATCGTCAAACGTGCGGATGCCGCGCTCGCAGAGGATGATCTGCTCGTTGCCGCCGGCCATGATGTACTCGGCGCTCATCAAAAGCTCCTTGAGCGTGGCAGCAAGGCCGCGCTTGAGCAGGATAGGCTTGCGGAGCTTCCCGAGCTCCTTGAGCAGATCAAAGTTCTGCATGTTGCGCGCGCCGACCTGGATGACGTCCACATCGGCGAAAAGATCGAGCGCGGAGGTACCCATGATCTCGGTGACGATCGGAAGGCCCGTCTCCTGCCGGGCGATCTTCAGAAGTTCCAGTCCCGTCGCGGCGAGGCCCTGAAAATCGTAAGGCGAGGTGCGCGGCTTGAAAGCGCCGCCGCGGAGGATCTGCGCGCCGGAGGCCTTGACCGCCTTTGCGATGCCGACGATCTGCTCCTCGCTCTCAACGCTGCAGGGGCCGGCGATCATCACAAAGTTCCCGCCGCCGATGCGCACATCCCCGACCTGCACGACGGTGTCGTCCGGGTGGAACTTGCGGTTGCAGCACTTGAACGGCTCCGTGACGCGCTTGACGGAATCGACGATGCCGAGACTCGCAATAAGATCCATATCCACCCGGCTCGTATCGCCCACGAGGCCGAGAACGGTCTGATACTCGCCGACGGAGGTGTGGATCTGCAGTCCCTGCTCCTTCAGCCAGTCGATAAGCTGGTTTTTCTTCTCTTCGGCAGCGCCGTTTTTCAAAATGACGATCATCGGTTATTCCTCCAAAAACAAAAAAGCGGCACAGTGTAATCTGTGCCGCCTAAAAAGCCTTCGCTTCCAAGGTCATTTTCCGCATCACAAATTACCATACTATGAAATAGTACGGGTAAAAAAGTATCGAAACATACGAATGGATGCGTTCATGTGTCGATCTCGCTCCGATCTGCGGAAGTTGGTTTCAGTATAAATTCTTCTTTTGGAATTGTCAACAAATATTTCAGTGAAAATTTGTATAAAAATTTATTTTTGATCCGCTTCGAGCCTGTCTATCACGTCGCGGATGCAGCGGCCGGGCGCGCCGAGTTTCGTTACATTCTCAAGCGCCAAAACCTCCGGCAGTGCCGTTTCCGGCGCGAAAGCGCGTCCTGCCGCGCGAAGCATCGGGATATCGTTCCAGCCGTCGCCGACGCAGATAATGTTTTCCGGATGAATATCCAGAAAATCCGCGAGACGCTGCACGCCGCTCCCCTTGTCGCTTCCGGCGGCGACCACATCCACGAGCGCGCCGGAGGGCACGGCCTCATACCGGCCGGGGAACTGCCCGGCGATCCACGCGCAGAGTGCGTGCGCCGTTTCGTTCTCGGCGCGGATATCGCCCGGCGCCACGAGCACCACCTTTGTCCACGGATACAGGATGTGCCCGGGGTCTGCCTCCGACACTGGCACGCCCATGCGCAAGAGGTGCTCCTCGAGCGTTGCGTTCCGGCCGCAGACGCGCACGTCCGCGCCGCGGTGGACTTCCATGCCCGTGCCGGGAAAGGCATCGCGCGCGGTGAGAAGATCGTTCCGGCAGGAAAACGGAAGAAAGCTCTCATACCAGCTCTCACCGGACTCACCGTCGAAAATCACGGCGCCGTTACTGAGCACCAGCGGCGCATTGACGGTGAACTTTTCACGGATGGAATAGTACGAGCGCACATCCCGCCCCGTGGCAATCGTGAAAAGGCCGCCCTCGTCCATAAAATACTGCGCCGCGCGCCGGTTTTCCTCCGGCACGGGAGCGCCGTGCTCCGGGCAGAATGTATCGTCAAAATCCGCGACGAGCAGATATCCTTCAAATTTTCCGTTTCCCATTGGTTTTTCTCCCCGATGTATGTATAATGAACTTTCGATGAGTTTTCCCCGTCTTTTCGGCAGGGAAATCCTTCCGGAGGTACGCTATGACAAAAAAAGAACAACGCATCAACCGGCTGTTTCTGTACGCCGGGATACTGACGCTTATATACTATCTCGGCCAGGGCATCACCGTGCGGTTCGGGCAGTCGCTGCTCTATCTCTGGCTGATGCTCTCGGCCGTGTGCTTTGGCCGCTTCTTTCTCTGGAAATGGGCGTGGAAGCATGGAAAGAGCGCGCCGATCCCCCGGCCGTGGCTCCGGGCGGTGAATATCGTTGTGATCGCCGCCATCGCCGTATTTCTCGCCGTAGAGTGTCTTGTATTTTCCGGCGCGTTCCAGAAGCCCCCGGAGGGGCTGGACGCCATCATCGTCCTCGGCGCACGGGTCGACGAAAACGGTGCAAGCGGATCGCTGCGGCAGCGCATCAACGCCGCGCGCGTCTATCTTGAGGAAAACCCGGATACGATATGCATCGCCTCCGGCGGGCAGGGCGAGGATGAGCCGATGAGCGAGGCGGAGTGCATCCGTGACTATCTCGTTGCGGACGGCATTGACCCCGAGCACATTCTTCTGGAGGATCGCTCCACAAGCACGGAGGAGAACATGCGCTATAGTCTCCCCATGCTGCACGCGCAGAGGCAGGACATAGAGAGCGTCGGCATCGTCACGAACGACTTTCATGTGTTCCGCGCACTGTGTCTGGCGCGGAAAAACGGCGGATTTACCTTTTACGGCGTTCCGGCACGCTCGACCGTGTTCGGCTTTATTCACTACGCCATGCGCGAATTCTTCACACTGAGCGTGTCGCTCGTGCGCGGATATATCTAATTAAACCACAAAAACGGCTCTCCGTCCATATGGCGGAGAGCCGTTTTTCAAACTGTCAAAAAAGTCTCACAGAGTTTGCGCCGTTGGCACACGGCTTTTGACACGCTCAGGCCGCCTCGTCCCAGGCGAGACAGAGCGCTTCCATGTCCTGCACCGCCTGCGGAACGCACGCGGGCAGGCCGTCGGTGAAGCATTCGAGGCCGACTTCCTCCAGCAGCTCGCAGTAGGTATAGTCGAAAGCTCCAAGCGAGACGAGCTTATTATAAAAGTCCGCCGCCTCCGCCCAGTTGTTCTCTGCCATTTCGTAAATCTGCAGCGAGGCGAGCATGCTCACGGCGTAGCTTATATAGTAGAAGGGCGATTCAAAGTTGTGGTTGACCTGCATCCAGTAGTGCGAAAAGTCCCGGCTGTAGGCGCGCAGGCCGTAGGAGCGCGCAATGGCCGTGAACGTCTGGTTGATCTGCTCCGGCGTCAGAGACGGATCGGCGTAGACCACACGCTGAAATTCGTCGAACAGGCAGCCCGTAAAGATGGTATAGAGTGCGTTATCCAGAAACTTGATGCGGGCGAGATCGGCTTCCTCGCCGTAGATTTCACCGTACCAGTCGGTAGAAAGCGCCTCCATGCCGGTGGAATGGATCTCGAATATATCCATTGAGCCGACGCTCAGCAGAGCATCGGGGATGGGGTTCACATAGGCGTCGTAATAATGGCCGAACTCATGGAACATACTCTGGATGTCGTACTCGTTCCCGTAGAGCGCGAGATAGATAAACGGCGCATTATATTGATCGAACGTCGTGGTAAAGCCCAGGTCGCTGACGCGGTCGGCGCTGTCCATGAAGTAGAGCCCGTGCTTTTCCATATACGCCGCGGCATCCGCCGCGCCGTCGGAAACGCGCGGCATGAACTTCGTGATAAGCCCGACAAGCTCCTGCGCGGAGAGGGCGGTGTTCACGGAAAAATCGGTATACGTCGCCTCGTGGGTGTAGAGCGAGGTGAAATACTCCTTCGCATACGGCTTCACCGCCTCGCAGAGCGCCGCGGCGTCCGCGGGCGTAAAGTCGCGGCCATAGTTTATCTCGTAAGCATAATCGGCGTAGCCGTCGTAGCCGGCAAGCTGTGCCTCCTCGTTATGAAGATCCACCAGCTCGCGGTAGAGCGCGCCGATCTGCTCGGTCTCCTCGCCGAAGCCGAGGTCTTCCATGATGAGCGCATTGTATTGCAGCTTCAGCTCCGAAAGGCGCTCGGCGATCTCGCGCTCACGGTCGGTCTGCTCATCGTAGCCGCGCAGCGCCTCTGCCTTGTCCGAGCCGATGTATTTCTCAAGCGCACGACCCGCCGGGCCGTCCAGCGCGTCGGAGAGCGCCGCACAGAGCGCGTCGATCAGATCATTGAGAGCAACATCCAGCTGCTGGCAGGCGTCGCTGATCGACTCGTCGCCCGGATGGGCATAAAAGTCGATATAGGCGAGACTATCGAGCGTATATGCCCTCGTATACTCCGCCATCAGCCAGTCGTAGAGCTCAACGACCTCCGCGTCGTCCGCGGTTTTGCCGAGACGCGCGGCTTTATCAAAGAACTCCGCGGTATCGTAGACATACCATGTCATATCGGCATAGTCCACATCGGCGTGGATGCCGTCGGCGGACATGACCGGCTCCGCAGCTCTCGCCGTGCTGAGCGCAGAGGAGAGCGCTTCGCTTACGCTGCCGCTGCCCCGGATCGCTTCACTGACGCCGGTATCGCCTGCGCCGCAGCCGCAAAGGATCGTGGAAAGCAGCGCCGCCGCAAGGAGCAGCGCCGTTATTTTTTTCATTTTCATCTGCATCACCCGGTTTCATACTACACGATTCGGTGCCGAAAGTAAATACCGCGCCATTTTCCGCTTGCTACGCGGAAAAAAATAGGATATAATCCGCCCTATGGAAAAGATTCGTAAACTCGTTAAGAATTTTCAGCACATCTCGGACTACATGGGCCGGCGGCAGATCGCCACGATCGCCGCGGCGACCGCGTTCTGGTTTTTCCTTTCGATCGTGCCCATCGTCATTTTGTGCGTGTCGGTTCTGCCTTATACGTCCATCACCGAGGAGCAGCTGCTCACAACGGTCGCGCCTGTGCTTCCGGACTCGATGAACCAGCTCATCCACGTCATTATCGCGGACGTTTACAGCAGCGGCATCGGCGTGCTCAGCGTATCCATCGTGGCGACGGTATGGTCGTCGGCCATGGGCTTTGCTTCGCTCATCCGCGGGCTGGAGGATATCTACGAGCAGCCGCGCCGCGCCGGATTTCTGATGCGCCGCGCCCGCGGCATCATCTATACGCTCGGCATGCTGCTCATGATGATCCTCTCGATCGTGCTCGGCGGCTTCGGCCAGCAGATCAAGGCGCTCGTGGAGAAGTATTTTCCCGGTTCGCAGTCGTTCTTCACATTTCTGCTCCACTTCCGCTTTGTGGTCGTCATCGCGGTGCTGACGATTTTCTTTGCCGCCATCTTCCGCTGGAGCACCGGGCTGCGTCCGCGCTTTGGGGAAGTTCTCCCCGGCGCGCTGACCGCCGCCGCCGGATGGACGATCTTCTCGTGGGCGTTCTCCACATGGGTCTCCGTCACGGGGAGCTACGGTACGTACGGCAGTCTTGTAACAGTCGTCGTCGTGATGCTCTGGCTTTATTACTGCCAGTACATTCTGCTTTTGAGCGCATGCCTGAACCGCGCGCTGCCGAAATTCCGCCGCCGCGGGGAAACCGAGCCGGAGGTTGAATCCGAGCCGAAACCAAACGAAGAATAAAAAATTTCCGTATGCCTTTCGATGAAGCATACGGAATTTTTTTAATTTACTTCAGCGCGCCGGAGGCACCGAGCCGTCCGGATATCCACGAAAGGAGTGCCGCGGCAAGCGCGGCAGCCGCTGCCGTCTGCCACGGGAGGAATAGCGCCGCTCCGCCGATCGAACCGAGCACAAAACAGAGCGCCCACGCGATACCCGCGCCGAGCACACCGCCGAAAAGGCCGAGCAGGAAGCTCTCCGCGCCGATCACGCCCGGCGCCGACGAAAGTCCCAGCGCGCGGAGCAGGCGAAGCTCGCCGCCGCGCGATGCGGCAGCCAGCGCCGAGACAAGCACGATAAATGCTGCGGCGAGGACCGCCGCGAGGACAGTTCCAAGCCGGTCTGCTTTCGACGAGCTTTCGAGCAGCGCAAGCCCCGGCTGCACAAGGCCGGAGGCCGCGTCCGAATAGGTCACCGTTTCGGCATAGCCGCGCAGCACCGCGCCGAGCGTTTCGCGTGCAGAGAAGCTCTCCGCATAGAGCCGCAGCTGCGTTACGGTCTGCGCCGCTTCCGCGCCGAACGCGCGGAGATTTCCCTCGAGCGAGCCGGAGGATACGCCGGAAGCAATATACCGGGCAAAAGCGTTTTCCAGCGCTTCGCCGGAGAGAGAGGCGATCGTCTGCAAAAGGGCGTCCTGCGCCCGCTCGGTCTCCACGGCCGTACCGGTGAACTCGGATACCATAGCCGCCTGCTGTGCCGGGGTCTGGCCGACGGCATAGCCGCGCAGCGCGGCGCGCTGTCCGGCTTCGTCCTGCGTATAGACGCCTTCGCTGTCAAATGGCAGGCCGGTCAGAACGTCCGTATCGGGCGAGGCCGTCTGCGCTTTTACGATATCGCTGCCGAGCACGGTCTCCACCGTCCACGTCATGAGCTCCGGCAGGTAGGCCGCGCCGCCGGTCAGACTCTCACCGGGCGTCTCCCCCGCGGGGCGCAGCACGCCGACAATATTGAGCCGCTGCGACGAGGCGATCTTCGCGGTGAGATACGCCGCATCTCCCCCCATGTAGCCCCAGGTGCCGTCAACATTTTGGACGTACTCGTCCGTCGGCAGCAGCACACGGAAGGATAGACGCAGAAGCTCCGTATAACTGATGTTGGCGTTCGCTTCCGGGTCAAGGCCGAGCGAGCGGAGGCAGCTCTCGTCCACCTTGCCGCGCGCGTCAAGCAGCACCGCCGCCTCGTCGTACCGCTCCGGCCAGCGGCCCGAGACGAGCGTATAGCGCATCTGCCGCAGCTCTTCCCCTTCGGGGAGCTGCGTCCAGAGCGTACCGTTTTCCTCACTGTTGAGCGCTTCCGTCCCGGCGGCGGACGTGTCGCCGCTGAAAATCTGCGGCGTGATGGCATAGCGGCGCTGCACAGAGATTGTTTTCTCATCCGTGTGGCCGTCGAGCCAGTCGCCGAGCGCGCCGAGGTCGCCGGAGGGGACGCTCTCGCGGCCGAGCGTCACCGGGTAGGCGGAGAGCACCGCCGTCTCGGCGTTCTTCGCGCTCTGTTCTCCGCCGGAAAAGGCGGCGAACAAAAGGAGGCAGAGCAGCACCGCGAACATTGGCGCGAGCAGTCGCGGCAGAGCGCGGCTCTTTTTCTTTTTCAGATTGGCAAGCGCCATGCGCAGCCGGACGCCGCCGCCCGCGCCGGCAACGGGCGGGATCGGCGTGCCGGTCTCGGCGGCGTCCTCGTCCGTATCGGAGGCGATCTGCCCTTCCTGGAGCGTTATGACGCGCGCACTCTCGCCGAACGCTTCGGTGCTTCTGGCCGCAACGATAACGAGCCGCTCCTCCCCCGCCTCGTTCAGGAGTGAGAGGACAGTTTCCGCACTCTCCGCGCCGAGACCGTCTGTGGGCTCGTTCAGAAAAAGAACACGGCTTTTGCGTGCGAGCGCGCACGCGAGCGCGCCGAGCTTCCGCTCCTCTCCGGAGAGGCGGTTCGGGTATACATCTGCCGCACCCTCAAGCCCAAGCAGAGCGAGGGCTTCGTGTGCATTCTCCCGTGCGTCCCGGCGGGAAAAGCCCGCGAGCAGCGCGGCGCGCTCCGCATTTTCCGAGAGCGTGAGATCTTCAAAGAGAAGCGTCTCGTCCGCGACAGCGCATTCGCGCCGCCAGGCAGCGCGCCGGGACTCGCTCCAGCGCGCCGTATTCTCGCCGCCGACAAGCATTTCACCGCGGGACGGCGTCTCCCGCATGGCGAGCAGATGCAGCAGCGCCGTTTTCCCGCTGCCGGACGCACCGGTGAGCACCACGAGGCCGGACTCCGGCAGCGTGAGATTCAAACAGCGCAGCGCATGCACGCTCTTTTTCCCGGCGGAGGACGCGAGCGCAGCATTTTTCAGTTGGATCATAGAAAGGCCCATCCTTTCCTATTAAGGCTCCCTCTTTGAGGGAGCTGGCAGCGGCAGCGCCGCTGACTGAAGGAGTTTACAATATAAATATTATACCTTTTGCATAAAGCGCGGTCAAGTCTCCGGTGCAATTCGTCAAAGTTGCGCTTGCAATTCCTTTTTTCGTGCGGTATGATGTGTTTACAGAACAGGGGTGCTGGGTTTTCCCGGCTGAGACGGTGCGAATGGAAGCGCCGGTACCCTTTAACCTGATCCGGGTAATGCCGGCGGAGGGAGTACCCATACGGTATTTGTTCTTCAGCCACGTCCGGGATCGGGTGGCTGATTTTTTTATTGGAGGGCTTTCTTATGAAAAGCAAACAGACCACCCGCACACTTTGCGAGGGAGCGATCATGGTCGCCATGGCGGTCGTGCTCAACTTCTTCAAGTTCGATCTGTTCGCGCAGGGCGGATCGATGAACCTGCTCTTCATTCCTCTGATGGTGTTCGCGCTGCGGCGCGGCCCGGTCTGGGGCATGGGCGCGGGTCTCGTTTTCGGCGTTCTCAAGGCCATCATCGGCGGCGGCATCGCCTACGGCTGGCAGTCGCTCCTGCTCGACTACGCTCTGGCCTATGCGCTCACCGGTCTTGCCGGTCTCACGCCGAAAAAGCCGGTGCTCGGCACCGTCATCGGCGCGCTCGGCGCGCTTCTCTCCTTCGTGCTCAGCGGCGTTATCGTCTGGGGCGAATACATGCCGGACGTGTTCCTCGGCATGGCGATGAAGAACGTGTGGGTCTACTCTTTCATCTACAACTTCATCTACACCGCCTTCAACTGGCTCATCGCGGCGATCGTCATTTACTTCCTTGCGAAGAAAACGAAGCTCCTGCAGCCGGAAAAGTAAAATCACTGAAAAATACCGGGTATTCGGCCAAAGCCGGATACCCGGTATTTTTTCTCGTTACTGCTCAATGTTTCGGAACATAATATCCCCCGGGATATTGATATCTCCGGCGTCCTCGTCTATGGTCAGCGTGTCGTATTCCGTATCCGGCAGATACACTGTTATCTTCGGAGTGCCCAGGTTAAACCCAATATGGTCGCGCCAGGATCGCGTATCGATCATCGAAATGATAAGGGTACCGTCTTCCACGGTGACCGAATGCTTTGCTTTATCTTCCTCATGGCATTCCACTCTGGCATTTTCCTCGTCCGAGCAGGCAAACACAATATCTGCGGTGTCCGTTTTTATGGATATGCTGTGGAATGCTTCAGCAATTCCATATGTATTTGTCTCGTATTGGACAGTGGAAAGCTTTGTAAAATCCCATTGAAGTCCTGACATGACCACCGCAAAAAGGAGACACCCGAGCAGCACAAGAGCGGCGGCGGCGATCAGCCACGCCTTTGTTGCTTTTCTCATTGCACTTCCTCCTTTTTCATGAAGCAGTTCTTTATCCAGAGGGTAAATTTCTTCGTGAGCAGTAATATCCCCCCGGTCGCCGCCTTACAGCCAAAGAACATCAAAATGGAAAGCCCGGCGCAGACGAGCCCTGCAGCGAGGAAGGCAAACCCCGCCGCAACGCTCCCTCGCGCAGCAAGGATAGCGCACGCCGGTACGCCGGCAACAGCGCAGACGGAAAGTGCGCCAAAAATTGCCCACAGCGCAGCAATTAATGCCCACAGAGAAATATAAACCGCAAGGGTCGCGGCGGCCGCGGCAATCGCCAGCGAGAGCCATATCGGTGAGCCCAGCGCTAAGAGCACGATCTCCCACGCTTTTAACTGTCTTTTCGGCCGCATCCTTTCTTTGGCGATTTTGGCAAGAGGCGTCTCGGCCACTGTCTGACGGACGATCTCTTCTACCGGGCCTATCGCCGCAACCGCTTCCTCCTCCGAAAGACCTTCCTCTATCCGGTCATCGAGCATTTCGGCGTAAAACGCCAAACGCTCCTCCATATCAGCCTGCGGTAGCCCGGATAAGCCTTTCCGCAGTCCGGCAAGAAATTCCTGTTTATTCATTGCCCGTGATCCTCCCTGGTCACAAATTGGTAAATTGCCATAATTTCCTTCCACTCGGCCTTGAACTCCTCAATACGCCTTAGGCCCGCTTCGGTGATATGGTAATACTTCCGGAGCCGGCCGCCGTGCTCCGCGGTGCGGACCGTCAGCATATCCGCTGCTTCCAGGCGCTTGAGAATGGTATACAGAGTCGATTCGGAAAGCTCGATATACGGCTTCATGTCCTTTATGATCTTATAGCCGTAGGAATCCTCGCTTCGGATCGCCGCCAGAACGCAGACGTCCAGAAGTCCCCGCTTCAGCTGAATATCCATGCTATACCTCCTTTCACGCTATACTTCTTATCACGAAGTATCATGTTTTGTCAATAAAATTTACAGGAATTGGAGAGGATTTGCTGCTGCCGAGAACCGGAGGGACGGTTTTTTCGTCTATAATGCAGGAAGTCGTTTATTATATTTGCGTTAAGGAACTTGTCAAAAGGCGGCTTTCTGGTGTATACTAATTTGGTATCTTTATTACTGTTGAGAGCGAGGATGAAACCATGCGTGAACGCAGCGCAGCCGGTGGGATCTTCCGCGTCGTAGGGCGCATTCTGCTGATCCTTCTGGTCACCATACTGCTGTTTGCCGTTTTTCTTCTGGGCGTGATGGGCGTGCTGATCCACGGCCCCTCCACGGAAGCGGAGCGGCTTTTCGTGCTGTCTGTCAACGAGACGAGCGCGCTGAAATTCCTGCCGCACATCTATCTCTCCGATGCGCAGGTGGACGCGATACTGCATCCCGTCAGCACCTCCACGGACGATGAGACCGTGCCGAGCGGCGACTTTGTCGAGCTTCCCTATGAGGACGGCCGCACCGTGGAAGACGATACCACCAACGCGGGACAGGTCGTTGTAGTGGAGCCGTCGGAAAATACCAGCGAGAGCGGCGAGTGGCTCGAAGTCGTGGACATCAAGGGCTCGACCTTTAAGGGCAAGCTCATGATCATCCGCGATCCTTCGAAGGTCGTTGTCGGTACGCTCGACGCCTACGGCGCGAACTACCATGGACTGTATCTCTACGAGTTTATCGACAAGTACAACGCCATCGGCGGCACGAACGCCGGCGGCTTCTACGATCCGGGCGGAGGCGGCAACGGCGGCATTCCCGACGGTCTTGTCATGCGCGACGGCGCCATTGCCTACGGCGATCCCGGCACGTGGTATCTCAACGTTGTCGGCTTTGATGCCGACCACATTCTCCACGTCGGCGATATGTCCGGCCAGCAGGCGCTCGATCTCGGGCTGGAGAGCGCGGTCAGCTTCTCCCCCGGCCCGGTGCTTGTGAAGGACGGCGAGCTGCAGACCAATCTCGGCGGCGGCATGAATCCGCGCACGTGCATCGGCCAGTGCTCGGACGGCACCATTCTCCTGATGGTCATTGAGGGCCGCAAGCCCGACAGCATGGGCGCGACCTACGACGATATCGCAAAGATCATGTATGACCGCGGCGCGGTCAACGCCGCCAATCTGGACGGCGGCTCGTCCTCGCTCATGTACTACAACGGCGAGCAGATCACCCGCGGCTCGAACATCATCGGCATGCGCCAGATGTCCACCGCCATTCTCGTTTTGAATTGAGGGCAGCTATGGGAAAGCATGAAAAACCTGTATCCGGCACGAGCCGGAAGAGCGAAGCGCGCCTGCCGCGCGCCGAGCGCACTCCCTCCGTCCGCGAGGAGGAGCTGCTTTTTGATATTCCGGAGACTGCCGAGCGCGTGACAGCATCCCCGGCGGAGGAACTGCCGGAAGAAAGCGCCGCGCCGGTTTCGGAGCCCCCGGCGGCCGAGCCCGCCTCCCCCATCCCGGAGGAGAGCTTTGAAGCGCCCGCGCCCGTGCAGAGAGCGGAGCGCCCCGCGCGGAAAGATGCCCCGGTGCGCCGGGAGCGTCCCGCTGCGGAGGAGAAGCCTGTTCGTCGGGAACGTCCCGTGAGCGAAGATAAACCCGCACGCCGCTCTCGTCCCGTGCAGGAAGAAAAGCCTGTCCGCCGGGAACGCCCTGCAGCGGAGGAAAAAACCGCGCGCCGCCCTCGTCCTGCCGCGGACGAGGACGCCATTCCCGAAAAGAAGAAAAAAGGCGGCTTCCGCAAGGGGCTGCTGACGTACGTTCTCGTTGTTGCGGTGGTTTTCCTTGCCGCGCTCATCGTGCTATGGATCGCTCTCGCGCGGTTCCAGAAGAACAAGGACGCGGAAAACGCCGCCGAGGCCGAGCAGAACGCCATTGTTTTGCAGGAAAAGCAGCACGCCGAGGCCGTGCGGCAGGCGCCGCAGCGCGCGTTTGAAGCGTGGCTCGCCTCCTATACCGCCGACGACTGGACAAATCTCTGGTACGAGAAGCGTCCGGAGAACATTGACGGCCGCGACCGCGTGCGCGCCTATATGGAGGAGCGCTTCGGCAGCGACAGCGTACAGGCATTCCGCTCGCTCGACTATACCGACGAAGCCCCCGCCTACGTCCTCAAGGACGGCGATGAGTCGCTTGCCAGGATCACGCTCTCCGGCAGTGACGTGAACTGGGCGGTATCCGATGTCGAGCTTGAATTGGAAGGGACGAAGTCCGCCTCGGTCGAGGTCGCCGTCGGCAGCAAGGTATTCTGCAACGGCACCGAGCTCGGCAGCGAGTACGCCGGAGAAACGCAGAGCAGCTTTTCCTATGAGCCGCTCAAGGACAAGCTCATCAACCCCGTTTCGTGGACGACGTACACGGTGGACGGTCTCCTGATCGAGCCGGAGCTGACCGTTGAGCCGCCCGAGGGATGCAGCGTCACGAAAACCGCCGAGGGCGATTATCTGCTCTGTCTTGACGGTACGGAAGCCGAGCAGTACACCACGCGCGCTGTAAGCTTCGTGAAGGCATATCTCAACTACTATATGAACGGTTACAACGGCACCTGGGGCAACCTTTATGCCGCGCTCGCCTATCTTACGCCCGGCACGCAGGCCTATACCGATCTGCAGGACACCTACAACGGCGTTGTCTGGAATACCGCCTACGGCAACATCGATATTTCCGACACCACCGCCTCGGGCGTTGTGATCTGGGCGGACAACTGCTACAGCGTGGACGTCACCTACGACGCCAACTGCACGCACAACGGACAGGCCATCGACTATGCCGACGCTACCATGCGCATCTATTTCCTGCAGACCGACGCCGGTTTTGTCATCAGCAACTACGAAACTCTCTGATAAAGGCAGGGTAAAACGGAAATGAAAATCACCGCTGTCGTCCCCTCCTACGAGCCGGACGAAAAGCTCATTCAGGTCGTGGACGGCCTGCTGGCCGAGGGGTTTGACGATATCGTCGTCGTCAACGACGGCAGCCACGAAGGGCATCTCCAGCCCTTCGCGGAGGCCGCCTCCCGCCCCGGCGTCACGGTGCTGCGGCACGAAGTGAACAAGGGCAAGGGCCGCGCAATGAAAACGGCGTTTGCCTGGTGCGTGGAAAACCGCCCGGACATCGACGGCGTCGTCGTCGTGGACGGCGACAACCAGCACCGCCCCAAGGACGCCATGGCCGTCGCCGAGGCGATGTGCCGCGAGCCGGACAAGCTCTGGCTCGGCGTGCGGGATTTCTCGCTTGAGCAGGTGCCGCTGCGCAGCAAGCTCGGCAACAAGATCACGCGCAGCTTTATGAAGCTCGCCTGCGGCGTCGGCGTGACCGATACGCAGACCGGGCTGCGCGCCATCGCCCGCAAGCACCTGCCGCTGATGTGCTCCATCGGCGGCGAACGGTACGAATACGAAACGCAGATGCTTCTCTCGCTCAAGGGCGCGGGGCTCGGCGTCGGTGAGGTCGTGATCGATACCGTGTACATCGACGAGAACCAGACCAGCCACTTCAACACCGTGAAGGACTCCTGGCGGATCTACAAGCTCATTTTCCGCCACATCTTCCATGGGGATCAAAAGGAGTAAGGCCGCTTTGAAATCGTTTCTCCGTTTTTCCGGCAGCAGCGCCATCTGCTTTCTGCTGGATTATGGCCTTTTCACGCTGCTAAACTCCGTCCTTCTCGTCTCCCTGCCGGACGGCACGCGCGAGCTCTGCGCGACCTATGGCGCGCGCGTTGTCTCCGCCGTGACAAACTTTCTGCTCAATCGGCTTCTCGTCTTCAAGGACAAGGGAACGGCGGGGCGGTCGATCTGGCGGTACGCGCTGCTCGCCATTGTGCAGGCGAGTCTCTCCGCGGTGCTCGTTTCGGTATTGCAGGATCTCACCCACGCAACGAATCTTCTCGAGACCGTCATCAAGATTCCGGTGGACGGCGTGCTCTTCCTTGCGAGCTACCAGATCCAGAAGCGCTGGGTTTTTCGTTCCGACCGAGATCAATGAGGCAATTCCGTATGACCGGAATACGGCATACGGAATTCCCTATTTTACCGGAAGCGCATGAAAAATTGCTTGCTTTTTGGCCGTGGCTGTGGTAACATATTTAAGCGTAAAAAAGTTTTCTTTTACAATAGAAAGGATTGAATTTCGTGAACGGTCTTGTTCTTGCTTTCACCATCATCCAACTTCTCGCCGGTATCTTCCTGATCGCTGTTGTGCTGCTCCAGTCGGGAAAGAGCTCCGGTCTGTCCGGCGCTGTCGCCGGCGGTGCGGAAACTTTCTTCTCCAAGGGAAAGGCGAAAACGCTCGACGGTACTCTGGCGAAGATGACCAAGTGGGTCGCGCTCGCGTTCGTCGTTCTCACGCTGGTGCTGAATCTGCTGCACTGATTCCCGACTTTTCCAAAGCCCCGGAAGCACCGCTTCCGGGGCTTTTTCATGCGAACCAAACGGACGCCGCGCGCGTCTTATGACCGTACATTTACTATACCGAGGTGTAATCCCATGAAGCTTTCCAAAATGATCGCACTCCTTCTTTCCTTCGCGTGTCTTCTCGCGGCCGCGGGCTGCGGCACGACGTCTGCCCCGGCGCCGGAGGCGTCCCCCACGCCCGCCGCTACCGCGACACCGGAGCCGACGGCCACGCCGGTGCCCACCCCGACCGCCACACCGGAGCCGATGTTCACGAACCCCCTGACCGGCGAGCGGACGGATACCGACTACAGTCAGTCGCGCCCCGTCGCCGTGATGGTGGAAAATAACTGCTGGGATGACGGTACGCTCATCGCCCAGGGCGGCGTTTCGCAGGCGGCCATCATATACGAGATGCAGGTGGAGTCCATTACACGCAACATGTTCCTCTTCATGGACACAGACGGCTTGAAAAACGTCTTCCCCATCCGCAGCGCGCGCAGCTACTTTGTGAGCGCCGCGCTCAGCTATGACGCCATTTTCGCCCATTGCGGCAAGAGCGGCGAGGGACTGGAATTTGCCGACACGATGCTCGTGAACTACACCGACGCTGACGACATTGAAGTTCATGAGGGAAGCTGCGGTTTCCGCCAGTATGAAGCGCCGTACTTTGGCGCCGTGCACAGCATGACGACGGACGGCGAGCGGCTGCAGAGCCTCTTTGCCCAGTACGGCACGCGCACCACGCACCGCACCGACGGCTATGACTATGGTCTTCTCTTCACGGACGATGCCGCGCCGGTAAACGGCGAGACAGCAGGGAGTGTCCATATCGTCTTCCCGGCGGGCAAGACCACGGACTTTTCCTACGACACCGAGAAGGGCGGCTATACGAGCACGCAGTGGAACCGCGACTACGTGGACGCGAACACCGGCGAGAGTGTCGCATTTGAAAATGTTCTCGTCCTCTACTCCCCCACCTCCATCAGCATTGACGAGAAAAATCACTCCGCCATCTACACCTACGACTATCAGGACGCCGGATACTTCTTCAACGGCGGCTATGCCGAGCCGATCACCTGGAGCCGCGGCGGCGTGAACGAGCCGTTCCGCTACTATACCGCCGACGGCAGCGAATTGCAGCTCGGCGTCGGCAGGACGTATATTGCGTTCGTGTCCGACTATTACGGCGGGGTCAGCTATTCGTGATCCGGCACATTGACACAATGGGTCGAATATAGTATATTTTCTTTATTCTTATTGCTACTATGAGGTGACACCATGAAGCGCAAGTTTCTGACCATTCTTTCTCTGCTTCTTATCTGCGCGCTCGTTTTCGGCGCATGCTCCAACCGCCCGAATACGCCCGCTGAGCCGGAAGCGACCACCACGCCGGAGCCGACCGCCGAGGCATCTGCGCAGCCCTCGGCCGAGGCGACCGCCATCGCCGAGCCGACACCGGAGCCGACCGCTACACCGGAGCCGACACCCGAAGCAGCGCTCGTAAACCCGCTGACCGGCGAAACGACCTCCAAGGACTACAGCAGGACCCGCCCCGTGGCGATCATGGTGGAAAACAACCACTGGGATGCGCCGCTCCTGCCGATCAATCAGGGCAGCATCAGCAAGGCCGCCATCGTTTACGAAGCGCAGGTCGAGCAGATCACGCGAAACATGTTCGTCTTTATGGATCTGGACGATGTGCAGAACATCACCCCCGTCCGCAGCTGCCGCTCCTACTTTGTCAGCCTGGCGCTTTCGTATGACGCGATCTTCGCCCACTGCGGCGAGAGCGCCGACGGCGCGGAATTTTCCGGCCCGCTGCTCGCGAATTTCGTGGATAACGATAACATCAACGTCAACGAGCAGAACGGCACAGGCTTCCGTCTCAGCGAGTACCCCTACTCCGGCGGCGTGCACAGCATGACGACGACCGGCGAGCTTCTGCAAAACTTCATTGCGGAAAACAACACGCGCACCGAGCATAAGACCGATTCCTACGATTATGGCCTGCGCTTCACTGAAAACGCTGCCCCGACGGACGGCAGCGTCGCCAACAACGTCCGCATCATCTTCCCCGGCACGAAGCTCACAAGCTTTGAATACAAAGCCGATAAGAACGGCTACGTCGGCTACAACTGGAACGACGCCATTACCGACGCCAACACGGACGAAGCTCCCGTGTTCCAGAATCTGCTCGTTCTCGCCACCTATACGCAGACCGGCATCGACGATCACTACCACACCGCAATGAGCACCTATGAGTGCGAAGGCACCGGCCTCTTCTTCAACGGCGGCTATGCCGAGCCCATCACCTGGAAACGCGGCGCCGTCACCGAGCCGTTCCACTACTACGCCGCCGACGGCAGCGAGCTAGAGGTCGGCATCGGCCACACGTATATCGCGTTTGTTTCCAGCACCTACGGCGGAGCCACCTACGATTGATACTTCCGTTCTGCTATGACACAAAAGGAGCTTTCCGAGAAACTCGGAAAGCTCCTTTTCTCATATATAAAGGATCACTTGCTTCCGGTCAGCGTGTCTTTTGGAGCTGAATCGCCGGATTTCTCTCGCACAGAACCCCGGCTACCCTTTCGGACTCCGAATCATGCTTTCCTCTCTCCGGACGCGCGATTTTAACGTCCTCATAAGATCCGTCCGCCTGTTTTACCTCGCACACCAGATACCGCTTTGTTTCAAAAAATCCCTTTTTATAAATTTGCAGATAAGCGGCCCGAATATCGCTGTATTTGATGATCGGCCCGATGTGATAGCCGAAGAGGAACTTCTGACCAAGAATAAGCTTATTATCGTAGTACAGCTCACCCGTGACGAAATCATCCAGCAGTTCTTCCCCTTCCGGGCCGTACAGGACCTGCGTATTCTCGTCATCGCCCCTTCTCTCGTTGTCCTTCCACCGGGAAACAAGAAAAACCCACAGCAGCTCAACGCCCGCGGCAAGAATATAGCTGATCCATTTGTCTAACGCGATGGCCATGAGCACGGTAACAACCGTCAGCACAACGAGAAGCAGCAATCTCCTTACGTCCTCCCACGGCGACGGGGAGACATAGTATCGGGCATCCTCGATGGTACGCTTTCTTTCCATTTCACCGGCTCCTTCTCTTAGTACCTATACCATATCACCCTGAAAATACCGCGTCAATGCAAAAACCTCTCCGATCTGCATCGGAGAGGTTTTTGCATGTAGAATTGGCTTAGCCCATCATGACATCCGGCAGCCAGGTAACGAGCTCCGGAACAAACATGAAGAGGAACAGGCCCAAAATCATAACGAGCAGGAACGGCCAGATCTTGGAGGATATCTGTCCCATGGTGACCTTTCCGATCGGGCAGGTGGCGAACAGGGAGATGCCGACCGGCGGGGTCGCCATGCCGATGGCCAGGGCGATAACGCCGACGACGCCAAAGTGCACCATGTCCGCGCCGACCATCGTCATGATCGGGTAAAGGATGGGAACGGTGAGCATGATGATGGACGCCGTTTCCATGAACGTGCCGAGGATGAGGAACAGGATGAGCGCCAGCGCATAGACCACGTAGTAGTTGCTGGAGAAGCCCATGATGGCGTTGGCGACGATCTGGGGAACCTTGTTCGTCGTCATGATCCAGCCGAAGGGGCCGGAGCAGCCGATGAGCAGCATGATCATGGCGGAGTTGAGCGCCGCTTTGTAGAACAGAGGGATAAGATCCTTCACGCGCAGCTCTTTATACACGAAGAAGCCGACGATCAGGCCATAGAAGATGGCGACGGCCGCCGACTCGGTCGGCGTGCAGATGCCGGTCATGATGCCGCCGAGAATGATGACGGGCATCAGGAGCGCCCAGATCGCGTCCACAAACGCTTTCCAGACTTCCTTACCGGTCTGCTTCGGCTCGGTCTCATAGCCCGCCTTGCGGCAGAAGATCGTGTTGGTGATGCAGAGCATGATCGCGAGGATGATGCCGGGGATGATGCCGCCGATCAGCACGCGGCCGATGGACGTGCCGGTCGTCGAGGCGAAGATGACCATCGTGATGCTCGGCGGGATGATAACGCCAAGGCACGCAGACGAGGCGACGACGGCGGAGGAATAGTCGGCGGGGTATTTTCTCTTGACCATTTCGGGAACGCAGATCGAGCCGATGGCGGCCGCCGTGGCGGGCGTGGAGCCGGAGATCGCCGCGAAGATGGCGCAGGAGATGATGGCGGCATTGGCGACGCCGCCCTTGCGGTGGCCGACAAAGGCGCTGGCCAGATTGATGATGCGCTTGGAAACGCCGCCGAGCTCCATGACCGCACCGGCGACCATGAAGTACGGGATGGCGAGCAGCGGGAACGAGTTCATGCTCGCGAAGATACGCTGCGCCACGACGACGCCCGGCGTGGCGCTGCCGAGAACAACGGCGATGGCGGACGAGACGCCCAGCGCATAGCCGATCGGCAGGTTGATGACCAGGCAGATCAGAAGAGAAATAAACAGATACTTAAGCAATGGGAAGCTCCCCCTCTCCTTTGGCTTCGCCCTTGGCGAGGCGGACGATCTCACGGATGCTGTAGAAGATGCCGAGCCCGCCGAGAACGGGGATCGCCCAATATACATAGCCCATCGGGATCTGGAGACCTGCGGAGGGCTGCTTCATGGTCTGGTTGACCAGATTGATGCCGAACTTGATAAGGAACACGTCAAAGCCGCAGAGGATCACCTGCACGACGATGGCGATGATGCGCTGGCCGATCTGCGGCAGCAGATTCACAAGGACATCGATGCCGATGTGGATGTGATCCTTGACGCCGACAGCAGCGCCGACGCAGCTGGCCCATACGAAGAGGAAGCGGATCAATTCTTCGACCCACGCGGGAACATGTCCGAACAGACGGCCGACGACCTGATACATACCGAGGATCGAAATGGCCGCAACCAGCAGGACAAGAAAGTATTTGACGATATCGTCAATTACGTTCAGAATTTTTTTCACTCTCTACACTCCATCCTGTTTACGGGGGTATCCGCAGCCGGGGGTACCCGGCTGCGGATACGGTCGGGTTGGTTAATGATGCGGGGGGAAAATCAGCGGAATTCGCCGCCGGTGATGCGGTTGACGATCTCCTCGCCCTTGGCAGCGTCGCCGCCGCCGATCTTCTCATAGGCCTGCGACCAGACGCCCTTGCAGGCTTCGGCAGCGCTCGCCTTGTCGAACTCGGTAACGGTCATGCCCTTTTCCTTCAGAGCATCGAGCATGCCCTCGGTGTAGGTGACGAAGTACTCGTTCTGATAGGCGCAGGCGTCGATGGCAGCCTGAGCGATGAGATCCTGATCCTCCTGGGACAGGCTCTCAAACCAGGTGAGGTTCGCCATGTACTGACGGGGGTAGTACAGGTGCTCAGAGAGGGACAGGTACTTCTGAACTTCGAAGTAGTTCTGCGCGTAGATGAGGTCGAGGGGGTTCTCCTGGCCGTCAACGGTGCCCTGCTGCAGAGCGGTGTAGAGCTCGGCAAAGGCAATGATGGTGGCGGAAGCGCCCAGGGCTTCCATCATGGAGACATACAGGGGGTCGTTCATGACGCGGAACTTCAGGCCCTTGAAGTCGGCCGCAGAGGCGATCTCGTGGGCGTTGTTCGTGAAGTAACGGAAGCCGCCGTCGTTGAAGGCAAGGTGCTTGATGCCGATTTCGGGGAACTTTGCCTGGATGGCCTGGCCGATGTCGCTCTCCTGGATCTTGTGGACCTCTTCGAGAGAGGTGAACAGGTAGGGCAGGTTCCACAGAGCGCACTCCTGCACGAAGTTCGCCATGGTGCCGTTCTCAACGTCGCACATCTCGATGGCGCCCATCTGCACCTGCTCGACGATCGTGGTCACGTCGCCGAGGGTGGAGTTGATGTAGCACTCAACCGCGATGCGGCCGTTGGAGCGCTCTTCCACGAGCTCTTTGAACTTGTAGGTACCGACGTTCTGGGGGTTCTCCAGGTCGGCAGTGGAGCCGGTAGCAAACTTGATGGTGTACTCCGGAGTGGTAGCGGTGCCGTTGTTTTCCGCGGGGGTCTCGGTCTTCGTGTCGGGCTGGGTGGCGGGGGTGCTGTTCGCTCCGCAGGCGGCCAGGGCAAACACCATGGTCAGCGCCAGAAGCAGGGCAACGAATTTTTTCATGCTAATCCTCCTCTTAATTTAAAAGCAGCTTTTATACTGCCTTTTCACCTGTTTCCTGCGTTCAGCCGAGAACGCTGTGGGCGATCTCCTCAAATTCGCCCAGCGTGAGCAGACGGCCGACCTCGAAGGATTTCTCCTTGATCTTCATGACGATCTCCATCTTCTGCTCTTTGCTGTCGCAGCTCATGCCGAGCTGGTCGAGATAAATGTTGACGGTGGGGATGCCGCTCATCTTGCCGATGACGACTTCAGCGTCCTTGTGGCCGACGAGACCGTAGCGGTACGGGGAGAGCTCCAGCGGATGCTCGTCCTTCGCGTTTACATACCAGTCCGCCACGATGCCGGACTCGATGTTTGCAAGCGTCGGGCCGACGATGCCGCGGTTGGACGGGATCGTGTGGCCGGAGAACTTGCGCATGAGCTCGCTCAGCTCGTTGATCTTCTCGTACTTGAGGCCGGTGTCGATGCCGTACATCGTCAGCAGGGCGAGAGCCACGTCCTCATACGGGGTGTTGCCGGCGCGCTCGCCGATGCCTGTGATGGAGGTGTGCGCCACTTCCGCGCCGGCGGAGAGAGCCATGATGGTGTTCGCGGCGCCCAGGCCGTAGTCATCATGGAAGTGGACCTCGAGCGGCTTATCGATGACGGACTTGATCTTACGGACCATGTAGCTGCACGCATGAGGAGCGAGGCCGCCCATGGTGTCGACGAGCGCCAGCGCGTCCATGTGGCCGTTGCGGGCAACGCTCGTGATCATCTTGGTGAAGTCATCCAGATCGGTACGGCTGCCGTCGATGCAGAAGAACACGGTGTAAAGGCCGTTCTCCTTGGCGCAGAGCGTCGCGTCGATGGCGAGGTCGATCGCCTTCTGGGCATCCCACTTGTAGGCGTACTTGAGCATGTGGTCGCTGGAGGGGATCTCCACGATGATGCCCTTCACGCCGCAGTCCACCGCGCGGAGGACGTCAGCGCGCATGCAGCGGGCGAAAGCAAAGATCTCGGGGTCGTTCGGCCCCTGATAGCGCTTGGCGATCTCCACGATCGCTTCGCGATCCTGCTGGGAGACTGCCGGCATACCGGCTTCGATGCGATGCATGCCGAGCTCGGCCATCTTGTCCGCCAGAGCGATCTTCTGTTCCTTGTTGAAGATCAGGCCGGCCTGCTGCTCGCCGTCGCGCAGCGTTACGTCATGGAACTTGATCTTCTTGGGGAAGTTGAAGTCCTTGGTGGCCTCTTCCGCAAAGTTCCACGGGCTGGTGTACCAATCGTTTGTTTTCCAGGGAGTGTTGCTCATGTCGTTTAACCTCCGTCTGTTATGTAATTGGGTATTATTCGTATCTTTTCGGTTAGGCAGTGCCTCAGCGGCCGAACTCCTTCTTGTTGAGGAAGAACTCCGGCGCGCCGTTTTCCAGAGCGCCGATGACCTGGTTGATCGCGTAGTTGCGCAGATCGACGTCGGAGCCCTCGGAGTAGTAGGCGATGTGCGGGGAGACGATGACGTTGTCCATCTGGAAGAGCGGGTTATCCATGCTGGGGAACTCGTCGGCGAGAACGTCCAGACCGGCGCCGCCGAGCTTGCCTTCCTGCAGGGCCTTGATGAGTGCTTCCTCGTCCACGAGACCGCCGCGGGCCAGATTCAGGAAGAGCGCGGTGGGCTTCATGAGCGCGAGCTTCTCGGCATTGATGATCTTCGCGGTGGACTTGTTGAGCGGCAGGTGCACGCTCAGCACGTCGGCGCGGCGGAAGAGCTCGTCCTCTTCGGTGATGCGCTCCACGCCCATCTGCTCGAAATACTCCGCCGGGAGGAACGGATCGTACGCGGCGATGTGCATGCCGAACGCCTTTGCTTTGTTTGCAAAGCGGCTGGAAATGCCGCCGAGACCGTACAGGCACAGCGTCAGATCCTTCAGACGCGGGATCGGTCTCGCCTTGGCGGGATCCCAGATGCCTTCGCGCAGAAGGCGGCTCAAATATGCGGTCTTCCGCAGCAAAGTCAACATCAAAGCGACAGCGTGATCGGAAACCTCATCTAAGCAGTACTTTTGTACGTTAGCGACCATGATTCCCCGCTTCGTAGCGGCGGGAATGTCAACGTTGTTGAAGCCCATGCCGCAGCGGACGATGACCTTGCACTTCTGGAGGGAGTTGATGAGCTCCTCGTCCATTTCGATGAAGGAGAGCATGACGGCGTCGGCATCAGCGCATTCCTTCTTCAGCGTTTCCTTGTCGTGGGAGCTGGCGACGGAGAAGTCGTAGCCCGCTTCCTCAAAGCGGCGGTACTCGATCTCATTGTCCTTATAGATGTTGTCGGTGTAGACTACCTTAAACTTTCCCATAGGTATCCGTCCTTTCAAAATGACATTTATGTTCACCGTCCCAGACGGCGGGGATCCGAAATCATGTGCCGCTCAATCCTTCTTCGGGAAGCAGCCCTCGTGGATCTTTTCGAGCGTGACGCGGCTGTGCGTCATGCTCGCGCGGCGTGCCTCATAGGGGTCGCCGACGGCGATGCTGTCGATAATATACTTGTGTTCGCGGTAAACATCCTCGCGGCGATTGTTAGTTTGAATAACATCCCACCAGAAAACTTCGATCTTTGTGCGCAGATTGTCGAACTGCTGGATGAAAAGCGGATTGTGGGAGAATCGGATGATCTCCTCGTGGATAAACATTTCGTCCGTCTGATTGAAGTTTTCGTGGCAGCGTTCCAGCGATGCTCGGATGCGTTCGATGGATGCTTTCGCCTCCGGCTCGCGGAAATGCTCGGCCATATAGGCGGCACAGTAGCTCTCGATAGCGCTTCGCATCTGCATGAGATTGCGCGCGTCCTCCTCCGTGAGATTGCGGACGACGACGCCGCGGTTCGGGCGGACTTCGATCAGTCCCTCGGTGCGCAGCTGGAGCAGCGCCTCGCGCACGGGCGTGCGGGAGATCTGGAACGAATCGGCAAACCACTGCTCGGAATAGATCTGGCCGCGCTGCACCTGCTTGGTGACGATCGCGTCAAGGATCGCTTTATATGCCTGTTCTTTCAAAGAAGCCGATTTTTTAATGACCATAGTGTCCCCTGTCGTCGTGTTGTATGTAATATACTACTCTTACCACTATTAGGATAGCATTTTGCGCGGCAGAATACAACCTCTTTCGATCAAAAGGATGCCTCTGCCGCGCAATTTCCACATTATATCATTTTTGGAAACGTTTTTCTTGTCTAAAACGACAGTGTGTTCAAATTCTCGCTACGCCGGTTTTTCTTGCCGCTTCGGCTACCGCTTTTGCGACCGCCGGGCCGACGCGCTTGTCGAATGCCTGCGGGATGATATAGTCCGCGGAGAACTCGTCATCGGAAATGAGCCCGGCGAGTGCGTGCGCCGCCGCCATTTTCATCTCCTCATTGATGTCGCTCGCGCGCACATCGAAGGCGCCGCGGAAAATGCCGGGGAACGCCAGTACGTTGTTGATCTGGTTCGGGTAATCGCTCCGGCCCGTGGAGACGACCGCCGCGCCGGCCGCTTTGGCCTCTTCCGGGAAGATCTCCGGCGTCGGGTTCGCGCAGGCGAAGATGATTGGGTCGCGGTTCATCGTTTTCACCATCTCGCCCGTGAGCATGTGCGGGGCGGATACGCCGATGAACACGTCCGCGCCGGCGAGCACTTCCGCGAGCTTGCCGTGGAGATGGCGCGGGTCGGTCACGTGGGACATCTCTTCCTTGATCCAGTTGAGCCCTTCGCGCCCTTCGTAGATCGCGCCCTTGCGGTCGCAGATCGTCACGTCCTGAAATCCGGCGGAGAGCAGCAGCTTCGTGATGGCCGTCGCCGCAGCGCCTGCGCCGTTTACGACGACACGCACGTCCTCCTTCTTCTTCCCTACCACCTTCAGCGCGTTCGTAAGACCCGCGAGCGTGATGACCGCGGTGCCGTGCTGATCGTCGTGGAAGATAGGGATGTCGCACTTTTCCTTGAGCTTGCGCTCGATCTCAAAGCAGCGGGGCGCGGCGATATCCTCGAGATTGATGCCGCCGAACGAGCCGGAGATATTGTACACCGTCTGTACAAACTCGTCCACGTCCTTCGTCTTGACGCAGAGCGGGAACGCATCCACATCGCCAAAGGCCTTGAAGAGGACGCACTTGCCCTCCATAACGGGCATGCCGGCCTCGGGGCCGATATCGCCGAGCCCGAGAACCGCGCTGCCGTCCGTGATGACGGCGCAGAGATTCCACCGGCGCGTCAGCTCGTAGCTTTTCTCGATATCCTTCTGGATCTCCAGGCACGGCTGCGCCACGCCGGGCGTATACGCCAGAGACAGATCGTCCTTCGTTCCGACCGGTACGGTCGCCTTCACTTCGATCTTACCCTTCCATTCGCCGTGCAGACGAAGCGATTCCTTTGCGTAGTCCATGATCCGTTCCTTCTTTCTTAAATTTATTCGTTTTCCGCGTGCGGCAGCGTGGAGCCGCCGTACGGCATGACAATGACGCTCGCGTCCTTCCCGAGCCTCGCGAATGCGTGGTCGAGCGCCGCCTGTGCCGTCGGGTACGGCTGGAGGAATATCTGCTTCACAAATTCCGGTTCCAGCTCGCTCACAAGATCGATCTCGGCATTTTGCAGCACCATGGCGATAGCCGCCGCCTTATGGCCGCCGAGACGGAAGTTTTCGCGCACGCGCGTTATGAGATCCTCCGGCTTTTCCGCTTCGAGCATCCATTGCTCGAACACCTTCTCGCCGAGACCTTCGCGGCAGGAGCCGACGAGCACGATGACCCCGCCGGGGCACACGGCGTGCTTGGCGTTATCGAGCGCCTTCTGCACCTGATAAAGGTTGAGATCCTTCGGCGCGCCGCCCTGCGAGACGAGAACGATGTCGGCGCGGTGGGGGATCGTCTTGCGGTACAGCCCGTCGAGAAAGCGGCAGCCATCGCGGTGTGCCTTCGTCACGTCCCCGGCGACGGCATAGACGATCTCCTTGTGCGCATCGAGCACAACGTTGACGATATAGTCCACGCCGCAGATCGCCGCGGCCTCTTCGATATCCTCGCGCACGGGGTTCCCGGCGAGCTTTCCGGCGCACGCCGCGGCCTCCACCATGCAGGAGTGGTTCGACTGGATCGCCTCGCGCGTGGAGACGCCCGGCATGATCGCCTTGGCGCCGCCGGAGTAACCGGCAAAATAGTGGTATTCAATGTTGCCGAAGCAGATGCGCCGGTCGGCGGAGGCGACGGCGGTGTCGATATCCACAGGCGTGCCGCGCTTCGTGACGCCGAGGTGCGTGCAGTTCACGCCGTCGCTGTCGCGGCAGGCGACGAACCCGTAGCTCTCGCCCATGAGTTTTTTGTGTTCCTCTTCCGTGTGAGCGCGGTGGCTGCCGAGCGCAAACGTCACGGTGACGTCCTCCGGCCGGACGCCAGCGGCGAACAGCTCTTCCAGCACCGGCGGGAGCATTTTCCATGTCGGGCAGGGACGGGTGATATCGCTCGTGACGATAGCGACCGTCTCGCCCGCATGGACGATCTCGCGCAGGGGCGCGGCACCGATGGGCTCACGCAGCGCACGGCGCACCTCGTCCGCGCCGGTGAGCTTATATTCGAGAGGGTTTGCCTCCAGCACGGCAAGAACGTTTTCCTCCGGCAGCGATACGCTCTGCACGCCGGTGCCAAAACCAAGGTCTATGTTCATTTTGCGTCGCTCTCCAGACGGAACGGGACATACTCCATCCCGCACGGGCTTCCGGGCGTGTACATCATTTCGCGCGCCGAGAGGTTCATGATAATGGAGAAATTCGTCTGCATACGCTTGCCTTCCGGCTCAAACATGTCGTTGTGACGGCAGATGCTGTCCGGCGTGCCGACATGGTCGCGCAGGATCTCCTGAATATCGGCGATCGTGATCTTCTTCCCGTCCCGCTCGCGGAGCAGGTCGTTGATGCGGCCGAGACGGAGATACGTATCGGGCAGCGCCATGCGGCCAGTGTCGCGGATGTGGGCGGTGCGCGGGCCATAGAAGTGGTTCGTGTGGGTCACGTAGCCCTTTTCGGGATAGATCACGTCGATCTCGCCGGGGCCGATCTCCACGGTGATGACCTGCCCGGAGGCGCCCGCCATCATGAAGTTGGCGCAGCACGCGAGCGGGATGCGCCCGGCGTTTTCGATGGCATCGGAGAGCGTGCGGCTGTTGAGCACGCCGCGCAGCGCGATGTGCAGCGGGATGGTCTCGCCGTTCCAGCGCTGGTCGGAGCCGAGAGCGTTCAGACACACGCCGACACCGGCACTGTTGAAGCCGATCTTGCCGACGATGCCGGCTTCGGTGATCATGAGAATGTCCGGCTTATTCTGCTGGCGGATCTCCAGCACGATGAGAGCGCCCTGGGCGATCTCCTTCCAGTCCCAGTTCTGGGCAAGCCACGTTTCGCCCGTTTCCGTCTTATACGGCATGAAGGCGCAGGAGGTGCAGCCGCCGTCGAGCATGGCCTTGACCTGGCTGCCCTGCAGCACGATCTCGCTGCGGACGTTCAGCGCAAGGATCTCGTCCAGACCGAAGCCGGAGCCGTCGGCAATGCCGCGGATCTCCGCCATGATGTCGGGATCGTAGTTTTCAATGGAAGGGATGAACGTGTGCGCATAGCGCTGCGCCGTGTCCCAGTCGATGCCGGAATAGTCAAAAAACATGGAGCGGTAGCACTCGATCGAGGTGCGGATCTTCTCGCGGCCCTGCTCGCCGTGAGCGCGGCCGATCTCATACGGGGTCCCTTCGCAGCGGATATAGGGGAAAAGAGCCTGATTTGCCATAGGTTATTCCTCCGTTTCTTTTAAAAAAAGCACGTATTGGGATGCAATACGCGCTTTTCGATTTCCTGTTTTACTTCGTGCCGAAAATACGGTCGCCGGCGTCGCCGAGACCGGGGACGATATAGCCGTGGTCGTTCAGGATGGGATCCATGGCGGCGACGTAAACGTCGACGTCCGGGTGCTCCTTCTGCATCTTCTCCCACGCCGGAGGCGCGCCGATGATGCACATGAGCTTGATGTGGCGGCAGCCGTGCTGCTTGAGGAACGTGCAGGCCGCAGCGGCGCTGCCGCCGGTGGCGAACATCGGGTCGACTACGATCACGTCGCGCTCGGTGATATCGGGCGGGAGCTTGCAGTAATATTCGACCGGCTCGAGCGTCTCCGGATCACGGTAGAGACCGATGTGGCCGACCTTACAGGACGGGATCATCGCAACCATGCCGTCGACCATGCCGAGACCGGCGCGGAGGATGGGGACGATGGCGAGCTTCTTGCCCGCGAGGCGCTTCACCGTTGCCTTGGCAACGGGCGTTTCGATCTCGACCTCCTCGAGAGGCAGGTCGCGGGTCGCTTCATAGCACATCAGCATGGCGATCTCGCCGACGAGTTCGCGGAATTCCTTCACGCTCGTGTTCTTGTCGCGGAGGATCGACAGCTTGTGCTGGATCAGCGGGTGGTCGAATACGTGCAGCTCACTCATTTTTCATACTCCTTTGTAGTGTAATTGACATGATATATTCTCAGGCTTCGCTCATGCGGCTTTGCCGCTCGCGTTCCGCCTGGGAAAGACGAAGATATACCGGCAGCAGGTCTTCCGCCCCGGCCGGGGTTTTGCTCTGCGCTGCGAGACATACGCCGAACGCCGTCTGCCAGCGAAGCTCCTCGGGGGCAACGGTGCATTTCACGCCGCGCGCTTCAAGCGCCTTTTCGCAGATCGCCCAGCCGTCGCCGAGAACCCAGACACTTTTTTCGCCGCTGGAAAGCTCTTCGGCGAGCGCGTCAGCGGCAATGGCGCGATCCTCTGTGAGACGGACAAGGGCGCCGTTTTGCACCACAAAGAGCGCATTATAAAGCTGATTTCGCCTCGCGTCCATCGCGGGACAAACGATTGTCCCTTCCGGTACGAAGCGGGCGCTCTGCGCCATGGCTTCGAGCGTAGATACGCCGACCGCCGGGATGCCGAGACCCCAGCAGAGGCCCTTGGCGGTGGATATGCCGATGCGGATGCCGGTGAACGAGCCCGGCCCCTGCGCCACAGCGATCACATCGATGGCGTCCTTCGGCGTTTCGGTGTTGGAGAGCATGTTCTCGATCATCGGCAGGAGCGTGCGGCTGTGCGTGAGCCCCGTGCGCTCATAGCTCTGCGCGAGCAGCTCCCCGTCGCGGCAGAGCGCGGCGGAGCAGGCTTTCGCGGAGGTCTCAATTCCCAGTATCAGCAAAGGCTCGCCCCCTCGATCGTGATCTTTCGCGCGTTATCGGTGCATTTTTCGATGCTCACACGGATCTCGGAGCCGTCGAACGCCTCGGGGACATTTTCGCTCCACTCCACGGCGCACACGCCGCCGCGGTCCAGGTAATCCTCCCAGCCGATGTCAAAAAGCTCGTCCGCACTGCCAAGCCGGTACATATCAAAGTGGAACAGGTCGCGCTTGCCGTAAAGCTCGTTCACGATGGTGAACGTCGGGCTTGTGACCGCGCCCTCGACCTCCAGACCGCGCGCAAGGCCGCGCACGAACGCCGTTTTTCCCGCGCCCAGCTCACCGTACATCGCGATCACAACGCCGCGCTCCGGCAGAGAGCGCGCGAGCTTTTCGCCGAGCGCTTCGGTCTCGGCTTCGGAGTGGGTGATAAATTCCATAGTCCGTCTGCCTCTGTCTCAAAACTCAAACTTTTCTAACTTGGCATTATACACCGAGCTTTTCCCGGAGTAAAGACCTTTTCCTGCCTGTTGCAGAAAAAACAATGTTGTGATAGAATATGGTGAAATTATATGTATAAGGGGAGGTGTCGCCGTGCTGGAAAGACTCAAAAAACTCCGCATCGCGCCGATCATCCAATATATATGGAGCCGTACCTCGGACTTCTTCAAAAAGGGCGATATGTTCCTGCTTGTCATGTGCTGCATCTGCACGTGCTTCGGCATCACGCTCGTCGGCAGCGCCACGAAGTCGTATCCGTCGCACACGTTCGTGCCGATCCAGATCTTTGCGTTCGTCCTCGGCCTTTTTCTCTATTACGTTCTGACCGTTCTCGACGTGAGCATCATTGCGAGCCGCTGGAAGCTTCTGCTTGGCTTTGAGACGTTCCTTCTTCTGCTGCTCATCCCGTTCGGCGTTTCGGGCGATACCGGCAACTCCGGCTGGCTTCGATTCCTCGGCATCGGCATTCAGCCCTCGGAGATCGTCAAGGTCGTGTTCATTGTGCTGATGGCCAAGCAGATATCGTATCTGAAGGAATACAAGAACCTCAACTCGGTGCTCTCCATCCTTCAGCTCGTCGTCCACTTCGGCTACACGTTCGCGCTGCTGATGGTCACTACCAAGGACCTCGGCTCGGCGGTCGTGTTCGCCGCCATTTTCGCCGTTATGCTGATCGTGGCGGGCGTCAAGCTCTACTGGTTTCTCATCGGCGGCGCGGCGATCGCGCTCGCGATCCCGTTCCTCTGGAACAACTTCCTCGATGAGTACCAGCGCCAGCGTATTCTCGCGCCCTACGATCCCAGCATCGACCCCGACGGCTGGGGCATCACGTGGCAGACGACCCGAAGCAAATACGCCCTCATGGGCGGGCAGGCTACGGGACTCGGTCTCGGCCACGGCACGCAGACGCAGTCCGGCGCGCTGACCGGCAAGCACACCGACTTCATTTTCGCCGTTGCGGGCGAGGAACTCGGTATGGTCGCGTGCGTGCTCATTATGCTGCTGCTCTCCGTTGTCATCATCCGCTGCGTGATGGTGGGACTGCGCTCGAACAACACGATGAGTATGCTCGTGTGCGTCGGCGTGGCAGCGAGCCTCTTCTTCCAGATGCTCGTCAATACCGGCATGTGCATCGGCATCACGCCCGTTATTGGCATCACGCTCCCATTCTTCAGCTACGGCGGCTCATCGCTTATGTCTACGTTCGGCGCGGTAGGCCTCGTGTCCGGCGCAAAATACCGACCAACACCGCTGCAATTCCACCGGTATTAACCGGTATTAAAAGAGAAATAACAAAGAGAAAAACCAAATAAAACATCTCAGGGGGACGGGAACCATGGCACACAGACCGAATATTCTCGCGCTCGCATCCAAGATCAGTCTCGAAAGTCTGACGTACACCGGCATTACCTACAGCGATCCCGAGTACAAGATCCTTGATCCCATCGTCGATGACGACATGTGCTCCGTTATGATGCGCATGCGTCTCGAAACCGACTTCACCGTGGAAGACCTCGCCAAAAAGACGCGAAAGAGCGTGGAGTTCGTGCAGACGCAGTGCGACAAGCTCGTCGCGGCCGGCGTCATCCGCACGCGCGAACGCCATGGTGCTCTCTGCTACTATTACCCCATCTGGGTGCCCGGCATCATGGAGGGCATTCTCTCCAACCGCGAGCAGTGCGACGCCCACCCTGAGCTCGGTGCGTGCTTTGAGGAATACACCCGCATCCGCGTCGGCATGCTCGCCCCCGTGCTCGGCAACGGCGTAAACTTTATGCGCGTTATGCCCGTGATGAGCGCCATTGAGAACGACACGCACAAAGCCTCCTATGACGAGCTCTCCACGCTCATCGAAAAGGCGTGGGCGATCTCCGTCGGCCCCTGCTCCTGCCGCCGGTCGCGCCGTTTGATGGGCGAGGGCTGCGGTCATCTGGAAGAGGATATGTGCCTCTACCTGAACGACAACGCCGTCAGCTTCTCCAAGAGCGGCGAGCACCGCCTCATCTCCAAGGAGGAGGCATATGAAATTCTTCGGCGTGCCGAGGATAATGGTCTTGTCCACGAGGTGAATCAGGCCCCCGGCTTTGACGACGTTACCGCCATCTGCAATTGCTGCGGCTGCTCGTGCTATGCGCTGCGCATCGCCGAGATGTTCCGCTCGCCGAACGGCGTCAGCTCCAACTTTATTGCCCGCGTTGACAAGGATAAATGCGTTGCCTGCGGCCAGTGCGTGGAAAACTGCCAGACCAACGCGGTGCGTCTCGGCCAGAAACGCTGCCTCACCGATGCGCACGTTGCCGATTCCTACCAGTCAGACAAAGAGATCCCCTGGGACAAGAAAAGCTACAACACCGAATACCGCACCAACCGCACCGACTCCATGCCCTCCGGCACCGCGCCGTGCAAGGCGGAGTGCCCGGCGCACGTCCCGGTGCAGGGCTACATAAAGCTCGCCTCGCAGGGCCGCTACACCGAGGCACTGGAGCTCATCAAGAAGGAGAACCCCTTCCCCGCCGTCTGCGGCCGCATCTGCAACAAAGCCTGCGAGGACGCCTGTACCCGTGGCAGCGTTGATGCGCCCATCGCCGTCGACGATATCAAAAAGTTCATCGCCGAAAAGGATCTGGAAGCGGAGCACCGCTTTGTTCCGAAAATGGTCAACCAGACCGGCAAGCCCTACGAGGAAAAGATCGCCGTCATCGGCTCCGGCCCGGCGGGTCTCACCTGCGCATACTATCTCGCGCTCAAGGGCTACCCCGTGACCGTGTTTGAAAAGGAAAAGGAACTCGGCGGTATGCTCACGCTGGGCATCCCCTCTTTCCGGCTCGAAAAGGATGTCATCCGCGCCGAGATCCAGGTTCTCGCCGAGCTCGGCGTGCAGTTCAAAACCGGCGTCGCCGTCGGGCAGGACGTCACGCTCGACGCGCTGCGCGCCGAGGGCTTTAAGGCCTTCTATCTCGCCGTCGGCGCGTCCCGCGGCGCGAAGCTTCGCTGCCCCGGCGAGGAGCTGCCGGGCGTTATGACCGGCATCGATTTCCTGCGCGCCGTCAATCTCGGCAATGCGCCCGAAATCGGCAAGACCGTGGCCGTCATCGGCGGCGGCAATGTTGCCATCGACGTTGCCCGCGCCGCCGTCCGCCTTGGCGCCAAGGTCACCGTGATCTACCGCCGCGACCGTGATTCCATGCCCGCCGCGGACGACGAGGTGGAAGAGGCCATTGAAGAGGGCGTCTCCTTCCGCTTCCTCGCCTCCCCCGCCGAAATTCTCGGCAATGGAAAAGCCGAAGAGCTCAGGTATGAAATTATGGAGCTGCGGGACGGGAAGCCCGCCGGCACCGGGACATACGAAACGATCCCCGTTTCCGCCGTCATCTCCGCCGTCGGGCAGGAGATCGACCTGAACGGTATTGCCGTGGATACCGGCACGAAGGGCACCGTATCCGTTTCTCTGCCGAGCTTCCAGACGAGCGAGCCCGACGTATTTGCCGGCGGCGATGTCGTCACCGGGCCGAAGTTCGCCATCGACGCGATCGCCGCAGGCAAGGAAGGTGCCGTCTCCATCCATCGGTACGTCCATCCCGGCCAGTCGCAGGTCATCGGCCGCGACCGCCGCGATTATAAAGCGATGAACACCGCCACCGTGGCCGTCGCTCTCGACGGCTTCGATACCGCGCCGCGGCAGAAGGCTTCCGGCGGCTCCGCGAAGGACGCGGAAAAGACGTTCCGTGATCTGCGCGGGACGCTCACCGAGGAGCAGATGAAGATCGAAACACACCGCTGTCTCGACTGCGGCTCGGCGGTCGTGGACGAGAGCCTCTGCGTTGGCTGCGGCATCTGCACAACCAAGTGCAAATTTGATGCGATCCGGCTGGAGAAGGTCACCGACTATGTCGGCGCGCCGTACTTCAAGGCGCTGCTCGGCGCGGCGGGGAATGCCCCGGCAGCGGTCGCGAAGCTCCTTGTCAAAAAGGTCGCGAGACCCTGAGGGTGCGGCGGCATGCACGAAATAGGCGTTGTCCGCTCCATGGTGAAAACCGTGACTGCCTTTGCCGAGGCGAACCACATCACGGAGATCGCTGAGATCGTCGTGGATGTCGGCGAACTGTCGCTCGTCATTCCGAAGTACGTGGAGGATATCTACCCCCGCGTCGTGGAGGACACTTTTCTGAAGAACACAAAGCTCATTATGAACATCGTTCCCGGCATGGCGGAGTGCGACGAGTGCAACGAGGTATTCAACGTTGTAGAGCACAAGGGCTACTGCCCAAACTGCGGCAGCTTTGAAAAGACCATCCTCACCGGCAAAGACTTTCTCATCCGCGAGATACACATCCCCGAATAAACGAAAAAGCCCGGCGTCGTGAAAACGACGCCGGGACTTTTTATGCTGCACCAGTAAAATGAAAGTAGACACTCACAAAAGTGTGGGGTGTCTACTTTTTTGGTATAGTATAAGGGAAAGGAAGTGAGAACA